>DATFXM010000185.1:0-74422 GCA_035315885.1 Blastocatellia bacterium
GAAGGAAGAAGGGGGAAGGCACACGCCGTTTTTCAGTGGGTATCGGCCGCAGTTTTACTTTCGGACGACGGACGTGACTGGAGTGGCGACGTTGCCGGAGGGAGTGGAGATGGTGATGCCCGGAGACAACTCGAACCTGACTGTGGAGTTGATCACGCCGATCGCGATGGAGAAGGGGTTGAGATTTGCGATACGCGAAGGCGGGAGGACGGTGGGAGCCGGCACGATCTCGGAAGTGATCGAGTAGCAGCAGGACTAGAGCAGGAGCAACCGGCAAACTAATGAGGATGCTCTGACGGCGCAAGAAGCAGAGGCGAAAGTAAAGACATGTTGAATGAAAAGATAAGAATCCGGCTGAAGGCGTACGACTACAGGGTGCTCGACCAGTCGACTGCGGAGATCGTGGATACGGCGAAGCGTACCGGCGCGCGAGTGGCGGGACCGATTCCGCTGCCCACGGTGAAGAACAAATACACGGTGCTTCGCAGTCCGCACGTCGACAAGAAATCTCGCGAGCAGTTCGAGATCAGGACTCACAAGCGGCTGATGGACATTCTGGATCCGACACCTCAGACCGTGGATGCACTGATGAAGCTCGATCTGCCGGCGGGTGTTGACGTCGAGATAAAGGCTTTCGGCAAGGACCATAAGTAAAGTGCAGAGTGCTGAGTGATGAGTTAGGCCTGATCGAATCCGTGATGGCGAACGATTACGGTTTAACGCTTCAGGATGCGACTCAACGCTCAAGACTCAGCACTCAGCACTCAGAACTCAGGACTTCATATGGTTAACGGAATAATCGGTAAGAAATTAGGGATGACGCAGTTGTTTTCGTCGGACGGGACGGTGACGCCGGTAACTGTGGTCAAGGCAGGGCCGTGCATTGTGGTCCAGAAGAAGACTGTCAATAGCGACGGCTACGACGCAGTGCAGCTCGGATTGGTGGAAGAAAAGCCTCCGCGCCGTATCAACAAGCCTACGGAAGGCCATTTCAAGCGTGCCGGAGTTCCTCCCACTCGAGTGCTGCGCGAAGTCCGCGTGGATGCAAGCGATGACGGAACCAACGTGGGCGACAAAGTGCTGGTGGACATCTTCAACGAGGACGACGTGATAGAAGTGGTCGGCCGATCCAAGGGCCGGGGCTTTGCGGGATTTGTAAAGCGACACGGATTCGCCGGCGGCCGGGCGACTCACGGATCGATGTTTCACCGCGCTCCTGGAGGGATTGGCGCTTCGGCTTATCCTTCGCGAGTCATCAAGGGAACTAAAATGGCAGGACATATGGGCGACGAGCGCAAGACCGTCAAGAACCTGAGAGTGGCGGCGGTGGACACCGAGAACAATTTGCTGATGATTCGAGGCGCGCTGCCGGGGCCAAACGGCGCGTACGTGTTGATCAAGAAGGCGCAACGCTAACCCAAGACGGAGCACACAAAGATGCCTGTGGTTAAGGTGAAGAACTTGAAGAACGAAGAAGTCGGCGAGCTTGAGCTTTCCGACGCGGTGTTTGGTGCGCCGCTGAACAAGCCGCTGATTTACGAAGCGGTCAAGAATTATTTGTCGAATCAGCGCGCGGGGACTTCGGCTACAAAGACGCGTGGGAATACGAGTGGCTCCGGCAAGAAGCTTTGGCGGCAGAAGGGTACGGGTCGCGCGAGGATTGCCAGCCTTAGAAGCCCACTTTGGAAGGGCGGAGGCAACGTTCACGGGCCGCAGCCGCGCGACTGGTCTTATCGAGTGCCAAAGAAAGTCAGACGCGGCGCGATGCGCTCGGTGCTTTCAGAGCGGCTCAGGGAGGGCGGGTTGATCGTCCTCGAGAACTTCGATCTCACGTCGCACAAGACCAAGGACTTTGCACGGACGCTCGAAGCGCTGGGACTGGATCGCGGCATTTTGATCATTGACTCGCTGGACAACCGCAATCTCACGTTGTCCTCGCGAAATCTAGGGAAGGTTACGTGCGTTTCGCCGGGCGTGGTGAACGTTTACGACGTGCTGACTCACGAGCATCTGGCGATGACTCGCGATGTCGCTGCTCAGCTCGACAAGCAGTTGGCGAAGTAGTGCGGTGGAAACAGTAAACAGGAGATGCTTCGATGAAGAGCATTTGGGAAGTTATTAAGGGTCCGGTTATCACCGAGAAGGCGCTGACGATGAAGGACGAGCCCGAGTCGATGGGGCGCGGCGGCAATTCGAGACAGTTGCTGACGCTTAAGGTCGACCGGCGCGCGACCAAGCCCGAGATCAAGAAGGCGGTGGAAAAGATCCTTGGCGTGAAAGTGGAAGAGGTCAGGGTGGCCAACTATAGAGGCAAGATGAAACAGCGGCCCACGCGACGTGAAGTGGGACGCAGGCCTGACTGGAAGAAGGCTTATATCACCCTCAAATCGGGCCAGAAACAGATCATGTACGAGGACGCGATCTGATCGCGCCGATCGGTCGTTGAGCGCTTGAGCTCGACGCTGGTCGACGCATGAACTGAGGATCGGCGACAAACGAAACGGGAAAGCAATGCCTATTAAGAAGCTGACACCAACATCATCGGCGAGACGGTATCAGACCTACCTTGTCCGCGACGAGGTAACTACCGATACGCCGCACGAGTCGCTGCTCAGACCAAAGCAGCGGATATCTGGCCGCAATAATGATGGCCACATAACTGTGCGGCGGCGTGGCGGCGGTGCGAGACGTCAGTACCGGGTTATCGATTTCAAACGAGACAAGACCGGTATACCTGCTAAGGTTGCCACGGTCGAGTACGATCCGAATCGATCGGCCAACATTGCGTTGTTGAATTATTTGGATGGTGAAAAGCGATACATCATCGCGCCGCTTGGCTTGAAGGTCGGGCAGACGGTTGTGTCGGGACCAGAAGCGGACATAATCGCGGGCAATGCGCTTCCCATAAAGTACATTCCGCTGGGAACCACGATTCACAATGTTGAGTTGCGTCCAGGCAAAGGTGCACAGATGGTGCGTGCGGCTGGCGGTGCGGCCCAGGTTGTGGCGAAGGAAGGCGACTGGGCACAGCTCAGGTTACCGAGCGGCGAGATCAGACGCGTGAACATCGATTGCTACGCGACGGTGGGCCAGATCGGGAACATCGAGCACAGCAATGTTTCACTGGGGAAGGCGGGACGGACGCGGTGGCTCGGGCGCCGGCCTAAGGTTCGAGGCGTGGCGATGAATCCGGTGGATCATCCGCACGGCGGAGGAGAGGGTAAGACGTCCGGCGGGCGAAACCCGGTCACGCCGTGGGGACAGCCGACGCGGGGATACAAGACTCGGAACAACAAGCGCACCGATAAGTTCATCGTCCGGAGAGGCAAGAAGTAAGTACCGAGTGCTGAGTGGGAATTGAAACTCAGAACTCAAGACTCAGACTCTAGAACTAGAAAACTATGGCACGATCAATAAAAAAGGGACCGTTTGTGGATGATCACCTTCTCAGGGTGATCCTGAGATTGAACCAGGCGAACGAAAAGCGAGTGCACAAAACGTGGTCTCGGCGTTCGACGATTATCCCCGAAATGGTTGGGCATACGATTGCGGTTCATAACGGCAAGAAGTTCATACCGGTGTACATCCAGGAGAACATGGTTGGCCACAAGCTTGGGGAGTTCTCTCCGACCCGGCAGTTCAAGGGACACCCGGAAAAAACGGAGAAGACCGTCAAGAAAGCGGCGCCAGGAGGCAGATAAACGATGAAAGCACGGGCGGTGGCAAAGTATATAAAGGGTTCGCCTCAGAAGGCGCGGCTGGTGATCGATCTGATTCGAGGCCAGAACGTGAACGACGCTCTTGCCGTGCTGAAAACGTCACGCAAGCGCGCCGCCGGACCGATCGAGACAACGCTTCGGTCGGCGATCGCCAATGCCACTCAGAAGGCGGATCAGCTCAACGTGTCCATCGATGTCGACAGTCTGAAGGTGAGCAAGGCGGTGGTGGACCTTGGCCCCACGAAATGGCGCCGACGTGTACGGCCGGCGCCGATGGGCCGAGCCTATCGCGAGCGCCGCTGGCAGAGTCACATAACAATCGAAGTCGAATCGGAGAAAGAGTAGCGCTCGAGCGCTGCAGGAGGAATTGTGGGTCAAAAAGTTCATCCATACGGGTTCAGGCTCGGGTTCAATCGCGGCTGGCACTCTAACTGGATCGCAAAACGCGATTATGCAGAGCTGTTGCACGAGGACCTGAAGCTCAAGAAGGAACTCAAGTCGAGATTCGCCGGCGCCGGTGTGTCGCACATCGACGTGGAGCGCGCGGCGAACAAGCTCAAGATCATCATTCACACTTCGCGCCCGGGCATCATCATCGGCCGCAAGGGAGCTGAAATCGACAAGCTCAAGAGCGAGATCAAGGAGCGCACCGGGCGTGAGGTGTACGTCAACATTCAGGAGATTCACAAGCCCGAGTTGAACGCACAACTTCAGGCTGAGCAGATCGCGCTCCAACTCGAGAAGCGCATCGCCTTCAGACGCGCGATGCGTCGCGCGGTGGAGAATGCCCAGCGATTCGGGGCGCAAGGAATTAAGGTGCGAGTGTCCGGCCGGCTGAACGGGGCTGAGATAGCGCGTTCGGAGTGGTATCTCCAGGGCAGGCTCCCGCTGCACACGCTGAGGGCGGACATCGACTACGGGTTCGCCGAAGCAAATACGACTTTTGGTGTTATTGGGGTGAAAGTCTGGATCTACCGCGGCGATGAGATGACCGTGAGGCGGAGTCCGGGCAGGAAACAATGACGCGGAGAGGCAACTTCTGTGGCTGAATATAAGATTCCAAAACGAATGAAATACCGCCGGCAGCAGCGCGGCCGCATGAGCGGAATCGCCACGCGGGGCTCGGAGATATCGTTTGGCGAGTACGGGCTGAAGGCGCTGGAACCGGCGTGGATCACCGGCAAGCAGATCGAGGCTTCTCGCGTGGCTATGACCCGGTTTGTAAAGCGAGGCGGAAAGATCTGGATTCGCGTCTTCCCGGATAAGCCAATCACCAAGAAACCGGCGGAGACCCGCATGGGAAAAGGCAAAGGCGCGCCCGAAGGATGGGTGGCGGTCGTCAAGCCCGGCCGAGTGCTGTTTGAGATGGAAGGCATCGACGAGAAGACGGCGCGGGAAGCGATAAGGCTCGCGGCCCAGAAGCTTCCGATCAAGACCAAGTTCATCACGCGCAAGGATCAGGAAGGAGGTGGGCTCGTATGACTGCCGACCAATTGAGGGATCTCTCCGACGAAGATCTGCACGCGAAAATTGAAGAGTTGCGCGAGTCGCTCTTTCGCATGCGCTTCAAACTGAAACTGGGGAATACCGACGTAGTGAAGCAGGTGCGCGAGTCGCGCAAGGACCTGGCGCGGGTTAAGACGCTGCTGCGCGAGCGCGAACTCGCGGCAGGCAAATAGAACTTCTTAGAAAAGGATCAGTATGGCGGAGAATATCGAGTCAACCGAAGGCGTCGCTGAAGAGAAGGCGTCCGAGCCGCGACGAAGAAGACAGGAAAAAGTCGGACTGGTCACCAGCGACAAGATGCAGAAGACGGTTGTGGTGCGCGTCGAGCGGCAGGTGCGACATCCAAAGTACAAGCGGTACATCAGGCGACGTACCAAGTTCATGGCTCACGATGAACTGGGTGCACACATCGGCGACGTTGTACGAATCATCGAGACGCGGCCTCTGTCGGCGCGTAAGCGATGGCGAGTGGTAGAGATAGTTCAAAAGGCGAGCTGACCGAGCTTAAAAGTCGCCTGACTCTGGGAGGGTGTTATGGTTCAGATGAGATCGATTCTCGAGGTCGCCGATAATTCGGGTGCCAAGCGGATCGCAATGATATTACCGCTGGGCGGGCATACCGGATTGCGCGCGGGCCTGGGCGACGTCATTACCGCTTCGGTCAAAGAAGCGGCGCCAGATGGTGCTGTCAAGAAAGGACAGGTGGTGCGGGCGGTGGTAGTTCGCACACGCAAGGAAACGCGCCGCAAAGACGGAACGTACATCCGCTTCGATCAGAACGCAGCGGTGATCATCAAGCCCGACAACGAACCAGTCGGCACGCGCGTATTCGGGCCCATCGCGCGCGAGCTCCGCGACAAGCGGTTCATGAAGATCGTGAGCCTTGCACCGGAAGTTATATGAATCGACGCTGGGATTCATTCCATCCCGGCTGTGCGTCTGAGGAACTATGAACGTCGAGATCAATGTACGAAAGAATGATCGCGTGGTGGTTGTGGCTGGAAAGGATCGAGGCAAGACCGGCCGGGTGATCGAGGTTCATCCGCGCAAGCACCGGGTGCTTGTCGAGGGAGTAAACGTCGTCAAGCGCCACAACAAGGCGAACTCGAGGCGAGGCATTCAGGGAGGAATCCTGGAGCGCGAGTCTCCGATAGATGTGTCCAACGTTATGTTGCTGTGTCCGCACTGCGGCGTGGCGACTCGAGTGGGGCATCAGGTTCTGGAAGACGGGATGCGCCACCGCGCTTGCAAGAAGTGCGGCGCGGCGATTGAAAAGCAGTAACTGGCAGGACAAATCGACTGAAGGCGGCTCTGATTGAGCGCATCAGCGAAAGGACAGGCAGGTTATGACGAGGCTGAGAGACAGATATAAGGAACAGATAATTCCGGCGCTTATGAAGGAGTTCGAATACAAGAACACGATGGCAGTGCCGCGGCTCGAGAAGATCGTGCTGAACATGGGGGTGGGCCGCGAAGCCCAAAACAACCCGAAGGTGTTTGACCAGGCCACGATGGAGCTCGCGACGGTATCGGGTCAGAAGCCGGTGATAACCAAGGCGAAGAAATCGATTGCCGCGTTCAAGCTCAGAACCGGGATGCCGGTCGGGGTATCGGTGACGCTTCGCGGCGAACGCATGTACGAGTTTCTGGATCGTTTCATAAACGCGGTGTTGCCGCGCGTCCGCGACTTTCGCGGGGTGAGCGTGCGGGCCTTTGACGGCCGGGGCAACTACACCGTTGGAGTCAAGGATCAGTTGATTTTTCCGGAGATCGATTTCAACAAGGTCGATCGCACCAGAGGAATGAATATATCGATAGTCACGACGGCAAGAACGGACGAGGAGGGGCGAGCGCTTCTCAGAGAGTTCGGGATGCCGTTTGCGAAGTGAGCTCCGGCGCGAGCAGGCCGGTCACCAGGAAAAAAGAATGGCAAGAATTTCTTCAATGCACAAAGCCAACGAGCTGAAGCGAGCGCTTGATAACGCCAAGCGGCGGGTCAAGGAGCAGCAGGGCTCGTCGGGCAAGAAGGCGATCAAGCGGGCGAAGGCAGCCGGAGTCAAACTGAACGTGTTTACCGCTCGAGTTCACAACCGATGCAAGCGCTGCGGACGGGGCCGCGGCTATCTTCGACGCTTTGCGCTGTGCCGCATCTGCTTCCGCAATCTGGCCCTCGAGGGTCACATACCGGGAGTGGCGAAGTCGAGCTGGTAAAGCCAGTCCGGCTCCGGCGTGCAGGAGAGAGCGCAATTTGCGCGCGCTCATATTCACAGGAGATGTGATGACCGATCCAATAGCAGATATGCTGACCCGCATACGAAACGCATACGCGGCGAAGCACCAGAAAGTAGACGTGCCCGCCTCCAACGTGAAGTTGGAGATCGCGCGCATCCTCAAGGAAGAGGGCTTCATCAACAACTACAAGCTGACCGGCGAGGGCTCGCGCAAGACGATTCGCGTTTACCTGCGCCACGGCGGCAAGGGTGAGCAGATCCTCACAAAGATGGAGCGCGTGTCGAAGCCGGGATGCCGGGTGTACACCGGCAGCAAGTCGATACCAAAGGTCCTCGGCGGGCTGGGTATCAATATAGTGTCGACATCGCGCGGTCTGATGACCGATCGACAGGCCAGGCGCGAGAACGTCGGTGGCGAAATAATCTGCCGCGTTTACTAGGCCTCGGGTAAGTAGAATAACGACGGCCTCCCGATGGAGGCTTCGGCTGGAGTTGGTTCATGTCAAGAATAGGTAAGAAACCGATAGCGGTTCCAAAAGGGGTGAAGGTCAACATCACTGACAGCGTGATTGAGGTCACCGGGCCCAAGGGTACAGTGACCACTCCGGTGCCTCGCGGGATCAAGTTTCGACAGGACGGCGACCATCTGCTTGCCGAGCGGGAGGGTCCCGAGCAGGCGGCGCTTCACGGACTGGCTCGTGCGCTCGTCCAGAACGCAGTCACCGGATCTACAGCAGGATTCACCCGGCAACTGGACGTAGTTGGCGTCGGATACAAGGCTGAAGTGCAGAAGGGGCGAGTGGTGTTCAACCTCGGATACTCACATCCGATCGAGTTTCCGATTCCAAAAGGAATAGAAGTTAAGGTCGAGCGTATCAACAAGCCGATCCAGCAGTATCAAACGACGCTAACGATAACCGGGATCGATCGGCAACAGGTGGGCCAGATTGCCGCGGATATGCGGAGTTTGAGACGTCCGGATCCCTACAAGGGCAAGGGCGTGCGCTACGCCAACGAAGTTCTGAAGCTTAAGCCCGGCAAGACCGGCAAGTAAAAGGAAGCTGAAGCGACGCCCGCAACTTGATGGGTGCGATCAGCCGATTGTGAGAACGAAATGGCCAGGAAGACAAAGCAAGACGTCAGAAGAGCAGTACACAAGAGGATTAGAAACAAGATTGCGGGCTCCGCGGAAAGACCGCGACTGGCGATCTTTCGGAGTGTGAAACACATCTACGCCCAGGTGATCGACGACGTGGCAGGTTCGACCCTGGTTTCGGCTTCAACTGCTGAGCCGGACTGGAAGGGACGCAGCGGCGGGAACACCGCCGCCGCGCGCGAAATCGGCAAAGCGATCGCCGAACGTGCCAAGTCGAAAGGAATAAGCCGGGTGGTGTTCGACCGGGGTGGCTACATCTATCACGGCCGGGTGAAGAATCTCGCTGAAGCGGCTCGCGAAGGCGGTCTCGAGTTCTGAATCCGGGAGTGCGCCGTCGCACCCGGTGGGGCGAGGGCAGACGATTTTGAGGCTCGCGAAAAGCAGTACTCGATTGAATCGAGCTGAGGATCGAATTGAAGACTTCGAATTGAAGACTTCGAATTGAGGAAATATGGATCGAATTGAAGCGTCAGGGCTTGATCTCAAGGACCAGGTTATCTCCATCAACCGCGTGACCAAGGTGGTCAAGGGCGGCAAGAATCTTTCGTTTGCCGCGCTGGTAGTAGTTGGAAACGAGAACGGCGTTGTCGGCTTCGGGTCCGGCAAAGCCCGCGAAGTTCCGCTCGCCATCAAGAAAGGAATAGAGGCGGCAAAGAAGAATCTGATCAGAGTGCCGCTCTCGGGAAGCACAGTTCCTCATCAGGTGACGGGCGTGTTCGGGTCTGGACGCGTTCTGATGAAACCCGCACCCGAAGGCAAAGGGGTCATTGCAGGCGGGCCGGTACGCGCGATCATGCAGCTTGTCGGCGTTCGAGACGTGGTGACCAAGTCGATCGGCTCGTCCAATCCGCACAACGTGGTGAGAGCGACTTTTGAGGGGCTGCGAAGTCTTAAGGACCGAGCGGTGGTCACCAGGCTCAGGCGGCAGCAGGTAGAAGAGGCGGCTGCTGCGGCCGCGCAGTAGTTCTGAGTTCTGAGTTCTGAGTTCTGAGTCCCGATCACTTGGAGCCAAGGAGTAAGTGGGTACGGTTCGGCACTCAGAACTCAGAACTGAGGCAGAGGAAATACCAAACGACGACAGACTGGTTGTCATCGGGAGTTTTAGGCAATGGCAAAGGCTACGGCAAAGAGTAAGAAGGACGCGGCAGCTGCGCGAATCAGAATACAGTGGTACCGCTCGACGATCGGCGCAAACAGCGGACAGAAGGAACTGGTGCGCAGTCTGGGTTTCACAAAATTGAACCAGATCGTCGAACGGCCGGACACCGCGGCGATGCGGGGCATGGTCAACAAGGCGCCACACCTGTTGCGAATCGTCGAGTAAGGATTGAGCGGAGTCAAACGATGACACTCGGAATACACAATATCGGAGCGCCCGCGGGCGCAAACAAAAAGAAAAAGCGCGTTGGCCGAGGTCCGGGATCGGGTCACGGGAAAACATCCACTCGCGGACATAAGGGACAGAAATCTCGTTCGGGCTATTCGGGTCGGCCCGGATTTGAGGGCGGACAGATGCCCCTGCAGCGGCGATTGCCAAAGCGCGGCTTCACGAATATTTTTAAGAAGCAGTGGCTCGAAGTGAAGCTGTCCGACCTGGCGGCGCGGTTTAACTTGTCCGACGAGATTACGCCGGAGAAAATGGCCGAGCTGGGATTGATCAAGAAGGCTCAATTACGGCGCGTCACGGGCGTCGTGGTTTTGGGGGGCGGCGAGGATCTGAAGGGTGCCCTGCAAGTGAGCGCACACCGATTTACCCGGAGCGCTCGAGAGAAGATTGAAAAGGCCGGCGGCAAAGCTAACGTGATAGGTGCCGTCCCCGCAGAGGGTGGTGAAGCGCCGCAAGAGTAGCACATTCGCGAGAAAATGGTTCAGCGTTGCTGCTGAGTGCGTATCGTCGAGGGAGTTGTTGAGCGATGATCGAGAATTTCTTAAAAGCCATCCGAAACGTGTTTGCTGTTCCGGACCTCCGCAAGCGGGTGTTGTTTTCGCTTGCGATGCTCGCGGTGTATCGCATCGGCTCACACGTAAGGACGCCGGGCATTGATCCTCAGGTGCTCGCTTCGCTTTGGAACACCGGGGATCTGCATCGCAGCCTTGCCGGCGTGATGGACCTGTTCTCGGGCGGCAACTTCAAAGTCGTCTCGATTTTTGCGCTGGGAATAACTCCGTACATCACCGCGTCGATCATTCTTCAGTTGATGACCGTAGTGTGGGCGCGGCTGAAGGCTCTCCAGGAAGAGGGCGAGCTCGGGCGGAGAAAAATAAATCAGTACACGCGATACCTGACCGTCGTGCTGTGCGCCGTTCAGTCGTTTGGAATCGCCTACTGGCTGCAGAATCAACAGACCAACAGCGGAGCGCTGGTTCGAAATCCGGGTATCGGTTTCATCCTGATGACGATGCTCACACTCGCCACCGGGACGACATTCATCATGTGGCTGGGCGAGCAGATAACCGAGCGCGGCGTTGGAAACGGAATCAGCCTTATCATATTCGCGGGCATTGTCCTCAGACTCCCATCGGCGACGCAGACGATGTACGAGAAGATGACCGCTGGTGGCACCGCTCAGGCGTTGGGCGTTCTGGCGCTTTTGGTGGTAATGATCCTGATCATCGCGGCGATCGTATTTGTGGAGCGGGGATTCAGAAAGATTCCAATCAACCACGCTCGTCGAATGGTCGGACGGCAGGCCACCCCGCAGCAGCAACAGCAGAACAACATGCCGCTCAAGGTCAATATGGGAGGCGTGATCCCGGTGATCTTCGCTTCGTCGATATTGGCGTTCCCTCAGACGATCCTCGGATTTGTCGGAAGCGATCCGACGCTGACCGGATGGCGGTCGTATCTTTCGAGGTTCGCGGTGATCATAAGCGGGCAGGGTCATCCGCTTCACTATCTGATCTACTCGACGGCAATCATTTTCTTCACGTTTTTCTACGTATCGATTGTGTTCAACACCGATGAGGTGGCGAACAATCTGCGCAAGGGTGGAGCGTTCATTCCGGGCATCAGGCCGGGGAAGCGGACATCGGACTATCTGAACGAGATTCTGACAAGGCTGACTACGGTTGGCGCGATCTATCTTGCGATCGTAGCGCTGCTGCCTCAGTTCCTGCTTCAGGGATTTCAGTTCCAGTATTTGCCGCTGATCGGATCATCTATTGACGCGTTGCTTCGCGGAAACCCGCTGACCGCGTGGCTCACCACTGGGATTGGGGTGAACTTCTACTTTGGCGGAACCAGCCTCCTGATTGTGATCGGTGTGGCAATGGACACCATGAGTCAGATCGAGTCCCAGTTGATAATGCGTCACTACGACTCGTTCACAGGCCCGAGAGGCCGCAGGTTGCGGGCGCGCAGAACCTACTGATCATATGGCGAGAATCGTCGTATTGATGGGGCCACAAGGGGCTGGGAAGGGTACACAGGCTCAGCTTCTTGCGACTACTTTTGGACTGCCCATTGTTGCGACGGGCGACATTCTGCGCGAGATGGCGGAGGGTGTGACACCGCTCGGCCGGCAGATTCGAGAGGTCCAGTCGGCCGGCCATCTCGTGTCGGATGAGATTCTGGCGGAAGTGATCAAGGCTCGGCTTGGCTGTGAAGACTGCAAGAGCGGTTGCATCCTGGACGGTTTCCCTCGAACGTTGCCGCAGGCAGAACTGCTCGAGGAGATCGCCTCGAGCCTGGGGAATTCGATTCTCGTCATAAATCTCGACGTGCCGCGGAAACTGTTGTACGAGAGGTTGGCTCGACGGCGAGTTTGTTCGAAGTGTGGAGCGGTCTATAACGTCGTATCCAAACCGAGCAAGCAGGAAGGTATCTGCGACCTGGATGGAGCGCCTTTGTTAACGCGGTCCGACGATCATGAAGAAGCGATAGCGAAGCGGCTTGCGTTGTACGATGAAAAGACGCGGCCGCTGTTGGATTACTATGGAGAGTCGGGGCGGCTGCGGACGGTCGACGGAACAGGGACACCCGAAGAGGTTTTCGCCCGCCTTTCACGAATATTCCAAGTCGAAACAGCAGAGAGCAGTAAGAAGTGATCATTCGCAAGTCCAAAGCAGAAATAGAAAAGATGAGGATTGCGGGCCAGATAGTTGCGCGGGTCCTCGAGCGGTTGAGCGGGATGGTGCGGCCGGGGATAACCACCCTGGATCTGGATG
Source organism: Blastocatellia bacterium (assembly GCA_035315885.1). Lineage (GTDB taxonomy): Bacteria > Acidobacteriota > Blastocatellia > UBA7656 > UBA7656 > DATFXM01. The sequence goes on from DATFXM010000185.1 coordinate 12,780, forward strand.
CAGAAGCCGAACAGATGATAAGAGCGGCGGGCGCGCTGCCGACCTTCAAGGGATACCGAGGCTATCCAAAATCCATTTGCGCATCGATAAACGACGAAGTCGTGCACGGCATTCCTGGAAAGAGAAAGCTGCGCGAAGGCGACATAATTGGGATCGACTGCGGGGCAACTTACCAGGGCTACGTCGGGGATGCGGCACTCACGGTGCCGGTTGGCGAAGTGAGCGATCAGGTCAAAGCCTTGCTGAAGGCTACCGAGGAGTCACTCTACCAGGCAATCGACAAGTGCAGGATTGGCAACCGGCTGGGGGACGTCTCGCACGCGGTTCAGTCTTACGTGGAACCGCTCGGTTATTCGGTGGTCAGGAACTACTGCGGGCATGGCATCGGGCGAGCGATGCACGAAGAACCACAGGTCCCGAACTACGGGGCGGCGGGCAGCGGGCCTCCGCTTCGCGAGGGGCTGGTGATAGCGATCGAACCGATGATCAATCTTGGGCGGCATGAGGTTAAGCAGCTTTCCGACGGCTGGACCGTTGTGACTCTGGATGGGATGCCATCGGCCCACTTCGAGCACACGGTTGCGATCACCGAGGACGGTCCCCAGATCCTGACCGAACGCAACGGAGCGCTGTCAAACGGTTGATGCCCAACGGTTGATCTCCGAGGACAGAAGTCCAGAGGCCGACTACCAGAAACTGATGTCTGGGTGATGTCTGCTCTGATTTTAACCCGGGGGCGGAGTTCTGCGGACCGCGGGTTGCGTTGCTTGCAAGTTAAATGCTAATATTGCGGTTTCTTGTGCGCGAGATTTTCCGAACTGAGCGATGAGGTAGAAGATGAAGGTCCGGGCATCGGTAAAGAAGATGTGTGACAACTGCAAGATCATCCACCGCCGAGGAGTGGTGAGAGTGATTTGCACGAATCCAAAGCACAAGCAGCGACAGGGTTAGTTGTAACGGAGGTCGAATGGCTCGTATTTCAGGTGTGGACCTGCCAGCAAACAAGAGAGCTGAGATTGGTCTGACATATATCTACGGAATCGGTCGCTCGCGCGCCAACAAGATTCTCGCCGAAGCGGGAGTGAATGTCGATCGTCGGGTTCGTGAGTTGAGTGAAGACGAAGTGAATCGGATCCGCATGGTGATCGACCAGCAGGGTATGGTCGAAGGCGATCTCCGTAAGCAAGTGCAGATGGACATCAAGCGGCTGATGGATATCGGCTGCTATCGAGGGCTTCGTCACCGGCGAGGACTTCCGGTGAGAGGCCAGCGCACGCACACCAACGCCAGGACACGGAAAGGTCCGCGTCGCGCGACGGTTGCCAAGAAGAAGGCTCCGGGCAAGAAGTAAGATTCGGGCTGTGACTGCCGCTTCGGGTACGACCCGAGATCTCCGCGGGGCAGGCCGCGGGGATGGTTTCGGGAATGATTGGCCGCTCAGCATGCGATAGAGCATCAGAATCAAAAAGAACTAAGAGGATATGGCAAAGGCACAAGCAAAGACTGGCAAGAAGAAGACGTTTAAGCGGAAAGAGCGCCGGATGGTGCCGCAGGGCATCGTTCACATACAGGCGAGCTTTAACAATACGCTTGTTTCGATCACGGATCTCGAAGGCAATCTGGTGAGCCAGTCTTCGGCCGGAGCTCTTGGTTTTCACGGCTCGCGAAAAGGGACGCCGTTCGCGGCTCAGCAGGCGGCGGCTCGTGCAGCGCAGGCTGCGCGAGAGATGGGCATGCAGTCGTGCGAGGTGCGTGTAAAGGGGCCGGGCTCGGGTCGCGAATCCGCAGTGCGCGCGATACAGTCGGCAGGAATCGAAGTCAGGGTCATTCGGGACGTGACGCCGATTCCGCACAACGGATGCCGGCCGCCGAAAAAGAGAAGAGTGTAGGCGTTGATTTCCGCAGGCTTGAAATCGAAGGTTTCTGTTATCAGGCGCAAGGAGGCCGTTCTAGAGGTCAGGCCTTTGAGGTTTGATCTTTTGGTTTGATCTTTTGGTTTGATCTCTTGGTTTGATCTTTTGGTTTGATCTTGAAGGCCGCGTCAGGAATTGCGCTTTAAAGGATGAAGGGCGTCGGGTTGTTTCGGCGTCTGTAAACTTTTGCTGAACTCGATGCTGCGATGCATCGAGTGGTAGATGGAGGTAATCGAAGTTGGCAAGATATCGAGGACCGGTGTGCAGGCTTTGCCGCCGGGAAGGAATGAAATTGTTCTTGAAGGGCGAGCGGTGTTACAAGCCGAGTTGTCCCATCGAGAAGCGCGGCACCCAGCCACCCGGTCAGCATGGCCGAAACGTTCGGCGGGCAAAGCTCATCGGGTACGGCGAGCAACTCCGGGAAAAGCAAAAGGTAAAACGAATCTACGGCATGCTCGAACGACAGTTCAGGCTGTACTTTGAGCGAGCCGTTCGGATGAAGGGTGTCACCGGCGAGAACCTGCTCTCTCTGCTCGAGCGGCGCCTGGACAATGTGGTTTATCGGTTGGGTTACGCTACATCTCGGGCTCAAGCTCGTCAGCTCGTCACACACGGTCACATTGCAGTGAACACTCGCAAGGTAGACATTCCCAGCTTTCAAGTCAAGGTGGGCGACGAAATCGCGGTAAGAGAACCGAGCCGCCCAAACATTCACATCCAGAGTGCGTTTCAAACCGCCTCGGGGCGAGGCCGGCCGAGCTGGCTGGAAGTCGTTTCGCCCGACGAGCTTCGCGGTCGAGTAATCGCGCTGCCGCGCCGCGATGAGATCGGTCAAAACATCAACGAACAGCTTATAGTCGAGTTGTATTCCAAGTAATTGGTAAAGGACGGGTGCTGGAAGTCTGAGGAAACGGTGCAAGCCGTGGGGCGTCCAGCGGTCGGATCTTTTGAGGGGAAGCGATGGACGGAGAAAACCAATTCATGATCGGTTTCCAGAGGCCGAAACGCCTCGCATGCGAGACCGAAACGGCAACGGCACGTTTTGCCAAGTTCTATGCCCAACCGTTTGAGCGGGGCTTTGGAACCACAATTGGCAACTGCCTGCGCCGCGCGCTGCTTTCCTCAATCGAAGGAGCAGCGATAACCGCTGTAAAGATCGAGGGGGTTCTGCACGAGTTTTCGTCTATTCCAGGCGTGGTCGAGGACGCGACCGACATAATCCTGAATCTCAAACGGATCCCGTTCAAACTTCACGGCGGCACTGCCAAGACTCTCAGAGTCGAGCGGAATGTCCCCGGAGAAATGCTGTCGGGAGAAATTGAAATAGATTCGGACGTCGAGATCCTTGATCCGAACGTTCACATCGCCACAGTTTCCGAAGGCGGTTCACTCACCATCGAAATGCGGCTCAAGCGCGGACGGGGTTATGTCTCCGCAGAACGCAACTACGACGAAGACCTCGCCGTAGGCTACATACCGATTGACTCGGTTCATTCGCCAGTCAAAAAGGTGAACTACACCGTAGACTCAGCGCGACTCGGGCAGGACACCGATTACGATAAGCTCACGCTCGAGGTCTGGACGAACGGTTCAGTGAAACCCGAGAACGCTATCGGCCTGGCCGCGAAGCTGATCAAGGATCATATGCAGATCTTTATCAACTTCGAAGAAGAACCGGAACTGGCCGAAGCAGACCGCGAGGAGGCCTCGCGCCATCCGCTGAATGAAAACCTGGATCGATCGGTTGACGAGCTCGAACTGTCGGTCAGGTCTTACAACTGTCTCAAGAATGCCGACATTCGAACAATTCGCGAGCTGGTTCAGAAATCCGAGCCCGAGATGCTCAAGACAAAGAATTTTGGCCGAAAGTCGCTCAACGAGATCAAGGAGATTCTCTCGTCGATGGGTCTCCACCTCGGAATGAGGTTCGATGAGCACGGCCGGTTGCTGGATGAAGCGGCCGGGTAGCGGCCAATAGGAAAAAGCAATGCGACACAGAGTTGCTCACAGAAAACTGGGCAGAAGGTCGGAGCACCGCATGTCATTGCTCCGAAACTTGTGCACCTCGTTGATAACTCACGAACGGCTCATCACCACTCTACCCAAGGCGAAGGAGTTGAGGCCGTTTGCCGAACGGGTCATCACGCTTGGCAAGCGAGCCCTTGCAGCGGAGGCACCCGAGGCCGCGCTTCATAACCGGAGGCTCGCCGCTGCGTACTTTCAAACCGGAAACACGAACAGGATTCCCGACGGCGGATACAAGAGGCCTCGCGCACCTCGAACAGCAGGTGTATCTGCGCTGGACAAGCTTTTCAGCGACGTGGCCGGCCGTTACACCGATCGGCCTGGAGGGTACACTCGCATTCTGAAGCTTGGCTCCAGACGCGGCGACGGCGCCGAGCTTGCGCTGATCGAACTGATCGGAAGCGAAGCCAAGCCGGCTCACGAGGAGGAGAAGAAACAGGAGAAGAAGCGGCGCTTCTTCGGTCGAAAAAAGGGCGAGAAGAAAGAAGAAGCCGAAAAGAGTCCTGAGAAGAAGGGGGCGAAGAAGGCCAGCGCCAAGGGCGATACGGAAACCAAAGGCGCCAAAAAGAAGACCCCCTCGGAAGGAAAATCGACCTCCCGCCGCACGAAGAAGAGCGACAGCGAGTAGTCAGGCAAGAAACACGCAAACCGGCAACAGCCTCAGCCGATCAGCGGTTGGGGCTTTCGCTTCTAAGAGCGGACGAGGTTCGCGGCAGGAAATCGGGCCTGGAGACCTGGGATGAAGCTTAAAGAGATCAAAGCGCTGATCGAGCTCATAGATCAAAAAGGATTTGCTGACTTCGAAATTGAAAACAAGGGATTCCGGTTGCGGATTCGCCGCTACTCGGAATCGCCGCTGAGCGCTTCGCCGACGCCTTTAATCATCTCCTCGCCCATCGGCGGGGAGCTTCCACCCAGGCGAGCGGAGCAGCGAACAATCGAGGTGCAACTTTCCGAGGCGACAAAGCAAGCACAGCCAGACGCCCCGGCCGCAGCCGTACCTCCACAAGCGCCACCGGAGCCGGAACCGCAGCGCCACACAATCAAGTCTCCGATCGTTGGAACATTCTATCGGTCTCCATCTCCTACGGCAGCGCCGTTTGTCCAGATTGGCGATCGCGTGCAGGCGGACAGCGTAGTCTGCATAATCGAAGCCATGAAGCTGATGAACGAAATCCAGGCCGAGGTCTCCGGCGAAATCCTGGCCATTCACGTCGAGAACGGGCAGCCCGTCGAATACGGACAGCCTTTGTTCGAGGTGAAGGTCTAATCCCGCATGTTCAAGAAGGTTCTCATTGCCAATCGCGGCGAGATTGCAACGCGAATCATCTGGGCGTGCAAGGAACTCGGTATTCGGACCGTTGCGGTGCATTCCGAGGCCGATCGCGACGCGCTTCACGTCAGGTTTGCCGATGAGGCCATTTGCATCGGACCTGCGCCTTCCAGCCAGAGCTATCTGAATATCCCCGCTGTCATATCCGCGGCAGAGATCGCCAACGTAGACGCAATCCATCCGGGCTATGGTTTCTTAGCCGAGAACGCCTACTTCGCCGAAGTCTGCGAGGCGTGCAACATCAAATTCATAGGTCCAAGGCCCGAGAGCATAAGTTTGATGGGCGATAAGGCGAAAGCTCGTGCCGCGATGAAAGCCGCCGGCGTACCCATTACGCCTGGCTTCGATGGAATCATTGAAGACGAGCAACAGGCCGCTCGGATCGCCGAGGAGATTGGTTATCCGGTAATGATCAAGGCCTCGGCTGGCGGCGGAGGGCGCGGCATGCGCGTCGTTCGCGACCACGAAGAACTGCTGACCGCTCTTCCCGCAGCCCAGCACGAGGCTCAGTTGGCCTTCAATAACTCGGCCGTATACATCGAAAAGTACATCGAGGTCGCGCGACACATCGAGATTCAGGTTCTCGGCGATCATTTCGGCAATGTCCTGCACCTGGGCGAGAGAGAGTGCTCGATTCAGCGACGCCATCAAAAGCTGATTGAAGAGTCTCCCTCTCCCGCAATAACTCCGGAACTGCGCGCGGAGATGGGTGCCGTCGCGGTGAAGGCGTGCAGGGACATCGGCTACGTCAGCGCGGGAACGATGGAGTTCCTGCTGGACGAGAATAGCAATTACTACTTCATGGAGATGAACACGCGAATTCAGGTCGAACATCCGGTCACCGAGCTTGTCACAAACACCGATCTGGTTCGCGAGCAGATCCTGGTTGCGGCAGGCGAGCGGCTCGAGTTTGACCAGGAGGACATCGTGTTTGCGGGCCATGCGATCGAGTGTCGAATTAATGCTGAGTCTCCGGTCACTCTCGCGCCTTCTCCCGGACTAATAACCGCGTTGAACCTGCCGGGCGGTCCCGGAGTGCGAGTTGACACAGCCGCGTATCCGGGCTGGTTTGTGCCGCCGCATTACGACTCCCTGATAGCCAAGCTACTCGTGCATCATCGGACAAGGGAGCTGGCCATCGCACGTATGCAGCGAGCGCTGGAAGCGATGATCGTCGAAGGCATCGAGACTTCGGTACCTTTGCACAGGCGGATACTCGCCGATCCCGAGTTCATCGCCGGCAGGCTTTCAACCAGGTTCATGGACCGCTTGCTTGCGCCACCGCGCGAAGGCAGCCGCGGCAAGCAGGCAGGGTCGACGTAACCACTCCAGCGCGTATCGGCTCGAGCAATGTCGCTCTTCCTTCCAAAGCTGTATCCGATAACCGATGTCAAAATCAGCGGGCTCTCACATCGGGAGCAGCTCGAACGCCTCGCCGCTGGAGGCGCTACACTGGTTCAACTGCGCGACAAGATCTCTGCTGCCCGCGCCTTCTATGAGACCGCTCTCGAGGCAATGGCGATCGCTCGAAAACTAGGGGTTCGAGTGATAGTCAACGATCGCGTCGACATTGCAATGGCGGTGCAAGCGGACGGTGTTCATCTTGGACAGGACGACTTGCCTCCGGAGTACGCGAGATCGTTGATGGGAGATTTCAAAACGATCGGTCTTTCGACTCACAACCTGGAACAGGTTGTGGAAGCCTCCTTGAAGGCAGTGGACTACATCGCAGTAGGGCCGGTCTTTTCCACTTCGAGCAAGCAGAATCCCGATCCCGAGGTCGGACTCGGGCTGATCCGCGAGGTGAGGGCGAGGACATCAAAGCCGATTGTCGCGATTGGCGGGATCACGCTGGATCGCGCACGCGCGGTTCTTGCGGCCGGAGCCGATAGCCTAGCGGTGATATCTGACCTGGTCGGCGCCAAAGACATCACTCAGCGAGTGCGGGAGTTCATTCGTGAGATGCAGTAGGCAGTAGGCAGTATACAGAGTAGGCAGTAGGCAGTAGGCAGTTGTGTTCGACTGACAAGAAGCTTTATCTGAAGTCAAACCCAAAAGACCTACTGCATACTGCCTACTGCTTAATTGAAGCTGCACTGGACCGGGATCTCCAGAACTGGAACGTCCGGGTCGTTGGTCTCGACAATAATCTTTCCCTTGTAGGCGCCTGCGGCAACCTTCGTCCGGTCGACCGTGGGCCGCAATCTGTAGACTTGCCCCTCGCTATCCGTCAACAGCTCGAGAGTCAAAAAGGGCAGAGTTGACTTGAAGCTCTTTATTTTCAACCCGCCTTCACGCAGCTTGCGAATGGTGATTGTCGGCCAGGTGGCGTTGGACAGGTCGGCAGTCGCGGGCATTGCAGGGAAAACAATCGCCGATGGCTGTGCAAAGACCTTGGCATACACGGTCAGCTCAAGGTCGATCGTCATCTCCGGATTTGTCGGGCTGTCGGTTGCGATCCGAAGCGGTTCGTTGTACTGGCCGGGCTTGAGTTTGGGGTTGGTCGAGAGACGCACTTCGTAACGCCGGCCGTCTTCGATCGTGACCAGTTGTGCAGTGAAGCTGTTGCCGCCCGGTATGAGCTGTCTGACGTGAACTGGTGGGCCTTGGAGGTTCACGAGGTACACATTCGTTTCGGTCGGAAGCCCTGAAAGCGTGCTTGCGATCCAGCGATCGAACGGCTCGACGTTGAATGGCCCCACCCGCTTCGCGCCAGGCGGTGGCGGAGCGCCGGGGATTGGTTCGAATTTGAACCGCGCCCTGAGCATCAGGGTAAAGTTAGCCTTCTTTGGATCGTTCGTTGAGACACTTGCAGCCTTGGCTATCTCGCCCGAGTAGCCGTCAGTGTGTTCAACCGCCAACTCGATTTTTCCCTCCTGACCAGGAGGCACGACTTTATCGTAGTCGCCTTTTGTGCATCCTCAGCCAGGGGTGACGCTGTTAATCAGGAGGTCGGCTTTTCCGGTGTTCTTTACCTTGAAACTCCAGCGAAGGGCGGTACCGGCCTTCACTTCGCCGAAGTCGTGTGTGGTTTCTTCCAACACCAGTTCAGGCGTACCGGAATTTGAGCTTCCGTGATCGCCATTCTGGTGCGCGTCCTGGGCAGCCGCGAGGGGCGCCAGGACGAAAATCAATACTGGAATCAAGAGTGCCTTCAGGAACTTCATTCGTCATCTCCAGTTTAAACGTTCGGGGGAAGCAGAAGTATACCAAGAGTTCTGAGTTCTGAGTACTGAGTTCTGAGTTGATTTCTTCGCCTCTCACCTGCTCCGGCGACATGTATTCGATGGTGCCCACGAGGTGACCGGCTCTGGTCATACGACTCGAGCCCAACACCCTGGCGATGCCGAAGTCCATGACTTTGATCGAGCCGAGGGTGGTCAGCATCATGTTGGCTGGTTCTTCGCCGATCATCTCGGTTATCTTGTAACTGCCGATCACCCCACCAATCATAAGTGCTGGCGCTGCTCTCGCTGTCTTAGTAACTCTGAATCAACCGAACGATGAGGTTGGATTCAGCCTTTTGTTTTGTTGCGGGCGCAAAGTTGTAGGTCTTCCCCTTATCTTTGTCCTTCGATGTGTCCTTGAGCTTCAAATGAAATGCGCCGTATTGCGAGCCGACAAAGCCGTTGATCGCCGCTTCCTTGATCTGCGAATCCTGAGCTTCGAAGGTGTGATTTCCGTCTTTGGCTTTATAGCTCACGCCGGTCTTACCGACGAAGAAAGAGCCCTCGCACCAGCTCTTAAACACGCCGTCGTGGTCGTGATAAACGTAAAACACTGCCGATCCGCCGCGCTCCATCGCCGCGCGCATCGACTGCTCCGCCGAAACAATATTCTGTTCGCCGTAGAGCTGCGCGAACCCGAGGAGTTGATAAGCCGTCGGCCTCGCAGAGTCCATCTGAGCTGCCTGGTGTAGAAGCCGAATCGCAAGGTTTGGGTTCCGTGCCTGCATCGCCCCGATCGCCTGATCGGTGAGCTCATCGTAGTCGGGTCCTACTCTTGTCCCGGTCATCCGGCCGCCTGACGGAGTCGAGGGCGAAGTCGAGGCCGAGGTCGCCTTTTCGCTGATTGCTCCGAGCAATGAACGCTTTCCCCCGGCGGCGCCTATCTCGCGCGCAATTTCGGGTGTCATGGCAAAGCTGATTCCGCGCACTTCCACAAATTGTTCGACGCGTTCTGAAGGCACGCCGCTCTGAAGCATCGTCACGATTTCAGCTTTGCTAAGCGGTGCCCCCGCGGGAACTTTTGTGGGGTTTGTCGGACCAGACGGGCCGCTCGGCTTGCTCGGCGGCGTTGCATGAGCGGTTGCTCGATAGTTAGTGCGCAGCGCGTCGATCAGTTCCGGGCGAGCGCCCGCGTCCTTGAACTCGGCTTCCACAGCCGGAGTCAACTGGAAATCGACACCGCGCTGCTGAACCGCCTGAACTACCTCCTGAGTCGAGAGAGCGTTGAGCCTCACCACTTTCAGCAGGCGCTCCTTGTCGTAAGGAGTTCGAGTTTGCATGGTGGCGGTGGTGGTACTCAGCGCGACGAGTATCGCTGAAAGTGCCGCGGCTGCCGCGATTCTTGCGAGCGTTGATTGAGCGGTGTTGCGCTGATTGATCATGGTTCGACCCCACGTTGTTATTGGTCGAGCAGCTTACGAGCCTCTTTACGCCGTTTTGCCAGGTCTTCTTCTTCCTTTTTCTTGGCTGGCTTAGCGGGCCGCGTCTTGCCGGTGTCTGAAACAGTCGAGTTTGTCGGAATATCAACCTCGCGAATGCCCCCCGTCGAGCTGGGCGGAGTGACTTGCGGCGGTGAAACCGGTGCGCTCGGAGCAGTCGACGATGGAGTTGTAGTAGCAGGATCGGCAGATCTGCTTGAGGGTTGCGAATTGGTCGACTGCGGACTGGTCGACGGCGGATTTGAAGCGGGCGATGGGAGGTCCGCTTTTTTCGCCGTGAGAATCAAGAACGCCGGTACCGCCAGAATGATCAGGAGAAACAACGCTGCGCCTGCGTAGTGAATCCAGCTCAGTCTGCTGAAGAATGAGGGCTGAGGCTGAACCCCCGATTGATACGCCTGCGGGTATCCCTGCTGGAAGCCCCGTTGCGGCTGAGGGGGTTGCGGCTGAGCTGGTTGCCGCTGAGGTGGCTGCGGCTGAGGGTACGCCGGCTGAGGCTGGCCGTACTGATGCTGGTACTGCTGCTGCGGCGGCGGAGGTTGATGTTGGTACTGCCGAGCCGCTTGTTCGCCAGACTGACTGGCCAGCCGCGTCTCCTTTGGTGCGGTTGGGTCGGTTCGCGGAGTAGTTTCCGAAGCTCCCGCCAGTCTAGTCTCCTTTGGAGAAGGTTTCTGCACAAGCGTTGGTGCATCTGAGACTGCGATCCGGGTTGGTTGTGACGTGAGCTGTTGTTGTAGCGCCGATCGCGACGCGGAAGTTGCCGTAGTGAGAGCCTCTCGGAATTCGCCGGCGGTTTGAAATCGCGCCTCTGGCCTCTTGGCAAGCGAACGCATAATGGCTTGCTCGACGCCGAGCGGGATGTGAGGCGAAAAGGTCCTCGGGGGAGGCGGCGCTTGTTGGATCTGTGCCATCATCAGACCGAATTCGCTATCGCTTGTGAACGGCAAACGTCCGGTGAGCATTTCGTAGAGCAGAATTCCGAGCGAGTAAATGTCGGTTCGAGCGTCGATCTCCAGGCCTTGAATGGCCTCGGGGGACATATATTCGATAGTGCCGACGATATTTCCCTGACGCGTCATTCTGGCGGTGCCCAGCACTCGCGCGATGCCGAAATCCATGACCTTTATGGAACCGTCTTCGGTCAGCATCATGTTGGCGGGTTTTATATCGCGGTGGATGATCCCGAGCCGGTGCGCGCGGCCGATGCCTTCCAGCGCCTCGCAAAACAGAGTGATCGCGTGGTCTACCGGAATTGCGCCGGTGCGGCGGATCATTCTATCGAGCGTCTCGCCCTGCACGAACTCCATGACCATGAAAAAGTCATTGCCGTGCCGCAAGAAGGTGTAGAGGGTGGCTATGTGAGGGTGATTGAGTTTGGCCAGGGTTACTGCTTCGGAGCGGAAGCGTTCGACGATGTCCGGCTGACTTGCGAGCTCGGGCCTGAGCATCTTGATCGCCACGTCACGCTCAAGCATGAGGTCGGTTCCCTTGAAGACGGCGCCCATGCCGCCCTCACCGATTTTTGAAGTAACTTTGAAATTTCCGATTACCGTTCCAATCATCGCGGGACCTCCACCTGGCGAGTCTCGGGGGCGGGCCGTTCGGGTTGTGAGTCTCTGGGCTGGAGGCTCACGATTGCAACAGTGATATTGTCGTGACCGCCTCGCTGTTTGGCGAGGGCAATCAGGTTTGAACAGGCCTCGGCGGGCAAGTTGGCCTCTGCGATGCGCTTCATCTCCTCGTCTTCAACTAGGTCGTAAAGACCGTCCGAGCACAGCAGGAACTTGTCACCGGGTTTAATCGGTAGTGGCGTTTCCCAGATGGTCACTTCTACGTCTTCGTGGCTGCCAAGCGCCCGGAGGATCACGTTTTTCTCGGGATGATGTCTGGCCTCGTCCAGGCTGATCCACCCGCGTTTGACCATCTCCATCACCGCGGAGTGATCTTCGGTCATGAGATAGATCTGGCCGTTGCGGATCATATAAAGACGCGTGTCGCCAACGTGTGCCGCGATGGCCGAGCCATTTTGCAGGGCGAGGGCGGTACAGGTCGTACCCATGCCGCCCATTGTCGGATTGCTGGTCGAACGTTGGTTTATTGCTTTGTTGGCGGCGTGAAATGCGGCTTCCAGCGCCTGTCGAGGCGTGCCGTTCTTGTTGTAGTAGGTGTGGTCGATCAGCTCGACCGCCATGTGGCTCGCGACCTCGCCGGCCGAGTGGCCGCCCATTCCATCTGCCACCAGCACGAGCGTACCCCTTCTGCTGGCCAGGTCAGGTTCTTTGGGCCTTGTGTAACGGCCGGAGTCTTCATTTATTTCCCGCACGCAGCCTACGTCGCTCAACATGCTCACAACGACGTCGTAGTCGTTCTTATCCGCTGAGTCCAACGCGACCGTGGGCTTTACTTCCTCTGATTTCGATTTCTTCCATCCCTTAAACATGGTGCATCAGTACTTTCTAGACATAGTGAACGTGTATACGTGTTTATTGTCATTCAGAGCCATCTGTACCGATTTATCTTCATACCCCTCGCGCTTAAGGACAAGGTCGATTTGCTCTCCGGGCTTCGCGTCAAAGCGATAAGGCGTAGCGCCAACCTTCTGGCCGTTTTTATAGACGTCCGCCTGGCCTTCGGTAAGTTCAAGCGTAAAGGTTCTGGGCTGTACCGCGGGCTGCTCCGGATGACTCAAGGGCTGAGAAACCGCTTTCGGCGGTTGCTGAACAGTCTTAACAGTTGTGTTCTGAGCGGTGTCCCCGCCGCTCAAAAGCATCAGAACGCCCGCTAGGACGACCACCACTGCTGTGACTGCGACTCCCGCCACGACGAAGAGCTTGCGTTGTGACTGAACCTCGATTCCAGAATCGGAAACACTGTCCGCGGATGGTCGGGAAGGATCGTCACTGGTCACCACAGGTATGGGCGGTGGCGTCGGCGGTGGCAACGGCCTGCTGTGAGGGTTTGCCAGCCGTTCCAGATCGGTTGCGAGGTCGCGAGCCGATTGGTACCGCTCTGCCGGGCTCTTGCGCAGACAACGTGCGATCACCGGTTCGAGCTCTCGCGGCATCCGGGCGTTCAACGCCGAAGGCGGGGCGTAACTGCCTCCGCAAACCTGTTGATAGAGTCCGCCGATGCTGTCGGATTGAAACGGCATCCGTGAGGTAGTCATCTCGTAAAGAAGCACCCCGAGCGACCAGATGTCCGAGCGCTCGTCGCCACCGCTTCCGGCAAATTGTTCCGGGGAGATGTACTGAAGAGTCCCGATCACCGCACCGGTCATCGTCAAAGCGGGTGAGGCTCCGGACTTTGCGATCCCGAAATCGAGGAGCTTGACCACGCCTGATGGCGTGATTCTTACGTTGGTGGATTTGATGTCGCGGTGGATTATGCCCTGGTTATGAATGTAGCCGAGCGCATCGTTGATTGCTCGAACCACGAGGAGGGCGTCGTGCCGGTCAAGAGGTCCGCGCGCTCGTATTCGGTCGGCGAGCGTCTCGCCTTCGATGTACTCCATGATGATGCATGGTCGCCCGTCAAACTCGCAGAAGTCGTAGAGGGTTGCGATGTTCGGGTGGTGCAGATTGGCCTGTATGCGGGCTTCGTTCAGGAAGCGTTGGAGGTACTCGGGTCCTACCGCTGAGCGGTTCATTAACTTTACCGCGGCGTGCCGTCCGATTTTGGAATGAACCGCGCGATAAACCTCCCCCATACCGCCCTCGCCGAGCTTTGCAATGATGCGGTACTCGCCAATCGCCGTGTTTATGTACGACGTTGAACTCATCGGAAGGCCATGCGCCGAAAGTCGAAGACCGCGAACTACCGGTTTAGCAGATCGGGATCCGGCGAGAGAGTTGATTGATAACGCTCGACGTCAGACCGCGACCGGCAACATTCGTTCGTCGGTTGATTCCGGTTACTTCGACGGAGTGCTTACGCTCATCAACTCCTTGCCGTAGCGGATCGGCACGGCGAAGGTTACAGAAGCACCGCCCACGCTGCTTCCGGCGAAGAAAATACCGGTAACGCGGCCGTGGTCGTCAAACACCGGTCCGCCGCTGTTGCCGGCGCCGGTTGAGTTGATGGTTAGCTGGTAAGCATCTCCGAATTGACTGTAAATCGGGTCCTTGGTCCCGCTGGTATCACCGCTGCGAATGACCCGGCCAATGTTGCCGACGCTGATTGTCGGATCCGGGATTATTCTGACCTGGGACTCGCGGGCGAAGACGTCCTGGGAACGGATAACGCCATAGACTGGAGGGGCAACTCCAGGATAACCGAGTACAATCGCCGTATCTCCCTGTTGGATGCCATCGTAATTGTCATTGAGCTCAAGACGCGGCACCGACTCAGGAACTTGTATCTTGATCATCGCTGCGTCGTGACGATCCGACACTCGAGCAAGGGTAGCCGGGATTCGGCCTTCGTTTTTCGCGAAGGTGACATTCAGATAGTCGTTACGGCCTTCGAAACCACCCTGCAGCGTCTGGCCCGCCTGTTTTGTGTTGCCGGGGACCCAGTCGCCGGGCGCCTGCACCAACAACGGCGAACCGTCGGGTTTAAGCGCAAGTTGTCCGCCCGAAATGACTATGCCGGGCGTTGCATCGGGTGGAAAACGATATGCCGTACGCCAGGTAGACGCTACGTGACGGTTTGTAAGAATGAATCCATCGCTGGTCACGGTAAAGCCCGAGCCGGTGTGCTCTCCTCCGATCACCCGGCCTCCCTGCCGGCTGTCGAGGGTCAGCAGCGGTTCTACCTGATCGCCCACGACGACGTAGCAAGCGACAATAGGCCGGCCGTCCGGCACGATCATGCGCCCATTGAAATTGTTGGGGATGTAGCGGTGATACACCTGCCCGCCGTTTGGGGTGTAGATGAGTTTCCATCCGCACTCGACGTAGACTACGGCGTTGGTATGCGCGGTTGCGATTTCGGCGGGGGTCATCGGTTTGCCCGCTTCTGCCGCGGCAACAGCGGTTTTTGTCGCGCCGATTTCGCCCTTGAGCTCATTACGGGACTGCATGGAGTTCCAGTAGAGCAATCCGGCCACGGCTACGATGACGATCATGAGCGCCGCTCCGCCGATGACCAGAAAGAGCACCGAGCTCTTTTTGCTCTGCGACTGCGAGTGCATGATCATTCGCTCAACGGTTGCCTTGCCGACGCTCGGTGCACCCGCAGGGGCGGGAGCAGTTGGTGGCAGGTTCGGGCCTCCTACTCGTGTGGGAGGCGGTCCGCTGGAGCCATATGCGGCAGTACCGTCGCCGGGAATGCGAGTGGTTTTCATGTACTGAGGCGGGTGGGGTTCGAGATCGAAGATGAACTCCGGTCCGCCGGCGCCGAATTGAACGCTGTCGCCGGGGACAATCCTTGCGGTTCCGACGATCCGCTGTTTGTTAACGAAGGTGCCGTTTCTGCTGTTCAGGTCGGTGACCATAAACTGGTGCGGGTCGGCCGGGTCTTGAGAGATCTTCGCGTGTTGGCGTCCCACAAGATCGTCTCGTTCGGGATCGTATTTTACGGACACCGCGGGGTCTCGGCCGATCAGAAGTTCCCTGAAGTGCGAGAGGGGGAATTCTTCGACCTGGTTGGCCTTAGAACCGCTGATATGCCTCAGAACAATGCGCTCCATTTGAATCCTCCGTGGTGAGGGCGTTGCTGCCTGAACGAACACGAAAGCATCGACGCAGCAGTCAACAATCCACTGCGCATTCGGTTCGTCAACTCCATTCTTGGTTGCTTAAGTCGACCTACTTTGCACCCTCAAGCGTCCTGGCTACAACGCGGGCTCGATTGCTTGAACTTTTATTAAACTGGGCGGGATTTTAAGCTTGAGCAGAATGCAATTGCAAGGGAAATTGCGGAGAAGTAGGCGGTAGGCAGTGGGCAGTATGCAGTAGGCAGTATGCAGTAGGGAGGAGGACTCAGACGCTGGCTTGGCTTCGAGAATCGCGATTCACAATTTACGAATATTCCTTCAGGATTTACTATTCACCATTACTGACATGAGTGAGACTTTTCAAATAATCGTCCAACCCCCGAAAGACTCGCTGACGAAGCTGGTCGCGATTCCGCGAATACATCCATCGCTCCATGACATTCTGCGCTCCCAACTGAAGACGCTGCGCGAGCACCGCCGGGCGGTCCTCGAACTCGAAGACCCTGATGCTATACACAAGATGCGCGTTTCCACGCGGCGAGTACAAGCCTCTCTGGACCTTCTGGTCACGCCTGATGACGCGCTCCGAGTCACTCAGCTCAAACGGTTACTGCGGCGGTCTCGGCGAAGGCTGTCGGTGGTCAGGAACTACGATGTTTTTCTGGAGCTGATCGCCAAGGAGTCCGCGCTCGCTCGCCGCGTGGCGAGAGAGCGATTCGGTCTGCTGAGTAGCGTGCTAAAGGAACGCCGGGCTCTGCGGATGGATCGAATCCGGGAGTTCCTGGTGCAACTGGACATCGAAGTGATTCCGCGGAGACTCGGGATGCGGATTGATCCTACGCCGATCACTACGCCACCAGCGACAGCGGATGATTTGATACCGGTCACAATGCCGGCCAGCGCTTCTGACCTGATTGAAGCGAATGAGGTAAGCGATGTCTTTCAGCCTTCGAGGGTGGCATTGCGAGCGGCTGAAAGGCTCGAGCAGCGGGTATCTCAGTTTCAGCTAATGGCCTCACAGGTCCACGAGACGACGAACCCTTCAGATCTGCATCAGCTACGAATAGCCGCCAAGCGTGTTCGCTATCTGCTTGAGGTGGTTTCGGAGATGGGTTACGGACAGCCTGTGCGCGCGCTTGCGTGGTTGAGATCGCTTCAGGATCGGATAGGAGACTGGCACGATTTTGAGGCGCTGGAGGATGAGATCGTAGACCTGGTCTCGCGTCAAAGGTTTCTGAAGCAGAACCTTCTCGACTCAGTAGTGATGCTTCAGGTTGCGGGCCATCTTCAGAAAAAGAAACTGCAACTGGTCTCGAGGCTATTTCCGATTCGAGTTCCCAAGGCGCTCGAAATCACGTCCAGTCGAATTGTTCGGCGACTAAGAAGGGCAGTTTAGGGTTTCGGGTTTAGGGTTGCGGGTTCGTTAGATGGAGACTCGCATGGTGCATCATTGTGCGACCAGCACGGCACTGAGTTAAGCGAACCCTAAACCCGAAACCCTAAAAACCGCCTACTGCCTATCGCCTACCGCCTACTGCCTACCGCCCCTGTTGACTGCCGTTTGGAGCGCCATCTATAGTGATCATCCAGGCCGGAATCCACTATCCGCCTTGCATCGAATGCCGAACAGCTCACGTAACAACAATCGGCCTCCTAGACGAAAGAGCGTCTCAAATAGTCGCGACTCCAGCGTCCCTTCGTTTGCCGCGACTTCTGCGCAAGCGTATCCCTTCACCGCCATAGTAGGCCAGGAAGAGATGAAGCTGGCGCTCCTTCTCGCGGTGATCGATTCGCACATCGGGGGGGTTATCGTCTTTGGACATCGCGGCACGGGCAAATCGACGGCCGTGCGATCGCTCGCAAGCCTCTTGCCGCCAATCCAGCGAGTAGCAGGATGCTTGTTTGGCTGCGATCCCGCCAACTCGGCCCATTTCTGCGACGATTGCGCCGCCCGTGCGGAAAGCGGCGCTCGACTGACCAGCAGAAAAGCGCCGGTTTCAGTGGTTGACCTGCCGCTCGGGGCTACTGAGGATCGCGTTTGCGGAACGCTCGATATTGAGCGTGCGCTCGTCGAAGGTAAGAAGGCATTTGAGCCGGGTCTGCTGGCTCGCGCCAACCGCGGCTTTCTATACATCGATGAGGTTAATCTGCTCGAAGATCACCTGGTGGACGTGCTGCTGGATGCGGCAGCTAGCGGACGCAACGTAGTCGAGCGCGAGGGCATTTCCGTCAATCACCCCGCCGAGTTCGTGCTGGTCGGGTCGGGGAATCCCGAGGAGGGCGACCTGCGCCCACAGTTGCTCGACCGGTTTGGACTGTTCACGCAGATCGAAACGATTACGGATATTAATCAGCGGGTTGAGATAGTTCAGCGCCGTGACCGCTTTGAACGCGATCCATTACGGTTTGCTGCGGAGTACGAAGGTGAACAGGATTCGCTCAGGAAACGGTTGGTGCGAGCCAGGAAGCTGCTGTCCAAAGTTAAGATGGGACGCGATCTTTTGTTGAAGACCGCCGAGCTCTGCATCGCTCTAAAGGTTGACGGGCATCGCGGTGAGCTTTCGATCGCGAGGGCAGCAAAAGCTGTCGCAGCACTCGAGGGCCGACTGGTGGTTGAGGGTTCGGATGTAGTTCGCGTTGCGGTGATGGCGCTGAGGCATCGGTTGCGAAAAGACCCTCTGGACAGGGTAGATTCAGGGCGTCGCATCGCGCAGGCTGCTGGGGCGGTTTTCGACATTCGGGAGAGTTTGCTTACGGCTGTCGAATAGAATTTCAGATTTCAGATTTCAAAATTTCAAAATTTCAGATTTCAGATTTCAGATTTCAAATCATTTCAAATTTCAAATTTCAAATTTCGAATGAGCAACACAAACCCTTTCCCTTTTCCGGCAGTAACAGGCTTGAGCCTCGCAAAGAGCGCCCTGTGCCTCCTCGCCGTAGATCCCACGCTGCAAGGCGCCCTAATAGCCGGTCCTCCCGGTTCTGCAAAGTCCACGCTCGTTAGAGGCTTCATGAGGCTCTGGCGAAACCTGGACACCGGCATCCGCTTCTGCGAGGTTCCGCTCAACGTGACCGAAGATCGACTGCTCGGAAGCCTCGACATACAGCGGACTCTTGAATCGGGAATGCCCGCGTTGACAAAGGGCATCCTGTCTGACGCTGCTATTCTCTACGTCGATGAGGCGAACCTTGTTGACCCGGCTGCCGCGATCCTGATCGCGCAGGCTCTTGATCGCCAGACGCCGACTGTTGAAGCCGAAGAAAGGAGCGGAACCGAACCGGCTGGTTTTTGTCTACTGGGCACCTATGATCCCGCGGAAGGAGAAGTGAACTCCGCAATCCGCGACCGAGTCGCGCTCCTGATCGAAGAAACTGAATTGCAGACTTCGGAGACATCGGTTGAGCTCACTGATCGGCGACTAAAGTTCGATACAGACCCCGCGGGTTTTGCAGAACAGTTCGAAGAGCAGTCAACTGTTTTGCGCGATTCGATCGCCGCTGCCAGAGCGAGGCTCGATGCAGTGACGATCTCTCAAGACGACATCCGCGTGATCTCAGAAACCGCGCTGACGCTTGGTGTCGAAGGAAACAGAGCTGATATTTTCGCGGTGCGCGCAGCGCGAGCCAACGCGGCGTTCGAAGGCCGCAGAAGCCTCAGTCAGAACGACCTGGAGCTTGCAGTGCGTCTGGTTCTACTGCCTCGAGCCAGGCAGCTTCCTGAGATGGATCAGCCACTGTCGGCTGAAACGGCTTCGAAGTCGGAAGAACAGAGCCGCGCTCAAAGTTCGAATTCAGGTGAAGGGGATCACGGAACGACCGATCGGGAATTTGTTTTACCCCCGGCTGACGCTGAAGTCAGCTTCGATTCACCGGTCCACTCGCGAGCACTGCATCGCCGCTCCGATGGTCGGCGGCGCGGCATCAGAGGAGAGTCTGTGAAGGGTCAATTTTATCGCAGTCTCTCCACTGCGAGACCCGGGTATCGATCGATCTCTATTTCATCGACCTTGACCGCCGCCGCGGGCCGATTGATTTCACAGCGCGCTGCTTCGGATCGGCAAGTATCAGTCGGGCAGCTACCGCGCGGTCGTGTCAATGCCTCGGGAGCGCGCCTCGCGTTGGAGATTTCGCCTGAAGACCTCCGCTACAAACGACTCAAGCAAAGGAGCGGCACTTTATTCATTTTCGCGGTAGATGCGAGCGGCAGCATGGCGGTTAACCGGATGGCATTCGCCAAAGGGGCTATGTTGAAGCTTCTTACGCGAGCTTATCGAGAGAGAAACAAGGTCTCGTTGATAAGATTTCGTGGCGCGACTGCTGAAGTAGTTCTCGAGCCGACCAGAAGCGTTGAACTCGCTCGTCGTCTCGTAGACGCGATGCCCGCCGGAGGCCGAACTCCAATCGCCGCTGCGCTGATCAAGGCGCTGGAGCTTTCGCGGGTGGCCCGGCTTCGAGGGGCGGGAGAGATCAGGGTGCTACTTTTCACTGATGGCAGATCTAACGTCCACGGCGCCCGAGCGGAAGGAATCAGCATTCAAGACGAGCTCAGATTGCTAGGCCACGCGCTGTGGTGCGAGGATATTTTGATCACAGTGATTGATACGCGGCTTCAGTACCTCTCGGGAGGTGAAGCACTGGCGTTGGCGGAAATGATTTGCGCCGAGTATCTATATTTGCCCGGCGGCGACGCCGACTCAATTGCGCAGTCATTGACGACGTCGGCGGCGATGCCATCGTGGCAAAATCGCGGTTAACTTTCAGGATCAGGAGACCTGCAATGAGCGAAGATATAACTACAGAGTCTACGGTCAATCGGCAGATCAAACAATTGATCCCCGCGGTGAATTTCTGCGCAGTCTTTTTTGATGAGGACAATGGCGAGCCCTGGATCGATTCGGTCGTAGCGTGGGCCCTCGCGGAAAGCTCGATCGCGGGTCAGCCGGATGTCGTAATTGGCCTTGTACCGGACGGCAGGGACGTCGTGTTTGCCGATGATTTTCCAAACTTCGTCGGATACCTGTCGCCGGAAAGAACCCTCGATGAGTGGAGGGACAGGGCCAGAGAAGCGTGGGAGGCAGCGCACGACGCGGGCACCTTGCCGCCAAATCCGCGAAGACGGGGCAGTAGTTGGTGATGAGCCGGAACAAAGAAGACAAAGCGGTGGCCGGGCGCGACAGGCGAGTGCTTGAGTTGACCGATCGCCTGATGGAGATCGAGCAACGGCTCATACCAACCGGCCTACACATCTTTGGTCGTGAGCCGGCTCGCGCAGTGAGTTCCGACGCGCTCAGGGTGCTCGCTTCGTTTGACCGGCCTGAAGAAGAGATCACGTCGTTGCCCCAGTTGATTGCCGCGGGCCTTGGACTTGGCTCGTATGCGATGCTGCGTGGCGAGGCGCTGTCGGAAGAAAATCTCGCGACAAGAGAGCGTATCGATCGACTTGCCAGAGATGTCATCGAAACCTTTTTCGATCATCGAAACGCTCAGCCTTCGTTGCGTTGCGTTGAGATGCTGAATGAAGGCGGATGTGCAATCGATCGGCATCAGCTTGAGAAGTTATTGGATTTTTTGAGTTCGACAATCGCCGGAATGGAGTCTAGTCGCGAAGCGGACTCGCTGGCAGCGGCATTGCGAGGCCAGTACGTGGAACCGGGACCTGGCGGCGACATAATTCAGAACCCCGGAGTGCTTCCGACCGGACGCAACACTCACGCAGTCAATCCCTATTCGGTGCCGTCGCGTGCCGCGGTACTGCGAGCAGAGCCGCAGGCGCGAGCGTTGCTGGATCGACACAGATCGGAATCAGGAAGATATCCTGAGACGATAGCGATGGTGCTGTGGGGAATCGACAACATCAAGACTCAGGGTGAGTCAGTTGCACAGGCGCTCTGGTTGCTTGGTGTGAGGCCGAAACGCGACGCGTTGAATCGGACTACCGGAATCGAAATCGTCCCTCTTGAACAACTCGGACGACCGCGAATCGATGTAGTGATGACCGTCTCGGGAATTTTCCGCGACCTGTTCGGAACTACAATGGAATTGTTGGATGCAGCGGTGCGAAGCGTCGCCGGCCTCCACGAGAGCGACGAGCAGAACTTTGTCAGAAAACACGTTCGCGCCCAGATGTCGCAAGCGGGGGATGATTTCGATGAAGCGGTATTGCGCGTTTTCTCGAACGCCCCGGGGAACTACGGAACAAACGTCAACTTCATGGTGAACGACAGCCAGTGGAACGACAGTCGCGAGCTCGGGGAATTGTTCGTCACGCGCAAGTGCTTTGCATACGGCCGAGATTCGCGCAGAAAGAGCTTCGAGGGTCGCGAGGCCAAGGCCTTGCTCGAGCGCGCTCTCGCGCGTGTAGAGGTCACATACCAGAACATCGACAGCACCGAAGTCGGCATCGTCGACGTAGATCATTACTTCGAGTATCTGGGAGGCGTGACGCGCGCCGCTGAGAAGCAGTCTGGTGCACGACCCGCGATTTATCTGTCGGATTCGCTGTCGCCTGACCGAAAGGTCCGGACGCTTGAAGAGACGGTCAAGCTCGAGACGCGCACTAAGACGCTGAACCCAAAATGGTTTGAAGGAATGCTTCAACACGGGTTCAGCGGCGTCGCGGAGATCGAGCACCGAGTCACAAACACATTTGGCTGGTCGGCGACTGCCGACGCGGTTGACGATTGGGTATACGACGAAGTAGCAGCAACCTTTGTCCTCGATCATGAGATGCTGGAACGACTACGCCGGTTGAACCCTCATTCGGCAAGGACGCTGGTGGGCAGGCTTCTCGAGGCTGCGGGCCGCGGGTATTGGAGCGTTGAGCCATCTACGCTGGAAGAGCTGCGTCGGGCATATCACGACCTCGAGGATCGTCTGGAGGGTGTTGTAGTCGATGCCTGATCCGGTGAAAGTAGCGGTCTTCTACGTCGGGGCAAGCCTTGTCGGGCCGTTGCGCCGCGCCGAGCGCGAGATAAACGAGTCGGGCGAGTTGGAGTTGCTGCTTGCGGCGTACAACTGTGGCGCGCCATTGACCGATGATGAGTGGCTTCTCGCAGAGCACGATGTATCCACCTCACAAATAGTCTTCGTCATACATGTGACGGATAGCGATAACGCTTCGCGCCTCTCCGACGCTATTGACCGTTACCGTGACTCCCATCGCGCAGTGATCGCTCTGAACTGCATGCCCGAGCTGATGCGAAAGACTCGCATGGGAAAGCTTGACTTCAGCGTCCTGATGAAGTCGAAGGAGGCTTCGGCAGAAGAGCATTCAGGCTCCGGCCTGGTGCGGAAGCTCGGGTCGTGGATGGCCGACATCGTTAAACGAAGCAGGACTTCGCAGCGCAAGAGTCACGGAAGGCGGGATCAGTACGTACAGTTGATATCCAAAGTGCCTCGCGTATTGCGCTTCGTACCAGGCGCGGGCCGGATGGCCGATATAAAGAATTATCTGCTTCTGTTTTGTTACTTCATCCAGCCGACTCCGAACAACATTAGAGCGATGTTGTTGTTCGCCGTTTCACGGTATGCGACACGAGGCGGAAGGATAACAGTCAAGCCGCCTGAGTCTATGCCCTCGGTAGGCATCTACCATCCCGACTCCGAAGTTCTGTTTGATAGTTTTGCTGATTACCGGCGTTGGAATGACAGTAGAGGCGGGCCAACACTGGATCCCGACTCGACAATCGGATTGCTGTTGATGCGGCCGCAGATCGTCAGCGATTCGAGACGGCATTACGACGAGTTGATACGGGCGATAGAGCGCGCAGGCTTAGCGGTCGTACCGGCGATTTCTACGCTGATGGATAACCGCGATGCATGCGACCGCTTCTTCGTTCAGAAGGGCGAGGCCCGAGTGAGCGAGATAGTCTCGCTGACAGGATTCAGTTTTGTAGGCGGTCCGGCGATGAACGACAGCCGCGCCGCCGTCGAGTTTCTCGGCGAACTCGGTATCCCGCTAAGATCGCTGATTTCCCTCGACGTACAGACGATCGAAAACTGGGAAGCCAGCAAGCCGGGTCTGAATCCTATCCAGACTGCAATGCAGGTGGCTATTCCGGAGATTGACGGCGCTACGGAGCCATTTGTCTTTGGCGGATTGTCGCGAAGCGGCGGCGAGCCTGAACCTCTGGTAGATCGGTGCGAAAGAATTGCAAACCGGCTGGTCCGATGGAACAGGCTTCGAACTGCGAAGCGAGAAGACCTGAAGGTCGCTTTGGTCCTTTTCTGTTTCCCTCCCGACAAAGGCAACGTAGGCACCGCTGCTGATCTGGATGTTTTCGCCAGTGTGTTCGAGATGCTGAAACGCTTGAAGTCGGACGGTTACAAAGTTGAAGTACCTCGATCGCCTGACGAGCTGCGCGATGTTGTGCTTGGTGGGAGCTCGGACGAGTTGGGCACTGTTGCCAATGTGGGTTATCGACTAAGCGTTGATGACTATCGTCGAGTGTGTCCGTTTGTAAGCGATATCGAGATGGAATGGGGTTCGGCTCCGGGAGTGATCAACTCGAACGGCCAGGAGATTCTGATTCTGGGGGCGAGGCTCGGCAACGTTTTCATAGCGATTCAGCCTACGTTTGGTTACGAAGGTGATCCGATGAGGATGTTGATGTCCGAGAGTGGTTGTCCGCATCACGGCTTTATGGGGTTGTACACTTATCTTCAGAATGTTTTTGGCGCTGATGCGGTGGTTCACGTTGGAACTCATGGTTCCCTCGAATTCATGCCGGGGAAACAGGTGGGACTGTCTGGCAGGTGCTGGCCTGACCGGCTCATCGGCGAGCTGCCGAACATTTATTTGTATAGCGTTAATAATCCAGCCGAAGGGACGATTGCGAGGCGCCGCTCGTACGCGGAGATAGTTTCGTACTTCACTCCTCCCGTGGAGAACGCTGGGCTTTATAAGGAGCTTTCGGCGATGAAGGAGTTGTTGGACGGTTATCGGACGGCACGGAACGAGCAGGAACGAGAACGTCTATTCGAAGTGATCGATACGAAGGCAAGGGAGCTGCACCTGTGATTGTTCATGCTCGACTTCATTCGCGGACAAACGGCAACTGGCAATTGCGGCATTGGGTGCGCCGTTTAGCATTGAGCGTTTGGCAGGCCGGACAACGATAGTACATTGCGCGCGTAAACAGATTCGTGAGCACTGCGCTGAAGACCAGTATCCCGCCCAGCACCGCGATCGTGATAATCGTGTCCCAGAAGCTCTTCATACCGAATTTAAATGATACCATTTGAGTGTGGTGGTGGCCCTCAGCGTGCGAGGCTGAGACCCGACTCTCGTCGAACGGAGACAACAATGAGCAAGGGCGTTCGTTTTGCGGCGGTGATATTGATCGGATCCGCCATGGCTATTCAAGCCGCGGCTCGGCAACAGCCGGCTGGCCAGGACTCCGGTCTTCTCACGCTCGACTCAATCTTCACTTACCCGGCTAAGACGCTTGGACCCATCGAATGGCAGGAGGACGGCAGGGGGTATCTTGTGCTCGAGCCCTCGCCCACGACTAAAGGCGCGCTCGACATCATACTCTACGATGCCGTGGGTGGTCAGAGATCCGTCAAGGTGCCGGCGGAAAAACTGAAACCCGCGGGCGCAGCAGCACCAATCGCGGTGGAGCAGTTTTATTTCAGCCGCGACGCCTCCAAGCTATTGATCTTCGCAAACTCTGCCCGGGTCTGGCGAAGCAACACGCGCGGCGATTATTGGGTTTTGAATCTGAATGACTGGCAGCTCAAGAAACTCGGCGGAGACGCGAAACCGTCTACGCTGATGTTTGCGAAGTTCTCGCCCGACGGCAACACCGTAGGCTACGTGCGCGAGAACAATATCTTTGTCGAGGGTCTGCCGGATGGGAGAATCACGCAACTCACCACCGATGGCGCTACGCACCTGGTTAACGGGACGTTCGATTGGGTATACGAGGAAGAGCTGTTCTGCCGGGACGGTTGGAGGTGGAGCCCGGACGGGCAGTACATAGCGTTCTGGCAACTGAACAGCGAGGGTGTCAAGGAGTTCAAGCTGATAAACGACACCGCCGGTCTCTACCCGATTGTCACAACGTTCCCATATTCGAAAGCCGGAGAGCTCAATTCGGCTGCGCGCGCCGGTGTCGTGAGCGTTGCGACAAAGCAGACTAAGTGGTTCGACGTGCCGGGCGATCCGCGTAACAACTATCTTGCGAGAATGGATTGGGCGGGGAATTCTTCGGAGGTTGTCATCCAGCAGTTGAACAGGCTTCAGAATCAGAACACGGTGATGCTCGGTGATGTCAAAACCGGAGGGACTCGTCCGACGTTGATTGAGAAAGATGACGCCTGGGTTGACGTTGCCTGGGGAGACATCGATTGGGACGCGCGAGGCCTTGCTCGAGGAGATGTCGAGTGGCTCGAAGGCGGCAGACGCTTTCTGTGGGCGAGTGAGCGAGACGGATGGCGGCACATCTATTCCGTGTCTCGCGACGGTTCAAGCGTCAGTTGCATAACGCCGGGGAATTTTGACGTCATCACCGTCGAGCAGGTGGATACTCAGGGAGGATGGATCTACTACGAGGCGTCACCGGATAACGCGACCCAGCGTTACCTGTATCGTGCGCGTCTCGACGGCCATGGGGCTATGGAGCGAATCTCACCGGGTTCGGAGCATGGTCTTCACGGGTACAACATCGCACCCCACGCAGCGTTTGCGATTCATACTTATTCAAACTTCAACCAGCCGCCAATCACCGAGGTCGTCCGGCTTCCCGATCACGCTTCGGTCAGGATGCTGATCGACAACAGAGAACTCGCGGACCGGCTTGGAAAGCTCAAGCAGTGCAACACCGAGTTTTTCAAAGTGGACGTAGGTGACGGCGTGCAGTTGGACGGTTGGATGATCAAGCCGCCGGACTTTGATTCGAGGAAGCGTTATCCGGTTTTGTTTTACGTGTATGGCGAGCCGTGGTCGCAAACGGTACTGGATGCCTGGGGCGGGCTGTTTCGGGTTTGGCATACGATGCTGGCCCAGCAGGGCTACCTGGTAGTGAGCGTGGATAATCGGGGAACTCCTGCGCCTCGCGGGCGTGCGTGG
Organism: Blastocatellia bacterium; assembly: GCA_035315885.1. GTDB lineage: Bacteria > Acidobacteriota > Blastocatellia > UBA7656 > UBA7656 > DATFXM01. The sequence continues at coordinate 39,444 of DATFXM010000185.1, forward strand.
CGGAAGTCAATCTACCGAAAAATCGGCATCTTGAACTCTCAAGATCAGGCGAACGCCGCAAGGGCCATCGCCAAATGGCCGTTTGTGGATTCTGGGCGGATTGGAATCTGGGGATGGAGCGGAGGCGGATCATCTACGTTGAATGGAATGTTTCGTTATCCCGACGTGTACGCGATGGGAATGGCGGTGGCGCCGGTCGCCGACATCAGGTACTACGACACGATATACCAGGAGCGGTACTGCGGTCTGCCTCAGGATCGCGCCGACGAATATAAGCAGAGTTCGCCGATCACCTTTGCATCGCAGTTGAAGGGAGAGCTTTTGGTTGTGCACGGCACCGGAGACGACAACGTGCACTATCAAGGAACCGAGGCTCTGATAAACGCACTGGTAGCGGCTGGGAAGCAGTTCAGGATGATGGCGTATCCCAATCGTTCTCATGGGATCTATGAAGGCGAGGGGACTAGCCGTCACTTGTTCGGGCTGCTGACTGGATTTCTCAACGAGAAGTTGCCATCCGGCGCGCGTGGCGAATAGCAGCACGACGTTGCGCACTTCACGGATTGTGACGCGGAAGAAGGCGAAGGTATTTTCGAGGTGAAGCAAAATGTATCAAGTGTCAATTCGAAGGGCCGAAGCTGACGACGCGGAGCTGCTGGCGCGAATCGGTGCCGAGACGTTCACGCAAACGTTTGCGGCAGTGAACACGCCGGAAGATATGCGTGAATACCTGGCTTCGGCGTTCAGTACCGAGATTCAGGCGGCGGAGCTTCGCAATTCGGCGGCGACATTTCTGATCGCGTCAATCGACGGAGAAGCGGCCGGCTACGCAAAGCTGGATGAAACCGTAGCGCCTGATGACGTCGCGGGAGAACGGCCTGTCGAACTGGTGAGGTTCTATGTCGAGGCAAGGTGGCATGGCCGAGGTGTAAGTCACAGCTTGATGAAAGAGGTGGTGTCTGCCGCTATTCGGGCCGGTTACGATGTGATCTGGCTCGGCGTGTGGGAAATGAATCCCCGCGCGATTGCGTTCTATAAGAAGTGGGGATTCGAAGTCGTAGGAAAGAAATCGTTCAAGTTAGGAGCCGACGTGCAAACCGACCTGGTTATGACGCGCGCTCTCGAGTGATGAGTCGCCTTGATTTCTTTCCCAGTCTGAGTCACGGCTTATGGATTCACTAAGTTTTTTCCATCAGCTCTATTCGATTACCAAAAGGATCGCTAATGTGAACACGCCTCCAGCCGGTGAGTTCCTCAGCGGGCGTTACGGGAAGTCCGGCGATCTCGCAGCGCTTGATCACTTCGTCAAGACCGTCAACGACCAGCGCAGGATGAGCCTTCAAGGCGGGCCGAAAGTCGTTTTCGACTCCGACGTGAATGTTGGCGTTGCCTGAAGTAAACCAAGCGCCCTTTCGTTCAGAGAGCGGTTCGGGTCGAGGTGCCTCCGTGAAGCCGAGGATGTCGACGTAGAAGTCTCGCGCGCGGTCCTCTTGACCTGGTGGTATCGCGAGCTGGACGTGATCAATGCTGTGAACCTTCATTGAGTCCTCTCTGTAAGGATTTTAGACATCATAGCTGAGACGGCACCGGCTGGCGATGCGTCGTGTCTGTTGGCGTTATCTTAGTTGTGATTTTGACTGATCGAGTTGACGCTCTGCCCGTCATTAGCTCGCAACCGAGCTGGGTTTTTCACGCAAAGACCGCAAAGATTCCGGAGCTTTGCGGCCTTTTTGAACCTTTGCGCTCTTTTGCGTGAAGCCCGACGTACCTAGTCTCGCATCGCGGGGACAGCGGGGGTAGTTATTTCTTCGTCAGAGTATTCAGTGGACTCTTCGTCGAGTTTCCGCGGCTTACTCGTCAGTGACAGAACTTATTTGGCGTAATATCCCTTGCGGGTACGAACTGCGGCATCCGGTCGATTAACCCTGACCCGAATTCGACGGAAGGTCCCGTCCTTCTCTGGATTCGTAGGCTGATAGCCGATGCTGTAAACAGTGCGTATCGCGGCCGCTATCTGTTTGTATACTCCGGCCAGATCGCTAGCCTTCTCCGCGCGGAACATCTGTCCGCCGCTCACCTCGGCAATGCGCTCAAGCTGATCGCGGGCGATCGCATAAGCCTCCGAGCTGCTGTTGCCTCTCTCGAACACCTCTTCATACTCGGTGTCCAGATAAATGGGAAACGCGATCACGTCCGCTTCTTCCAGCTTGTGCACCAGCTGCGGAAACGAGACTCGACTATCGAGCGGGTTGTAGCGATCCATCGAGCTATCCACGCCGTCACTCAGCACTACAATTGCATTGCGTTGTCCCTGAGTCCCGCGAAGCGTGTCCACCAGTGCAAACCACACAGCTTCGTAGAACGCCGTCCCGCCTCTCGGACGCTCGATCGATCGAATCCGTCGCTTGAGCTCTTCGCGGTCTGACGTCAACTGAGATACGACTCGGATTGAATCAGTGAATGAAACCACGGCCACCTTATCCTGAGGTCCCAGTACGTCCACGAACTTCAACGCGGCTGACTTGATTACTTCGAGTTTATCCTGGATGGAGCCTGAAAGATCGATCAGCAGTACAAGATTGAACGGGGCAGTGGACGGCGCAAAGAACTCAATCCTCTGCGATGCGTCGTTTTCCTGAATCTGGAAATCTTCCTTCTTCAGATTTCCGAGTGCGAGGCCGTTTCTGTTTGTGACCGAGACATTCAGGTTTACGAGGGCTGCCTTTAGAGTAATTGCCTCATCGCCGCCGGATGTCGAATGACTCGCAGAAGTCTCGGCCGGCGCGTGGTCGGCTTCGTCGATTGCGGAACGATGAAGGACCGGTGGCGCACCGCGGCGGGGTGCTGAGCTTGCGGCGATTTCGTTATTGTCGTCGTTGGTTCTTGAATCGGTGCTGCGATCCCCGTTATCTGCCGGCCGGTCGAAAGCGGGATCAGACGCTTTTCGCTGGTTGATCGAAGTGCTGCCACGCCGTTGAGCAGGCGCGGTACCTTGAGACTGGTTGTCGGTGTCCTGTTGCGGAAATACGGTGTTGTCGGCGTCGTTTGAGCTGAGCGGCTGTCCCGACGGAATGATTCGAACTCGCAGGCCCGAGGTCCCACCGGTTGTTTTGCGGCTATTGCGCTCGCGTTCAAAGGGTCCGCTACGGTTCTTGGAGCCGCTGTCATCGCCGATATCACTGCCGGCAAACACGCCGACTCCTCCGCCCGAGGTGGTCTGATTAGAGGGCCGTTGAGATCTGGTTCCAGATGATCGCGATGACGTCCCGGATTGTTGGTCCTGGTCGACATCGTCTTGATCGACTGTGCCGGCGTTCGGATCCGGAGAAGCATTTATCGGCGAACCCGAAGGAAGAATTCGCACCTTGAGCCCGGACCCGCCGCCTCCGGTGGACCGTTGCTGCCGATCACGCTCGAGGGGTCCGATGTGCCCTTTCAGATTGCCATCGGTTCCTCGATCGCTTCCTGCAAAATCAATCGACCCACCCCCACTGGTTTGATTGTTGGCTGGGTAGTTGCGCGTGCCGCGTTGCGACATTGTCGGAGAAGCGTCTGAGGTCTCCTGAGGCTGAGATGTTGCAGTAGACTGACCCCCGACAGTTTGAGCGTTTCCTGAATCAGAAGTCGTGGGCTGAGGCGCGACTGCTTTTGCGATCCTGGCCGAAGCCGGACCGGGCGTCAGCGCAATGTTGCCGCTGTCGCTGTTGAGGATTATTTGCGAGGTGCCGGAGCCGAGCTGGCCTCTCAGACTCTGATTGCCCTGGCGTTCTACATCTGAAAGAGACAGGTTGGAGCGTATGGTTCCGCGCATGCTTCGAGCATCCACCAGCGCATCGTCGGAAGCGGGAAGTCGATAAGAGATCGACCCGGCGGTGGTGACTATGGTTGCGCCAAGAAGCGAGCCGGAGACTTCAACGGGAAACTCGCCTCCTGTCAATGCGATTTCGGATTGGTGAGGTACATAAAGCGTGAGGTCTATCCTGCCGGGCTGGAGCCCGGCTCTGCATTCGATGAACACAGTATTTCCCGCGCCCATCATTACGAGCTCTGACGGCTCGAGCGGAATATTGTCCGAGGTTTTCTTCTGGGCGACGATTCGCACCGAGTTCGAGTTCCATGACTCTATGCGGGTTGAGCCGAGCGAGTTTTCAATCTTGACCTGGCCGCCTGGCTTTAGTGTAAAGCTCTCGACGCGCATGGAGCTGGATTGAGCCGAAGCTGCTGATGCGTTGATCAACGACGACGAAAGCAGAGCAAGGATTGTCGTTGCACAGGCTACTTGTCGCCGTACCGTGGGGACTAAAGCGTTCATGACTACCTCCGCTCGAACGGTTGGAGAAACCTCAGGACCACTTCAGCACCGCGGCCGAAGTTATTTCTCTTAAATGGTCAATGACACGATTCTCGTACAACGAAGAAAATCGAGTCAAACTGAGGATGGCTCACCCGATTGGGTTAGGTTTAGGTTGAGTGGCATCAAGCGCTCGGGCTCAAGACACTCGTCTCGATAGGAGCAGAAGCGCTTCTAGAGGATGGCTGTGCCGGTGTTGTGATCAATCAATCTTGAGGACTCGAAAGACTAAACCCGGAAGCGGAATCTTTGGCAGTTACTTTCCGCTGTGCGCTTGTGTTGCGCTGTAGCCGCGACGGTGACGGATCGCAATGTCACTTCGGTTTTTGACCTGAATACGTATCGATCTGTAGCCCCCATTTGAAAGCGCGTTCGTCGGATAATAGCTCAGCACGTAAACATGCCGTAGCTCTTCAGCAATGCGCGATGCAAGACCGCGCATGTCACCAACCGTTTGCGCATCATATACCGGCCCGCCGCCCGCTGTGGCGATGTCCGCCATGAAGTCGCGACCCATTCTACGCGACCATTGTCCGTTACCCGTCGCGCCGCTGGGTGACCCGCTGTTGGGCAATGCGTTGAAGTGGTTCGGACCCCTCTTCCTCGGCGTCGGAAAAGGGAATGGCCAAAAGATCGGAGGGAGCTGCGTCGGAATTCTGGTTTGAGGCCACGGACCCCGGTTCTGAACCATTTCAAGTCCGGGATAACGCAGACCGTATACGAGTACATCGGATTCGGTGACTGTATTAATGGCATCATCATAGCTGATGTGCCTGCTCGTCGTGTCTTCGCCGTCTGAAAACAGGATCAGCGCTTTGCGACCCTCGAGACCCTTGAACCTTCGCTGGACGGTTTCAACTACTGCCTCGTAAACGCTGGTCCCTGAACCAGTCCTGATCGAGCGAATTGCCGACTCCAGCACTCTTCGGTCGCTGGTGAAATCGGTGAGGAATTGACTCCGGCGATCAAACGCCACCACCATTACCTCGTCCTGAGTCCTGAGCTCATGCACGAAAGCCAGGGCCGCCTCCTGGATGTCGTCGATACTCCCGGCAACGCTCGGGCTGACATCCAGAAGCAAGGCGACCTTAAACGGTACTTCCTCGCTGCCGAATGAAGCGATCTCCTGGGGCGTTCCGTCTTCCCATAACAAAAAATCCCTCTTGGTCAACTGTGGGATGTACCGCCCCGCCCGATCGCTAACGAGCAAAGGGATATTCACCAGCGTCGATTCGAGGCGAATTATGTCGCCGTCGGTTGACGACTGGTTCTGGCCCGATTGCTGATCCCCCGGCCCGGTCGACGGTCTTCTGCCTCTCGAGTTCTGGGCGTCTGCCTGCTCAGAATCACCCGGCCGTCGAAGCACCGGTCGAGAACTCGTTGGGTCGTCGTTGCGAGCATCTGTCGGCCGGCGCAGCTCAGGTCTCTGGCGGCCCGTCCGGTCGGTCGTATCATCTGGGTAGTTCTGGTCCGGATCGTACCTCGAGTCCCCGGACCTTTGCGACGTGTTGCCGCTGTCGCCGCTCGAAGACGAGCGCGACTTCGTGCCGGACGATCCAGAGTTTGAATCGCGCCCACTGTTTTGCACGAGCGGAGGCCGATCGAATGGCGGCGCCTTGCGACGCGGAGGAGGAGTATCCTGACCCCCGGACGATGAAGATTGAGCGCCCTCATCAACCAATGACTTTTCGGCAATCGCCGAGACCGGTTTCACAGAAGCTGACGCTGCGAAGCCAACCGGAACGCGATCGATAGGCTTCTTGTCACTTTGCGATCCGTCAGAGACGTCGTCGCTCGCAGCAGCGTCGCGGTACGTGTCGGTTTTGGTTGATGTGGAGGCAGAGTTGTTACGTGATCGCTGGTTCTGGGGGCTTGCGCTTAAGGAAGCTGTAAACGCGGATCGTACCGGTAAAAGCGTGAGCGCAAGAATGGCCAGGACAGCGCCTGAAACGACCGGCCGAATCACCCTGGGCTTCATGGAGTAACTCCGGTTGACTGAGTTTATTCCTGGTGCTGAATTCGCGCAACCAAAAAACCGCAACGGGCCGTGTGCCTCGCCGCATCGCTGGTAAAGGGCACTGGCGGATTCAGGCATTGGATGTTTGGACAGACTCACGGCGTGGCCTACTGCTTCTGGAAATTTCGATTGACCGACGATTTCCGAAGAACGAATGATCGGTTTAGGGTTTCGGGTTCGTCTGGCCGCGGCATGTTGAGCCGTTCGGCTACGTGCAAGCCACTGTCGAACGAACCCGAAACCCTAAACCCGAAGCCTGAAGCCTGACCCTGAACCGAAGAGCTCGGCTTGAACAGAACAAGACAAGCAGGTATTTGTAGAATCCCGCTTCACGGGAGAATGACGAGATAGGGCCGCGAGCTTAGTTAAAGTAACTTGTGAACTGTTGGATAGAGTTTACCGAGGATCTCAATCCAGAGGGAGATCAATAATGCTGAAATCGATGTTCGGTCGCGGCTCTCACCAGGGCGGGCTCGCGTTTGTCGCAGTGCTGGTAGCCATTTCCTTCTCGAAGCCTTTGCCGCCGGCGTCGAACGCCGGGACCGCCAGCCTAGAGATCGGTGTCTTTGAGTCTCAAACCGATGTGGGTAATCCAGTCAATGCCGGTGGCGCCAGCTACGATGCGAACGGGCAGGAATATGTAGTGACCGGGTCGGGCACGAACATGTGGGCTGACCGGGATGAGTTTCGATTTGTATGGAGGCGGATGAAGGGAGATTTCATTCTCACCGCTCGGGCTCGGTTCGCGAGTAAAGGGGTTGAAGAACATCGCAAGATGGGTTGGATTGTTCGATCGAGTCTAGACCCAGGATCGGCTCACGTAAATTCAGCCGTTCACGGAAGCGGTTTGACCTCTTTACAATTTCGCCGGGCAACCGGACAGCCGACCGAGGAAGTCCGGTCACCTGTGACTGCTCCCGATGTGATACAGCTCCAGCGAAAGGGCAGCCAGTACAAGATGATGGTGGCTCGCTTTGGCGACCCCTTTCAGAGCGTGCAGATTTCGGATGTGTCACTCGGAGACGAGGTCTACGTTGGGATCTACGTGTGCTCGCATAACAAGGATGTGGTGGAAAAAGCGGTCTTCAGCAACGTTCAGATCATCGTCCCCGCGAAAGATGACTTTGTTCCGTATCGAGACTACATCGGGAGCAATCTGGAAGTAATGGACGTGGAAAGCGGAAGGCGGCGGATAATTTATCAGTCGCCAGACTCGCTCCAGGCGCCGAATTGGACTCGCGATGGCGAGGCGCTGATCTATAACACGAAGGGGAAGCTTTACCGGTTTGATCTTGCTACAAAGTCTCCGAACCTGATCGATACCGATTTTGCGACAAACAACAACAACGACCACGTGCTCTCATTCGACGGCCGCCTGATCGCGATCAGCCATCACAGCAAGGACGATCAGAACAAATCGATTGTTTACGTTGTGCCTGTTCAAGGAGGTAGACCGAAGAGAATAACCGCGAGTGGTCCGTCTTATCTTCACGGATGGTCTCCCGACGGCCGATTTCTGGTTTACACCGGCGAACGAAACGGGGAGTTCGATATCTACAAGATCAAGGTAGACGGAGGAGATGAGGTCAGGTTGACCAGCGCTCGTGGTCTGGACGACGGACCCGAATTCACCCCCGACGGTAGATATATCTACTTCAATTCGACTCGAAGCGGGAACATGCAGATTTGGCGAATGAAACCGGACGGCAGCTCGCAGGAGCAGGTTACCAGTGACGAGTTCAACAACTGGTTCCCACACATTTCGCCCGATGGGAAGTGGATAGTGTTCCTTTCGTTTTTGAGCGATGTTCGAGCGGATGATCATCCGTTCTATAAACAGGTTTACTTGCGCTTGATGCCTGCTGCTGGAGGCATTGCGAAGACGATAGCTTATGTATATGGCGGGCAGGGAACCATCAATGTGCCTTCGTGGTCGCCGGACAGCAGGCGCATTGCATTTGTCAGCAACAGCGATATGCGCTGATGGGTATGATCAGTGGCTCCTTAGTTCTAGCGCTCGGCTTCCGTTGAGTTATGGCTGTTTCAGGAGACGAAGACCCCGTCCCAGATGGTTCCTTGACGCATTGGAAACTCATCCTCTCTCTTAATGGATTGTCCCGATAAAGCCCTGAATGGTACGGAGGGTTAGGCGTAATGAATTGAATCAGCCACAGAACCCCTCCAGGACTAATAGACGTAAATTAGAGGTGTTGCCATGCATGAGCTTAGTGCGTTGTGCGAAGGTTCGATTCCAACTATTTTGTTTCTGTCTGACGTTGTTGCGATGTCATTGCCCCTTGGCCTCAAACCCGAACGCTTACCCGCCACCAGGCCTCAGAACGCGTACACGAATGGCGCCCGTTGCGAACGTATCCGAGTCGCACTGACACTTTGACGTCGCGGTGAACAGAGAGGACGGGACACGACTACTCGGGTCGTGACAATTATCGGCCGCCGTTCATGGAGGTTGCTTATGAGCGAACCTTGCAATCAGCGCGGTGACCCTCAGGCGGCGATGTTTGTAATCTGCAAAACCGCTGGAATATACTCTACAAGCGCCGGCATATAGTCTTATGCGCGATGCGGGGACGACCCGATCGAGCAGATCTGAGTTAATGACGAAGGGCGTAGTAGAGGCGTAAAGGAGAAAACGATGGCTCTCGGACAGTTCAGGATTCTGGCGTTGTGTGCGGCGCTGTGTGCGGGTTTGATAGTTGGTGGGTGTAATGTTGCCAGTGCAGTTGCCGATGTGCCGGACCCGGCGATGGACTCGCCGCTTTCGCCGACCAAAGGAGAGCAAACGGCGGTGTTGGCTGGAGGCTGCTTCTGGGGTATACAGGCGGTGTTCGAGCACGTGAAGGGTGTCGTTGATGTCAAAGCGGGATATTGCGGCGGTTCGGCTGACAGTGCTCAGTACGAGACGGTCTCGAGTGGATCAACGGGGCACGCCGAATCGGTGCGGATCAAATACGATCCGTCGCAGGTATCGTATGGGCAGCTCCTCAAGGTGTTCTTCGCGGTCGCGCACGATCCGACGCAGAGAAATCGTCAGGGTCCGGATGTTGGAACACAGTATCGCTCGGCGATCTTCTACGGTAATGACGAGCAAAAGAAGATAGCTACTGCATACATCGAGCAGTTGAATAATGCGAAGGTTTTTCCTCAAAAGATCGTGACCGAGGTGACGGCTTACAAGGCGTTTTTTGAAGCTGAGGCCTATCACCAGGACTACGCTATGCACCATCCTGACGAGCCGTACATCAGGATAAACGACTTGCCAAAGGTGGCGAATCTACGGAAACAACTGCCCGCTCTTTACAAAGGGAAATAGAGGAGAGTTTGGTGTTTGGAGTTTCGGGTTTTCGGTTCTTCTGATTAACTCCAGAGAAAAGTGCTGAGTCAAAACCCCGAAGGGGTTGCAGAACGCGATCTCAGAAGCACGCCTTCGCGACCCCCTTCGGGGTTGTATCATTTCGGGCCTCCAGCCAGGCGAGCCGCGGACGGCAACCGTTGGGCTATGTGCGCCAACCCCTTAGCGGTTGACGACCAAATGCTGTGCACTCCAGCAATACAGCCAGTGTTCTAACAGCGTGTCACTCTCACGCGAAGTCATACGAATCATCCGCGATCCCTACGCGATCCATTAATGACCCATTTCTGACCGCGTCAGGCACAGCCCTAATCTACTAGGTGAAAGGTCTGAATTGTCGGAACGACTTTTGCGTTTTCCAGAAGCGTATATCGGCTGTTCTTATGAGAGGTGAATAACAACAACGAACGTGAGGTCGTTATGGCAAGCAGTTTCATGAACAGAATTGGCAGAATTCCACCGGGTGTAACACTAATTGTGCTGGTGGTCGGAATACTTGGCGTTGGCTCGGCTGCGTTTCTTATGCTTCGTCACGGGAGCGCCAGTGACGGGGCGACCGCCCAAGCTAACGATTTGGTGCCCCTGGCAGCCCGTATGGATAAATTGGATGGCGACGTAGGCATTGCACGTCAGGTCGCCGGGCAGGACCAATCGAATCCAGACTGGACCACTGCTACGGTGAACGCGCCGGTTTCAATTGGCGATCGAATCTACGCGAAAGACGGCTCAAAAGCGGCGATCGCGTTCAGCGGACGAAAGTATGTCCGGCTGAATCCTCGCACGTCTCTGGACGTCTTGTCTCTGAACGAACACCGCACTCAGCTCGCCTTGCGTGACGGCTCGTGCGTATTCGATGTCGGAGCGCTCGACTCGGACGACCTGTTCGAGGTCGCAACACCAAACGGCGCCGTTGACCTGTTGGAGCCTGGTCTCTATCAGGTCGGAATAGATGATGGGGGCAGCACTGTAGTCTCGTGCCTTCGCGGCGAGGCTCAGGTTGCCGGTTTATCAGGTTCCGGGCGCCTCAGCAAGGGACAGATTCTCACACTCGCCGCTGCGTCCGCCGCGGAAGCGGTCACCGCAGCGCTGTCTCACGATCTGGCAGGAACAATAGTCAACGACTATTACTCTTACCGTTATCCGAATAGCTACGATGGCCGTTACACGAACTACGACGTGTATCTTGACGACGACTACTACTACGATCCTTATGCGCGGTCAGCGAGTCACGCGTACGTGCCGAACGACGAAGAACTGGCGGGGCTGGACGATCTCGATGAGTACGGCTCCTGGGACGATGTTCCGGGCTACGGTCACTGCTGGCGTCCTCGAGTGTCGTCGGGCTGGGCTCCATATCGTGATGGATATTGGGCCAACGACTATCCTCTGGGTCTTACGTGGGTGTCCAATGAGCATTGGGGTTGGGCGCCGTATCACTACGGGCGCTGGGCTTATGCAAGTGATAACTGGTACTGGGTTCCCGGCGACGTCGTCAGGCGACCTGTTTATTCGCCGGCTCTTGTAGCGTTCGTACAATTGCCGCAAGAAGAGCGAGTGGGATGGGTGCCGCTAGGTCCGGGCGATCCCTACGTGCCGCGGTACTACGACGCGAACTATCAAGCTCGCTACTTCGAATCGACGACTTATGTGAATAAGTACGTCAACATCACCAAGGTAGTGAACTACGAGGTGCCGGGCGCGGTCACCGTGGTACCGGTATCTCAGTTCTCAAGAGTCATAACTCCGCGTACTGCGATCGCGGTTGATGCTGCGGTGCTGACACGGACTAGGCCGGTGGTTGATCCGTTCCTTGTGCCCACGATCAGGCAGGTAGCGCCGCGAATCGAAGCCACTAGGGCGCCAATCGCGGTGCCTGCGGACGTACAGCAACGGTTTGCCCGGCCGGTTCTAGCGAGTCAGGCTCCGGTCGTTCCGCCGGTGACGGCCAACGTCGCGTCGGCGATGAAGGTTCAAACCATCCCCGCCGGCGAAGCGAAACGGAAACTGCAGGTCAACAATAGCGGACAGACCGTCGCAGTGAGCCGTCCTAACGGTTTGCCTATGGCGCCAGTCACGCGGCCGCAGCCGACGGTTGGCCAAAATGGTCAGCCCGCAAACCAGAACAGTCAGGCAGCAGCAGCTTCCGAAGAGCGCAAAGCGCGCATAGCGGCGCTGGCGCCGCAAGCTGCACAAGGCAACAAGGTAGCAAAACGCGAAATGAGACAGCTCGAGCAGCAGCAACAGGTCCAGGACAAGCTGGATAGGAAGGCGGCTGCTCAGCAACAGGTCGCGCAACAGGCTCAGGAAGCCGAACAGCGGAAGGCTGAGAAGAAGGCTGCACGTCAGCAGGCCCAACAGGCTGCAACGCAGCAACAGGCTCAGCAGGCTCAACAGGCCGAGCAGCAGCGGGCACAGAAGAAGGCTGAGCGGCAGCAAGCTCAGCAGGCGGCAGCTCAACAGCAGGCTCAGCAGGCTCAACAGGCTGAGCAGCAAAGGACTCAAAAGAAGGCCGAACGGCAGCAAGCTCAGCAGGCGGCAGCTCAACAGCAGGCTCAGCAGGCTGAGCAGCAAAGGGCTCAAAAGAAGGCTGAGAGGCAGCAAGCTCAGCAGGCCGCTGCGCAACAGGCCGAGCAGCAGCGAGCTCAGAAAGAGGCCGCGCGAAAGCAGGCCCAGCAGGCTGCACAACAACAGCAGGCTCAGCAGGCTGAGCAGAGGAGGGCTCAGAAGAAGGCTGAGCGGCAGCAAGCTCAGCAGGCGGCAGCTCAACAGGCCGAGCAGCAGCGAGCTCAGAAGGAGGCCGCGCGAAAGCAGGCCCAGCAAGCTGCACAACAACAACAGGCTCAACAGGCTGAGCAGCAAAGGGCTCAGAAGAAGGCTGAGCGGCAGCAGCAAGCTCAACAGGCTGCGGCGCAGCAGCAGGCTCAGCAGGAGGCTGCACGCAAACAGGCTCAAGCTGCCGAGCAGCAGCGCGCTCAGCAGGAGTCGCAGCGCAAGGCTCAGCGAGAAGCTGCGCGACAACAGGCGCAGCAGCAGCAGCAGGCTGCACAACAGCAACAGCAGCAGGAGCAGCGAAGAGCTCAAAAGCAGGCCGAACGTCAGCAGGCTCAGCAGCAAGCTGAGGCTCAGGCACAACAAAAGCGGCAGCAGGAGAAGGCTCAGCGCAAAGCGGAACGACAGCAGCAACAACAGCCGCAACAAGCTCCTCCGAGCAAGAATGAGAAAAAGAATAAGAATAAAAACACCGGCGACCAGCAGTAAGCCGGTGTGAGGGACACGGGGAGGAGCGAAGGGCGAATGGGCGAAGGGGCGGCGGGGTGAGACGGATAAATACACTTCCCCCACGTCCCTCCGCCCAGCGTCCCGCGTCTCTCCGCTCCGGTTCGCCACTTGGCACTTTCGCCGATTAGCCCATTCTCTGCTCCCCGCGTCTCCGCGTCCCTCCTCTCCGCGTCGCCCATTCGCCCCTTCGCCTCCTTACCTTGCAAAATCTCCAGCACGCAGCTTACTTTCAAGTTCCGCACCGAGGCTCAGTGGAAATCCTGGAGGTACGAGATGAAAGCGCATTCAGGGAAGGCGAGGCTATTGGCGTTGTCGGCGTTTGTCCTGATCGGCCTTTCGTCGTCGGCGGCTGCCAAGAGCGTGGACGATGTCTGCATTCTGAACAACGGTGACCGGATGACCGGGGAAATAAAAAACCTCGACCATGGTCAATTGAAGTTTAAATCCGCCTACATGCTTGACGCCGTGGACCTCGATTGGGGGAGAGTCTCGCGCCTCGAAAGCAAGGATTCATATATTGTTCTTCTTACAAACGGAAGGGTATTCACTGCCCGGATCCGACTCGACGCAGCCTCGGCAGGTGACGCGTTTCGGATCGAGGAAGGAACCCAGTCGTTCGCGGTCAAGCAATCTGAAGTGCTCAGAATACGGCCCGCCAACCAGAATTTCTGGACACAGCTAAACGGATCGATTGACTTTGGCTTCAGCTACACCAGCGGCAACAGCCAGTACCAGACACAACTATCCGCATCGGCGACTTACAACCGAGAAGGTTATGTGGTGACGGGAGATGTGAGCACAAACTTGAGCGGCCATAAAGGGGACTCCGCCACAAAACGCACCGCATTCGACACGAGATACAAGAAACTGATTAAGCAGAAGTGGTACGCGGGCGGACTTTTCGATCTTCTAACCAGCGACCAGCAGAGCCTGGATCTTCGAACAACAGTGGGCGGGCTGGTTGGTCGAAACCTCTTTCAGACAAGCCGCACTTCATTCAATGCCTTCTCGGGACTCGCAGTTTCGCGGGAGCGCTATTCTTCAGTCGGACAGCCTCGCGCGACAAATGCCGAGTCTTTGGTCGGGCTGGACTTCGATACCTACCGATTCAGGTCGCTGAAAATTGATACGAGGTTTCTGGTCTGGCCCAGCCTGACCGACCCTGGGCGGGTGCGAATGGGTCTCAATTCGAACTTCAGGATCGAACTAATAAAGGACCTTTTTTGGAATCTCAATTTATATGAGAACTTCGACAGCAGGCCTCCCGCTACTGCCAAGCGGAACGACCTGGGAATCACCACATCGTTTGGATGGACATTCTGAAAGTGCTGAGTGCTAAGTGCTGAGTGCTGAGCCCTGAGTCGGACGCTTCTGGATGTTCCACCTGCGGCCCTCCGCTAAAGAGTACCCGGATTCGATGGACTCACCGTCGATAGGTCCCTCATCCCCTCATCCCCGGCAGGCGATCAACAATCGAATGGTTTCGAGCGCGCTCAGGGCGGCGTTTGCGCGCAAATGCATTAGCGGCCATCTCCGCAAACGCAAAAAACAGGAGCAATCCAGATCAAGAAACGAAGCACTGTAATGCCGTATTCCAGATCTGTTGGTGCTCTGGGTTAAGATCGGCCAAATAGCGCAGGTAGACAACGACGACTCGGTTCCGGTTGGAATCATACGCGATGCCGAAGGTATCTAGCAGTACTTTATCGCGGTCGTCTGTATCTGATGATTCATAGTGCTTCCTCTTCATTGATATAGAGCCACCAAAGTTTCAACCAGGCTTATAATGATCTCTACAGCAATGGAAACCCCTTCCAGTGGCAGTACTCAATCCCAAAGCCTTACAGACTTGGTTTACGGCTTTAGAAAACCAGTTAAGGTTGTTCGTTGGAGTTCAATGGGTCTTGATTTCACGCAGGCCTACAGCTATGGAAAGGCAGAATTCTATAACGAGTCCAAGACCGCCAATCAGGAGAATTAAAGAAGCCAGGTACTGACAAGACTAGAGAGTGTCCTTTGGAAGCACTAAATAACTGCCATGAAGCAAACGAGACAAGTGTAATGGCAAGCACTATAAGAATTGTGGAAAGAGCAATCAATCTAGTCCGAGTCACAGCCCACCTCCGTGTATCAGAAATAACGGGCATTGGCATGGAGGAAGCGCGAAGGAAACGTCAGGGACATTGCGGCCCGGCTTTACATTCCAGCGGGCCGGGATGAGAAGGATGCGGGTCAGGCATGCAATTCGTGCAAATTGAGACCTGCGATTCTAACCGGCCTATCAGCGGTTCTTTGCTGCGTGCATGCTAGACTGAGTTGCCAGGTTGAGCCGCGCATAACGTCTAAGGAAACGTCGCGCAAAACGACAGTGTCATCGCGTAGTCGACACGGCTCGTGCTCAAATTCTTGCTTCTGAAGTCAGGCCGTCGATTGAAAACGTCGAGCCCGCATCGCCACTGATTGACTAGAGAGAATTGCAAATTGCACGCCTGACCCCTCTCAAAGGGCGGAAAGCAAGACTGACTGAATGACTAGAGAGAATTGCAAATTGCACGCCTGACACCTCTCAAAAGGGCGGAAAGCGAGACTGACTGAATGACAGAGGGAATCGCAAAATTGCACGCCTGACCCTTGTCAAAGGGTCGGGAACTGCGATTCTAACCGGCCTATCAGCGGTTCTTTGCTGCGTGCGTGTTAGACTGAGTTGCCAGGTTGAGCCGCGCATAACGCTCTAAGGAAACGGTGGCGCAAAACGCGCTGCAGCTCATGGTGACGCAACTTCATCGGCAGTGACTGCTGACTGCGTAGGCAATTCCGTGCCGTAGATTTCTTGTATCCTAGTCGCCCAGCGACGACCCAACTCTGTGAGATCAACGTAACTGGACAAGTCGAATTCAATGCCGTCCTTCATATCGGCAACCGTTCGGCCTGCCTTCACGGTGAGAAGGCCCATAGATCTGAGTCGCCTCAGCTCTCCGCGCAGAGGATGGCTGCCTCGATAGCCAGCGGTTGTGTGAGCAAATAGCTTTTTGATGTGGTTGACTTCGCGATCCGGGAGAAGTAGCGGGAGAATCAGTGCGATGTCGGCGAGGCGTTCTTCTTGTTTGTCCTGTCGTTCTCGGAGTTTCTCGATCAACTCAAATT
Source organism: Blastocatellia bacterium (assembly GCA_035315885.1). Classification (GTDB taxonomy): domain Bacteria; phylum Acidobacteriota; class Blastocatellia; order UBA7656; family UBA7656; genus DATFXM01. The sequence goes on from DATFXM010000185.1 coordinate 55,605, forward strand.
TGAATTGGCCCAGGCTAAATGTCTTCACCTGTCGAAGGAGCAGCAAGGCCCCGGCAACGCCGAGATAAAGGAGAGTGGTCTGGTCGAGACGAGTAGAAACAGTATAGCTGGAGGCACTAAACATGCGAAGCAACGCACCGAGCGCAGCGATTCCAGCTAAAATGACAAGGCCCCATCGGATCGGGGCTTCTACTGATTGTTGTCCGTGCGTATTCGTGTCCATTGGTTATGTCGTCGGTGGTGAAGGGCGTCAACATGAAGGCGCCAGAAAACTGGCTAACGCTTTTAGTCGACAAACTGCCTGTCCCAACCATCATTCGGATGAACTCTGACCCGCGTTTTCCCAATCTCCAAAATGCTTTTGACAGGCTTTGACGTCATCTATGAACGGTGACCGGCTGATATTCTCGTTCGATAAAGCCACGGATCCCAACCACTCGATTACCTCAGCGAGATTGTGTGGCGGACCTCGTCAAGCACGTTCCGTTTTTACGCAGCTGCCTCGGGCAAGGAGGAAGCCTCACCAGCTTTCGAGAGAACAACGAGAGCTTGCATCACGTTCTCCTGCGGAGCGCGCCAACTATACTGCCGAGTAAGTACTGATGCAAGCGAGAGGTGGCCAACGAGTAAGCAGGCTTGACTTTGTTGACACCTGGTTGAGACTCACATTTGCCGAATCGGTCCCAACGATTCGGAGGTGTGTAATGACTAATCGAACAGGGGGTCAGGCGTGCAATTTGCAATTCGTGGGTGACCGGCCGTTCACGGTTTCCGTGACAGCCTGTCTCGCAGTCGCTCGAGCAACATCCTAGTCTCTATCAAATCCGAATCCGCAATCTTTGCTTTCGCCGATTCGTAACGTCTGCTCACCACCGAGGCATCCAGCCCCGTCATCCGCGCCAACGCCGCGTTGCTCGCGCCAAGTTTGCGCCCAAGCATTATCAGGAGCTCCTTTACTAATACAACATCACGTTGCTTGCTGGGAACGCAGAACTCGCTCCGATCGGACCCGGTGACTTCTTCGAAAGTGCTTAGGAGCAGTTCCGGTTCAAACGATTCGCCGACGCGGAACTTGGGCTCTTCCCTGGGAATCTCGCCTATTCGACGTATTGTCTTTTCGACGAACTCCGCAGAACCCAGAATCCGACCCTGTTCTGCATTGTAGAATTCTTGCTTGTGACCCTCTTTAATTCCCGCTCGCACGAACAGATTGAACCTCTCCCGCGCCAACTTCTTTGTTGCACCAAAGTGCCTAAGAACTGACTCGACGTCCACCAGCCAAGGCACTTCCAACCCCACATAAGCGCGATGACTGCTGTAAGGAAAATCTTCCGGGCTGTTCACCATCCTCGCTCTCACTGGGTTTAGGTGAATGTAGCGCACAAGCTCGGCGAAGTATTGATCGCTTTCACACAGGATTGATTTGTAACGTCCCTGAAGCAGGTGTCCGGTCTTCCGATACTTCCGATTGTGATATTGGCTATAGCTTGTAAGAAGCCGCATTATTCGACTAATCGAGTCGCGCCGTCTTTCAACGAGCAGGTGAATGTGATTCGTCATCAGGCAGTAGGCATAAAGGTAAAATGGCAGTTTTGACTTCTGAATTCCAAGCTCAAGCAGAAACTTGTGGTGATCATCGTCGGAGCGGAATATAAGCTGCCGGTTATTACCCCGCGTTACGATATGATAGAGCCCACCTTCGATTTCGAGCCTAGGCTTTCGCATAAACTAAAAAGGCGCGCCCCATCGCCATTACGGATTGTGGTGGATTTCGCAAAATTGTACGTGCGCGAATTGCACGAATTGCACGCCTGACCCTCTCTCTCGCTATGCCCAATAGCTGCGGTCGAGGGTTCGATACTGAATCGCTTCAGCTACGTGCAGGGATTCGATCCTCTCCTTCCCCTGTAAATCGGCCAGCGTGCGGCTTACCTTCAGGATCCGGTCATAGGCTCGTGCGCTCAGACCTAAGCGCGTGATTGCATTCTCGAGCTTGGCTTTAGATTCCGCGTCGACTCGACAGTACTTCCTGATCAACCTCGGAGACATCTGCGCGTTACAGTAAATGTTTTCGCCACGAAAACGTTCCAGCTGTACCTCTCGCGCCTTCACCACGCGCCGTCTGATCTCCTCCGAACACTCAGTCGGAGTGTCGCTGGCCAACTCTTTGAACTTCACCGCGGGAATGTCGATGTGAATGTCGATTCGATCCATCAGCGGCCCCGAGATCTTCGACAAGTACCGCTGAATTTGCATCAGAGTGCACTTGCACTCGCGCGTCGGGTCGTTGAAAAAGCCGCACGGACACGGGTTCATCGCGGCGGCCAAAATGAAGCGCGAAGGGAATGTCAACGACATGGCAGCTCGGCTTATCGTGACCCGGCCGTCTTCCAGGGGTTGCCGCAGAACTTCGAGCACGTTGCGGTCGAATTCCGGAAGCTCGTCAAGAAACAGAAGACCGTTGTGCGCGAGCGAGACTTCGCCGGGCCTGGGGATGGCGCCGCCGCCGACCAGGCCCGCATCGGAGATCGTATGATGCGGTGCCCGGAATGGCCGCGCAGTCACGAGGCCGTGCGAGTCGGTCAATCCCACCACCGAATGAATCTTCGTGCACTCGATCGCTTCTTCAAAATCCAGCGGCGGCATGATCGTAGGAATACGCTTGGCCAGCATAGTCTTGCCCGATCCGGGCGGGCCGATAAGAACAATGTTGTGGCCGCCGGCGGCCGCGGTTTCGATTGCGCGCTTTGCTTGTTGTTGTCCGCGAACTTCTCGGAAGTCTTCGTGATATTGACTCAGGGTGCCCAACAACTGCTCGGTATCAATTCGCATGGCAGGCATGACTTGATCGCTGTTGATCAACTCAGCAACCTGTCTGAGCGATCCGACGGGGAATACGTCGAGACCGAGGACTACTGCGGCTTCTCTTGCGTTTTCTTCGGGGGCAAACAAGCGGCGCATGCCCGCATTTCTCGCTGCGACAGCAATCGGCAGCGCACCCTTGACTGGCCGGACTCGGCCATCGAGAGACAGCTCACCTACGATCAGCGTATCGCTGATGGCATCCGGTTTCAGATCGCCGTTTGCTCCGAGGATTCCTACCGCGATCGGCAGATCGAAACTCGATCCTTCTTTCTTCACGTCGGCGGGCGCGAGGTTAACGGTGACTCGGTGGACAGGAAAGAAGAAGCCGCAGTTGTTGATGGCGGCGCGAATCCGTTCCCGGCTTTCGCGAACTGCGGGATCGGGCAGCCCTACCATGGTGAACGAGGCGGTTGAGCTATCGGCCGGTTTTGGAGTGAGGTCTACTTCAACGTCGATAACGTACGCATCAATGCCATAGACCGCGGCGCTTAGCGTCTTAAAGAGCATCTGAGCCTCTCAAAGGTTTTAGGTGTTTATCAGGGAGGGAAGAGCGGAGTTCCCGCGCCTTGTGGAGTTAGAAAGATATTCAATCCCGCAGAAAGAATCCAGCGCCGCACGGAAATGGCGATGTCCCTGCGACGCGCGATTAACCAAATCAGGGTTTCACGCAATGGTTCTCAAGCAGCGCCAAGAGATCCCGTCCTTTTGCGTTCTTTGCGAACCCATTCTTTCGTTGCGTTGAATTCACCTCGGGTAATCGGTAATACCGGGGACAGCCCCAATTCATTGAGTCAAACATTGTCATCCCCCTGCCGCTGTAGGTAGGATACGGTTCGAGCGCTGATAGTAAGAACAATGGCAGAGGAACCAAAGCGTAAGCGAAGCGCCCGGGAGATGATTGCTTCAGTCCCCGAGATCTGGGAACTGTTGCGCCCGCGGCGCGGACTGCTCATTGTCGGCTTCGTGCTGATGGCGATCAATCGAGTCTGTGGCCTCGTACTGCCTGCCTCGACAAAGTTTCTGATCGACGACGTCATCGGCAAGCGGCACGCGCAACTTCTTTTCCCACTCGTCGGCATAGTGCTGCTGGCGACCCTTGTGCAAGGGATCACCTCGTTTGCCTTGACGCAGTCGCTGTCAAAAGCTGCTCAGAGACTCATCGCAGAGCTGCGAAGGAAAGTTCAGGAACACATCGGCAGGCTCCCGGTCTCCTACTACGACGCAAACAAGTCGGGTGCTCTGGTGTCGAGGATAATGAGCGACGTCGAAGGTGTTCGTAACCTCATCGGCACCGGACTCGTCGAGTTTGTTGGAGGTCTGCTCACCGCGGCGATAGCCTTTGTAGTCCTCGTACGCATAAGCCCGTTGATGACCGGCGGTGCATTCGCGCTGCTGCTCGTAGTCGCACTCGCGCTCCGCAAAGCATTCTCAACCATTCGTCCGATATTTCGCGAGCGCGGCAAGATCAACGCCGAAGTGACCGGGCGTCTCACCGAATCGTTGTCCGGGGTGCGAGTGGTGAAGGGATATCACGCAGAGGCGCGCGAGCATCAGGTGTTTTCGTCGGGCGTTCAGCGGCTGCTCGACAATGTGCTCCGAACGCTGACGGCGATGTCGGTCATGGGTTTCTCCGCGACTGCGATGATGGGCTTAGTCGGTGCTCTGGTTATGTTCTTTGGTGGCCGGCAGGTGTTGAATGGCAGTCTCACGCTCGGCGAATTCTTCACCTACACTCTATTCCTGGGGTTCCTGGTCGCACCTCTGTTTCAGGTTGTTGGGATCGGAACGCAACTGACCGAGGCGATCGCCGGCCTCGAACGCACTCGCGAAGTTCTGAATGAGCGACCTGAAGACGAAGATCCGCGCCGCACCGTCAGTGTTGGCAAGATTGACGGTGAAGTAGAATTTAGAAACGTTACCTTCGCGTATGAAGCAGACAAGACAGTCCTTCACGATGTTTCATTTCATTCAAGACCCGGCACGGTGACTGCGCTCGTAGGCTCTTCGGGTTCGGGCAAGTCTACGATAGTCGGACTGATCTCCGCGTTTCACATTCCACAGGAAGGAAAAGTCTTGCTTGACGGAGTGGATCTCTCGACGGTTCGGCTGGATTCGTTTCGTCGACATCTCGGGGTAGTGCTTCAGGACTCGTTTCTGTTTGACGGGACTATTCGCGAGAACGTCGCTTTCTCAGCTCCCGAGGCAACCGATGAACAGATCCTCGAGGCGTGTCGGATTGCGCGAGTGGACGAATTCGCCGACAGATTTGAGAGCAAGTATGAAACGGTGATTGGAGAGCGTGGAGTGAAGCTGAGCGGCGGGCAACGCCAGCGCGTGTCGATCGCTCGTGCGATTCTGGCTCGGCCGCAGATTTTGATTCTCGACGAAGCGACGTCGAGTCTGGATTCTGAATCGGAGATGATGATTCAGCAGGGGCTGTCATATCTTCTGCAGAGCTGCACGGCGTTTGTGATTGCGCATCGACTATCTACAATCAGGCGAGCGGATCAGATCTTGGTGGTGGAGCAGGGACAGATTCTGGAGCGGGGAACTCACGATGAGCTGTACGCGTTCGGGGGCCGCTATTACGACCTTTATACGAGGCAGTACGACCTCGAGAGCAATCTGTTTCTTGCACCCGGTGAAGGGGACAGACCTGTTGCTTCAGAGAAGGCGGCACTCAAAGAGGCGGGTGAGGCGGAGGGTCCGGACGCGTTGAGTTTGTTGAGGGGAGAGGTTAGGTAGTTCTGAGTTCTGAGTTCTGAGCTCTGAGATCTAAGAAAACAGAGTTCTGAGATCTAGAATCTGAGATTTGAGATTGAGGTACCGGTCTCTCCGCACGAGTGCACGAACACTCAGTCGACAAACTCGAAACCCCGAAACTAGAAACCCGCAACCCGAAACCCTAACTTGAAACCCCGCAACCCGAAGCGCTAAACTCGAAAGCCTAAACCCGAAACCCCAGCCCTCCTTCCTTGACGACAACCGTCGAGCGCGTATAATCAATCGTTTAACCAGTGCCCCCCTCTACGAGCCTTTGAGTCTATGAAGGACTTCCGAATACTTCTCCGAAACGTGAGACCCTATGGAGGGCTCTTCACGATTGCCTTCTTACTCATGTCACTCGTTGCGTTGTTTGAAGCCGGTCGAACCGCCCTCCTCAAATCTATAATAGATGTCCTCTCCGACTCGCCTTCTTCGCAGGGAGGGCTCGCCGCTAAAATCGACGTGAGCCATTATCTTGGCGGCGGCTTCAACGCGCTTCCCATAATCGCCGCGCTGTTGATTCTTTTTACTATCGTTCGCGGAACGTCTGAATATCTGTCGAACGTGCTGATGTGGCGCATCGGCGTAAACGTAGTCGTAGACCTGCGGCAGAAGCTCTATGACCACGTCCTGAAGCAATCCAGCGAATTCTTTACCGAGCACCCAACCAATACCCTGACGACTCACATCATCAGCGATGCTGAAAGAGTTCAGGTCGCGGTGTCGACGTTGCTCGCAGATTTTTTGCGCGAGAGCCTGACGTTTCTCGCATTGCTGGCCCTCGTCTTTGTACTCAACTGGCAGTTGACGCTCGGAGTCCTGTTAGTAGGGCCAGTCATCTACCTGCTTACCGTCCGTTTTGGCCGCAGGCTTCGTCGCATTGCCCATCTGACTCAGGAAGGCACCGAGGAAGTTCTGGACATTTCTCAGGAAACGATTTCGGGTCATCGAATCGTGAAGGCCTTCGGGATGGAGGACTTCGAGAAGAGAAGATTTCTCTACGCGCTGCGCAGCCTTGCACATACCCAGGTCAGAGCGGCGCGCGTGGTCTACCTGTCGTCGCCCATTCTGGAGCTGTTCGGTGTGGTGATAGCCGCGGCTTTCCTGTTGTATGCACGCCAGGTGATCGCCGCGGGTGCGATGACTATCGGTACCTTTGCGGCTTACATAGTTGCAATGTTGCAGATGTACGATCCTCTGAGAAAACTCTCGCGCATCCAAAACTATTTTCAACAGGCATTCGCGGCTACTTCGCGGATTTATTCACTGCTCGATACGCATACTGAGAAAGATGATGTGCCGGATGCGGTCGAGTTACAGGGTCTGCAGGATCGAATAACCTTCAAGAACGTCTCTTTCAAATACAACGACTCGAGCGATTGGATTTTGAAAGACATCAGTCTTGAAGTGCATCGTGGCGAAGTTGTTGCACTGGTGGGGCTGTCTGGTGCGGGAAAATCCACACTGACCAGCCTGCTGATGCGGTTCTACGATCCGTCGCGCGGCGAGATCCTGATCGATGGTATAGAGATTCGAAAGGCTCAACTCGCAAGCCTGCGGGCGCAGGTCGCGCTGGTCACTCAGGAAGTAATACTGTTCAACGATTCGATCGTCAACAACATCGCCTACGGCGGAGCGACGTTCAGCCGCGAAAGGATTGAAGCCGCATCGCGCGCGGCCTACGCGCATGACTTCATCATCGAACGCGGCGGTTACGACACGATAATCGGAGAACGTGGGATCAAACTGTCGGGAGGCGAGAGACAGCGTCTTGCAATCGCGAGGGCGATCTTGAAAGACGCGCCTATTCTGGTTCTGGATGAAGCTACCTCGGCGTTGGATACGCAGTCGGAGAGACTGGTGCAGCGAGCGCTCGGAAACCTGATGCAGGGAAGAACTACGATAGTCATCGCGCATCGGCTGACGACGATCCATCGCGCGGACCGCATAGTGGTGCTCGACCGCGGACGTGTAGCGGACGTTGGGCGCCATGACGAATTGATGGCTCGCGGTGGCATCTATCGCGATCTGTATGAGCTTCAGTTTGCGGATGAGCTTGACACTACTAAAGTCCTGAGTACTGAGTACTGAGTTCTGATTGCGGATCAGAATCCGTCTAGCCGCACTCAAAGCGCTCAACATCAGACTCAGAACTCAGAACTAACCCTGAGGAGTTGAATGATCAAGAGCATGACGGGCTTTGGGCAGGGAAGCGCGGAGGGCGACAACTTCGGCGTGAGGGTGGATGTACGATCGGTCAACAACCGGTTTCTGGACCTGCACGTCCGGCTCCCACAGGAGTTGGCGAGTCTCGAAATCTCGGTGAAGAAACAGATTCAGGCCGCGCTCAAGCGTGGCCGCGTAGACATTACCGTGCAGGTGGAACAAACGCGGAACGCCACATTCGAAATCAACCGACCCCTTGTAACCGGTTATTTGAAAGCGTTGTCCGACCTGAAGACCGAATTTGGACTATCGGATGAGCCAACGCTCGAGCTTCTGGCAAAACTTCCGGGCGCGCTGCAGGTCTCGCAGACATCCAACGAGCTCGATCCGGCACTTGTCAGTGGCGTGACCGCAGCGATTCAGCGTTCGATTGATGCGTTGAGCGCGATGAGGCAGATCGAGGGGCAGGAGCTTGCGAACGAGATCAACGCCAGACTCGATAAAATCGAGCAGCAGCTCCCTGCAATCGAATCCGAAGCGGGACGCCTGCCGGCTATCTACCGAGACAAGCTCGCGAAGCGACTCGAGGAGCTGGTGCCAGGCGGACAGATCGATCAGACCAGGCTGGCGCAGGAAGCGGTTGTGCTCGCCGACCGCTCAGACATCAGCGAAGAGATCGCTCGGCTCAAGAGTCACATCGGGCAGATTCGCGAGGTAGTGCTGGACGGGGACGAGGCAGGCAAGCGATTGGACTTTCTCCTGCAGGAGATGAACCGCGAAGCGAACACCATACTTTCCAAGTCAAGCGACCTGACGATCAGTGACGCAGCGATCATCGTGAAGACCGAAGTCGAGAAGCTCAGAGAGCAAGCGCAAAATGTCGAGTGAGTCGAAAACAGTCGAGTCAGAATCCCTGCCGCCCGAGAGGGCGCGCACCGAGCGCGGTACTTTAGTTGTGGTGTCGGCGCCGTCGGGAGCGGGCAAGTCATCTCTCGTTCATCGCGCACTGCAAACGGTCGCGGGCCTCAAGTTTTCAGTCTCGTACACTACGCGTGAGGCGAGACCAGGCGAATCTGAGGGCTCCGACTACCATTTCATCGGGATTGACGAGTTTGTGAAAATGCGCGAGCGCAACGAGTTTCTGGAGTGGGCCGAAGTACACGGCAACCTATATGGAACGCATCGAGGAGCGGTGGAAGAGACGCTGACTTCGGGCCACGATATGATACTCGACATTGATGTGCAGGGGGCGGACCAAGTGAGGCGGCAATTGCCCGAGGCTGCCACGGTTTTTATCCTGCCGCCTTCGCTAGAAGTCCTGCGTAACAGGCTTGAGATTAGGAATCAGAACTCAGTTGCCGACCTTGGCAGGCGACTGAGGAATGCGGCGATTGAAGTCCAACTTTATGACCGGTTCGATTACGTGATTGTAAACGACGACCTGGACCGTGCCGCGCGAGAGCTTGTAGGTATAATCTTTGCTGAGCGCCAGCGCCCCCAACGAAACAGGAACAGAATTGAAGGTATAATCGAGACATTCGGAGGTAAGTGAGCTAATGGCTGAACGGGACAAAGACACAGAGTGGATAAACAGTATCGATAGCAAGTACCGCCTCGTATTGCTAGCCGCGCGGCGAAGCAAACAACTTCAGAAAGGAGCGCGACCGCGAACGCAGTCAATTGCGAAGAAGCCGACGCGGGTTGCGCTGGAAGAAGTCGAAAAGGGGCTTGTGCAGTACCAGCAAATCGTAAAGGGCGCAAACGAGTGATCGCGTTCGGTAGTTCATTTGGCGCCGTCGAGAGAGTAGACGAATGAAGAAGGTTGTCCTGGGTGTCACCGGTTGCATAGCCGCTTACAAGGCGGTCGAGGTGTTGCGCGGGCTGCAAAAGCGAGGCGTGGACGTGCAAGTTGCGATGACCGCACACGCAACCGCGTTTGTCGGCCCTCTCACCTTCCGCTCGATATCGGGCCACCCGGTGGTAACCGGCATGTTCGATGAGACTGACGACCCGGAGATAAAACACATTCAGCTCGCGCAGTGGGCCGACCTGCTGCTGGTTGCTCCGGCAACTGCGAACGCGATCGCAAAGTTCGCGAACGGGCTGGCCGACGACTTCTTGTCTACTCTGTACATCTCGACTACAGCTCCAGTTGCTCTCGCACCGGCGATGAACGTTGAAATGTGGGGACACCCGGCCACTCAAGCGAACGTATCGCGACTGAGGGATCGAGGTGTTCACTTTGTGGATCCAGCCGAAGGGTACCTGGCATGCCGTACAGTCGGTGCGGGGCGGCTCGCGGAGCCTGACGAAATCGTTGAACGAGCGCTCGAAATCGTCTCCCGGAACGTTGCCGCGGGATCCACCGGCGATATGCTCGGCGAACGCGTGTTGATCACTGCTGGGCCTACGTTTGAGGCGATCGATCCGGTGCGGGGTCTGACGAATCGTTCATCGGGCAAGATGGGATATGCGCTGGCAGAGGCGGCGGTAGCTCGCGGCGCGGAAGTCACCGTTGTCAGCGGTCCGGTGTCACTCGAGGCACCCGCGGGAGCGAAGATCATAGGAGTGAGGTCGGCAGCTGAGATGTACGAAGCGACGATGAGCCGGCTGGACGACGCGACGCTTGTGATCATGGCTGCGGCGGTGGCCGACTATAGCCCGATTCAAGTCGCTAGTTCCAAGATGAAGAAGAAGGGCGGCAAACTGCTGTTGGAACTGGAGCCCACGCGCGACATTCTTGCGGCTGCGGGTCAGAGGAAGAATGGCCGGATACTTGTCGGTTTTGCGGCGGAGACTGACGACATATTGGCGAACGCGAGGCAGAAGCTGATCGGAAAGAACGCCGATCTGATGGTAGCCAATGATGTATCCGCAGCCGCGTCTGGATTTGACGCCGACACGAATCAGGTCACTCTGATAACGGCTGATGAGGAGGAAGGCCTGCCTTTGATGTCCAAGAAGGAAGCCGCGGCAAAGATCCTAGACGCGGCGATGGCATTGAAAAGAAAGACTCAGGCAAGTGTCTGAGCCAACAACTCCAGAGCGCGTGCGCGCTCGGCCTGCTTTCGTGCCTTGAACTCCTCTACCCACCGTTTAGCGCCATTCTCCGGGTCCGGGACCTTGGGTCTTTCCGGCTTTTCCCGCTTGCGCTCATTCTGATCTTTACGTTTTATCAACTTTATTGCCATTGTTTTACTTTCTTTCCTACACGCGGAGAGGATCTCCACGCATCAAAAAACGGAGCAATCTATGTGCCAGCGGGTGACCAAACGACGCATTGGTTTTTCGGCAAAACCGCGGGTTTTGAGGCTTGATTGGTGTAGGAGCGGCAGACGATTTCGTATTAATGTGTGGCAGTGTGGTAAGAAAATGCTGAGCGATGGCGGTAAGAAAGTGCCGAGTGCTGAGTGCTGGTGGTAAGAAAGTGCTGAGTGCGGGTGGTAAGAAAGCGCTGAGTGCTGAGTGCTGGTGGTAAGAAAGCGCTGAGTGCTGAGTATGCTTCAACCCCGAAGGGGTTGCGTCGTCCAGCCCAGGGTTGCCGTCCGCGGCTACCCTGGGTCGGATCGTTCAAGTTCCCGCAACCCTGAAGGGGTTGCGTCCGGAAGTCTGAGTTGCGCGGTCATTCCGCAACCCCTTCGGGGTTGAAGAAACATATGCACCTTACCCAGGGTAGCCGAGGACGGCAACCCTGGGCTGGATGACGCAACCCCTTCGGGGTTGAAGAAACATATGCACCTTACCCAGGGTAGCCGCGGACGGCAACCGTGGGCTGGATGACGCAACCCCTTCGGGTTGAAGAAACATATGCACCTTACCCAGGGTAGCCGAGGACGGCAACCCTGGGCTGGATGACGCAACCCCTTCGGGTTGAAGAAACATATGCACCTTACCCAGGGTAGCCGAGGACGGCAACCCTGGGCTGGATGACGCAACCCTTCGGGGTTGAAGAAACATATGCACCTTACCCAGGGGTAGCCGCGGACGGCAACCCTGGGCTGGATGACGCAACCCCTTCGGGGTTGAAGCTCGACACTCAGCACTTTCTACCACCAGCACTCAGCAAGCAGCACTTGTCCTTGATTCTGAATGGATGGATAGATACCATTAACGTGCGGTCCGGCCCCGGACCCAGCCGGATTTGACAGCTTGGTAGAAGGTTTAGACCCCCGCGACGGGCCTCGTGCGAGACTGGTGTTTACCCGCGCGTTGTTTCTGAATAGTTCATTAGTGCCACGCAGGAGTTGCGACGGAATCCGGATGTTCGGCGCGAGACTTGATCGCCCAGCGCTCGATTCCCGATTCGCTGTTGATGTGTTATGAGCCGTTCCGCTGAACTTTTGAGGTTTCTCGAGCAGCTCAGACTGGCCGATCTGATCGATTTCATCATCGTCTGGGCAATCATCTACGGCCTGCTGAAGCTTGTAAGGGGTACGCGTGCCGTCCAGATGGCCGTAGGCCTTCTGGGAGTCGGACTGCTGTACCAACTCTCAGTCCTGCTCGGACTGGATACTCTCCAGTTCGTCATGAGAGCCACCCTTTTGTACTTCGGCTTCGCAATCCTGGTGATCTTTGCGCCCGAAATAAGATCGGCTCTTATGCGCGTCGGCTCAAATATGAGAATGCCGCTCGTCTTTGGAAGACGACGAATTGGCCGCGAAACATACGAAGACATAGTGCTCGCCGCCATGACCCTGTCGTCCAGAAAGATCGGGGCCTTGATAGTCCTCGAGCGAACGGTCGGTCTCCAGAACTACATCGACACCGGCGTCAGGCTCTCGGCAAATCTGTCGTATGATTTGCTCGTCACTATCTTCGATCCTCATACTCCGCTACACGACGGGGCCGCGATCGTGCGCAACTATCGAGTCGAAGCCGCGAGCTGCTTTCTGCCTCTGACACTCAACCCGAGACTATCGAAGGAGCTGGGTACACGGCACCGCGCTGCAATCGGCATCACCGAAGATACTGACGCGGTCGCGGTGGTTGTGAGTGAAGAGACCGGGATCATCTCTTTTGTGGAGAGCGGCGAAATAGTGCGGTATCTCGCAGGACCGGCGCTTCGTGAAAGAATTCTCACCGCGCTCGAACCGGTAGGCGGACTCGCGGGAGTTGTGGGCCCGCGAAAGCAGGCGGGAAAACTTCGGACGGCGGATGGATCAAGAGAACAGATGACCGAGACGTTCATAAAGTGACGTAGCGTGGAGCTGAGATGGACTGGGTTTCACACTATCTGACCGCGGCGAAAGAGTACGCTCGAGACTACGTGCTCGAAAACACTGGACTCAAAGTACTCGCGCTTCTGATCACCGCGGTGTTGTGGCTATCCATCGCGTCGCGACCCGTCAGCCAGATCCCGATTACCAATGTTCCGATCGAGTTTCTGAACCTCAATCAATCGCCGCTCCTGGCGGTCTCCAAGTACGACACGCTATCGGCCCGTGTGTTTGTCGAGGGCCCGCGCGATGTCCTCGACTCATTGCGCTCATCACAGATAACCGTTGTTGCGGATATGGTAAACGTCGAGCCGGGCGTTCGGGTCATTCCGCTGAAGATAGATTCGAGCCGGCTGCCCGCTAGCGTTAGAGTGCGAGAAATCGAACCGCGCAGCATCCGCGTGACAGTCGAGCGAGTCATTGAAAAGGACGCGCCGGTTATCCCGAGATTTGAGGGTCAACCGGCACCCGGCTTTGAGCTGGTGAGCTCTCAGGTTACGCCGTTCTCGATTAAAATCGCCGGCGCCGAGAGCCAGTTGCACGACATCAGAGACGTATCCACCGAAACGATTCGGCTGAACGAGAGAACCGAGAGTTTCAGCGAAAGAGTGGCGATAGACACCGGCTCTCCAAACGTGAATCTGAGTGGTGACAGCCCGCATCAAGCGATGGTGCAGGTCAACATTGCCGAGATTCGCGCCGAAAGGATATTCGATCGCGTACCGGTGACCCTGGAGAACGCGCCTAGAAACGCCCGGCCGGTTCCTGCCTTCGTGCGGGTAACTCTGATGGGTGCTGCATCCGCTATCAACGCGATGACCGAGTCCGACCTGAGCGCGTCAGTGGATTATCAGGGAGGCGCCGGAAGAAAATACACTCCACTTATAGTGATATCATCCGCCTTCGCCGACAACGTCACTGTCCGGTCTTATCAACCGCAGACTATTGTCATAAGGTGAACGCGCGGTCTGCGTTCGCCAGTTCAAACCAAATCGGAGGGTAAATCGAACCTATGGCGCCGGAGCTTGCGCGAGTGCTTTTTGGTACCGACGGAATACGAGGAGTCGCTGATCAATTCCCGCTGGACGAGCCGACCGTCCAGCTTATTGGACGATCGCTGGTTAAGAACCTCTTTCAGCAGCGAGGCGCAGCGCCGCGAATAGTAGTCGGCCGGGACACGCGCGAGTCCGGAGAACGAATCGAGAAGGCGCTGACAATAGGCGCGACAGGAGCGGGCGCGGAAGTTCATCTGGCAGGAGTCATCACCACTCCAGGGGTTGCTTTCATAACTCGTGATAAAGGCTTCGACGCAGGCGTGGTGATTTCAGCTTCGCACAATCCTTATCGCGACAACGGCATAAAAGTCTTTTCGCCTTCTGGTCGCAAGCTCGCGGACGAAATGGAGCGGGCTATTGAAGCCGACCTCGCGCCCGGAAGCTCTTTCAGAACCGATGCTGCCGTGGCCGCTAATGCCGGTGTGGTTCCGCCCGCAGTCAGGCACGAGGAATTTCGAGAGGCCTACTTATCTTTTTTGTCGGGCGAAGCGTCGGCCGGACTCTCGCTCAGTGGTCTGCGAATCGGAGTGGACTGCGCTAACGGCGCAGCATACGAGATAGCGCCGGAGTTGTTTCGACGACTTGGAGCGTATCTCGAAGTGATTGGCGACAGGCCAGACGGACGGAACATCAATCAGGATTGTGGATCGCTTCACCTCGAGAAGCTGCAGTCGCTGGTTTCGAAAACAGAGCTTGACCTCGGCGTCGCGTTTGACGGCGACGCTGATCGGGCTCTGTTTGTGGATTCCAAAGGACAGATCGTGGACGGCGACGCCACAATGCTGATCCTGGCTGACTGGTTGAAGTCCGAAAACAGGCTTTGTGGCGACCTTGTAGTCGCCACGGTAATGAGCAACATCGGGCTCGAGCTTGCGCTTCGAGAACGGGGTATTCGGCTGGCTCGCGCGCCGGTAGGCGACAGGTACGTGCTGGAGGAACTGCTTGCGGCCAAGGGTGCGCTTGGAGGCGAGCAATCAGGGCATATTATTTTGCCGGGCATCTCGCTGGCGGGCGACGGAATCATAACTGCTATCGAGCTCTTGCGAGCCGTGCATCAATCGAACAGCACACTCACTGAACTAGCCGGTCGGATGAAGCGATATCCGCAGGTTCTGGTCAATGTCCGAGTTCGATCCAAGCCTGAGCTCGAAAACATTCCGGCAGTTCGCAAAGAGATAGATCAGGTCGAAGTTGAGCTCGGCGGGCGCGGGCGTTTGTTGCTGCGGTACTCCGGCACGGAGAATCTTGCCCGCGTGATGATCGAGGGAGAGGACCAGGAGAACATCTCCAGACTCGCTCACGGCTTGGCGAACGCTATCCACAGTCAGATCGGCGAGTGAGCTTTTTCTTGACCCGCAGTTTTCCGCTGAACTAACATCGACCAGGCGCGTTACAGCCAGCCCAGGGAGGAATCAGTAATGAAAAAGGGTATCAGTGCAGTCATGGTTTGCGCCGTGATGTTGATCGCCGCCACTCCAGGCAGGTCGCAGGCAGCTCGGGAAGCAACGATTGAGCCTGAGACCAAGGCGAAGATAATTCTGCAATCGAGACTCAGCTCCAAGCTGAGTGAAGTCGGAGACCAGGTGAGTGCGGTGCTCGACGAACCTATTGCGATCAACGGTCAGCTTGTGCTACAGCGGGGTACCGAATTTCGAGGTCGTGTTGCCGCGGTCAGTCCTGCAAAGCGCGGCCAGAAATCGGCGACCATCGCGATTGTCTTCGATCGGATAGCCATGCCCTGGGGAGAAGAGCCTGTTGCGGTGACCTTAACGTCAATTGATGATTGGGACAAGGATGAGAAACTCAAGGCGGACGACGAGGGCAAAGTAAAAGGCGGCCACCGTGGAGACAAGACGGCAGAAAATGTGATCAAGGGCGGGGCTATCGGTGGCGGTGCTGCCGGAGTGATCCTACTGAGCACTCACGGCACGAGTTCTGCGAGTCCGGCGGGAGCTGCTGCGCTCGGTGGCGGACTGCTTGCGGGCCTGCTTATGACCAAGGGTGCCGACGTTCAGGTTGCACCCGGAGCTGTCTTTCGCATCAAATTCATGAAGCCGATTACTCTTCCGATCATCTCTCAACCGGGTTCGACTCCAAGGCCGATACAGCAAGACGAGAAGCCGCCCGCTGAAAAGAGCACCGGGACTTCTCAACAGTTCTGAACATTCGCTGGGACTGCAGATGTGGCAACGAACCAAGAGGCTGATAAACGCATATCTCGATGACCTGATCCAGAAGGTGAGTGGTCCTGACCGCGAGGTTCGGCAGGTCACGCGCGATGAGCTGACGCGACTCAACGAAATCGAGGTGCAGGCTCGGGCGTCCGCCAAGATGTTCGAGAAGGAGCAGGCCGAGCTCGAGCTGAAGATATCCGGACTGCTGGAGCGGGAGCAGCTCTTGCACCAGCGGGGGGATGAAGCCGGAGCGCAGGCGGCGGCGCGAGATGCCGCGGCGCTCGTTGCGCAGCACGATCTGGCGAAGCAGCAGCGAGCCGAGGCAAACAGCGCAGCAGAACGAGCGAAAGCATTGCGAGAGCAGCGGCGAGTCGAGGGCGAGAGTCTGGCAACTGAGACTCACCTGACGGCAATGCGCGAAGGACTTTCGAGTCTTGATGTCCCGCTTAGCTCGACCGATCCGGGAGCCACGATCGACGAAATGAGAGCACGCATTGGCAAGTCGGCGATGTCCGACGCACAGCAAAAAGCTCTTCAAGCGGATCGGGAGTTGGAAGAGGCGCGAGCGCGAGCCAGCGTTGAAGACATGCTGGCTCGCTACAAGCAAGGGCTTTCGGCAGTGACCCCACCGGCGGAGACCCCACCATTAAAGACGACCGCATCTGAGGCGCAGAACCAAACCGACAAGGAAGAGGAGCAGCCCGCCCGTGAAAAGACACTGGGAAAGAGCTCCGGCCCCATCAAGCCGATAGATTGAAAGGCTAAGGGAAGTTCTGAGTCCTGAGTAAGGAGTTCTGAGTCTCTACCGTACTCAGAACTCTGTACTCAGTACTCTTCAGGGTCTGGCGGCTGATTCCAAAAACGCTTTCAACTTGCGTGAACGCGATGGGTGCCGCAGCTTTCTGAGGGCTTTTGCTTCGATCTGGCGAATTCGCTCGCGAGTCACCGCGAAGTGCTGACCCACTTCTTCAAGGGTATGTTCGCTTCCGTTTGGACCCAGCCCGAATCGCATCTTGATGACCTTCTCCTCGCGAGGCGTCAGCGATTTGAGGACCTCTTCGGTGATCTCACGCAGATTTGATGTGATAACCGCTTCGGCCGGATTAAGAATCGTCTTGTCCTCGATGAAGTCTCCGAGGTGAGAGTCTTCTTCTTCGCCGATCGGCGTCTCGAGCGAGATCGGTTCCTGTGCGATCTTCAGAACCTTTCTGACCTTCGACACGGGTATATCCATCTTCTTCGCGATTTCTTCCGAGCTTGGCTCGCGGCCCAGTTCCTGAACAAGCGATCTCGACGTGCGGATAAGCTTGTTGATCGTTTCGATCATGTGGACTGGGATGCGAATCGTGCGCGCCTGGTCCGCAATTGCGCGGGTAATCGCCTGTCGAATCCACCACGTAGCGTACGTAGAGAACTTGTAGCCGCGCCGCCACTCGAATTTGTCCACCGCCTTCATCAGGCCGATGTTTCCTTCCTGAATCAAGTCGAGGAATTGAAGCCCGCGGTTGGTGTACTTCTTGGCTATCGAGACTACGAGTCTGAGGTTGGCTTCGATGAGCTCCTGTTTCGCCACGTCGGCTTCGTACTCGCCGCTGTTGATGGAAGCCAGAGACCGCTCGAGCTCAATGGCGCTGACGTGCCACTGCTCTTCGAGGTCGCTGAGTCGACGTTCGGCCTCACGCAGATTGCGTTTCAGCTCGCGTTCGTCTTCGTTCCACTTCTTGCGGTCGAGCGCTCGTCGTGCTTTGTCCACCGCTGCGCGAAGCTCGCGGCACCGGGCTACGGAATCCCGGATCATTCCGGCGAAATGCTCCTGTTGTTGCCGCATCAACTCCAGCGCGCGAGCCTGACGACTCATGTCGACGCGCGAATAAGCCAGCTTTCGTCTGAGGCGTCGAAGCTTTGGCGATTTTTTCGGTTCTAGCCGGACCTTGTCGTAAAGCTTCAGCGTCCTCACATAGGCTTTGCGCAGCTCCGTTAGAGCTTCTACCGCGGCGGACTGATACTCTTCGATTCGCTCTTCGGTTATCGGTTCCTGTTCGTTGAACGTGACCATCTCGCGAATGTGAAGCTCACCACGCCGGAGCCTCTCTCCAACCTGGATCAGATCCTCGACACAAATCGGGGATCTGGAGATCGCCTTGAGCGCGCGCATTCTGCCGCGCTCGATTCGTCTGGCGATCGCGACCTCGCCGTCTCGTGTCAACAGCGGCACGACAGCCATTTCGCGGAGGTAGAGGCGCACCGGATCGTTTGTCTTTTCGGCGTTGCCCGGTGTCAGATCGAGATCGAGTTCCTCATCGAGGCCCTCTTCTGTTCTCGCGTCTCCGTTTCCAGCAGCGCCCGCGGCTGCTTCGATGAACTTCTCGTCGGAGTCGGAAATCGAGATCCCTTCAGCACCGATCACCTCGAAGATGGCTTCAATGTCATCGGCTGAATTCATTTCGGGTGGCAGTAGGCGATTGATGTCGTCGTAAGTGAGGTATTCCTTCTCTTTTCCTACTTCGAGAAGTTTTTCCACTTCGCCCGAATATTTTCCGCTAAGGTCTGACAAGATCGGCTCTCCTGTTGGGGGT
>DATFXM010000186.1:0-22942 GCA_035315885.1 Blastocatellia bacterium
CCGGTAATTACCGGAGCTTCATTCCCGCGCCTGTCCTCGTCGATTCGCCACCTCATCTCAGTGTGATTGACGTAGCCGTTGTTGTGAGCATGATCAATCCGAACCGTGCGGATTGCCGCTATCGGTGTGTGATTTAGTCCACCCTGATAGAGCAAAAACAGGTTCAGATCGTTAGCGCTTATTTGATACAGGGTATAGTTGCCCGGAGGTAACATGTAGTGCCCCATTCTCAGCCGGTATGGGACGTTGATTGAAAACCGCACCTGCTTGTGAAGCGGCCCCTGAGCATTGCCGCTCGACGTCATCACCGTCCCAGCGACGAGCAACGCGGCGACTAAGATTAAGATCCTTTTCGTCATGTCAAACCTCCTGCCAGCAGATATCGCAACTACCATGCCGCTCGCTTACTTGTGCATCACTGATGCAGCTGAGTGGCGCCACTGATGCCGCTGAACATATTTGGTACGCCGACATTCAACCGGCGCCTGCGCGACCGTACGATTCAAAAACGCTTGAGACTATATCCGAAGGTCAGCTTGGGCCTCGCGCGTAATGCGCTGCCGGCCTTACGCAAGTAGTGCCGCTTGCTCCTCCCAGGTCTGAAAAATTTACCTATTCATTTTGATGGCTTCGGTAAGATCCGCAGGAAGGCCAGCAATGCAGTTCAAAAAGCCGGTAAGGTCCTATCCGGCCGTTGAACACATGGACTTGTATTCATCACTCGACGAATATTCGACCAATCGTGAGTCGACTCAGACGGCGTGCTCAGACGACCACGACGGATGACTCGATTCACGTTTAATCGCCTATCAAGGTCTATCTTCAGCGGCGCGACAAGCGATTGTTACCGACTTTATGGACCCATCGCCATTCGAGGGATGTTCGAGAGTAATTGCGTTCTCGCTCTCGAGCAGATTAATCACCCGATACGAGGACAGATCGATAACCGTCGTGAAAAAGTCATTCGCGCCCAGCACGCGCGCTACGACTACGCGACCGTCCGGTTCGAGCGTCACGTATCCGGGATGGGTTTGGACAATGCCTTCCTTGAAGTGAATACGGACCTCCACCAGGCGGCGTTGTGCGTGCCATAGCGCGAACGTCTCCGCTGCCTCAGTTCTCTCGATCGTAGCCTGCAACATATGGAATCACCCTCGTCCTGTCTATTTTTTCGCTTTCGCAACCCCGTTATCAGATGATCCGTACACCAGCACTTCCACGCGGTTGCCTTTGGCCGAGTCCGAACTTCCCTCTTCTCCCATTCCAAGAATCTTGATGCGTGAATCATCCAATTTAAATTTCTCGGCAAGATATTTTCGAACCATCATCGCCCGAGCCTGCGTCAGACTTCGATTCTTCTGCTTATCTCCTTCCAACCCGCTGTAGGCGACCACCGCGGCCATCCCAAATTTGTTTTGCTCGAGGTATTGGCCGACCTGATTCAGCGACTTGTCGTTGCGCAGTTTCGCGTTGTCGGATCCCTTGAACAATGCGTTGCCGTCGAGGACAAACGTCTGAGCCGGTTTCTGCGCCGGGATCTTAGATATCGCGTTCTTGGTCAACTCGCCGGAGTCGTAGTACCCGCGCTTCTTGAAGAACCCCCGCAGGAAAAAGTTATGCTTGAGCGCCTCCATATCTTCATTCAGCGACTCGGCGCCCTGCTTCGCCTGGTCCATCGTCTGGCTCAGCTTCTGATATAGCGAGCGGTCGTTAACCAAAGCTCCGAGAGTGCCGCGCGAATCGTCGACCTTGCCGGTTATCGACTTAAGGTCGCCGGTTGCTTCATTCACGTTCGCGATTGCGGTCTTTGAAGAGTCGATGGCATCTCGCGCGCTGTCGAACATCTCGCTGGCCTTTCGCGCAACATCGGCATATTGCATCGCCGGACGGCTCTCGACTGCATCCCCTTCGTGAACGTCTTCGGCTTCGCGGGAGCCAAATGACAGACTGACAAACCTGCTGCCCAACAAACCTTCGGTTTCGATCGAGGCGATCGAGTCCTTCTTAATGACCTCCCGGGTCGAGTGTTCAAGCTGCATTATCACCGTTACTTTTCCATCAGGATCAGCCGGCAGCTTGATCTGGTCCACGGTTCCTATTCGCACACCGCCTGCGCGTACGGGCGCCCCTTCCTCAAGTCCGGCTACATTGTCGAATGGGGCGATCAACTTGTAAGTTCGGCTGAATACGAATTGTTTATCGCCAATCATGAAGACCAGTATTCCAATAGCTGCAAACGCCGCGAGTATAAATGCTCCCAGACGAACCGAGCTGGACATCACATTTCCTCCTTGCTTCCTTTAAGGAACCTGACGACAAACGGTTCATCACTCTCTCTGAGATCCTCGAGGGTCCCATCGATGAGAATCTTCCCTTCATTGAGCAGCGCCACGCGATCAGCTACCGCTTTTACGCTGCGCAGATCATGCGTCACGACGATGGCTGAGATTTGTCGCTGCTCTCGCGACTGCCGTATCAGGTCGTTGATCTCGCTGGCGGTGATTGGATCGAGGCCGGCAGTCGGCTCGTCGAGCAGGATAATTTCAGGATCCAGCGCCAGCGCTCTTGCTAATCCAACGCGCTTCTTCATGCCTCCCGAGATATCGGCGGGCATCTTCTCGCTCGCGTCTGCCATGCCAACCATGTCGAGTAACTCGCGAACGCGATCTCTGCGCTGGCTGTCGTTCAAATCGGTATGACGTCGTAGCGGAAACGCCACATTCTCTTCCACAGTCATTGAGTCATAGAGCGCCGCGTTCTGGAATAGAAAACCGATATTGCGGCGGACCGCGTTCAACTCGTCAAGCGTCAGGTGCGTAATCTCTTTGCCGGCGACTTCTATCTCGCCATCATCGGGTGATTGCAAGCCTACGATGAGCTTGAGCATAACGCTCTTGCCGGTGCCGCTTCGCCCGATGACGGCAACTGTCTCTCCTCGCTCCAAGCTCAGACTGACGTCCGACAAAACCGGCTGCGCGCCAAAGGACTTGGTAAGGTTCCGCAGGCGAATGACGCTCTCGCTTTGTGCTTCTTGGACATTCATTCCGGAAACACCGTCAAGATCAAACGAACCAGCACGACGTCGGCAAGGATCACAAAGAGAGACGACAGAACAACCGCGCTTGTCGAAGCTCTCCCGACTCCTTCAGTACCGCCCTTTGCTTTCATGCCCTGATGACAACCGACAAAACCAATGATGAATCCGAAGACAACAGTCTTGAACACCGACGGGAGGAGGTCTGAAAAGGTCGCCTGCTCCAGACCGATTTTCAGAAAGTACCTCAACGAGATTGGCTCTACGAGCGTATTCGCGACCCATCCCGCGACAATCGCGCTCAAGTCGGCGATGGAGGTGAGCAGTGGGAGCATCAGCATGCAGGCGACAACTCGAGTCGCGACGAGATACTTGTAGGGGTTCACAGCGGATGCTTCGATCGCATCAATCTGCTCGGTCACCTTCATTGAACCGAGTTCAGCGCCGATGCCTGCGCCGACCCTGCCGCTCACAACCAGGGCGGTGATGATTGGGCCGCTCTCTTTCACCACCGAGAGAATTATCAGTGCCGGTAACATCATCTTGGCGCCAAATCGAACAAGGCTCTCCCGCGTGTATAACGACAGCACGACGCCGATGGCTGCGCCTGCCAGCACAACAAGCGGGAGGGACTTTGCGCCTACCTCGTCCATCTGCTTGAGGAGTTCCTTGACTTCGTAAGGCGGCCTCACAGCCGCCCTGATGGAACTCCAGCAAAAGAATCCCGCCTCACCAAACCATTCGAGCGGAGCGATGAGCAGGTCTCGGAGCGAGCCGGCTTTGCCTAGCCGGATCTGCTCACTGGAAGGGACACTTATTTCGAAGCTCATGATTGCACGTCCCTGGTGTACGCACCGGGTACACCGCTCAAGGTTATTCGTTCACAATCAGTCGCCTGCCCGGACGCAAGCCTTCGGCTTTCATTGCAAACAAGAAAATGGGCAAGAGTTGTGCCCCGGTCAGTGAGGATATGAGGAGATGAGGGGATCGGGAGAACAGGAGATCGGGACTATACGACACAACCCCTTCAGGGTTCACGCAAGTAGGTCGTTAAAAAAAACCAGCCCGCTCAGCTTCCGTCAACTGAGCGGGCGTCAATTCCACCTATGTAAGCCTTGTTGCCAGGACCGAACAGCCCGTGACAACGACGATAGAATAATCCAACCATGGATTCTTGTCATCAACCGGGAGTAGTGTCCCCGGCTATATCTTTTTATCTACCTGCGCTTCTTCTCCAACCCCTCATCCACCAAAACCCGGTCATCAGCACCGTGTCTAACCTGCGCGCTGATATCGCGTTGCCTATGTACTCGAAACCGGAACGTTCGTAAAGCCCATCTGAAATCGCGGGTTGGTGACCCAGAGGCTTACGAGTTGCTCGGGATCTCGAAACGGGAGCGGCCTGAAAAGCAATGCATTCATCACACTGAATAAGGCGACGTTCGCCGCAATGCCAATCGCTACGGTTACGATCGAGATGGCGGTGTAAAGGGGAGACCGCCGTAAGACCGCAAACGCGTGCGTCAGACCCTTTATCAATTGTTAGTCCTCTTCAGTCCGGCCAGCCAGGCGTATACAATACCCCAGCGCGGTTCGACCCATCATCGTCACTCGCTCTGAATAACAAGCGTCTTTACGAGAGAATCGACATGGTTGTAGCGATCGGACAATACATCGAGACCCATCCGTCGTATCGTGATTACGATGAACAAGCGCCCGTTGTAGCTCAGGCTCTTATTGAGTTGATTACCGAAGCGAACTCGCGACTGCGAGTCGAGCACATAGGCAGTTCGTCGGTGCCGGGATGCGGAGGCAAAGGCTACATCGACCTGATGGTCTTGTACCCAGACGGAGCGCTCGACGCGGCGAACCAGGCGCTTGCCGATCTCGGGTTTCAGCGACAAGGATCGCGCGACCCCTTTCCCGAGGACAGACCGATGCGTATCGGCAGCGTTCTACATAACGGGCTGCGTTATCTGATCCACGCTCACGTCATCGCAGAGAGCTCATTGGAGGTCGAGGTCATGCTCGGTTTTCGAGATCGCCTACGATCAGATCATTCGTTGATCCGCGCTTACGAGGCCGAGAAGCGCAGAATTCTCGCGGAGGGCGTACAGGACGGAGTGGACTACGCCGAACGGAAAAGCGACTTCGTGCAGGCGACCCTGAGACTGAGGCTAGATTCCAGCAGCGGCTGCGGCGGCTAATCCACCGGCTCGCAAGAAAACGCAAGCGCCGTTCTTTTCGGAGCGTGTGGTTTCATAGTACCGCAAAATGATTTCTTGATAGCTATTCGTATCTCAATGCCTCGATCGGATCAACTCTGCTTGCGCGGTGGGCCGGGAAAAAACACGCCAGGAGTGCTGAACTGACCAGAACCGCAGAAATCCCGAGCAACACTACACCGTCAATTCTGCCGACTTGATACAGAGTCCCCTCCATTACCCGTCCGACGGCGTACGAACCCGCCAACCCAACCAGCAAACCAACACACGCCAGCGCGCTGCCTTCCTTCAACACCAGGCCAAGAACCGTGCCCCGGCTTGCACCCAACGCCATTCGAACGCCAAACTCGTGCGTGCGTTGCGCCACTCCAAACGCCATCACCCCGTAGATCCCGACTCCTGCCAGCAACAATGCCAGTATCGCGAATCCTGCGTACAGCACCATTGCGAAACGATCGTTAGCCAGTATATCGTGGATCTGCTGGTCCATCGTCTTTACACCCGCCACAGGCACATCCGGATCTACGGAGTTCACTGCTTCAGCAATTCGATCGATCAGACCTGCCGTCTCACCACTTGTCCGCAACGCAACTGAAAGACCTGGCCACGGACTCTGCCAGAACGGCACATAGACCTCGGGAAAGTCCTCTCTCGAACCATCGAGGTTGGCAACGTTGTTAACCACGCCGACGATCTGCCACTCGACCGGCGGACCGAGCTTCGCAGTTCCCGGAATAAGCTCCGGTATCTTGATCCTTTGCGTTAGCGGATCTTCATCGGGAAAATAGCGCCTGGCAAGGCTTGCGCTGACAATCGCCACTCGCTGATTTCCGGCGTCGTCTTGCTCGGTAAACCCACGCCCGCTCAGGATGCTTATGCCAAAGGTCCTGAAGTAGTCCGGCGTTACCATTTCAAAACCCGCGCCCGGCTGTTCGGATGGCGGAGGGGCCGGTCTGCCGGAGACGTTAAAGCCCAGGCCAAAGCCCGCCCCGCGTATCGGCATTCCCGTAGTAACCGCCGCGGACTCAATACCCGGTACCGTTTGAAGCCGCTCGAGCAACTGCCGATAGTAATTGCTTATCTGTTCTCGTCCCCGCAGTCTGCCCGGGGCGACCGGCAGCGTAAACGTCAACACGTGATCCGAACGTATTCCCAGATCGATCCGCGTCAAATTCCAAAAGCTCCGCAACGCCATTCCGCCCGCAGTCAACAGAGTCAGCGCGAGTCCGAATTCAACCACCACCAGCGTCCGACGGAGACCGCGTCGTGCTTCACTCCCGCCGGTGCGGCCGCCCTGCTTCATGACCGCGTTCAAGCTCAGTCTGGTCGCTTGCCACGCCGGGGCCGAGCCGAACAACAATCCCGCGAGCATCGTCGACCCCACGGCAAAAAGAAATACCGGAAGACTGATCCTGATGTCCGCTTCCGAAGGCAACAGGTCAGGTGGCAGGATCGCCAATATTCCAGCGATTATTGCCCTTCCTGCGATGAGGCCCAGCACTCCCCCGGCAAAGGCGAGTACGACGCTCTCGATCAGGAATTGACCGACCAACCTCGACTTGGACGCACCGATTGCCGCCCTGATCGCGACCTCTTTTTCGCGAGACGCACCTCGTGACAACAAAAGGTTCGCGATGTTGACGCAGGCTATCAACAGCAGACAACCAACTACGGCAAGTAACAGCCAGAGATTTCTTCGGGTCGCATCCGGCATGAAGTTGTTGTGCAGTAGCTGAACAGCGACGTCCGAGTTTGCATTGGTTTCAGGATGTTCCTCCGCAAGCTGCATCGCGATGCCGTGCATTTCTGATTGCGCCTGCTCGAGCGACACGCCATCCTTCAAGCGACCCATTACCAGCAGCCAGTGAAAATCGTGATTGATTAGTTCGGGCGTGAATACAAGCGGAACGGAGAGCTGGTTGGGATGCCGATCCGTTAACCCGGGCGCCAGGATTCCTACGACGGTATAGGGCTCGCCGTTCATCCTGACCTGTTTGCCGACCAGCTCAGGATCGGCGCCAAACTGCTGCTTCCAGAGTTTGTTGCTGATTATTACTACCCGGTCGTTACCCGGGCGGCATTCTTCGGGCAGAAAGTCCCTGCCACTCGCAAACGGATAACCGACCATGTTAAAGAGTCCCGCGGTGTACGCACCGCCGGTCACCTGCTCCGGACGATCGATCGTGGCCAGGTTGAACTTGCCACCGCCATTCCACGCGGCCAGATTCTGAAAGACTGTGTTGCGACGCTTCCACTCGAGGTAATCAGCCGCTGAAGTTACGTTGCGATCCGTCCCAACTGTTGACCAGACCATCACCAGTTGATCGGGCTTTGGATAGGGCATGGGTTCAAACAGGACTGCGTACAACACGCTGAAGATCGCTGTCGTAGCACCAATGCCCAATGCCAGCGTCACCACGGCAACCATCGTGAAGCCAATGTGCTTGCGCAGCATTCTGATGGCGAAACGCAAATCCTGCCAGACCGCAGCCAACCGCCTGCCCTTCCTCGAGAGCGTAGTGTCCTCCCCAATCTCCTCGCACTCGACCCGCCTGAGCTCCGCTTCCAACAGCTCGCTCTCGCGGAGTTCTTCGAGCAACATCCGCGAAGCCTCTTCCGGAGTTGCTCCATCGCTGATCAAGTCCTCAAAGAGAGATTCGAAGTGCTGGACCAGCTCTTCGATCACATCATTTCGACGAACCGGATCAATCTTCAGGGCCGCCAATTGACGCTCGATCTCACTTCTCCAGTCCGGCATAAATCACTCCTGACTTACTGAGTTCTAGTTCTAAGTGCTGAGTGCTGAGTTCGTTCCTGGTTTCTGGTCTCTGGTTTCTGGTCTCTCGGCGATTCTTTATTGGCTTAAGTCGACACTGCGGTAACCAGACACTCCGCGGTCGAACCAGAAACCAGGAACCAACTCAGCACTCAGCACTCCTCCCCTCTACTCGTTTCTGAGCGCAAGCATCGGATCCACGCTTGCCGCTCGGCGCGCGGGAAAATAACCGGCAACCGCTCCAATCACGAGAAACAGGGCGACGACCAAAAGGAACGTCACCGGATCGGTAGCCGTAACAGCATAGAGTAAGCCCGTCATAACCCGCGTAAGCACTAACGAGATGACTACTCCGACCGCAAGACCTCCCACCACCAGCCTCACGCTCTGGCCGATCACCAGCCTTAGAATCCCTTTCCTCGTAGCACCAAGAGCCACTCGCACTCCCATTTCGTAAGTCCGCTGCGCAGCCGCGTAAGACACAACCCCATAAGTTCCAACCGAAGCCAGAACCAATGCCGTCAACCCGAACGCAAGAAACAACCATGTAATTGCGCGAGATTCCGCGCTGGCAGCGCCAACCGCGACCGACATACTCCTGACCTCGCTTACGGGAGTATTGGGATTCAAACTGGCAACCACCTCCCGCAGCTCGCTGCCAACGCGGGAAGAGTCATAAGACGTCCGCAATGCCAAAGTCATCGAAGATGGTATGAAACGATCTACATCAACCGACTGAGCGTAAGGCATGTAAAACGCTCCCTGGATGAACCCCGGAGACTTGTCGCTCAGACTAAATTGTCGTACGTCGCCCGCTACGCCGACTACAGTACGGCCATCCTTCTCCCAAACCACTCTTATGTGCTTGCCGATTGGGCTGTCGTTACCCCAGAACCGCTTGGCTGTGGTCGCGCTGACGATGATCACCGGCTCAGACTTTTCTCCGTCGGAGTACGAGAACGACCGGCCCATCAGAATCGGAATTTGCATGACCCGAAAGTAGTCGGGGGTAACCGCGCCTGACCACAACATCGGCACGAGCGCTGCTCCCGGGTCGAGCGGGTGATCTTCTATCTCGACCGGAACAGCCGGAAGATCGGCGCTCAATGGAAGAGAATTCGCGGCAGCAACAGCCTCGACGCCAGTAACACGCTGCGCCCTCCTCAGCACCTCGTCATAGAAAGAGACGCAAGCCTCGCGTGACTCGCGAGCCGACTTGTTCGGAAAAACCGTGAGCGTAAGAATCTGATCAGGAACAAAGCCCAACTGAACTCTGGTCAAAGCCCACAGACTCTTCAGCAACAGACCGGCGCCGATGACCAACACTACCGCGATCGCGACCTCAGCACCTATCAACCAGCTCCGAACGCGCACCCCAGTGACCCCGCTTGACTGTTGACCTCTCGAACGAAGCGATTCCGCAAGATTCAATCGCGCAGCGCTCAACGCCGGTGCAAGCCCGAACGCAAAACCAGTCACCACCGCAAGGCCGGTGACAAACGCGAGCACTCTCAGATCGATCTCGGCCCTTAGCAGTCCAACTGTGGTTGCGGGCAAGAAAGACTTCACCAGCGCAAGGCCTTCGAAAGCGAGGAACAGCCCCAGCGCGGAACCGATCACCGCCAACACAATACTTTCGGTCAATAGCTGCCGAACAATCCGGGACTTTCCGGCTCCCAGAGCCGATCTGATGGTGATCTCTCTTCGCCGTGCAGAGGTTCGAGCCAGCAGCAGGCTCGCGACATTGACGCACGCGATTAGCAGCACCAGACCAACCGCGCCTGACAAAATAAAGAGTTTGCCGCGAACATCCCCAACGATGTCTTCCTGAAGCGGGATAACGCGCGCGCTGGCGTTCCAGTTCGGCGGCACAGGGTAAGGGAACAAGGGAACCACTTCCGAGATGAGAGAGCGAAATTCCTGCTGAGCGCCATCTATGCGCGAGCCTGGCCTCAGCCGTCCTATCAATGCCATCCATCCCCGGTTCCAGTAGTCGAGCGCGGCGCGCGAATCGAATCTGGCGGGAACCCAGAGTCTGACGTTTGGTGAAGGATACCGGACTTCGCTGCCGAGTACGCCAACCACGCGACGCGGCCGGCCTTCGATCATCACCGGCCGGTCGACAATCGCAGGGTCGCGATTGAATTTCTGCTCCCACAACGAATGCGAAATGATCACAACATCATCGCGCCCCGGTTGGTCTTCGCCCGCTTCGAATAACCGGCCGAGCTCGGGCCTAACGCCGAGCACCGAGAAGAAATTCGCCGACACCGTACTGCCGACCAGATGCACAGCCTCACCCTGACCACTAAGATTGAATTCCGCGTCGGTGGTGAACGAGGCGATGTCCATGTCGCGCTCGCGTTTCTGGAACTCGGCTATCACGCCCTTCGGATACCATTCGGTCACCCTCATCAATCTATCGGGCTCGTTGTAGGGCAGCCCGCGCAGCAGCACGCTATGCACGATGCTGAACATTGCAGCATTGCCGCCGATTCCCAGCGCCAGGGACATGGCAGCCGCCAGCGTGAAGATCGGGTTCCTCCTCAGCATGCGGAGGGCGTATCTCAAGTCCTGTACGAGGTCTGACATGAGGCGTCTCCTGCCTGGCAACTCCTCGCGGTTAGGCACCCGCGCCTCAACCGGGATGCGGGCCAGGGCGGTTTGTTCGCTTCCCCACTCGCTCAACACTGTACGATACGCAGCGCGGGCAGAGGAGCCTTGCGCACGAAGCTCGCGGTACCTGTCTTCCAGGTGTTGCGAGAGTTCTTCAAGGACGTCGGGTTCGAGCACTGGTTCAAGCGCGTTGGCTGGCAACCTCGCCAGAATCTCTTTTTTCCAGTCGATACTACGATCGTCGAAGTCACTCGCAGCCATACGAAGAGTTCCTCCAACAGTCGATACGTCGGTGGGCCGGCAGAGTTGCGGAGACGCGTCCGCGGAGTTCCGGTCACTAAGGCCGAGGTCAGGCGTGCTCTACCCTGGTGATGCGATTGATTGCGGCTACAAACTGTTCCCAGGTGTTCCTCTGTGTGGCGAGCACTTTTCTGCCGCTGGGAGTGAGCTTGTAGTAACGTCTCCTGCGCTGGCCTGCCTTTTCAACCCAGCGTCCCTGTATCCACCCTCTCTTTTCGAGCCGGTAGAGCAGCGGGTAGAGCGAAGCGACATTGAATTTGACTGTCCCGTGCGAGCGGCTTTCGATCAGCTTGCTGATTTCGTAGCCGTGTCGCGGCCGCACCTCGATGAGCGACAGAATCATCAATTCGGCGCTGCCCTTTTTTAGCTCGCGGTCGAATAGTTTCACTGACATATTTGGCATAGGCATATATTGCTGAGAGAGATGAATGGATGTCAAGGGGAGATTTTTGATGAGGGGATGAGGGGAACTAGCTCTGAGTTCTGAGCGCTTCACACGCGTGTCATCTGAACAACATCGAAGTACGTAGACCTGAATCGCGAGACTCAGAACTCAGAACTTCCTCTACTCGTGCCGAAGCGCGATCATCGGATCGACGCGCGCAGCTCGACGAGCGGGAATGAAGCAAGCCAGAAATGCCGTGGAAATCAAAATCACACACATCGTACCAAATGTGACCGGATCACTCGGACCAATGCCAAACAATAGCTCTCCTAAAAGTCTCGTGAGCCCCAACGCGCTCGTCAGCCCAATCCCCACTCCAGTCAACGTCAGTCGCAGACCATGCCCTATCACCATTCTCAACACGTCACCCGTCTGCGCGCCCAAAGCCACCCTTATCCCAATCTCCCGGACCTGCTCGGTCACCAGACACGACATCACCCCAAAAATTCCAACTGACGCCAACAAGAGCGCCACCGCGCCAAACGCCACAAACAGTCCAGCGTAGAGCCTCGGCTGCCAGATAGAGTTCGCAATCACCTCGTTCATCGTGAACACGCTTGTCACTGGCTGGCCTGAATCAATGCGTTTCACCTGCTCCGCGACTTCACTGGAAACACCCGATGCAGCGCCGTCGGCCTTTACTACAAGCGTCATTGCGGAAATCGAAATCTCTCGATACGGAAGATAAACGCAGTTGCGAATTGTCCGTTGCAGCCGTTGATGACGTACAGCCCCGGCTACGCCTACAATCGTGTGCCACGGCTCGTTGTCCTCCGGTGGACCAAACCTCACCCTCTTGCCAACCGCATCTCCGTCAGGAAAGTACGATCGAGCCAAATCCTCATCGATAATAGTTACCGGAGGTCCCGAACTCCCATCGCTCTCCAGGAAGTCGCGACCCTGCAATAGCGGGATGCCCATTGTCTCAAAATAGCCCGGCGTTACGACATCGTGCTGAATAATCGGGGCCTGGCCTACTGACAATACAGGCCAACCTTCAACCGTGAGACTTCTGCCCCATTGGTCGCCCACAAGCGGCAGGCCTGCAATGGCCGCGGCATGCGTTACTCCCGGAAGCGAGCGAATGCGTGTCAACAAGTCGTCGTAGAATACTCGCCTGCTGGCCTCGTCGTTGTATTTGAATCTCGGCAGCGGGACAGTCGACGTCACTACGTTCGTGGGATCGAACCCAGGCCTCACGTGTTGCAGGTTTATGAAGCTCATCATCATCAGACCTGACCCTGCAAGCAGAACCAGGGAAACAGCCGTCTGTGCGACTACGAGCGCTCCACGAATGCGGTGCGAGCCTGAACCTGATCCCGAGCTGCGCCCCGCCTCTTTCAACATGCTGTTCAGGTCCAGCCGCGTAGTGAAAATCGCGGGCGCCAACCCGAACACAAGCGGCGTCAACACCGCGATCGCAATCGTGAATCCCAGCACGCGGCCATCGATCTCGAATGTCATCCAAAACGGGAGTGGACCGGGAAAAGCCTTCAACGCGATATCCCTCGCCCATAGAGACAGCACTATCCCGATGGCACCGCCCGATACGCCCAGCAACAAGCTCTCAGTAAGGAGCTGACGCAGTATCCTTCGGCGACTCCCGCCGACCGCCGCGCGAATCGCAATCTCTTTCTGCCGTGAGGTGGCCCGCGCCAGCAGGATGTTAGCGACATTGGCGCAGGCGATCAGAAGTACACAGCCCACCGCGCCGAGCAGCGTAAACAGCGGAAGACGAAAGTCCCCGGTTATGTAACGTCGAAAGTCAGTCAGCTTTACCCCAAGACCCTCGTTTGTGACCGGGTTCTCCTGTTCGATACCCTTCGCTATCGAATCCATCTCAGCCTGTGCGCGCTCGATCGACACTCCCGATTTCAAAAGGGCCATGCAGTCAAGGCCGTGATCGGTCCTCCTGAACATTTTTGTGTCGAGGGCAAGCGGCATCCACAGCTCGGTCACTCCTGGAAAATTGAATCCGGGCGGCATCACTCCGATCACGGTGCGAGGACGCGCATTCACCAGGATGCTCTTTCCAACTATCTCCTTGTCTGAGCCGAATCGACGCTTCCATATGCCGTCGCTCAGGATGACTACCGGGTTCTGATTTGGACGATCCTCTTCCGGAGAGATCGTACGTCCCAATTGAGGGCTCACGCCTAGAATCTCGAATACTCCGCTCGCGATCATGCCGACCTGTACGTACTCGGGATCGACTCCTTCAGCGATCGTGGCACCTCCGGTCATCCACGCTCCAATCCCGTCGAACACTGAGTTTCGTTCTCTCCAGTCTAGGTAGTTGGGAAACGAGATGCTCATGGTTCGTCCGTAGGACTGGTTGTCGGACGTCTCTTCAATGAATACCAACCGGTCGGAGTGCTGATAAGGCAGCGGCCTTAAGAAGATGCCGTTGATGAAGTTGAATATCGTCGTCGTAGCGCCGATGCCGATGGCCAGCGTAGCAATCGCGATGAGCGCCGAAGCGGGCTTCTTCGCAAACACCCGCAAGCCGTATCGAATGTCCTGCAAGAAATTCCCCATCTTGTGTCCTCTAATAGAAGAGAGTCACTCGTACTTCAATGCCGTCAACGGATCGACACGCGTAGCACGCCTCGCCGGCAGAAAACACGCAAAGAGCGCCACGCCGATGAGCACCACGGAGATCAGCAGAAGCGTACGCGGATCCGTAGCGCTCACCCCGTACAACAAACCTGACATAAGGCGAGTGAGCCCCATCGTAGCCGCCAGCCCGATTGCCACGCCGCAAGTGGCCAACGCCATTCCCTCGCCCAACACAAGCCTCATAACGTCTCGCTGCCTGCTTCCCAAAGCCATTCGAATACCGATTTCTCTCGTTCGCTGGGACACCGAGTAAGAAAGGACTCCGTAGATTCCGACCGAAGCAAGCAACAACGCCAGACCGGCGAACAACCCGAGTAGCACGGTGTAGAACCGTGGCTCAGTCATCGAGTTGTTGAGGAGATCGGTGACTGTCTGAAGTTTCGGAACAGGTTGATCTTTGCGGACACTCCACACGGCCTGCTGAAGATCGCTCTTCATCGATTCTGGCGAACTGGCGGTCCGCACCAGCAGCCCCGCGCTCAACCATGGTGACTGATCGTACGGCATGTAGATCTGCGGAACGATTTTGCCACCCTGTCCCTGATTGATGTCCGAGACTACCCCGACTATTTCGCGTTCAAGTGGCTGATCCCTCAAATACCTGATCGAGATTCGCTGTCCGATCGGATCCTTTCCACCAAAGTATTGTCTTGCCAGAGCCTCGTTTATTATTGCGACACCCGGCGACGAGAAGTTGTCCCGGTCATTGAAGAATCGCCCCGCTGCCAGCCTCGCCCCGATGGTTTCAAAATACTCCCAGCTCACCGAGTCATAGAGGACGTCCCCATCCGAGGGCATTGGATCCGACGGAATGTTGAACGGGAACCCGAGATATGGAAATGCGGCGGCGCTCGTCGCTGCGACTGCCTCGACCCCAGGGGTTTGCTTCAGCCGGTCCAGGAATTCTCTTACAAACTGCACTCGGCCTGCCGGGTCCGAGGCTTTTCGCAACGAGACGTCGACACTGAGTGAAGCCAGATTCCTGGGATTAAACCCGAGGTCGGCGCGGCGAAGATTCAAGAAACTTTGAATCAGCAGTCCCGCGCCCGAAAGAAGCACCATTGCCATCGCTATCTCGGCTATGACCAGCGCATTGCGTGCGCGGCGGTGGCCGGCGGCATCGCCTCCCTGGCCGCCCTGCTTAAGCCACTGACTCAGATCCGGCCTCGACGACTGCAGGGCAGGAATGAGTCCAAACAAAATCCCAGTCAGAAGCGACACCCCGAGCGTGAAGCCAAGAACCGATCCATCGACGTGCGCGAGATCCTTCAGTCCCAGGTAGGAATAGCTGTTTGGCTGGAGCCGAACGAGCGCCTCGACTCCCCACAGCGACAGCAGAGTTCCGAGTAGCCCGGCTGCGAGCGATAGCATGATGCTCTCGACGAGTAACTGGCGTACGAGTGAAGACCGCCGCGCTCCAATCGCAAGTCGAATCGCCATCTCCTTTTGTCTTCCCGCGGCTCGGGCCATCATCAGGTTTGCTACGTTGGCACATGCAATCAGCAAGACGAACCCGACTGCGCCAAGCAGCACCAGAAATGAAGTCTTGACGTCGCGGGTCAAGTTATCGCGATAGCGCTGCAGCTTTGCGCCTACATTTCGATTCGAAGCGGGAAAACTGCTTTCGAGTGAGGCAGCGATTGTATCCAGCTCAGCCTGAGCTTGTTCAAACCGGATGCCCTCCTTGAGCATACCAAGTGCCCCGAAGTAGCGATTGTTGCGGTTGTACATCTCGCCTGAGCCGCGCGACAGCGGGGTCCAGCAGTCAGCGTACGATGGCCATTTGAAGTCGGGAGGCATTACTCCTATGACGATCGTACCGGTGTCGCCAAGAGTCCTGCCAACTATCGAGGTGTCCGCTCCGAAATAGTTCTGCCAAAGGCGATGACTGAGGACTATCGTGGGTGGGGCACCCGACCGGCCGTCGTCCGGTGCGAAGGTTCTGCCGAAGAGCGGTCTTGCGTTGATGGCCTCAAAGAAATTTGTCGATACGCGAGCGGCCGCGAATGTCTCGGGGTTTTCGACTCCGGTTAACGAAAAGCCTCCTCCGGAGATTGCTGCAAGCTGTTCGAATGAAGACGCCCTGTCCTGATAGTCGAAGAAGTCGGCCGGGGATATTCCGATGGCCTGATCGAGCCCTTTGGCCCTGTCGCCGGTGTTGAGTATGACTGTCCGCTGTGAATCGATGAAAGGGAGAGGTCGCAGCATGACCGCATTCACGATGCTGAAGATGGCAGCATTGGCGCCAATGCCCAGCGTCAGTGCGACAACTGCAACAAGGCTGTAGCCCGGATTCTTTTTCAGAATGCGAAAACCAAACCTAACGTCTTGCCACAACGAGTTCATCGCTTACCCCCGCGCAACGGTCGATGGTTGGAAAACGAGATATCGAGCTTTTAACGAATGCCGTGCCAAACGACGGCGCGTTGCATCCACGCTTTATCTTGAGGTTAGGTAGTGGCGGTGATTGGGGGGTTGTGCGCTTCTGGGACTCGACGTCCCAGAGGCGAAAAGAAGGGTTTCGGGTTCCGGGTTTCGAGTTGGGGTTCAGGGTCTCGGGTTTAGGGTTTAGGGTTCGTCCGACTGGGGCTTGCATGTCGCCGAATGCCATAACATGCCCCTGTCATACGAACCCGAAACCCTAAACCCGAGACCCGAAACTGCCGCTTTTCACTTCTGTCTCATCCGGCGAATCTCGTTTCCATCTATTCCATGGATCCTCAATCGAATCAGTTCGTCCACGGTCAGATTGTTCATTCCAGCATCCTTCATCTGCTGAACAAACTTGCTGTCGATCTGGTGAATTCGCAATTGAATCAGCTTATCTACGGGCAAGCGCGAGTACCCGGCCTCGTCCATCTCCTTCACAAAACCAGCATTCACTCTGTGAATCCGCATCTGTACCAGTTTTTCAAAAGGCACGTCACCGTAGCCAAGTTCTCGCACACTCTTCACAAAGTCTTCGTCAACGCGATGAATCCGCATCGTCATGAGCTGGTCCAGCGTCAGATCAAAACCCATCGCTTTCGCCTTTGCCACAAAATCCTTGTCGATTCTGTGTATTCGCATCGCAAGCAGCTTGTCGATAGGCAGGTTTTTGAAACCCATCGACTCCACATCCCTGATGAAGTCTTCGTTCACATGGTGAACCCGCATAGCCACCAGCTTGTCAGCCGGAATCTTGTCGTAGCCCAGCTCCCTCATGCTGTTGATGAACGCGGCGTCGACCTGAAAAAGCCTCATCGAAATCAGCTTGTCCAGCTCCAGATTGTCATAACCCGCGCCCTTCAGTTCGTTGATATACGCCGTGCTCACATCGTGCATAGTCATCGAGAACTGCTTTTCGGTCGGTATGTTGTCGTAACCCAGTGCTCGCATCGATCCTAGAAATGCCGCGTTCGGTGTGAATCTGAATTCACCTACGCCATTGCCATCCTTGAATATTCCATCGAACACGATGCTGCCGGCTTCTCGCGACAAATTGAATTGAACCGGTCCGTTCGCGTTTGCATCGAGACCCTTGAAATCCTGAAGCGGCATATCCGATGACCAGTTTCCAAATCGATGTTGCTCGTCGTTGTCTATCCGGATCGTAAGCCATAGCTGGCGGCCCTTCTTCGTCTCCTTCACCTTCCCAGTCCAGTCACCCTTCATCGACTCCTGCGCGAGACCTATGGTCCCCGAGATCGAAAAGATCAAAGCCGCAAGAACACCAGTAGTAATGACCCTTCTCATATGCGCTCCCTTCCTTATTGTCGACTTTGCCAGCTCCTCAGCGGCTGCCCCTCAGCAGGATCTCGTCAATCCCGCTCGTCTTGAGTTCGATCAGCCTGTTCGCCGAAATGTTGTTGAATCCCGCAGCTCTCAGCTTGCGGATGTAACTCGGCGTCACACCAAACATCTTCATCCTGATGATCTGATCGACCGTCAGATCGTTGAAACCCATCGCCCGTAGCTCGCTTATAAGACCAGCAGTAACTCCGTTCATCCTCAACTGAATCAGCTTCTGCGGAGGAACTTTGTCGATGCCGACGCTCCGCAGTTGATTCTCGTATTCGGGTGTGATCTGCAACATGTGAAGTTGGATCAACTCCTCCACCGAAAGCTTGCCGTATCCCTTAGCAATCGTTTCACGAATGTAGGTTGCAGTAACTCCGTTGATCTTCAGCGATAACAACTGACGCGCCGTGGCCTGGTCGTAACCAGCCTTTCGGATCTCTTCAACATACTGCGGAGTTACGCCATTCAGTTTGAGACTGGTAACCATACGGGCTGACAGCTTCTCGCGAAGTATCACTCTCATCGATTCCACATAGTCCGAAGTCACGCCTGCCGTCTTTAGCTGAACAATCTGCCGAACCGACAGGTTCTCAAATCCCCACTTCAGCGCCTCCTGCATATATTGCTGATCGACTGCGTGAATTTTCGTATCGACCAGTTCACGGACTGACACATCCTCAAAACCCATCTTTTTTACGGAGTCGATGTACTCCTGCGTCACACCGTGAACCTTTAGGTCAATATTCTGGTTGAGAGTCTGACCGGAGCTGCGGTCACGTGACGGCGGTTCTGATTGCCCAGCTCTCTTCTTTTCAGCCTGCGCAGGATCTGCATTCTCATCCTGCGGATGATCCTGAGCTCGATCGACCGTTTGCTCCTCAGTAGCGGGTTCGTGCGCGCGCGAAGGCGCATGCTGTGCGTCGCGCGCCAGTGTCTCACGGGTCAGAACCGCGTCGCTCCGAGTCTCGATCGCCGCTCTTTCATCAAGACACGACTTCGCATTCGGTGCCGCAAATAATTCCGGGGCCGAACTGTTCGCATTCAATTGCCGCGCGGCATCGGAGGTCAGCGTCGCGGCGGACTGCGTTTCCGGAGAATCGGCAGACACCGCGCAAGGCCGGACCATCGACAAAGGCACGACAATGGCAAGAGAGAGCAGCGCGGTGATGAGCACTCTGCCGCGGCCTATGCTGCCGCGCTTCCGGTGCGGATCGAGAATGAGCCTCACGCGACTCTCAAGTTCGGAGCAAGCCATGCCAACCGCGAGGCTGGTGGAAAAAGCGGCCGGCTCAAACAATGCTGCGATACGCACCAATTGTCCCGCGTAGTCGGATGCGCGGGTGCCCGCTTCAAGCACGCAATCGTCGCAAGCGATCTCGCGCTCGATCCTGAGTCGTCGTGCTGCGTGCCAGGCAAGCGGATTGAACCAGTGAACGGCACAGCAAAGGTGCGCCAACATTTGAGTGAGGCAGTCGCGCCGCCTTATATGCGAAAGCTCATGAAGCAAAACCACTCTCGCACACTCTTCGGACCAATCGAGCGAATCGGACGGCAGCAATATCACTGGCCGCGCAAGACCCCAAGTCACCGGCACAGTCAACTCAGAATGGCGGTAGACCAGAACTCTTCTTCGATGACCGAGCCTCCGAGCCAGCTCATCAATCAGAGAAACAACCTTATCGTCGAGGACCGGCTCGGCATTTCGGATCAGCCGGGTCACGCCGAGCGCGGCGAGGATTACTCTAAGCATCACTACGAGCACGCCGACCGCCCACACAACGAAAAGAAGCTGCCCAAATCCAATAGTACCGGGCCCGGGCTGATCGGCTGGCGAATCTAGTAGCGCACCGGAGATGTCCGGACCCTTCGACGGTGGCAATGACATCAGAAGATCCAGAGCGTCGGTTTTGTGGGCCTTGGCGGTGGTTGGTTGCTCAGCTTGTACGAACGCCGGACTCGCGTCTGAATCCTGGCCCTCAGCAGGCAGTTCAAGCGGAGAATCTTCGTCGAGGTTCTGCGGATCGATGCGGGACCGGACCTGGGCCGGCCCAATCAATCGCGGTATCACAGGAAGTCTCAAGGCTGGCAAAAAAAGGTCCAGCGCGGGCACGAGCAGCAGACCGGCTATTGTTGCGGTCCAAATCAGGTGACGGGCGGCGGCCGAACGACGGCGCATTGCCGCGACTACCAAAGCGGATACGGATAGTACCAGGAGGCCCTTGAAGCAGAGGCCGGCCAGAAACTCAAGTTCGACGTTTGAGCCGGATGATAAGACAGCAAGACGGGCCAGAACGCTCATCTCATCGTCCTTTCTTGCGTGCTTCCTCAATCAGGCGGGAGAGGTCGTCCAACTCTTCTTTAGAGATGCTGGACCGTGACATGTCTATCAGTGCTGCGACGGCTTCGGTTGGAGACCCGTCGAAGAACGTCTTGATAATTTGTTTGAGTGCGGATTTCCTTGCTTTATCGCGAGCGAGTGTTGGGATGAAAACGTATCTTGGTCCTTGCTGTTCGTGTTTAAGGTAACCTTTTTCTTCCAGCAGGCGCAGCATAGCTCTGACGGCGGAGTAGCTGGGCGGGCTGGACAATGCTTTGAGGACGTCAGCGGCGGTGGCGCGGCCTCGCTGATAGACGATGTCCATTATCTGTCGTTCTCTGCGGCTCAGGCGATGGTGGATCGGATCAGTCATGATGAAGTTCTGAGTTCTGAGTTTTCGCGTTGTTGACCACCTCACTCTAGATGGTGCTGCTTTTTTAGCACTCGTGACGCGTCGTGTCAACGGAAAAGTGCTAAAAATTTAGCAGGGCAACCCCTGCAGCAACGGACTCAAGACTCAGCACTCAGCACTTTATAGCCTGTATGTTGATCGCAACCTCTACCTGACGCCCGACTCGCCACCTCGAGCGCTTCAGACCAAAGTCGAATCGATCGAGCTTCGCGCGCACCGCATAGTAGGCCAGCTCCTGTCCTCTGGGAGACGTACTTCGATCAACCTCTATCACATCCAGCGACAACTTCCTGCTTACACCCCGGAGAGTCAAGATCCCGGTAACCAGCAGCGTATCCCGGTCCCGCCGTTCTACCTCAATGCTCTTGAAGCTGATCTCCGGAACGCTCGAGGCCGCCAGCCACTCCACAGACTTCAGCCGCCCATCACGCCGCGAGTTGCCCGTCTGCAGACTTGCCGACCGAATACTCGCCTCCACCCTGGACTTTGTGACATCGCTCCGGTTTCTTGTAATCGTCCCGGACATTTCTTCGAACCGCCCTTCCACCTTCAACGAGAACGGACCTCTGATGATGAATCTGGCCGTCGAATACTCCGGGTCCACAATCCAGACGTCATTCGCTTCGATTGCCGGTTGAGTTCCCATAGTTCAAGATTGCCGATCACAACCCCGAAGGGTCAGACAATACAGCCAGGACCACGCAACCACTTCGTCGTTGCGGCTCGGCCCCACGCCTCAGCACTCATTGCTACTCTCGCAGTGCAGTCATTGGGTCAATCCTGCTCGCACGCTGAGCCGGCACGAGGCACGCAGCAACCGACGCGATCGCAATCACCAGACACGTAAACATCAGTGTCGGCTTGTCCGTCGAAGTCACCTCAAACAGCAGATCCGACAAAAGCCGCGTCAACAACAACGCGCCGCCCAACCCGAGGATCATCCCTCCCACCGCCGGTATCATCCCGTCGCGCACCACCAGTTTCAGAACGTCGCGACGTGCCGCTCCAAGGGCTATACGAATTCCAATCTCGTGTGTTCGTTGAACTACAGAATACGAAATGACTGCATACACACCGATGCACGCCAGCATCAACGCAACTGTCGCAAAGCTGACGATAATCAGGGCTCCGAAACGGGGTTGCGCGATGGACTTCGAGATCCTGTCTTCAAGAGTTC
Source organism: Blastocatellia bacterium (assembly GCA_035315885.1). Taxonomy (GTDB): domain Bacteria; phylum Acidobacteriota; class Blastocatellia; order UBA7656; family UBA7656; genus DATFXM01. The sequence continues at coordinate 21,702 of DATFXM010000186.1, forward strand.
GAGTCTGTGAAAGCGGAATCTCCGGATCCATCTCGAAGAGCTGTTGTCGAATCGCCGTTACAAGGCTCATCGGATCGACACCATTTGTCCTGATCGCCAGAAAAATCCCCCTTTCAGGGTTTTGAGGCAGCGGCTCATAAATCGCCGGCTCCGCAGGTTCCTTGAGGCCGCGATACTTTGCGTTCGCCGCTACCCCGACGATTTGCATGTAATCCTCTTCGCGAGGACCTTGTCTTATTCTCTTTCCGATCGGATCCTGCCCCGGGAAATATCTCTGCACCATCGTTTCATTGACGATTGCGACACGCGGCGCGTCGCTCGAATCCGAATCGGTGAAGACCCGTCCCTCGCGCAGTGGAATTCCCAGGGTCTCAAAGTACCCGGCGCTTATCAGAATTATGTCGGCGACGTCCGCCTCGTTAGGACCTCCTGGTCGTCCTTCGACCGAGAAGTTGTCAGAAAAGTCGATCACATCCGGCGGGAGGCTGCCGGTCATCGCCACGTTCTTCACGCCCGGCATGGCCAAAGCCTTTTCCAGCAAACGATTCTGAAATCCGAGCACCTGTTGATTCTCAGCGTAACGCGAGCGAGGCAAGAACACTTGAGCCGTCAGCACGCGTTCGGCTCGGGCACCCGAGTCAACGCTCGATAGCCGCCAAAAACTCTTCGCGACAAGCCCCGCACCAACAAGCACCGTCAGAGCAAGCGCCGTCTCAAGAACCACCAGCAATTGCCTCACGCGGCTCTTTCCGCGAGCTTCCGTTGACCCCCGCCCGTTTACTTTGAGTGCGCTGTTTATGTCCACGCGCGAGCTCTGGAACGCGGGCACGAGACCGAAGATTGTTCCGCTTAACAACGACACTAAAGCCGTCCACCCAAGCACAACCGAGTTCACTCCGACGTACTGCAGCCTTGGTATGTTCTCAGGCGCCATAGCTACAAGAAAGGGCACGCTCCATACCGAGAGAAGCAGGCCAGCCATGCCTCCGGCGGCCGCAAGGGTGAGACTCTCAACCAATAACTGCCGAACTATTCGCCATCTTCCTGCACCGAGCGCCATTCGAATTGAAATCTCCTTCTCGCGAGATGACGCGCGCACCAGCAGAAGATTCGCAACGTTTGCCAACGCGATTAACAGCACAAGCGTGACCGCGCCCATCAGCGTCCACAGAGTGGCTCGTACGTCTCCAACAATGAATTCGCGAGCGGACATCAAATTAAAACTGAATGGCGAATGATCA
>DATFXM010000187.1:0-25303 GCA_035315885.1 Blastocatellia bacterium
GTGCCTGAAAGGGCGCCCCCGGGCGCCGCGGTCATTCCGGTGAAAAACACAAATTGTCGATATGAGAATGGACTGCTGAATGGAGCGAGCCAGCGATAGTCCACGCCAAACTTCAATTGATGGCTGCCGTGGCTCACCGAGAGATTGTCGATGAAGTTGAGCTGGCGTTGTTCGCCAGTCCCTTGTTTACCCTGATTGTACTGTCCGATGCCGACAATGAACATTCCAAAGATGGCGTTCGAGGACGTATTCCCGGCGGGGAACAAAACGGAATCCGTAGGAGCCACGGCTCCGCCGAAATCATCCATAATCCACTTTATGCCAACTCGGTGATTGCTGTAGTTCGCCCTCACTTCGTTGCTGATCCTCGGCGTGATCAGTTGCGTGAGACCTAATGTGAACGTGTGCACCGACGACGACAGCGAATTGGTCATGCTGAGGACGGGGCCCGCGAAAGGCGGACTTCGCTGGTCCAGATCGGACGGCGAGTAGTTGTAGCGGCCAAATAAAGTCATCTTCGAGTTGATGACGTGATCGACGCGGATACTGTAGGCGTCAAGCGTTGAGGGATTCGAAAAGCTCGCGTTGAAGCCGGCCAGCCCGCCACCGAGACTTCCGGCATTCGCAATTGGAAACGCGTTCAGAAACGGCCGTGTCGCGGCAGGAGCCTGCTCGCGAGACGCGGCGTCAGGCACAACGCTTTGCTGAGTAACCGGCTGGCGCAGTCGCAGCCCTTCGTATGAAAAGAAGAAGAACGCTTTGTCCTTGATGATCGGCCCGCCCACTACGCCGCCAAAGTCGTTCTGTCTTTCCCGAGGCTTTGGCAGACCGTTGAAGTTCACAAACCAGTCCTTAGCATCCAGAACATCATTCCTGAAATATTCGAACAACGTGCCATGAAAACTATTCGATCCTGAGCGCGTCGCGATCGAGATCTGTCCGCCGGGAGTGCGCCCGAACTCAGGAGCAAACGAAGAAGTTTGGACGCGAAACTCCTGCATGGCATCGACCGACACCAGGCTGCTCGTCCCGCCCGAGGCGCTGAGCGCGGGTAATGATCCGCTCGCCGTCTGCACCATTTGCAGTAATCCGGTAACCCCGAAATTCGCGCTCACTCCATCCACCGAGAAGTAGTTTGCGTCAGCTCGTTGTCCATTCACGCTGAACTGCCCCTGGTCGTTAAAGGCGGTCTTGGTGACCACCACGCCCGGCGTAAGCATGATCAGCGTCTGGAAGCTTCTGCCGTTAAGAGGCAGGTTCTCGACGAAGGTCCGGTCGATCACCGTGCTGACTGTCCCCGACTCGGTGTTCATCAGCGGCCCGCCAGCTTCAATGGTGATCGCATCGGTTATGGAACCGACGGTCATTTCGAGGTTGATTTCGAGAGCATCCTGGACGTGAAGGATCACATCCGGCTTGATCAATGTCTTGAAGCCGTCCTTTGCAATTTCGATGCGATAGGTGCCCGGAGGCAGATTCGCCAGGTGGTATTCTCCCGCGCTACTTGTGATTGTCTCGTAACGAACGCTCGTCCCGGCGGAGATCGCCGTGACTTTCGCGTCGACAATCAATGCCTTGGAGGGATCTGTTATTCGACCCGTGAGCGTAGCACTCGTGGATTGGGCATGAAAAATAGATGCATACGACGAAAGCAGGACGAGAGCGAATGCGATTCGATGCATAGAATCGACCTCTATTGACTCAAAGGTTGAGGCTAATGCTGGCTGCACAATTAATCAATCCCCAAAAGAGTTATCTACTTGTGACTTTATAGGGTGATGCTTGTGGCGCAGGAGATAAAGAGAATCATACTTCGCGGCTTGGTATAGGAATGGGATAAGATGACTCGGGTCATGGAGGGGATTAACAAACGAGGGCGATTCTTCTTCGCGGCGGGTTTTGTGGTGACTTGGATGCTGTTGGCGTGGTGTCCTTCAGTATTCGCGTTGAATCCGGCGCTGGATATCAATCAGTACGCGCACATGTCGTGGAAGATCCGCGACGGCTTTCCTAAAGGCGAAGTCCGCTCGATTGCTCAAACCCCCGACGGTTATCTCTGGCTGGGAACCGAATTCGGCTTGCAGCGGTTTGATGGCGTTCGGTCGGTGATGTGGCAGCCCCCAGCGGATCAGCATCTCCCCTCTGACTTTATTTGGAGCCTGCTCGTCACGCGCGACGGGACTCTATGGATCGGCACTTCAAAAGGGCTCGCCAGTTGGAAGGACGGCAAGCTGACCGAGTATCCGGAGCTTGCGGGACAGTATATTTTCAAACTCATCGAGGACCGCGAAGGCACGGTATGGGTCGGTACATTGGGGATTCCGACTGGCCGCCTTTGCGCGATTTGGGATGGCAGCATCCAGTGCTTCGGCGAGGATGGCTCTCTCGGGCGTGCGATTGTGGGTTTGTATGAGGACAGCCGGGGCAATCTGTGGGCGGGGGCGGAGAACGGGCTGTGGCGATGGAAACCCGGATCCCCAATACACTATTCGCTAGAGGAGCCGGACGGCATTCAGGGCCTGGGTGAAGACGTTGACGGTGCACTCCTGATCGGCTGGCACGGCGGAATCGTTAGGTTCGTTGACGGAAAAACCGAGGCACTGTCAGGTGTTGCTCGAGGATTCTATGCCTCGAGGCTGCTCCGCGATCGCGATGGCGGTCTATGGATTGGAACCTATGGTCGGGGCCTGATGCACCAACACCAGGGGAGAACGGATCTGTTTACGCAGTCTGACGGCCTCTCAAGCGAAAGCGTTGACGCCCTCTTTGAGGATCGTGAAGGCAATATTTGGGTGGCTACGCCTGATGGCCTCGACCGCTTTCGCGACTTTGCCGTCGCCACGTTTGCTGTGAAGCAGGGGTTGTCGAATGATGTCGTCCGTTCCGTTCTGACAGACCGGGACGGAAGCGTTTGGCTCAGCAATGATGGCGGCTTGACCCTTTGGAAAAATGGACAAATTACGATTCCCCTGACCGGCGGCGGCAAACCGGACGGCAAACTCAACGGACATAGCCCCAACTCTCTTTTTCAAGATGATCGCGGTCGAATCTGGGTCGCTTCGCTTGGCGGAATCGGCTACCTGGAGAACGACCGCTTTGTTCCCGTAACCAGCGTTCCCGCGGGCAATGTGCTAGCCATCGTGCAGGATACCGCTGGGAGTCTGTGGATCGCCAATGAGACGCTCGGTCTTCTCATTTCGCTCCGCGGCATGGAGGTTCAGCGGATTCCCTGGGCCGCACTGGGACATAAAGACCATATCAGTAGTATGGCCGCTGATCCGGTGCGCGGTGGCATATGGGCTGGTTTCTTTCTCGGTGGCATTGCCTATTTGAGTGACGGTCAGGTCCGCGCATCCTACTCAGCCGCCGACGGGCTGGGCGAAGGCCATATCAACCAGTTGCGCGCCGATCAGGACGGCACTCTCTGGGCGGCTACCGAGGGTGGGCTCAGCCGATTGAAAAACGGCCGGATTGCGACGCTGTCCAGCAAGAACGGATTGCTCTGCGATGGGGTTCATTGGTCGATTGAAGATGACGAGTATTCACACTGGCTGTACACCGCTTGCGGTCTCTTGCGCATCGCGCGCGGTGAGATGGACGCCTGGAGCGCCGCCGCCGACCAGGACAAAGACACGAGGTGGAAGATCCACGCGACGGTTTTTGATACTTCCGACGGAGTAAGGCTCCTTATCAGCGCTGGCCACTACAGCCCTCAAGTCTCCAGGTCCTCGGATGGAAGGTTGTGGTTCACATCTATGGACGGCGTCAGCGTCATCGACCCGCGTCACCTTTCCTTCAACAGCCTTCCGCCGCCGGTGCACGTAGAGACAATCACCGCAGACCGCAAAACCTACGATGCGTCGGACACAAGCGGACGCTTGCGTCTTCCTGCGCTGATACGCGATGTTGTGATCGACTATACGGCGCTCAGCCTTGTCGCGCCGGAAAAGATACTGTTTCGCTATAAGCTCGAGGGCTACGATAGCGAGTGGCAAGAAGCCGGTAATCGTAGGCAAGCGTTCTACACCAATCTTCCCCCCCGCAACTACCGCTTCCGCGTGATTGCCTGCAACAACAGCGGTGTCTGGAACGAAGCCGGAACATTTCTGGATTTTTCAATAGCCCCCGCCTACTACCAGACCACGTGGTTCAAACTGTCCTGCGTGGCAACGTTTCTAATACTGCTCGTTGTTCTCTATCAACTGCGGGTGCGACAGGTCGCCCGGCGATTCAATATGCGTTTGGAAGCACGAGTCGATGAGCGGACACGCATCGCGAGGGATCTGCACGACACCCTGCTCCAGAGTTTTCAGGGCGTATTGCTGAAGTTTTACTCGGTGACTTTCATGCTCCCGGATCGCCCCGCCGAAGCTCACAAGGCGCTGGAAACCGCAATCGATCAGGCTGAGCAGGCCATCACCGATGGCCGCGACGCTATACAGGGGCTGCGCTCTTCCACGCTTGCGAGCAACGAACTTTCTGAAGCGTTGATCAGGCTCGGCGGAGAACTCGCGACAAATCACGCGGGACCCAAGCGTCCCAACTTTAGTGTGGATGTGGAAGGCTCACCGCAGATTCTTGCTCCGCTGATTCGCGACGAGATTCAACGGATTGCGGGCGAGGCCTTGCGCAATGCATTCAGGCACTCGCAAGCGAGCCGAATCGAAGTTGAAATCCTCTACGGCAGACGACAGCTAAGATTGCGAGTCCGGGACAACGGCAAAGGCATTGAGCAAAAGGTCGCCGATGAAGGCGGGCGCGCGGGGCACTACGGCATGGCAGGCATGCGCGAACGCGCCGAACTTGTGGGCGGCGACCTTGCGGTCTGGAGCGAACGGAATTTAGGCACTGAAATCGAGCTCACCATTCCCGCTTCGATAGCGTACGCAAAGCCGGCCGTCGCGCGCAGGGCAATGTTCTTCGGAAAAAGGTCATCGATACAAAACCCCCCAGACGATGATCAGGAATAAGTGCTGAGGAGGGCTCGTTGTATTGTGCTCTTGCCCCCTCCGCCAGGAGGGGGCTGTTTATTGCACGCGATTGGAGTCAGCCTGCCGCCCCCTCCGCCAGGAGGGGCCTGTTTATAGAAACTACGAGCGAAAGAAACCCTCCCTTCGTCAGGAGGGCTCTGTCCCCTTTTTGTCGCGTGTTGGAATTCTAAAGAGCCCTCCTGACGGAGGGCGACATTCCGACTCCAATCGCGTGGTATAAAAAGAGTCTGGACTTTGCGTCTCTTGCGAAATCTTGGCGGTCTTCGCGTGAAACTCCAACTCGATTGGCAGCTAATGACAGGGACAGCGACAACTTAAACAGTGAAAATCAAAGTCAAAGCAACGCCTGAAAAGTCAGTTTATTGAGAGCCCGACCACTCGAAAGAGTCATTCCGCACCTACTAGATTTGGTCTTTTCCTTAAATTGTTCAACCCTATAACCTTCATACGGGAGTAATTGTGCGCAGACTTTTTTCAACATTCGCCCGCGGCTTACCTGGCGCGGGTCTTCTCTTTATGCGGCTGGTTGCAGGGATGGGGCTAATTGCTGACGGTCTCATGATACTGCTAACCGGTCCGCCAATCGGAACACTCATTTTGTCGGTGCTTGCACTCATTGGCGGAACCCTTCTAATTGGCGGCTTATGGACTCCGCTAGCCGGAGCTCTCGTCGCACTGCTTGGGGTGTGGAATGCCTCCTCAGGGACGGGAGATCCCTGGGCCGGTATCCTTCTGGGAACCATAGGCGCCGCACTTGCGCTGCTTGGACCTGGGGCATGGTCAATTGACGCCCGGCTCTTTGGATGGAAGCGCATCGATGTTCGAGTTCGAAAGCAGTAGCCGGCGCCGGGGGACCTTCCTACACCACTATCGGGTAATACCCACCCGCCCTCTAATCGGTACGACAGCTTGATCCGATTTGGCTGCTTTGCGGTACTCCGATGTAGGGTTGTTGGTTTGGGCTACTTGGTACAAAATCTGACGCGTTGACAGACGAAACGTAGAGTGAGGATTTGACAGTGAACCGCTGCGATAGAGAACAGAGCAAAGCACGCGAGAGCGGCAATGCTGGCAGAGTAACAAGCTAACGAGGTCTATCATGAACTTTGCATGCATCGGAACCGGAGTAGCACCTGTCGTAGATTATCCCGTAACGCCCTCTTTTGATAAAACACCGCGGACTACTATTTTCGAAGAGATCGTTGGAGCTTCCGAATCGCTGCTGTCTCTATTGGCAGAGGTATCAATGGTGGCGCCCACCGACTCAACCGTCCTCATCACGGGTGAGACTGGCACCGGCAAGGAACTCGTTGCACGAGCGATCCACAAACGATCGCGTCGCTCGAAGGGACCTTTCATCAGCATCAACTGCGCTGCGATTCCCGCGTCGCTAATCGCCTCGGAACTTTTCGGCCATGAAAAAGGCGCGTTCACCGGAGCGGTGGAACGGCGAGTGGGCCGGTTCGAAATGGCAAACGGCGGGACGATTTTCCTGGACGAGATCGGCGAGTTGCCGGCTGAGATTCAAGTGACGCTGCTGCGCGTCCTGCAGGAGCGGGAGTTCGAGCGCGTAGGCGGCACTCGGCCGATTCGCGCCGACGTCCGCGTGATTGCAGCCACCAACCGGGATCTGGAAGCGGCCATAGAAGAGGGCACGTTCCGATCCGATCTGTATTACCGCTTGAATGTTTTTCCGGTAGAAGTACCAGCGCTTCGCGAACGGCTGGAGGACATCCCGCTGTTGGTTGAGCACTTTGTCGAGCGGTTTGCCAGGCGCGCGGGCAAGACAATCGACCGGGTCTGCAAGAAGGCACTGAGCCTGCTTCAACTGCATGACTGGCCGGGCAACGTGCGAGAGCTGCAGAATGTCGTAGAGCGCGCAGTAATCGTGTGCGACTCAGGCACGCTTAGCATTGACGAGTGCTGGCTCTTCAGGCGGCCGTCCAGAGTTCGAGCTGCGGCGGCGCTTGAGCTTCCGGTCACACCGCAATACCGAACGCTGGCTACTCAAGAGAAAGATGCTATTGAAGCGGCGTTGATGGAAAGCAAGGGCCGAGTAGCTGGACCGTTCGGCGCAGCATCGCTGCTTGGCATTCCTTCTTCGACCCTGGAATCGAAAATCAAAGTGATGAATATCGACAAGCGCCGCTTCAAGCAGGCGTCGTAGCTTACGGGTTCATAGGACCACCGCCTCAACCTTTTAGCCAACGCCTTACGTCGTGCCTTGCTGCCGACTCAAGAGCGTTGGCTTTTTTCATTGGTTTCAAATTTCAGATTTCAGATTTGAGATTTGCGGCAACGTTCTCGCGGTACTTCGTGAGAAATTCGCGAACCGGCTTGCTCCCCTAAACAATATCAGCAACTTAGTGCTGGCCTTCGCGTTGCCTTCTATCACATCGAGCGGCACACACCGCGCTCAATGATCAAAGGAGACGGGCAAAGAGCTTCGTTAACTGCCCAACAGGAGTAAGAACGTATGACCGACAATCCTCTTCGGATACTAGGCATCGTGGGCAGCCTGCGACGCAACTCCTATAACCGCTCGGCGCTGTGTGCTGCAGCCAAGCTGGTGCCCGAAGGAGCGATCCTTGAGAGTTTCGACCTTGACGGCATCCCACTATTCAACCAGGACGAGGATCAACACCCGCCATTCAGAGTCGCGGAGTTGAAGCGGCGCATACGTGAGTCGGACGCCGTTCTGTTTGTGACTCCGGAATACAACTACTCGGTACCGGGCGTGTTGAAGAATGCGATTGACTGGGCGTCAAGGCCCTACGGCGACAGCGCATGGGACGGGAAACCGGCGGCGATCATGGGCGCATCGATGGGGACGCTTGGTACGGCGCGGGCGCAGTACCACCTGCGCCAGATTCTCGTCTTCCTGAACATGTTCCCTATCAACCAACCCGAAGTGATGATCGGCAACGCCGCCACCCGCTTCGATGAGGAAGGGGAGCTGACTGACCAGGCGACGAAGGACCACATAAGCCGGCTCCTGCAGAGTCTTGTCGATTGGACTCGGAGAATCGGACGCGAATGAGGTCATTGTCGCGAGATAAGGGACACCGCCGATAAAGGAGTCGCGGTTCCCAATCAAAGCAGACGGAAAAGAAAGCCAGATAAGGAAGGGAGTTCGAAGTTGAGCAACGTGTTCGAAGTCGCTGGTGATGTGAGCCTTTTCGGGCTGCGGGCTGTCACCTCCCTTTTTCGCCGACCAATCGAAGGCGATCAAATCCGGCAACAGCTCGCCGAGGTAGGTTCGAAATCTCTTCTACTGGTAATCGCAGCCGGCTTTGCGCTGGGAGCAGTTCTGACTTTGCATACGCGGAGCACCCTTGTGACCTTCGGGGCAACTGCGTGGATCCCCACTGTGCAGGCGTTGGCGTTCTTTCTTGAAATTGGTCCGCTCGTCACGGGCCTGCTTGTGGCCGGCCGCGTCGGTTCGGGCATCGGCGCTGTCTTGTCGAATATGAGGGCTACCGAACAGATAGATGCGATCGAGTCTCTTTCCATCGACTCATTCAAGTATCTTGTAGTTCCTCGAATCATTGCTTGTACGATAGCTCTGCCCATCCTGACGATCTTCCTCGATTTTTCTGGAGTTCTCGGAGGGTTCCTCGCGGAATATGCAGCATCCCGACTCTCCTTCCAAATGTACATTGCTCAATCGTTTGCTTCGTTCGAGTGGTCCAACTTCTACCCGCCGACCGTTAAGACAGCAGTCTTTGGATTCATCATTGGGACTGTTTCGGCGTTCCTGGGCTACACGACTAATGAAGGAGCGCGGGGTGTGGGCCGAGCGGCGACCAGAAGCGTAGTGATCTCGTCGTTGTTGATCATTGTGATCGATGTACTTTTGATCAAGTTGATCTTCTTCATCTTCCCGGAGAGTGCGATATGACCACCGAGGCAGCTACAGCGGTTGCTTTCAAACATGTGTCGAAATCGTTTGGCGCGAAGCGCATCTTGCGTGATGTCTCGTTTGACGTTCCCGCGGGTGAAGCGCTTTGCATTCTTGGCCGCAGCGGGACCGGCAAGAGCGTCACTCTGAAGCTCATCATCTCGTTGTTGAAACCTGACAGCGGAGACATCTGGATCGAGCAGGAAGAAATCTGTGGTCTTAAGGAAACAGAAATCTCTCGAGTGCGTCGAAAGGTGGGTTTTCTGTTCCAGGATGCGGCGCTGTTTGATTCCCTGAACCTCTATGACAATCTGGCGTTGCCTCTACTCAGATTGACCAACAAGACGCCAGATGAGGTGGACTTCGTGATTGACCGGGTCCTGAGCAGTGTTGGTCTGGAGGGTGATAAACGAAAGATGCCTTCGGAACTGTCAGGCGGAATGAGGAAGCGCGCCGGACTCGCCCGCGCTCTCGTCCTTGAACCAAAGATTTTGCTTGCCGATGAACCGAGCAGCGGACTGGACCGCATCACCGCCGCTGAGATCGACGAATTGTTGTTGAGACAAAAAGCTGAGCATAACACAACGTTGATAGTCGTCACGCACGATGTGCGCGGAGCAAAGCGGGTCGGCGACCGCATCGCAGTCCTCGATCGCGGAGCGCTAATTGCGGATGGGACTGTGGACGAAATCGTGCACAGCGAGAATGAGATTGCACGCAACTTAATGTCGGAGTGAACGCTATGGAGACTCGAAAAGTAAGCATAGGTATTTTCGTCATTGGCGGACTTCTGCTGTTTGGCATCGGGATGTTCCTGATCGGAGACCGGCATCAGGCATTCGCCCGCCATGTCGAATACTACTCAGAGTTCGTAAACCTGAATGGTATTGCTAAAGGCGCCAAGGTTCGCGTGGCTGGAATGGAAGCCGGGCAGGTCCTTTCGATTGACGTGCCGGATTCTCCTGCATCGCGTTTCCGCGTCAAATGGAGAATCAACGAAAAGCTGCGCGGGATCATCCGCACGGACTCGGTCGTGTTCATCGGCACTGAAGGCATTGTAGGTGGCACCTACTTGTCGGTGCGACCTGGCAGCGCTGGGGCGGCGGAAGCGGCCGCGCTTTCAACTATACCGAGCACCGAGCCGACGGAGCTTTCAGACGTTGTTGCGCGTGGCGCCGGACTACTAGACGAGGCCCAGGGACTACTGAGAACACTGGGCCCGAAGCTCGGCACTGCGTTAGATACGATTACCGCGACGGTGGACAATGTGAATGGTGTGGTGGCGGGCCTGAAGCAGGGCCGTGGCACCGTGGGAATGCTGCTCACCGATCAAACTCTGGCGAACCAACTTCGCAACAGCCTCTCCACCTCGGCGTCGAACTTGCAGGACGTCATGGCAGGTTTGAAGGAGGGCCGTGGCGTTGCGGGCATGCTGCTAACGGACGAAGCGCTGGCAGGCCAGGTTCGTGACGTCGTCAAGAACGTGAACCAGGCATCAGCCGACATAAGCCACGCGTCCGGCCAGGCCGATGCGATGGTATCGGATTTTAGCTCGCGACAGTTGGCTCAAAAGGCCACTCAGTTGATCGACAGCTTGAACGACAGTGCGCGGCAGGTCAATCAACTCATTGCCGATATTACAAAGACCGACGAACAGGGCGTCAGCACCGCGTCGAACGTCAGAGAAACGCTGGAAAGCGCCAATACCGCGGCGGCAAATCTGGCCGACGCCACCGAAGCGCTCAAGCATAATTTCTTAACGCGAGGCTTCTTCAAGAAGCGAGGCTATTACACTCTGGCCGACCTTTCGCCTGAGAAGTATCGCCGCGATCACGCGTTCACCAACCCGGCAAACGGTCGAGCGTGGCTATCGGGATCTGAGCTGTTCCAACGTGGCGCGAACGGAGAAGAAGAACTATCGGCCAAAGGAAAGGCACTCTTGAATAACACTATCGGATCGTACGGTGATTCAATAATCGAGGCTCCGATTGTCATCGAGGGATATTCGAACGGTAACGCACCCGCGGATCAGCTTCGATTGTCTCGCAGCCGTGCAATAATGGTCCGGCATTACCTGCAGCAGCGCTTCCAGATGGATACAAAGAATCTGGGAGTAGTGCCGATGAAGAACTCTCCGCCGAATGGTTTCGACCGCTCAACCTGGGATGGGATTTGTCTTGTGGTAATAAGGAAGAGTTAGGCCTCCTCCGGAAGATGGACACTACAATTTGCTCGGGAGGGTTTCCTCCCGAGCATATTTTTTTGATACGGTGTTCCTCGATTGCTCCGCACAGACCAGTTCGTAGAGGGATCGTGAAGTGAGGTATCACGAATACAACCCGCACGAAATCCTGAGGGACTCGGTCAAGTGCTTTTGGATCCACGAAGGTGATTATTCGACCGAGGCCACGCAGGACATCACTCCTGATGGTTGTGTGGAACTGATATTCAACTTCGGCGATCCGTACTTGTTGCGGACTACAACGCCTCCTACTGCGCTGCCGGTGGCCATAATCGTCGGGTTCCAAAACAAGACCATCCCGCTGCTGATAAATGGCACCGTGAGGGTTGTCGCGGCACGCTTGTTCGCGTGGGGTGCGATGGCGTTGCTTCAGGAGAACGTCGCAACGCTAACAAATTCTATGACGGCTCTTTGTCCGGATTGGAATGCTCTTGTACAACGGCTGAAATCACTCGTCACGCAAGGACAGTACGAGCAGGCCGCGACGGCGTTGGAAGAGTTTCTGGTTCAGCAGGCCCTGGTACGCACATATGATTTGAAGTTCATCCAAACCGCGGCGAAGTTACTGGACAGGACCAAGGGTCAATATCGGATCTCGGAGTTGGCCGACTACTGCCAGGTGTCCCTCCGGCAACTTCAACGTGGATTTCAGCAGGTCATTGGCACCTCCCCGAAGACCTTCGCTCGCACTCTCAGATTCCAGGAAGCCCAAAGGCGACTGATGTTCGATCCTGATGCCGATCTAACTGACTTGGCTTACGAGTGCGGATATTTCGACCAGGCGCACTTCAACAAGGACTTCAAGGCGATCACCGGCAAAACTCCTTCCGAATACGCCGGACAAATGCGGGACCTGCAAGAGATCTGGAAAAGCGAAGACGTCGTGTTTTTACAATCGTCGTCAGAGCCGGACGTGTGAGAATGCCTCGGTTGGCAGAGGTCGGCGAGCCAATCGATAACGGGCCCAGCGCTGGCATCCCGCTCAAACGGTTTGAGAACGGGTCATACGTCAGGGCAAGGGACTCATTCTTCAACATCCGTACCAGGAGAATTGATATGAAGCGAATATCTTTGCTGGCTGTTTATGTAAAGGACTACGATGCGGCGATTGAGTTTTACACACGCAAGCTGGGTTTCTTATTGGCCGAGGATGTGCCCTTTGGACCGAAGCGATGGGTCACGGTTCGGCTGCCGGAGGATGACCTTCTGACGATCGCTCTCAATCTGGCTGAAACCGACGAAGATCGAGCCTTGGTGGGCAAGCAGGGAGGGTCGCAACCCTTCTTTGGGATCGTGACCGATGACTGTGTAGCTGACTATCGCCGGATGAAGGATGCCGGTGTTACTTTCCACGGCGAACCGCAAGTCCAGCCGTGGGGTACCGGAGTAACACTCGAGGATCTGTATGGCAACAAGATCTACTTGAATCAGGAGCCGGCGTAGGGTGAGTTGTGAGTTGTGAGTTCTGAGTTCTGAGTTCTGAGTGCGGAAAACGAACTGCTGAAGGTGCCTGCTGCCTCGAAACTCAGAACTGAAGTTTTGAGTTCTGATGTGTCCGGTAAGGGTTTTCAACCCCGAAGGGGTTGGAAAAGGCGCGCAACTAACCAAATCCATGAACCCTTCTGCCCTTCGGGGTTGGATTCTTTAGACGACTAGACCCAGGGTAGCCGCGGACGGCAACCCTGGGCTGGCTTCTGCAACCCCTTCGGGGTTGAAGCTCATAACTCAGCACTGAGAACCCTTCTCGAACGATTACGGCGAGCGCTGCCTCCGTGCTGAACTCTAGAGTTAACACGGCCTCGACATACTTTTACTTGCGGTTGACACTTTTTGACAAATGCCAGTGTATTCTTTCTCTGGCGCAGGTCAGTCTGAAATCGGAAGTCGCAGGTCGGAGGTCGAGATGAACGCCAAGATGAAACGCTTTTGTGGCAGCAGCAAACGCTTCAGGCTGATGCTCACGCTCGAGCTGGCGGTGATGCTGCCGGCAGCAGCGCTCATATACGTCAACTTCGCCCACGTGAAGTCCATCAAACGCGCCAAGAAGGTAGAAGCAAGCATCCATCGCGACTTCCAGTCCACGCTCGCCGCCTCCGAGACGCACATCAACGATAAGGTCTACGACATGGCGCGGGATATAAGAGACCTTTTTCCTTCGCCCGACAGCGACGAAGACGAAAAAGCAAAGAAACTCGACATTATCTTGTCACAGCGTCCCTGGCTGACCCATGTCTTCCTTTTTGAGGCCAACAAGGACAACATCCTCCGCTCGCAACCGCTCCTGTTGTGCGACAAATATGTGCGCGAAGAGCACGACAAAATGACCAGCTTTTTTGGTGGGTGGTTCGGGGTGGAAGGCAAGATGCTCTGCGAGCAGATTCACAGAAAAGCTCGTCCGTTCATGTACTACACCGATCAAACCAAGCGGGCTGACGGTGAAGTCTGGGCAACGACTGCATTCTTCGTTCTGCCGCAAGTCCCAAGAGGCAGGGTCGTGCTCGGTGGCGCTTGTTTCGATCCCGAGTACCTGAAGCAAACTTTCTTTCCGGAAGTCCTCGAAGAGCTCATGGGCCAGAGGTTGACTGATGAAAGCGCTTATCAAGTCGCCCTGGGTGTATTCCCCACGCCTGACGACGGACAGTCTGCCGAAAAGCTGCTTGCGTCTTCAACCGGATGGGGAGATGGAAAGCCCGAGGTTCTGCGCAACCTGGACGAGGTTTTTCGCGGCCTGAGTCTTGGCATCAAGTTTCAGGGGACAAGCGCCGATGCAATCGCCAGCCGCTTTTTCCAACAAAGTATTTTGATTCTGGGTGGGCTTTCGTTGCTGATGATCGGGGGTCTCATCCTGACCTACCGCAGCGTCAGTAAGGAAATGTCCCTTGCGCGTCTCAAGTCGGATTTTGTTTCAAATGTGTCGCACGAGCTTCGGACACCTCTATCGCTGATCCAGTTGTATGCGGAGACGCTCGAGCTGGGGCGCATCACTACGCCGGAAAAGAAAGAGGAGTACTACCGAACCATTCGCAAAGAAAGTGAGCGGCTTGGCAAACTCATCACCAACATACTCGATTTCTCGCGCATTGAGGCTGGGCGCAAGGAGTACGACTTGCGGGAGACTGACATCGCAGAACTGGTGCGCAATACCCTGGACACGTATCGCTATCAAATCGAGAAGAGTGGATTCGAGTTTGAAATGAGTATCGAATCTAATATCCCGGAAATGCCGCTGGATCGCGAAGCAATAGCGCGCGCCCTTCTGAATCTTGTCAACAATGCGCTGAAATACTCGGCCGACGAAAAATTCCTGCTCGTAAAACTGTATCGAACGAACGGCACTGTGAAGATTGAAGTAGTAGATCGAGGAATCGGCATCCCTCGTCGCGAGCAAACGAAGATCTTCGAGAAGTTCTATCGCACTTCGGATCCGCTGGTGCACAACACCAAGGGGAGTGGCCTGGGGCTATCCCTGGTTCGTCACATCACGCACGCGCACGGGGGCGAAGTCGAGGTAGAAAGCACACCGGGTAAAGGCAGCAAATTCACTTTGTCGCTGCCGCTGAACGCCATAGTCCCCCAAGAGAATAATCGCCTGGCATCCGGGGCGGCCGCTTCTTGAAGTATCAACCGCGAGCCAGACAAGCCGAGGGCCTTTCGCGCAGACACCCAGAGGGAAAGGAAGAATGAAAACGAGAATTCTGATCGTCGAGGACGAGCCAGCCATGGTCGCTGGACTGCGCGATAACTTTGAATACGAGGGCTACGATGTAATCAGCGCACCAGACGGCCCCGCGGGACTCGAGCGCGCGCTGGCTGATCATCCGGATCTGGTCGTGCTGGACGTAATGATGCCGCGGATGAGCGGGCTGGATGTTTGCAAACAGCTCAAGGCGAAGCGGCCCGGCCTACCAATCATCATGCTCACCGCACGCGGACAGGAAATCGACAAAGTCGTAGGCCTGGAACTGGGCGCCGACGATTATGTCACCAAGCCCTTCTCTATTCGCGAGCTGATGGCGCGCGTGAAAGCGGTGCTGCGACGCGCATCGCCGGCGATTTCGACGCCGGAGATTTATCGCTTTGGAGATGTCGAAGTCAATATTCGCCGCAACGAGGTCAGGCGCGCCGGCGAGCCAGTAGAGTTGTCCGGCAAGGAATTCGCACTGCTTGCCTATTTTGTCGCGCACCCCGCGGAAATACTGAGCCGCGATCGATTGCTTGATGCGGTGTGGGGCTACGAAAACTATCCCAACACCCGTACCGTAGACACTCACATACTTCACCTCAGACAAAAGCTGGAGCCAAACCCCGAAGAACCCCGGCTTTTTCTAACCGTGCACGGCAGCGGATACAAGTTCGTTGGATGAGGTTGATCTGATGGGCCAAACAGAATTCAGCGGTGCATTGGCGTCAAGGCTCGTGGTTGGATCTCAACCAAAGGCGCTATCGTCCCGAGCATTTGGCGCGGAAACGCGTGAACAGGAATTGGAA
Organism: Blastocatellia bacterium; assembly: GCA_035315885.1. Classification (GTDB taxonomy): domain Bacteria; phylum Acidobacteriota; class Blastocatellia; order UBA7656; family UBA7656; genus DATFXM01. The sequence goes on from DATFXM010000187.1 coordinate 15,623, forward strand.
CTGAAACTCGCGGCGCTACAGAAGAGCTATGCCGACCTGCACGCGGCACTGTCTGAAGCCTCGCAGGTCTATCGCCGGCTATGTGGTCCGCGTTTCGTGCGGCTTGGTGACTTCGAGATTGCGAGCGAGACATTCGCCGCTCGCCACGTACCCGGAGATTTCATCGCAGTAGAGGATACCGGCAGCAGCGCACTTCTTGCCCTGGGTGACATAAGCGGCAAGGGACTGTCGGCGGGAATGTGGACAACCCTCCTTCTAGGGTTGTTGGGTATTCATCGCAGCGCTGCAGAACCAGAATTGATAGTCGCGGCCGTGAACCGCGACCTCTGCCAATCGTCCATAGGTGCGCCGCTTGCCTCACTGTTCCTTGGAAAACTCGATTCCGACACCGGAACGCTCGACTACTGCAGCGCCGGACATCCTCCGGCGTTGTTGTTGCGCGAGGACGGCCTTCTTGAACTGTTATCCGAGGGAGGACCACTTCTCGGCGTAGTCTCGGACGCCTCGTTTGTCAAAGGAAGCGTGGAGCTGCGCGAGGGTGATGTTCTGGTAGTGTACTCGGATGGAATCGTCGAGGCACACAACGGTTCAGAGCATGAGTTCGGCTTCGAGTACCTCGAGAGGCAGTTGCGTAGCGCACAAGGCGGGTCGACCAACGCGATTCTGTTTTCGATCCTGGGCGCCGTGCAAGACTTTGTGAACGCCAACCCGCAGGCCGACGACATGTCGCTCGTCGTGGTTCAACGACGCTATTAGGTAGGAGAGTGATGTTTGTAGCGGTCCCAGCTCTCCTACGGGAGCCTGCCGGAAAGAGTCACGGATCGTTGGGTGAGAATTAGCGCGCGCTATTGGTCAACAGTATAAAAACAAGGCTCCGAGCCCTCCGTCAGGAGGGCTCTTTTAGATTCTGCAAGACTCGACAATAAAATCCAGCGAAACAGGTCCCTCCTGGTGGAGGGCAGGTTTCTTTCGCTCTTAGTTTCTATAAACAGGTCCCTCCTGCCGGAGGGCGAAGAGCCTGGGAGTGCGTTCTGCTACCGCCCATTTCCTAACCTCCTTCAAAAACTCGTCGAGCAATGGCGAGACTGTGTCGCGGCACCGTGCCATCACCAACTGCGTCTTCGGCCGTTCCCGCAGCGCTCGGTAGATGACTCCCGGCCGGCGAATTACTTGCAGTGATCTCGGTACGATCGCCACGCCTACGCCCGCAGCGACGAGACTCAACGCCTCCGTTTGTGAGCCCTCTTGTACAATGCGCGGGTTGAATCCCGCCGCGCGACAGATTTCCAGGATCTGATCATGAGAACCCGGACCTCGCGACCGCGCCTGGAGCACGAACGGTTCGCTCGCGAGCATCGCGAGTTTGAGTACCCTGCGACGGCCCAGCGGATGACCGGTTGGGAGCGCGGCAACAAGCGGCTCTTCCATCACTGTCTCAACCACCAGTGCCGGTTCCTGGAGAGGGCCTCGAGCAAAACCCACGTCGACGCGCCCTGAGAGCAAGGCCTGAACCTGACGAGCCGGGTGAGTCTCTTGAAACCGGACCTCAACGTCGGGTAAACGCTGCCGAAATACTCGAACGATTTCAGACAGCCCGGTGTAGGCTACCGCTGGAACGTAGGCAATTCGGAGCGTCCCTCGTTCACCGCGAGCCGCACGTCGCGCAGTTTCCACTGCGCGTTCAAGCTGTTCCAGGAGTCGCTTCACTTCATCGAGGAAAACTCCGCCAGCGACTGTGAGCGCAACTCGACGCCGGTCTCGCTCAAAAAGTTGCAGCTTCATCTCATCTTCGAGGCTGCGAATCTGACGGCTGAGTGCCGGCTGGGCGACGTGCATTCGCGTTGCGGCTCGGCCGAAGTGCAACTCCTCGGCCACCGCGGCAAAGTAGCGAAGGTGGCGTAGATCCATGATGCCGAAAGGGTATCACAGGGCTACGATCAATGTATTGGACGCGCCAATCGACGAGCACGATACTCCTATACGGAGGTACTCGAACCATGAAAGGCACCCTTGATGAAGCGCTCGAGCGTTTGCGCGGAACAAGCACCGAAGTGACGGGCGGCGGAGAACCCAATCATGGACCGATGGCCGCAGAAGCGTTGATTTCGCTCGGACGCGATGAGCTCGTCGTGGGCTGGACGGATCGTTATCGCCGGAAGCTGGAGCTCATGCCCGCAGCTACCTCACCACCCATTACAGTTGACACCTGGCGACAGTCTCTCGGCCAAATTGGCCGGATCGGTGATTGGGCGGCATTCTTTCGCCGGCAATTTATTGAGAGCCCCTGGCGAAACGTGTTCGCCGATTGGATAGGCCGCCTCTTGCCGGGAGCTATTTCAGCAGGCCAGCACGGACTCATCCGCACGGCGCACGCGATTCGCGCGCTTGACGCCGAAGAAACACCGCTTCGCGTCGAAGAGCTCGGAGTCGCCCTATCGTACTGGGCAGCGTATTACCGTGAGCTTCCCGGAATACCGCGCTTGGTGGGTACACTCGATTTCGACGAAGCACTCACTAAAGTCCCGCGGGTCACCCGCGGGCAACCGGGCCGCGGTATGCCGAGAGAACTCATCCTGAAGGTAATGGATTCCCAGACGGAGTTCGGTGCGGCAGTTGATGCGGCGATTGAACCGAAGTCGGTCGAGGACGCTCTTAGTTCGCTAACCCAAGCCGGGGCTCGACTGTACCTGTCGCAGGCCGATCGTCAACCGCTCGTGCTGCTCCACACGGTCACTGGACCTGCGGCTCTGCGACTTCTTCTCCCGCACTTGGCCTCCGATATGCACAAGATGGCACTAGCTTACGTTTGGCAGGCCGTTGCTGCAATGACGTCCATGTACGCAAGCAATAGCAATGGCATTCGCGATGAGTCCGCGTTGCCGCCGCAATCGGAGATCATCGAAGGGGCGGTAGAAACAGACGACCCGCACGCGATCAAGTTTGTCGAGGCCTGCATCCGGGAGTTCCGGCTGAATCCGGAACCAGTTTACCTTCGTGCCGCGCACGACTGGGCCACACGTCTGCATCAGGCAAGGAATTGGAGTCAGGCGCAGCGAGTCGAGGCCGGGATCGAAGCGATCATCTAGTGACTGACGGCTCGAGCCTAAAGTACCTTCAGGCCTCGGGAGTCTGTCGAACAAAATTGAACCACCCGACACATTCTGTCGCCCGCTGCGCGGGCTCATACGGAGGGCTCAGAAAACTTCAATAAGGTTAGCAGGTGGCTTACGCTACTTCGAACCCGATTCTTGAAGCAACGACTCGAGCTCTTTGGATGCCTTTTCGATGTTACGCCTGGCGTCTTCCACGGAATGCGCAGCCTCTTCTACCGCGACTCCGGCGCGTTGTGCGCCTTGTGCAGCATCATGCGAAGCGGCGCTTGCCTTCTTGAAGCGCTCGTCTGCGTCTCGCAACTGTTTCTCGGCCTGCTCCGCCTTTGCCTCGGCTTCCTTCGCCTCTGCACGCGCCTTCTTATGCGCGGCCTCCAGACGTTGTGCGTCAGCCCGCGCTTCGGCCATTGATCTCTTGGCTTCCTGCAATGAAACTTTCGCGGCAGCTATTCTAGCCCGACGTGTCTCTTCAGCCTGGCTGACCTTTTGTGCGTCGGCCGCTCGTGATGCGCTTTGCTGAGTTTTAGTGGCCGCACTGTCTGACTTCGGCGAGGGCGCGACCCTTGTTGCATCACTCCGGGCAGCCGTCTGGGTGAGCGGAATCAAGGAGGCGAGAGTCTCGAAGCCCGGCGGGTCTACGTCGTGAGTGAGACGCCCGGGAGTCGGGCCATCGGAAAGCATCGCATAGGCGGAGAGTGCCTCGAGCGTAGTGGTGACGCGGTGTATCGTATCGGGTGTCGGGTTGTGGCCTGCATCGCGTAGCAAGACAGTCGCTAGATCCGACAGGTGGGAGAGCGCGTCTCGTCGCTCGTCGAGAGATGTGCGCATGTCCGAGACCTTGCCGGCAGCTTGGGAAGTCTGGGCCTGGCGCACGCGTTGACCCGTTTCTAACAAGTGATCGAGTGCGTCGCGATGTTTCCAATGAAGCTGGTTTACAGCCCACGCAGTGACTGAGGGCTTCGCCAACGCCTTTACAAGGGTCGCATCGTTAGCACGCCCATCGCGCTTCAGCCTCGAAGCGAGATCATTGCGTGCGCCAATGAACTCTGCCAACGGGAGCTTGAACAGGGCATCCACGTCATCTTCGAGCTTACCCCTGGTCTCGCTCCCTACACCCCGTTCTGCCATCTCAAGCCTTCCGCTTTTTCTCAATAATATTGACTTAGTTTCTCATTATTCTCACAAAACGTAGAGCGAAACCCGAAACCAGATTCATATGTCATCATCTCCTTTGCCGCGACAACCACGACTCGCTCAGTCCTGATGATACTCGTCGTGACGGCGCCACCAGACGCCAGTCTCGTTGCGTCCCTTCGGCGCGCGGTCCAGCCACTGTTGCATGCCCCAGAGCCCGTCCAGTCCGCGCGAATATGCGGAATAAGTGTGGTAGACGGCGCCGTCCTCGAGCGCGAACGCGCTCAGGCCCGGTCTCTCGCGGCTGTAGGTGGCGGGGTCGGTTCCGCTCATTGCTGCGAAGACAGCCGACCCCTGGTCGCTGGGATTCGGAACCGATGTGCGCCCTTGCGGCAATTGCAACGGCTTCTCGCGCCGGTAATTGTATTCGATGCTTCCCTCTCGCTGTTGCTGTTCTGTGAACCCAACGCTGAAGTCTAAGTTGAAGTCGCTGCCGAACGAGGACGCCCACGGAAACGTCCACTCCATTCGTTGCTTGTACTCCTGCAGCTTCGCAAGCGGCGCACGCGACACCGCCCAAAGCATCACGTCATGATTGGCCAGGTGTACGGTGAACCCGTTGAATCCATCCGCCAACGCCGAGCATGACGGGCAGCCCGCCGTGTAGTCAGGCCCAAACATAAAGTGATAGACGAGGAGCTGCGATCGCCCCCGGAAGAGCTCCGGAAGTGAGGCAGATCCGTCGTCCGTCTCGAATCGATACTCCTTATCGATCCGAACCCAAGGCAGTTGCTGTCGTCGCCGGGCTAGCTCGTCGCTGCGACGTGTAAGCTCCTTCTCCGCATCGAGCAGCTCGATCCGTGCTGCAAGCCACTCTTTACGTGTCCCGGTCAAGTGCTTCGTCATCGTTTAGTCTCCTTTCCCTCGTGCTTGTTCAAAGGCGATCCGAAGTAGACTTCGACTTCCCTGATCTTGTTCCCTTCAATCCTGAAGTACTCCGTGTTCCGAAATCTGGAGCCATCCTTCAACTCGCATTCATAGCGTACGAAGGCTTCACTACCTTCTTGAAAGAGCTTGTCTATACAGATCGCCTCGATCTCACGCGCGTTCGGCCAACACTTCCTCCAATACTCATCCTTGTTGATGTGGTCGTCGCCGTTCGGGCTGGTAAATGTGAAGTCTTCAGCAAGTAACCCCTCGAGTGACGCCTTATCCTTTCTTTCCCAAGCCGAAAAACATTTGTGCACCAGGTTTGATAAACTCTCGAGTGTCATGATTCACCTCCCGTAGTTTGGACTTTTGTGTCATCTGATGGCGTTAGCACAACCCTACGGAAGCAATCGCCCGTCCACTTACTTTTGCTGCGCTTTAATCGCCAGGCTGTGATCCACCGGAATCACCACCACCGTAAAAGGCGTTCCGTCGTCGTCACTCACTTGGGGGAACGGGCTGCCGAACTCATTGCCGCCAACCATCGAGTTCTTGTAGTACGGCGCAAAGATCATCATGTGCGGGTGCCAGTGGCCAATTCCAGTCCCCAGATTCTGGTCGGCTGACCACATATATGCAAAGCTCACGGTGTCTCTTTTCGGCAACTCTCCTTTGACATACGCACTCTGAACAGCTTCAGCGATCTCGTCCGGTGATTTGCCTTGCATCCCCAGCTTACTTCGCAGCTCGTAATACGGGAGGACCGTTCGTGATGCTTCGGGGTCAAAACATATGGGCGCACGGACTGCCGGGTCGTAGACAAGTTTTCGAAACTGTGCCGGCGTGTAGGTCGGGGCGGACCACCCCCGCATAACCACGCATGTGAAGCCGTTGTCACCTTCTCGGGCGACTTGAAATCCGGAAGGGGTCAATACCTTGATCGTCGCGCGGCTGGAGACGTTTGCCGGAGCGGCGCTTTTTGCGAGCGCAATCTCGGCGTCCCGTGCCATCTGATACTCATTAATCGGTGGATATTGGGCTGCCGCGGGCCCTGCCAACATCGTCAATATCATGATCACACCAAACATCAACGATCGAGAGGTTATGGTTAGTAACTGATTGCTCCCAGTTGGTTCGTTTGCTTTCTTCATTGTCTTATCTCCCCTTTCAAAATCTCTAACTTTTGAGGCTCGCGCCGAGTAACATCTTCATCGCGAGAGGTCCCGTGCGCGCCTTGTTGTTTACATCAGTAAATCGAACGGCGAGCCTTCAAATCGACACCGGGTTGACCAAAAGGTCTCTGACCGATTGGTGGGTGAAATAGGCCTTTGGTATCGGTGTACTGTATGCCGGCGTTACAGCGTTCTGGTAGAAGCCTTCAAAATCGCGCGCGAGTGATCGCTGACAAATCCCGCTGTTTGGCCTTATGTAGCCAGTCTCTTCCCGCGGCTAGGTTACCGGGAACAGTCACCATCAAGTGGGCGTAGCAGTAGGCAGTAGGCACTTTAGGGTTTAGGGTTTCGAGTTCGCTTAATGTTGGAGCCCCCGCTGCAAGGTTAGCTCAAACGAACCCGAAACCCTAAACCCGAAGCCCGAAACTATCTGTTGCCTACTACTGCACCAACCAAGGAGGGAAACAAAATGATATGCGTAACTGGAGCCAGCGGGACTGTCGGTAGTGAGGTTATTAAACAACTCGGAGAGGCAAAGGCGCCGTTCCGCGCCGCCTACTTCTCCGAGCAAAAAGCACAGGCGGCCCGTTCGAAAGGGATAGACGCGGTCACGATCGACTATGGCAATCCTGAGACGCTGCGAGCAGCGTTCAAGGGATGCGACAAACTCTTCCTTCTCGGCCCAAACACGCCCGATCAGACTCAGCTCGAATTGAACGCCGTTGAGGCGGCAAAGGCTGGCATTAGACACATAGTTAAACTGTCAATGTTAGGAGCTGATGAAGAGGCGGTCAGCTTCGCAAAAACTCACCGGCCTGTCGAGAAAGCGATTGAGTCCAGTGGGATCGGCTGGACCTTTCTTCGCCCGAATGGCTTTATGCAGAACGTCGTGACGTACCTGGGCGATACCATAAAGTCCGAAGGTAATTTCTATACCGCCGCCGGCGACGCGAAGATCAGTCACGTCGATGTGCGTGACATTGCCGCCGTCGCAGTGAAAGCACTGACTGAAACCGGGCACGAGCGAAAGGTGTATACGTTGACTGGACCACAGGCCCTCACCTATGACGAGATCGCCGATGAACTTTCGAATGTTCTTGGGCGCAAGATCAATCACATCAAACTCTCGCCTGCGGAGATGAAGGGTGGATTGCTTGCGGCGGGCATCCCGGAAGGGCTAGCGGATTCGTTGCTTGACCTCGAGCGCTACTACCGCGAGCAGCGAGCGAGCTTCATAACCGGCGACATCAAAACGGTGATCGGCCGCGACCCAATAAAATTTGAACAGTACGCGCGCGATCATGCGTCATCTCTCAAACCGATTGCGGAGATCGGGGCCGCTCGATGATCTGATCGTGGTTGAGTTCCCCGCGGCCAGCCGCGGGGAACTCTTGATGTACATCAATCGCAGTTAAAAATATCGCGCATCTTATGATTTTGAATTATTAGTTAGCGCTGTCCCGGCTACGCGCGATTAGCTGAGTCGGATTCCCGCCCAATTACTGGCTCTCACTAAATCGGACTACGCATTCATCGACATCATTCAGACTGATACCTAGGTATTGCCGATACCATCGTCTAATAGATTCGCGCTTGGTCCGACGCTCAAAATCACACGGTGCAGAACGACAGGCGTATCACATACGCCCGCGATCGCATTGTTCATTCAGCATTCGCAACGTGGAAAGGAGAACGCTGTTATGGGAATCCGAGATTCAAGTAAGAAAATACGAGTCGCCCGCCCCTCCCTTCCGGAATCTGCCGATGCAGGCGTGCTCACCGAGGGACGCCGAACGAAAGAGTTCGTCAAGCGAGTGCAATCGAACCAGCTGTGGCTAAGGTCTGGATTGCAGCCCCGCTACGATTTCATCGTTTGCGGGTCCGGCTCTTCTGGTTCCGTAGTAGCGGGGGCGGTTGGCCGAAAGCTCAGACGCAGAGTCCTGCTAATCGAGGCCGGCGGGTGCGACGACGTCCCAGTGTAATGCAAGCAAATCGGTGGTTCCTGAAACCTTGGAGGCGAACGTGACTGGGCTTCAGGGCTCAACCCAACCCGCATCTCAACGGGCGGATGGCTCCATCATGCCGCGCGTGACCACCGGCAATACGATGGCCCCGTGCATCATCATCGGCCAGCGCGCCGCAGAGGTCTTGCGGACCGAGCACAAGTTGGGGACGTCGGCCAGGTTCGCTGCTGCAAGCTATGCAACATTGGACTCGGCGTCGTTGACCACCAGCGTCTACGTTCGCAGAACGCCTATACGTAAAAACGTTGAGCGATAAGAAAGGAATATTCAAATGTCTAAAATTGCACTCGAAATGGCAGCGGTTGAAGTCGCCCGGACCGTGCTGACTCACTTAAGAAACGGAGAGATCGACGAAGCAATCAATCGCTTTTCCGACGCGCTCAGGTTCAAGGACCACGGTCTTGGACTCGAATTCAATAACAAAGAGGGTTTGGCTGAGTTTTTCCGAAAGACAAGAGCACTCTACCCAGAGCACTTGTTGGAGACCGACACGGTATTCGCCAGTGGGGATCGCGTAATCATGGAATGGACACTTCTAGCCACGATAACAGAGCCATTCTACGGCGCACCTCGAAAATTTCTGGTGTCGGTGCGCGGAGTCTCGATCGTTCGGACGGAGGATGGCAAGATCAGCGATTGGGCGGACTACTATGACGGACGTACCTCGCGGCGCAACGCTTTGGCAGCGCAATTCGAGGATTGGATCTAGGTCTGATCAGCGTGCCCTCTGCAGAGGTGAGAACCCAGGAATCAGCGACGAGGATGTATCAGCGCTATCGCTAGTAACTGAGTGCGCCAGATAAGTACTAGGGCTCCGAGCCCTCCGTTGCTGGTCTGTCGGAGAAACTCAACGATTCGCCACACGCAGCGCCACACACCGAGCCCGCGTAGCGGGCGACAGAACGCTATCCCCCGGCGAGTCCGCGAACCGGGGGTTCGGCGTTCACAGTATTAACATACGTAAGCGATCGACTCACCAGGCCCTGTGAGTTTAATCACTGCCCCCGGTTCGCGGACTCACCGGGGGATAGTGTTCTGTCGCCCGCTGCGCGGGCTCAGATCTCTGGTGCGCCCGTCACCCCCGGTTCGCGGACTCACCGGGGGCTACATTCTGTCGCCCGCTCCGCGGGCTCATGTCTTGTACCGAACCCTATAGGGTCGACACTCAGCACTCGGGGAAATGGCGATCTTGGTTTCCAACCCTGAAGGGGTTGCGCCCCACAGCCCAGGGTTGCCGTCCCCGGCTACCCTGGGAAATGGCGATTTGGGGCTCCAACCCTGAAGGGGTTGCGTCACCGTTTGGCGATCGGA
>DATFXM010000188.1:0-3146 GCA_035315885.1 Blastocatellia bacterium
AGCGGTGCTCGTCTTAGAGCAGGCCTCCCCAGATAGCGCCCCGCAAGAAACAGTAGGACGTCTCCGACGAAGATCCCTAAAAAACACGCCAACGCGGCCGGTACGAAATCAATGCGACCCTGGGCCACCATCACGCCAGCTCCAATGCAAGTAAGGTCTTCACTCACCAACGTGGAAACCGCGATCAACATCATCAATACAAGCGCGGTTACGCCCATCGCCTTCGGGATGCTTGTCCGATCGTACGGCAACGCCGCACGCTCAATACGGCCGGCATCGGCCGCTGATCGAGTCACTGCTTTGCCCTGCTTGATCCGATCGAGAAACTCAAGGATCTTCGGCGCGAGCATCGTTCCCTTTGCAAAGACCATGAAGTGATTGTCGTCCAGGAACTCGGCTTCGCTCTGCGGGACGATGCGATGATGCTCGATCGCCGCTTCGAACGGCACCAGGACGTCGCGCTCGCCGTGAATGATCAGCATCGGTTGTTCAAAGCGCGACAGAATGCCCCGCAGCGGCCGCTGATCCGAATCATAGAAATTGCGAGCGTATGAGCTGTCGAGCATCGAATGGCCGAGCAGACCAAAGTGGGGCACACTCTCTTCCCACAAAAATATCGCGAGCAGTTGTGCTCCGTGCAGAACATGATTCAGGTGATAGTCGCCGAGCAACTCCGCTTCCTGAACTCCGATCGCCGAGAGCATCGTAATCGATTGGACACGTTGCGGAGCGATGTCGGCGATATTCAATACGACGCCCCCGCCCATGCTGAAACCCAGCAGGTGGGCGTGGTCGATTCCCAGCGCGTCCATCAATTCAATAACGTAGCGTGCGTGGGCGCGGATTGAATAATCGGGAACGTCCTGGGTCGAGCTTCCGAATCCGGGAAGATCAGGCACCACGACTCGATAACGTTTCGCGAGTTCGGGCGCGAGCGAGCGGAAATCCTCTTTGTGGCCAGGGCTGCCGTGAACAAGAACTACCGTGGGACTTGCGGGGTCGTTTGAGCCGTACTCTTGATAAGCGATCCGAACATTGCGGTCGGTCTGCCGCTCGCCGTCGATCGCTTGCACGATTACTACTGAACCGGCGCCGACATAGGTGTCCGTCAAACTCGCATGGGTGACGACATGCGAAGCAACGAGGAGGGTCAGGTAGATGAGCGCGACTCTGCACTTCCAGTTTCGCAGGGCCAGGCTTACTTTATTCTGAGCCGACGGCTTCATCGCAGCGTCCTCGAGATCTCGAGCGCAGTTGAGACTCGACCCGCATCGGTCCAAAGCGAACAAGGCGAGACAGGATCATAGCGGAACTCGATTGTGCCAGTGGCGACTCTGATCCAACTGAAGCTCACGGTCTTCGCGTCATCACGGTGCATGCAGGTCGAGTACGGGCCGCGCACAGGTTCGTGGCTGGCGTGAAATTTAAACAGAAGCTCCGCTGACTTGCGCGGGCCACTTACAAGGCGCTCGAAACATTGCTGGCGAGACACGCCAGCGCCCACCGGATCGTACGACGAAGAAGTGAGTGGCATCGCGCCGTCGCCATCAAAGTCGCTGACGCACTCGCGACCGGTCCAATGAATCAGCAGCGCCTTCTTTTGAGGCTCCAGCGCGACGAGGGTGAATGGCTGAAATCGCGACAGATCTGTTTGCAATACGCTATTGTGCACTTCCGACCGGCTCGGGGCGCCCATCAAGCTAGCCAACAGAAGCCCTCTGCTTTTCTTTGACCCGGTCGTCGATTGCTCGTCGTCCTGGTAACGATTCAACAGGCACAGCGACAACCCAAACTGGTTAACCCCGATCCACGAGCCACCGTGGTCACCATCAATCGGGGCGATGAATCTCACGGCGCTACGCTCGTGGATTCGTGGCGGGTGAGCCGGTTTACGTGTGTGTAGTTCATCGCGATTGCACAATAAGTCATAGCCGTCGTCTTGATGGATCCAGCTCACTGTGCACATCACGCAGTCCGTCTCCAATATTCAAGAGTCGAGGGAGCAATACCAAACTCGGCCGCGGGTTCTATTCCTTGCAGTCGGAGAGCTACTGCAATAAACGCGTAGTGATGAACCGTGTGACTTAACAACGACTGCAGCTCACGCGCAATCGACGACCGGCTCCAGCAAGGACGCCCCTGAGTTCGCGCGGAGCCTTCAAGGACTACGAAAAGCTCAGTATTTCCGTCGGCAAAGGAGAAACTTCGCAGTCCATCAATGATGGCCTGCAATTCGAAAGCGGCAAGTTCCGGATCGTTTTCGACAAGCTCGTTGCGCGCGCGCAAATCGTAGTTGATTCGTCCGCTACCAGCAGATGAAAGAAAGCAGTTGTAGAAATCGATGCAATGGCGAAAATGCGATCCGATGCCGCCCTGGAAAAATCGCGGCGTGGTGCTCGAATAAAGGGGACCGAGGCATGATGTCAGCTCGATGCCCTGTTTCAGAATTGCGATGTTATCGGCTACTAGCGTGTCGCAGCGTTGCATTGTTTTTCTACTCCCATCGTAGGCTGAGAATCAGATGGCGCAAGTCTTGGGCTCGCGCGATCAAGTTCGACTGGAACGAACAAACTGTTGACCTCAAACCACAGTCGATCCGCCAGAGTCTTGCGGTCGTCCGCTCGAATCTCGTGTGAGCCGAAAGACACCGTCGATTGGATCTGTTTTAGTCCCAACAACCCGACGAAATGGCTTCCAAAGGTCATGTCCCCCCACCAACACACCGAGAGGCTTGCCGGGGGAGCATCACCTAAGACTCTATAGCTCACTGCCGCATACGAGACCGGGAACCCCAGTCTCGCCGCCGCTTCCAGCAAAGAGGATCTGAAGGGCAAGACAGAAGAGCCTTTGGTGCTCGTGCCTTCAGCGAATAGGATGACGCCGCGTCCGTCTTCCAGCGCTTGCGCGATCTCGTCGTTGACTCTTGTAAGGTCGCGGCGCTTTTTTCGATCGATCAAAATTGTTCCCACTCCCCGGCAGAGAGTGCCGATTATGGGCCAGCTCTCAACCTCTTTCTTCGCGATAAAAGAGCATTCGAGTCGCGATGCAAGAACAACCACATCAACATAGCTGAGATGATTGGACACCAACAGAAAAGGCGCGGTCGGCGGATTGCAACTGGCATCTATACGCAGACCGAGTATGAA
>DATFXM010000189.1:0-11378 GCA_035315885.1 Blastocatellia bacterium
TCATTCAGCGCGAAGCAGACAACGACAAGCGGGACAACGCCCGGCTCGGAGTGGTGCCTCCGTTTGGGGGAGGCGCTCCGCTGGACGAATCGTCACGTAATTTCTTTGAGCCTCGATTCGCGCGAGACCTGTCGAACGTCAGGCTTCACACCGGCGTCGGTTCGGCTCGATTGGCCCACGCCTTTAACGCTCGCGCGTTTGCAGTTGGCAGCGACATTGTCTTCGGGGAAGGCGAATACTCGCCTGGCACTGCCTCGGGGCGAAAGTTGCTAGCGCACGAATTGGCTCACGTTGTTATGTCGCCGGGGTCCGCGGGTGCGGCCCTCATGCACCGGTCGATCGAACGTGAATCTTTCGGCACTGGAAGCGTCGCGTCTAGTGAACTGTCGGCGTTGCGATCGGCGGTTGAACTTGCCGCTGGAGCGCGGACCATATTCCGCGACCCCGACGATGATGACGACGACGATGATGACGACACAGAGCCGGACGTAGGAGATCCGCTGTATGCAATGCTGCGCAGCGCGCAGGAGGCATACGACGAGCTGTCACACAACCAGGGGTTTCCAGCCGACGAGCGTGCGAAATATCGACGAATCTATATCCTGCTCAGCGAAGGCCCCAAGACAGCATTCAAAGATGAGAACGACGTCGATAAATTCATCGACTGGTGCAAGAAGACCGGCGAGCGAGAAGACGCGACTCTGAATAACTCGAGCGCGGATCAAGGCAAGCTTCTTCTGGACGAAGGAGCTGCATTCCCGAATACGTGGGCAGACAAGCTGAGTTGGGAGCTGCATATTCCGCCGGGGTTCGCTGATCTAAAGGCGGCCATAGAGTCGCGGCGACAGGATGCTACCAACGAGGCCAAGGCGGTGTCGGACGAAATATGGGATCGCGGTTTGCCGCTCTCTCGTTTGGAAGCTCTCCAAGTAAGCGACAGCACGATTGCCCGCTGGGGACTCGATGCCCAAAAAGCGAAGGACAACACAACGAAACCCATAAATCGCTTCGTACGAGCGTTGATCCGGTGGGAGATTAGCATTCAGCACCTGATCTTAGTGAATGCGTACGAAAGTCAATTCAACGGCCGCATCGACAACGTCAGAAAAGGAGTCGTGGTTGTCGATCAGAACGAGTACGCGCTGTATAAGGGCGCATACACCAAATTTCAATTCGTGCTCAAAGGATTCAAAGACGCCGAATCAAACCCCAACGACGTCGGTAAGGCTCTGACGGCCCTTCTAATTTACGAACCGACTAAGTTCGACCGGAACAAGTTTTACGGCTGGCCCGACGACGGTGTTCGACTGTTTTTCTCGGAGATCGCTGAGGCAGATAAGAAGATTGCCGAGACCGGAAAAATCGCGTCGATCTATCGAGCGTTTGTGTGGGCACACGAAGGCGGCTTCTTTCTTGACGCAACTGAAGAAGTATGGAACGGAATCAAGGACAACTGGGTACAAATGATTGCTACTCTTGTCGGCATCATCGTGGCGCAAGAGATTCCGGGGGTGAACATTGGGCTTGATCTGGTTCTGTGGATCGAGTTCGGCTCCGATGCGATCGATGCCGCTATTCAGCTTGCCACCGCACTGAAAGATTCGGGTGGCGCAAAGACAGTCGTCCAAATGGAACACGGTGCTGCAGAACTGGCGTCGGTGCTGGTTGGTGTAGGAGCAGAGATTGCGATGTGGGCTGCCACCTGGGGAACAGCCAAAATGATCGGCCAAGCGATGAAATGGAAGAAGGCCGAGGAGTTTCTCAACAGACACGGCAAGAGCGAGGAAGCAAAGGAAGCCCTCAAGAAGTCCAAGGGTAATGCCGATGAAGCCGAGAACATCATCAAACGCAAGCGAGAACAGGAGCGTCAAGAAAAAGCGAAGCAAGAGGCCGAGCAGCGCAAAAAAGCAGAGGAAGCCGAACGCCAGCGTAAACAAGAGGAAGAAGCCAAACGCAAACAAGAACAGGAAGCTAAGGAAGCGGAAGCAAAGCGGAAACGTGAAGAAGAGGCAAAGCGAAAGCAACAAGAAGAAGAAAAACGCAAGCAAGAAGAAGCTAAGAGAAAGCAGGAGGAAGCAGACAAGCGGCGAGAAGAACAAGAGGCAAAGCGAAGGCAGGAGGAAGAAGCCAAGCACAAGCGCGAAGAAGAGACCAAGCGGAAACAGGAAGAGGAAGCCAAACGCAAGCAGGAGGCTGAAGCCAAGCGAAAGCAAGAGGAGGAAGCGAAGCGTAAGCGCGAAGAGGATGCGAAGAAAAAACGCGAAGACGAAGCCAAGCGTAAGCGAGAAGAAGAGGCCAAACAAAAAGAACAAATAGAAAAGGCGAAGACTGCCGAGGCGCAGCTCAAGGCTTCAAGCGCAAAGAGGGTCGAGACGCTCGAACAAGAACTCGCGTCGACTGTGCGACGCATTGATGACATCAAGAAGGAAATCCAAACCAAAAAAGCGCGTTTGAATGAGATACAGCGAGAGGCAAGTGCGGCCAAGACAAAGAGTACAACTACAAAGCGTGGACAAGAGCTCATGAAAGAGCTGACAACTCCTCAGGATGCCCCCCTCATCGCGAAGGCGAGACGGGAGGGCTGGACAGAGGCGAAAATCCAGGAGTGGGTGCTCACGGAAAAAGGCAGCGAGGTCGCGGCCGGCATTCGAAAGCTCGAGCAGGATGCGGCAGTCCCCACCGCACGCAAGGTCGCAATCGAAGCGGAAATCAGGAACCTCAAAGGCATTATTTCAATTCCCGAAGTTGCCGGTGGATCTCACAGCCGGGTGCGCAGCAAGGCAGTGGGCGGAGAAGTCAATCACATACCCATGCATGCAGGTTATAAGAAGTTGATTAAGTTGACTTACGATGAAGGGCCAGCGCTCTGGATGACCAAAGACGATCACGCACTAATGGAGAGCACCGGTTGGACGAAAGAATCGATTAAGCGTATGAACCAGCAAAGCGATTTGATTGCGCAGGGGAAGTTTTATGACGCGATGGAGCTGGATATTGCGGAGATCCGGAAGCGGTTCCCGGATGGCCGGTACGAGAAGGGCATCCAGCAGATGCTGCGGTATGCCAAGGACATTGATCCCAGCAAACTCATGCCGATCGTGAAGTAATGCCATGAGGGCGCATCAAATGACTGTTGAGAGTTTGAACGATGGAATTTGAGATAAGACCCTACGTCGGCGTCGGTCCAATCAATTTTGATATGCCGCGAGAGGATGTACGGCGAGTGCTCGGCGGGCCGGTCTTTTCGTTTTGGAAATCGGCAGAAAGTGAGGCTCCAGCCGATGCATTCGATACGCTTGGAATACACGTCCACTACGATTCGCGAGACCGCTGCGAAGCAGTCGAGTTCCGTGACCCGCAAAACGGTCCGACTTTTCAAGGACTGGTATTCGTTGGGCAACCCTATGGCGAAGCTGAGCGACTAGTTCGACAACTAGACAAAGAAGTGCATCCTGACCCGTCAGGTTTGACCTCGTTCACCTATGGCTTTGGTCTCTATGCGCCAGCCTATGGATACGAACCGAACGCTGAGGTTAAGCAGGTGATTGTCTTCAGACGCGGTTACTACGACTAGTGCGGCACGCATTCAACACCGGCGATGGAGAAGCAGACACAACAGTCAAACGAAACGACGCCGGTTGTCCAATCACAGCCTGGCGAGCTCGGGCCTACGCGCACAGGTCTGGGAGGCACAATCATTGCTCTTCAGCACGCAGCCGGCAATCAAGCAGTATTAGGATTGCTGAACGCCCGACTAGGCAGCTCCGACTCGTCGAACCGAAACGGTGGTAACGGTCATTCCCTCGCGACCGGTCAGGACACGACTCACTCGTCTGTGAAGTCGTTGTCATCGGCACCTCAAGTCATTCAGCGCTCACCCAATGGCAATGACGCTGGGAAGTCTCCTGAGAAATCTCATCCCGTAGGGCTGATCGTAGACGACAAAACGCAATCGCTCGGTCCCGGGCAGATGAGGAAGCGTGACTTCCTGACCAGATTGCGCACCAGCGTGTGCGCCACTGCGGACGAAGCGCTTGCTCAGGCCGGCCGCTCTGCCAAGGGCTGTCCATACATTGAGAAGTGGATCTCTTACTACTCGGACCAGGAGCCGGCATACATCGAGCGCGCGCTTCGCAAGTACGCACCCGAATCGTCGTACGCCACGTCGGCCGAGGAATACATAACCGCTGTCAACAACCGCGTGCGGCGAGCGGTCAACACCTGGGTGCGAACAGGCGAGATCACCGGCGTGCCCGATGAATTGAGAAGTCTGCTGCCGGGCGGAGGCGCCATAGCGAGTCTTGAAGGTTTGATCAGCATGGGTCTGCAAGCCCTGGTTAGCGGCATCGGCAGTGCAATCTCTGCAGTAGCAGGGGCGGTCGGCGGCTTCTTCTCAAATGTTGGGCGCATGCTCTTTAAGCAGAAGCAGGGCGCAACCAATTCGGCGCAGAGTCCTGAAGCGGTCAAGGCACAACTTACCGGCGGACAGACGCTCGATGGCTCGGTCAGATCGCGGATGAGCGCAGCTTTCGGCAGAGACTTTTCAGGAGTTCGCGTCCACACTGGCTCGCGCGCGGCCGCTTTGTCCGAACAAATGAATGCGCGGGCGTTTGCCGTCGGAAGCGACATCGCATTTGCGTCGGGAGAGTATCAACCCGGGACCTTGGTCGGTGATGCATTGATCGCGCACGAGCTCGCGCACGTCACGCAGCAGCAGGGCGGTGTTCACACTTCCGGACAAAACCCTGGTTCTGAATCTCACTCGTTTGAGACCGAGGCCGACGACGCAGCAGTTGATGCGGTGATCTCGATTTGGGGAACGAAGGGTTCGCCCATTCGGCGAATCGGTCAGGGCCGTTCCTCATTAAAGTCGGGCCTGCGGCTTCAGAGATGTGGCGCAGACACGTCCGATCCCGAGCTCAAGAGCTACCTCGCGAAATTAGAGGGTTCCGGGATTCAAAAAGGATTCTATGATGACGACCGGGCTCGCGCGGTAGTCAAACGCTGGAAAGCCGGAGCAAAGGATTTTGATCTAACGCCTCATGTGAAATATCTGCTGATTCAGGAAATGCTGGACGGCTCGACAGGTGGCGACGACGAGCGGGCAATCCTGGA
This sequence comes from Blastocatellia bacterium, assembly GCA_035315885.1. Classification (GTDB taxonomy): domain Bacteria; phylum Acidobacteriota; class Blastocatellia; order UBA7656; family UBA7656; genus DATFXM01. The sequence goes on from DATFXM010000189.1 coordinate 5,116, forward strand.
CCTTCTGGAATACAGCGATAACGGCGATCTTCGAATGATCTTTGCACAGGACCAACTGAGCCCGCAGCAATTGGACAAGAAGATCGATGGAGACAACTACAAAGAGTTGCTTGCATTCTACGAGCAGCGGTTTGACGGCGGTCGAGCCGCATTGATTCAGGGGCGCGTCTCGCCCAAGGGGGCACCGAAGAAAGATGCGCCTCGATTCGCTTATAGCTGGGAGAACCTGAGGCGGCGGCTCTTTGGCATTCCGTATCTTCCGCAGGATGTCGCTCAATACATACGTTCTCTGACTCCGGCTGAGCAGGCACGGGCGCGCCAGGACTTGAACAGCAAACGATTGCAGTACCAGAAACTCGTCGATCAGGTAACAAAGACCATCGAGCAGAAGGCTACTGCGGCAGCTCAGGCAGCAGGCAAGAAACCTGCTGATATGACATTCAAGGAGATCTTCGATGCCGCGCCGGGAGAAATGGGGGAGCGGCAAAAGGACCTGACGATCCTCGAGAACATGGAATCGGTGCTTTATGCTCTGGGAATTGAAACCGCGAAGCTCGGCCCCACCGCAGTGGCTGGAGAAGCTGTTGCCCCAACCACGCAAGCACAGAAGGACGCGATAAAACAAACGCTGATTCCTCCGCAAGCGGCGGCAACCGGCTCTTCGGCTACCGCACCCGGTCAGGCTGCCACATTCAATGATCCCACGCACTACGAAGCAGAATTGAAAACGGCAACCAAAAAACTGATTGATGGCTATTACAAGCTTTATGTCCAAAACGTCAATCGCGCGAATCTCTATCCGCTGTCACGTCTCGCAGAGATCGCCAATGCGGGTCGGGCTGCGGTGGACTCGGTTTTCAAAGACTGGGCCCAGGGCCCCGAGTTCGAACCAGGCGTGAACCTGCTCGATCGATTTGTAGAAGTAGAGACAAAGTTCCAGAGTATCCCACCGCGGGACAGACCTGCAGCACTCAAGCAGATTGCTCGAGACCACGTCATGAGCATGATGCCAGCCGAAAAAGACCTTCGGGAGGTTCATCGAAAGTTCCTCGCCGTTCCCGACTTCGACGAAAACGGAGTTCCACAAAACGATGTAGCTCGCATACAGCTAAAAATCGCAAAGGACATAGCCTCGACCGACGCGCAACGAGTATTCGAAATAATGAAAGGCTGGCCAGGCGGTCACCGAGAGGGCAAGATCAAGTTACAGACCACAAAACAGCCTGCAGGCGACAAAGAACGAACACATTTCTGGTATTTGTTTCAGGCCTCGATCCACGAGTACGTCCACAGCTTGATGAATGGCAGCTATCGGACCTTTGCGGAGAGTTTCCCGGGCAAGGACAAATCTCGACAATTCAACACGCTCGTCGAGGGCATGGCATCGGTGCTTCACGAAATCGTCTGGCAGGCGATTCTACCAAGACTCAATACACCGGAAATCCGAGACAAGGTGGAAGGACCGGACTATTCCAAGAAGCCCTTTGATAAGGGAGTCATTCCTGACATCAAGAGAATCCGCTACAGCTCCTACGAGGAAGCTCAAGCGCTGATCGCTCGAGTCGGCATAACTAATCTGCTGCTCGCTTTCTTCAAAGGTCGCGTCGATTTGATTGGCGGCTAACGCAAGTATGAATTCAATGCTGGACAAACTGGCGCGCGGCGAAGTGCTCGAATTCGCAGGCATTCCAAGCGGAACGCGCGTGTCTGACCTCTTTCCAGGCTTTTCAATCGATACCGATCCGTGGGGCCAGGCTACGCTCGGCAGCCAACACCAGAAAGCTCGGTTCATCGTGCGCAAGTCAGTTACCGAGCACGAACTCCGAGTTTGGTTCGACGAGAGTGGCCTCGTGTTGTTGGTGGACTTCGACTATCCGGGCCTTGAAATCTCTCCGCGAGATTTGTTTGAAGACCTCGGGCGAGCCGATGCAGTGCTGGACGCGAGAGACGACATTCTTGCACACCTCAACGAGACTGTATTCGGCTCTCGGGGTCTGAGCTTTATCTGCGATCCTGACGAACGATTCCTTGTTCGAATAATCGCATTTTCACCAACCACTGCGGAGAACTACTTGAAGCGGCTCCGTGTGAATCCCTGAAGGTACAGGGCGGTTCGCGGTCTCAACACCAGAATCGAAAGCTGACGTAGAGATTGCGGCAAGGAGGATCGTTATGAAGTCATCGCAACCGATAAACGGCCTTCTGGATTCGCTGGTCAGATCACGGCTCCTGCATAGTCAGAGGCTTCCTGCGTATGGCCTCTTTGTTTGCCTCGGCATCCTGGGCGGATTTCTGACCGCCTTGTTACTTGCGTTGCTGGTTCCTCTTTCGCCTGCCCCGGTTCTGATCTGCGTCGGTTCGGGACTCGCTGCCGCACTAGCGCTCGCGTATGGAACGCGCGTCGCTCGCGGAGCGGAGGTGTACAGCTTCTATCATTATCAACTTGCGGTGATGGGTGCCGGAGCCGCGGCGCTGTGGATCCTGAGGCAGCCAGTGTTGATGAACCTCGACGTTCTGATTCTGTCGCTGGGGATCACTCAAGCCGTGGGCAGGCTTGGCTGTCTGGTTGCGGGCTGCTGTTTCGGGAGACCTTGCGAGTTTGGTGTCTGCTACGCGAGCGAACATGCGGTGAACGGGTTCCCCTGTACTTTGGTAGGAGTCAGGCTCATACCAATTCAATTGATCGAGTCGATATGGATCGTCATCAGCGTGACTGTCGGAGTCCTCGTTCTCTTCCAGAAAGCACAAGCAGGTTCTGTGGTTTGCTGGTACACGGTGTTGTACAGCTCGGGCAGGTTCTTTTTTGAGTTTCAGAGAATGGATGCGCTATGCAGGTTCGCGAACCTGACCGAGGCGCAGCTTACGTCATTGATTCTTGTGGCCGTGGTGGCCGCAATCGAATTAAGCCGCTGGTTGCCTCTTCATCCAGTGCACATTATTGCAGCAGCGTCGCTGTTGGTGATTTCGATCGTGCAAGCACTGCGTAATTCTGAAGCCGAAGTTCTATCGGGCCAACACGCGCTCGAGCTCGCAGTAGCGGTTCGCGCGGCATCCACTGCTGATGGCAACCCCTCAAATAAAGCGGCCTGCGCCGGCAAAGAAATCCGTGTCTCGAGGACGTCCCTTGGACTGCTGATTTCGGGAGGTCGTGTTGACGCGGAGCGAGGTTGTTTACTGCACTATTCGATCTCGCGAGAAGGGCGATCGCTAACGATTCGGTCAGCGCGCAGGCTTGCGCGGCTGCTGGCAAAGCTCAACGGCTGCGAGGCGGTTCGTCTGGTGAGAGGTACGCACGCGTTTCATGCGTTGATGTTTGTGGCCACGGGTCGTGAGAACGCAACGATTGAAGAAACGCAATTTTGGTTTGCACCGGAGGTGAGGAAATGAGAACTCGCTCCAGGAAAGAGGACTCAAAGACGCGCTCAAAGAGTTCGCGTGCGACCACGACTCCCGATAAGAAGGGAAATGACAGCGTCGCGGGATTGCACCAGGCGATTGGTAATCAGGGCGTGCTCGAATTGCTTCAAGCGAAACTGAAGGTGAGTCAGCCGCAGGACTCGCTCGAACAAGAGGCGGATCAACTAGCCGAGCAGGTCGCAAGCTCCGGCGGTACCGGATCGGAACTGCGAGAGCTGTTGGGAGCCGATCTTGATTCGGTGCGCATTCACACCGGTCCGGAAGCGGAAGAAGCCGCTGACTTGCTCGATGCGCGAGCCTTCACCGTTGGCCGTTCAATTGTCTTCGGACGCGGTGAATATTCACCCGGTACTGGCGAAGGACAGCGGTTGATTGCTCACGAGTTGGCGCACGTAGGGCAGCAGGCTCACGGCGAAACGCAGGTCCAGCGCGAACCTAAGGACAAAGACAAGGCCGCCGAACCAAAGACTCCACACGACCGGATGGTCGTCGAACGTGCAAAACAACGGCTCGCGCTTTTGCAGAAGTTCGTAGACGAGTATGCGGTGCGTGAAGGGCGCCAGCTCCGTGCCAAGCGCGAGCGTGAGGCCACTCTTCCAAAACGCGAGAAGATGGACCTTGAAGGTTTCGATCCCTTCGCGGAGATTCAGAAACGAGGCAAGCTGGAAGAGCAACACATTGCCGCTCTGAACACTCGGCCTCTTCAGATCGACATCTCCGAGAGTGAAGTGACGTTCCGCGTAAAATTCCAGGTGAGATTTGAAGACGAGAAGATGGAATCAAAGTTCACCGAATTGAAAAGCAGTATTGAGCGCGGAATTGAGATGGTCTGGAATCAAACGCTGACCGGTGAAGTCTTCGGGGGGCGGAAGTTTTCGATTAAACCAGAGATCACAAAGGTGTCGAAGAAGGCTGCGAGGGATTTGAACTACTGGTTGATCACCGTTCGTGAGACTGACACGGGACCGGTAAACTACCCCGGCTGTGCGCTTGATCAGCCACCGCCCGATACTCCGACCTCGGTGACAGACCCGCTTTGTGATGGCGGAGTGATGAGCATACCCCCGTCACACATTTCGAAGCCGGACATCCTTGGTCACGAGCTGCTTCACCTCTTCGGCTTTGTAGATCGTTACATGATGCAGACCGTAATGATGCCAGGCAAAAAACCAAGAGTTGTTCTCGAGTCTACTCGCAAGACCGGCGGGCGTCCCGACCCGCTTGGTGCAGATACTGGAAAGGTCCTCAGCGAGGATCTCGCGTTCCTGTTTGACCGGCTCGGGGTCTACGAGAAGGAAGAGAGTCGCGGCCTCGATGTCCTTCGGCAATTGGAGTCACAGGGCATGGGCCTCGGGTTGGTTCTGGCAGAGATACACCGCCAGGAAGAGATTATCCAATTGGGATACGATCCGAACTCGCTCATCAAACCCCGCCAGGACTTCACCGATAAGATGATTCAACAGGCCGAGGATCTGTAGAAGCTCTGAGTTCTGAGTGCTGAGTCCCGACCATCGGTCCACCACCGCGGGGAAATTCACATCTCAGTACTCAGAACTTCCGGAAGAAGAGTCAATCCCGATGCCAAAGAAGTCTGAGCAGATTACCGAAGCCAGAGAGCGCGTCACGTCGAATCCCGCGGTGTCTTCCGCTGCGGAAGCCGAGCATCCAATGCTTCATCTGCAGCGAGCCGTTGGAAATCAGGCCGCCCTTGGGCTTTTGGAAGCGAAACTGAGCAGAGAGTCTGAGGATCGAGCGGCGACTGATTCGACGAAATTGTCGAGTACGAGTCTAGCCATACAGCGAGCTCCAAAAACACAAGGCATGGCCGCGCCCGCAAAAAGTGCAGGAGGGCCTCAGTTCGGCCGCGCCTTGTTGGTGGATGACGACGCGGCCACTCTCGAGCCCGGACAGATGCGCAAGCGCGCCTTTCTCTCGCGGCTTCGCGCGAGCGTTTGCAACACCGCGAACGAGGCACTCGCTGAAGCCGGCCGAACGGTTGAGGGCTGCCCGTACATCGACAAGTGGCTCTCGTTCTACGAGGGTCAGGACCCGGCGCACATTGAACGAGCACTTCGCAAGTATGCACCAGAGACTGCCGGCGCGACCTCGGCCGAGGAGTACATTCCGGCTGTAAACAACCGCGTGCGACGCGCGGTCGCCACGTGGGTCCGAACCGGCCAGCTTACAGGTTTGCCGGATGAGATTGCCGCGATGATGGGAGGTGGAGGTGCTGATCTGTTCGATATGATCGCGGGCCTCATCGGCAGTGCGGTGTCAGCCGCGATCAGCGGGATCGGGCGGGCGGTTTCCTCTGCGGCAAGTGCCGTTGGCGGATTCTTCTCGGGAGTCGGGCGAGCCCTGTTTAAGAGAAAGGACGGCAGATCAGGTCTGACAAGAGATCCACAAGGGATCAGGTCACAGTTGGGCCGTGGACAGAATCTCGAGGGAAGTGTCAGCTCGCGGATGAGTGCGGCGTTCGGGCAGGACTTTTCGCATGTTCGAGTACATACTGACGCAAAGGCTGCTGGACTGTCCGATAGCCTCAACGCGAGGGCATTCACGATTGGTGGCGATGTAGCGTTCGGGTCGGGTGAGTACCGGCCCGGAACACCCATAGGTGATGCGCTGATTGCACACGAGCTTGCACACGTTGTGCAACAGCGCGGCGCTGCTAAAACAGATGTTGCGTCGTGGCATTCGGAGGAAGATGCGACTGAGTTCTACGAGAGAGAGGCGGATGTAGCTGCTGCTAATGCGGTGGCAACGCTGCACGGCGGAAAGCAACTGGGGCGGCCCAGGTCGTCTGTGCTTGGAATGCCGAGACTGCAGAGCTGCTCAAAGAAGAA
>DATFXM010000190.1:0-10533 GCA_035315885.1 Blastocatellia bacterium
GAGCCAGAATTCGATTGCGCTTGCTCGACGAGCGTCGCTGCCGCCCACGAACATCTACGTAGTGCGTCAAACGAATCACGCCTGGAACCGCAAACTCGAAATGCTGCGAGCGGAGAACGCGGTTTCCATCGGGCTCGACCAGCTCGGCCGATCCTTTCCAGATCAGACACACAGCTCGCGGGACGCCGATCGTTCCGAGCGCCTCGTAGCTTGCATTCAGTAACAAAACCTTTCTCATCACAACACCCTGGAGCCGGCGATGAGCTTCGAACTCATATCGGCGATTTACGGGACCGCTGCTCTAGCCCCTTGAGCTACGCCGGCGAAATGACCGGAGAAGGAATCGAACCTCCACTATTCCTGTTTGTAAGACAGGCGCCATACCACTTAGGCGATCCGGCCGAAATGCGAGAGACCAGGTTCGAACTGGCGATGCCGATTTGGAAGACCGGAGTGATTCCAGCTTCACCACTCTCGCAAGAAAAAAGCCCGAGACGGTGATCGAACGCGTCGACAAGATCTGCGCTCGGCCACTCGAGCTTCTCGGGCGACTGGTGACTCCGGCAGGACTCGAACCTGCGGCCTCCTGTTTCGTAGACAGGCGCTCTGATTCCGTCTGAGCTACGGAGCCTTAATTCAAAGAGCTACGGGGGAGAGGGTCGAACTCCCAATCTCCGCGTTCAAAGCGCGGCGTGTTGCCGGTTACACCACCCCGTAAGCAGAAGGCAGTAGGCAGAAGGCAGTAGGCAGAAGGCAGTAGGCAGAAGGCAGTAGACGGCAGTCATAGAGGCCAATGTTGCGAGCAAAGAACGGCAAGAATTCCATCGGTGCTGCCTACTGCCTACCGCCGACTGCCTGCCGACGACTGCCGACTGCCTCCTGCGTTCTGCTGCCTTCTGCCGACTGCCTTCCGCGCCTTCAACCCTTCACGCAAAGCACCTGCTTCAGCGTGTGGACAACATCAACCAGGTCGCTCTGCGCTTCCATCACCTTGTCGATGTCTTTGTAGGCGCCGGGGATCTCGTCGATCACGCCCTTATCCTTGCGACACTCGACGCCTTCCGTCTGAACCGCCAGATCATCAAGCGAGAACTTCCGCTTCGCCGCTCCCCTAGACATCTTGCGACCGGCGCCGTGGCTGCACGAGCTGTACGAGTCCAGGTTTCCCTTGCCGCGCACGATGAAGCTTCTCGCGCCCATGCTACCGGGAATGATTCCGAGCTCGCCGTCTCGCGCCGAGACTGCGCCCTTGCGCGTGATCCAAAGCCGCTCTCCAAGATGCTCCTCGAGCGATGCGTAGTTGTGGTGGCAGTTAACCGCCTCCTCCACGCCTTCGACCTCGCGCTTCATCGCCTTGCTCACCGCGGTAATCACCAGCGTCAGCATGATCTCGCGGTTGGTCGCCGCGTAGTTCTGAGCCCAATTGAGTCCTTCGACGTACTCATCGAACTCAGGCGACCCTTGATCAAGCCACGCAAGATCGCGATCGGGAAGATGACGATTCTCCTTCTGTGCGATCTGCCGGGCCATGTGAATCGCGCACTCGCCTATCGTCTTTCCGACGTTCCGGCTTCCTGAATGCAGCATCAGCCACACAGCCTGATCCTCATCCAGACATACTTCGATGAAGTGGTTTCCGCCACCGAGGGTCCCGACTTGCCGCCAGACTCGACCTTCGTCGAGTCGGCCAAGCCGCGAACGGATCGCCAGTCGATCAAACCCCGCGTGAAGCTTCTCGATCTCTCGATTAAGCTTGAGCGCCTTAAGGCCAGCGCGGTTGTCCATCTTCGTGGCCGCCTTGTGAAAGTTGAACCCTACGGGTACGTCGCGCTCGATTTGCGCTCTTATTGCCGACAGATTGTCAGGCAGATCCGAAGCCGTCAGGTTCAACTTCACAGCAACCATTCCGCAGCCGATGTCTACGCCAACCGCAGAAGGAATGATTGCGGCTTTCGTGGGGATCACGCTGCCGACCGTTGCCCCCTTACCAAGGTGGACATCTGGCATGATCGCGATGTGTCCGGCGACAACCGGGAGACCAGCTATGTTGCGGATCTGGTTTGCCGCTTCCCACTCGACAGGCAGGCCTCCGGTCCATGCCTTCACGTTTTTGATATTCAGTTTTGTCACGAACTCGCTCATAACATTCTCTCGTCTTTTCAAAATGGTCTGGGTGGCAAGATTCGAACTTGCGACCCCCTGCTCCCAAGGCAGGTGCGCTGACCAGCTGCGCTACACCCCGAGGCTGTGGGGACAGGATTCGAACCTGCGATCACCTGCTTAACGGGCAGGCGCCTTACCAGCTTGGCTACCCCACAACAAATCAGTAGGCAGACAGCAGTAGGCAGAAGGCAGTACCTAGAAAGCCTGTGGTCGCAAAACCAATCTAGGGATCTTGTGCAGCTGACTACCGCTCCTCTCAAATTCAAATCCCGGAAGGGGGATTCGAACCCAGCCCTGTCGCAGCCTTATGAGAGCTGCCGGCGCACCAGCGTCTTTCCGGGTCTGCGTTTCCTTGTCAACACTATCCACTCGTTTTATGCCTCGAACTCGCCCTCACGAGCTTACCGGCGCGCTCCGCCTTCTGAGCTCGCGGGCACTCTGATGGGCCGCGTGGGAGTCGAACCCACTACCCCTCGATTAAAAGTCGAGAACTCATCCTGATGAGCTTCCGGCCCGGCTGTCACTCGTCACTTGTCACTCATCTCTAGTCATTCATCACTCGTCACTCGTCACTTATCACTCTACACTTCTAATGCTCCGGCCGAGAGTCGAACTCGGATCACGCACTGATCTGGTGCTTGCGAGGTATAAGCTCGCCGCTCTGCCAATTGAGCTACCGGAGCGATTCAAACAACTGGTGCGCCCGTACGGACTCGAACCGTCCTACCACGCTTAAGAGGCGTGTGCTTCGCCATCAAAGCTTCGGGCGCAGTTAATGAGCCTGGCAGGATTCGAACCTGCGTCGATCTGTTTAGAAGACAGATGCCTCATCCTCTAGGCTACAGGCCCAACAAGCGGAGCCGACGAGACTTGAACTCGCACCCTTTCGGTTGACAACCGAACGCGCCACCTTTGCGCCACGACTCCGAAACGACGACGGCGGGACTCGAACCCGCTAACGCAGGATTGAGAATCCTGGTGCGCGACCGCTTTGCATTCATCGTCACAGTGCCAGCGTCAGGACTTGAACCTGCATAGCGCGGTTATCAACCGCGTGCTCTTGCCGCTTGAGCTACGCCGGCTTAAGTCTTCTTAGCGAGCAAAGACGCAAAACTTAACAACAAACAACTGGCTCCGAGGGGAGGCAACGATCCTCCATCTCCGACTTCAGAGGCCGGCATCCTGCCAATTAGACGACCTCGGAGCATAAGGGTCACTTCCACGACAAAGGGCGATCGGAGAGAATCGAACTCTCTAACACTGGCTCCACAGACCAGCCCCGCGCCATTTGGGTTCGACCGCCATAAATCTACTCCCCACTAGCCACTAACCCACTTCGTCAGTATCTCCTGGCAGGGATGGCGAGACTTGAACTCGCTAACAAAGGTTTGAAAAACCTTTCGCGCGACCGCTTTGCATTCATCCCCGTTTCAAAATAACCATGCGGGAGGCGAGACTCGAACTCGCAACAACCCGGGTTTAGGCCGAGCGCGTCTGCCGTTGCGCCACTCCCGCGGCTCGAAGCATTGTAGGCGCGCGTTGTGTCGCCTCGTTGTTTGTTTGAACACCTCGGGCTGTGGACCTCTCCTGGCCCCTTCCTCGTTTATGAGCCGCCCACAAAACCCGACGACTATGAGTCTGCTTCAAACCTCTTGCTTCGAACTGGTAGCGGAGTCCGGAGTCTCACCGGATGATTTTCTGGTTATGAGCCAGACGAGCCTTGTTCCTGCTCCATCTCCGCATCAAGACCGGGCGGTGGGAATCGAACCCACGATGATCGGTTTTGCAGACCGACGCCTTGATCCTCTTGGCTACGCCCGGCTAATTGTTAGTGGCCCGTAGTCAGTAGTTAGTGGTCAGTAGTCAGTAGTTCGCGGGTAACTGTTCGTTACTACGAATACGAACTACGAACTACTGACCACTAACTCCTGACCACGAAGTGCTGGTGGACGGATTCGAACCGTCACGTAAACCGGGTTTGAGCCGGCCACCTCTGCCTAGTTGGGTTACACCAGCAGTTGTTAGTACCGGAGGAGAGATTCGAACTCTCATCAACTGGTTTCTAAGACCAGCGCCTCTGCCAAAATTGGGCTACTCCGGCAAAGAGAACCCGGCAGGACTTGAACCTGCGAACCTCTTGCTTCGGAGGCAAGCGCTCTGATCCACTGAGCTACGGGCTCATCACTCGTCACTCATCACTTACTTATGTGGCGGAGATGACAGGAGTCGAACCTGCACAGGCTTTCACCCGGCGGCTTAGCAAACCGCTGCCATACCGTTAGGCGACATCTCCTCGCGTTAACTCTGGCGGAGGGTGAGAGATTCGAACTCTCACGGGCCGAAGCCCGGCAGTTTTCGGGACTGCTGCAATACCGTTATGCGAACCCTCCGAAATTTTGACAGGAGCGCCCGGATTTGAACCGAAACCGGCGGTTTTGGAGACCGCAATGTGCCAGTTACACCACGCTCCTACTTGAATGCTGAGGAGAGGAATCGAACCTCCGTGGTCACACAGACCAGTGGTTTTACAGACCACCGCCTTTCCACTCGGCCACCTCAGCACAAGAGGACATGCGAGTATTCAGTTTTCAAACAACAAAAAAGCGAAGCCAACCCGAATCTGAACAACAGTTTCGGAAGCGGCTCCGCTCCTAAATTCTCTACGGATTCTTCTTGAGATTTGGGAGCGGGAGGACCGCTCCCGCTGGATCAATGCACGCTTTGGCGATAATCGGAGAACCGTTGTTCTGCCGATTTGGTGGTACCTGTGCTATTCGTGCCGAGCAAGTGCATGCCTAAACATATTGAAGGCGTATTCGGGCGGGCGTCTTGCCCAGAGGACGCGAGTGCACAGCGATGCCACTCCACCGTCAGGTGGCCGGCCGCCGGTATTCTGTTGTGTCCTCTGAGCATCATTGATGAAATCTCCTCGACAACAGTCAAGAAAAGAAACGTTATTCTCCGCGCTTCGGTTCCATGTGTCAACAATTTTTTTGACTTAGTCGCCAGTAAACCTGGCGTCTTGAATGAGAGCATACCTTGTTTGTTCAACGAGCCTCTTGAATCGGGAAAGTTAATGCCTTTTTTCGATTCCCAATCTTCCAGCTTAATAGAATGTTAATTACATTCCTAATTGACACCAACTAGAATATTCATTACACTCGCAGCCGGCTTTTGCGCGCTGGGTTTCATTAACCCGACGCTTCCTCTTAAACAATAACAACCAGTTCCGGCGTGCCGTCCGGGACGCTTGTAAAATAAATAAAATAAATCGAGAACTAAGGAGTCTCTTCCCCCCTTTAAGTTAGAGTTTTTTCACGCCGAAACCCTAAAGGAGGAATGAACATGTCTACACCAGCTAGCCAGGCCATGCCGGCCATGATTGCTTACACTCTTAGAAGCAGCGGATTCTCAAACAATCCCCCTAACCTCATTATAGGGACAGGAAGCAAGCGCACCAATTTGTTCCCGGCCAACCCAGTAGATGACAGTTACTGGATCGTGATCATCGACAGCATGAATCCAACAGGCAAGGTAGCAGATTTTGTGATACCGGGATCAAGCAACTCGACCGTCCCCAACGGTCTTGATCAGTACATGTCCAACCCGCAATACATTTTTGCGTTGGCGACTCAGTTCCTGAGCACTCTGCACGTCCCTCAGGGCGCCCTCTTCAGTTACCTCACCAAATATGGCGCGGGCCGAGAATTGCAAAAGCTCGAACAGGTGAACTCGGTGCTCGGTTGCGGTTCTTTTGGCCGAATGTCCTACGTCCTTACTGGGCCGTGTGGCCAGCCGGGGCAGGGTCCTAAGCCGACAACTTACGAAGTAGGTACGTTCACCGGCAGTACATCAGCGATGCTGATGATGTCGCTGATGCCGTTACCCAACGGACAGCCGCCGTTTTCACTCTGCAACAGCTATACATTCTAAGCCTGGATTGTCTTGGCGACTTACGCCGAGTGCGGGCCTTTCCCGTACTCGGCACTTGTCACACGTCGTCATTATTACTCTATGAGCGAGGTCTGGACCTTCCGCGACGGCACTCTGGATGGGGCGATCTTCAATGACGTCGTCTTATACAATGAGTACCGGCTGCCGTCCTGCTTCGCTGCAAACGATACTATCATCGATGTGGGAACCCACATCGGGTCATTCGCTCACGCCGTATTGAGCAGAGGATGCGGGACTGTCTACGGCATCGAGCCCGACGCAGCAAATTGCAAAATTGCCGCGACACACCTGAGCGAGTACCTCGAACGAGGGTCTTTCAAGCTAATACGAGCAGCGGTGTGGCGCTCCGAGCCCAATGATGACGAGTTGTTCTTTGACGGCTACTTCCCCTTTACCGAGTCGCATCCAGGAATGGAAGGGATTGTCAACACCGGGGGCGGCTCGGTGATCTGGGGCGCGGGAGAACCGGTTCCAAAACTTGCCTTCGATGAATTAGTAGACGCAGTGACCTCGGGCGGCGCAAGGCGAATAAGGCTGGTGAAGCTTGACTGCGAAGGCGCCGAGTGGCCCATCCTGCTTACTTCTCAGCGGCTCAACCTGGTTGATGAAATTTGCGGCGAGTTCCACGAGATCGGTGGAGAGTTCATTGAGATAGGCGAGAATCACCCAGCTAAGAAGCCGATCTTTTGGAAATCAGTCGGAATGACCTACACCATCGAAACGCTCGAGGGGATTCTGAGAGACGCGGGGTTTGTCGTCACTTACGTCCGACATCAGCGTTCAACGGGTGCGCCTGAAGGCATGGGTCTCTTTTTCGCAACTCGAGATTTCAATCCCCAGGCGAGACTGCTTGACAGCTATAAATCATGATGGGTCCTATGTTTAAAGGTCCAACTCTCGCGTGAAACTCATCGCAATCGGTTTCAACACCGCCGGCACCGGCTTAACAAGAGTGATGCACGCGATCATGCGACGGCTCGCTGATCGTCACGAGATTCACTACCTCGGAATAGGCTACTCCGGAGAAACAGTCCGGGATCGAGGCCTCACTATCTATCCGACCAACCCTAATGGCGGCGATGTCTTCGCGGCGTTTCAAGCTGCAAGCCTGATTAAGCAGATTGATCCTCAGTTAGTCTTTATCCTGCATGACATCTGGATGTTTGACTACTATCTTCGCATTCTAGGTACTTATCGTGAGAGGCTTAAGATCGTCTGTTATATTCCGCTGGATGGAAAGATCACGAGCGAGAAGGAAGCAGCAGCACTCGAGAACGCAGATCGCGTTGTAGTTTACACCGACTTTGCGCGAAAGGAATTCCAGCACGCTTTTCTCAGGTTGCGCGAGAAGGGACAAGCAGATTTCCCTGCGGTCAGCGTCATCCCGCACGGCGTTGACGGCGATCGCTTTTATCCTTTTCCGGAGTTGCTCGCTGCTGAGTTCGATTCGTCGAGTCGCGTCGCAGCAAAACAAAGAGTTTTCCGCGATCTCCCCGGCATTAATGATTCATTTATCGTCCTCAACGCCAGCCGTCCCGATAAGCGCAAACGGATCGATCTGACCATACAGGGCTTTGCCGCTTTCGCCGCAGACAAGCCGCCAAACGTCAGGTTGTGTCTTCATCACGCAATAATCGGAGCGGCGGAAGAGGAGCAGATCAATTCGTTAATTCGTCGGTTTGGTTTGGAACAGCGCGTCTATCTTAACCCGCTTGCGGGCGGGGTTGTCGGCGATCAGGAATTGAACCTCCTTTACAACGCCTGTGATGTCGGCATAAACACTTCGATGGGCGAAGGCTGGGGATTGGTCAGTTTCGAGCACGGCGCGGCGGGCGCAGCACAAGTTGTTCCCGATCACACCGCTTGCACCGAGCTCTGGAGCGGCCGCGCTGAGTTGATACCTCCAGCAAGGAGCTATATACCGGAATTCTCAATACTCGAGATGAGCGAAGTGTCGCCAGTCGCGGTGGCGCAATCTCTCAACAGTCTCTACACAGATCCGCTCCGCTGCCAGCGGTTTGCCCAACTTTCGTTCACCGCAGCTCAGAATCCAAAATACTCGTGGGACACTATTGCAGGGCAGTTCGACGAACTTTTCTTAAGCCTGACGTAGTTGTTGTTTTCGTACGGCTAATTAATGGGAAGTGAGTTCGTCGAGGTAATACTTCATGAAATCATCGCGTTTTGGCTCCAGGCACACCGTAACCGCCTTCCCGCGGTTCCGATCGATCCGTGTGTAACCCTGGTCGTCGACGATCAGCGGCAATGTCTCTTGCTTGTGAAAGAATCTGCCTGGCGCGGCGGCCTCAGCGACTGCTAGTTGGTCATGCAGAGTCATGCGATCGGTGGGACTGCTCAGCCAGAGCCGATACAAACACTCCAGTGCGTAGCTGAGTGCTGAACCGTGGCTTGCGACTCGCTTCCGTTCTTCATCGCTCAGCCGCACATAGGTGGTCGAATCGAGTGGCACGATCGTCAGCGGCAAGCCAGCCGCATACACCAGCTGTGCATCCGCATTGGATTGATAGACATTCCATTCTCGAACCGGGGTTCCAGGGTTTGAAGAAGTGCCATACACGCAACCGCTCATAAGTACTACTCGCCTGACGTATTTGCCCAGGTTAGGTTCTTTACGCAACGCATCCGCGATGTTTTGCAACGGCCCAACGGCAAGCAGGATCACCTCTCCGGGATACAGCTTAACTGATTGAACTATGAAGTCGGCGGCGGACTGCTTGTCTGGTTGCTTGGCAGTAAAATCTTCGGCCCACGAATATTGCTGGAACACTTTGTCGTTGGTTTTGCGTCCGATGAACACCGGGATGTTATCGTTACTGGTAATGTGAAGCAGCTTACACGCAATCTTCGCGCGTTCGGGAGTGTTTCCATGGGTGATAGTTATGCCGAGCGGTGTGAACGGTGGATGTGAAATCACGAAGCCGAGTGCCCATGCATCGTCGATGTCATCGCCGATATCGGTATCAAGGATGAGCTTGATTCGATCTTGCTGCGCAACGGTGCCCGGAGAACCGAGAGTAGAGCAAACCAGCAGGATAAGGACAATTCTTAGTGTTCGCATTTCGGTATTGTTGCCCTGAGCGACTTGAAATGGCAATTCGGCTATCAACAGCACGTGGGTGGAGTTTTTGAATTTTTCAAATCTTCTGCCGTGGGTGGGATTTGGATTTTTCGCGCAGTCTCTTTGCACGGAGGAATCAGGGCTGGCTTCAAGAATTACTAAGTAGCTCTTGAAAACTGATTGTTGTAAAGTGAGTGCTATGAATTGTGCGAGAACACAACTGAAAAGCAGTTTTGCAATCGCTGTCGTCTTCGCCGCTTTGATGCTTGGATTCGGTGTTCAGCGCGCACACTCCAGGAATGTTATTGAAGCTCCTGGCAGTTGGGATCGCGAGGGTGCAGCGAAATACCTTGATGAGCGAATGGATGTATGGTTCGCCAACGGAAAGAAGCTTCGCACCGGCGAGGCTGTGACCGTTTGCGTTTCGTGCCACACGACAGTCCCTTATGTGCTCGCGAGACCTGTACTAAGACAGTCGATACACGTCAGTGATTTAGCTCCTCAAGAATCGAGAATAATCAGCGAAGCAACTAAACGTGTGGAAAGTTACGAAGCGCACCAGTTGCTTTACGACCACACCGAGAGCAAGAAAACGGAATCCCGGGGAACAGAAGCGGTGCTCAATGCCCTGATCCTCGCGAGTGCCGATGCTGCTCAAAGCCGGCGGGAACCGAGCGCTGCAACCCAAAAGGCCCTAAAGCAGTTGTGGGCAACGCAGCGGCCTGATGGAGCATGGGACTGGCTCGATTTCGGGCTTGAGCCCTTTGAGACGGTTGACGGCGTTTATTTCGGGACAACGCTCGCCGCCATGGCTGTCGGCAGACTACCCGATTCCTTCGCCAGTCGCGACGCTGATACATTGAGTGGCGTCAGAAAACTGCGAGGATATTTGAAGGATAAGTATTCTGCTCAAAGCCTGTT
Source organism: Blastocatellia bacterium (assembly GCA_035315885.1). GTDB lineage: Bacteria > Acidobacteriota > Blastocatellia > UBA7656 > UBA7656 > DATFXM01. Next base: position 10,118 of record DATFXM010000190.1, read on the forward strand.
TAATCGATCATGGCTGTTTCTTGCATCAGCTCGGTTGAAAGACTTACTGACAAGTGCGCAACGGACAGCGTTGATTAGTGAGATTCAAGCCCGACAACTGGAGGATGGTGGATGGTCTCTGGAGTCGCTGGGTCAGTGGCGATGGAGCAAGTCAGCTGCGCCGTTTCGTCCACCCGGCACGACAGACGCGTCACTCCTCGCGAACTCTGATGGGTATGGGACAGGGCTAGTCGTCTATGCGCTTCGGAAGGGTGGGTTGCCGGTCACTCATCCTGCGGTTACCAGGGGTCTGAAATGGCTCGTAACACACCAGCAAGAGGTGCAGGTCAGTGAACACAGCTGGCACGCCTGGCGCGCCCATTCTCTAAACTTCGACCGCGAGCACGGTGGCGACAAAGGCGAACCGTGGCGGCGAA
>DATFXM010000191.1:0-18965 GCA_035315885.1 Blastocatellia bacterium
CCGCCGGTATTGTCAGTGCTACCGGCCGAGAGCTCAGAGAATCGCAATACAATCACTATATTCAAACTGACGCCTCGATCAATCCGGGCAACTCAGGCGGTCCGCTCGTGAACATGCAGGGTGAAGTAATCGGAATCAACACGATGATTCTGACCGACGGGCCGTTGGGCCGCGGCAATGTGGGGATTGGTTTTGCGATCACCTCGAACATGGCGCGAGAGGTATTCAGCAAGCTGGCAGCAAACGGTCGAGTCGTACGGGGCTATCTCGGTGTATTGGTAGTCGAGCTGGACAAGTCTAAGGCGCACGCGCTGGGACTGGAGCCGGACTCCGGGGTGTTCGTCGCCGATGTCCCAAGCAACACGCCCGCGTCCAACGCAGGACTCCAAGCCTCCGACGTCATAACTGCCTTCGAGGGGAAGAAGGTCAAGATGCCGCGAGAGCTCACGGATGCCGTAGCGGCGACGCCAGTTGGGCAAAACGCGCGCGTGGAATTCATTCGCGAAGGCAAACCTCAGACCGTCACCGTACGAATTGCGGAGCGGCCGAAGGACCTCAACGCACAACTCAACAGGCCCGATAGCGGCGGCGATGACGAGTCCAGCAATGCTCAAGGCAGATTAGGAATCCAGGGCAGGACAGTAACGCCCGATGTGGCCGAGCAAGGAAAGCTCAGGATTCCGACTGGCGTGCTTGTTATGGACGTACAATCCGACGGCCCGGCTGGAGAAGCCGGAGTGCAACACGGTGACGTCATCCACCGCATAGACCGAACGCAGATAACCAGCGTAGAGGACCTGGCGCAAGCCGTTAAACAGTTGCCGCCGGGTGAATACATGCTTCAGATAGAACGAAGAGGCGGAAGAATGCTCTACCTCACGGTTAACCTGGAAGAGTAGCTGAGGACTGATTGGTTTCTGGTTTTTGGGTTCTGGTTTCGAGTTTCTGATTTCTAGTTTCTGGCCTGTCAGTACGGAATACTCCGTAATGAGTTCCGGACTCAGAACTCAGAACTCTAAATAGCGAGGCCACCGTCGGCCTGAATGACCTGGCCGGTAATGTATCTCGCGTCGTCCGATAGCAGAAACGCTGCAATCCGGCCGACCTCCTGGGCGGAGCCATAACGCCCGAGCGGAATTTGCTCGAGCACCTTTTGCTTATATTCATCCGGCAACACACCGGTCATATCGGTTTCGATCATGCCGAGGGCAAGCGCATTCACCGTCACCCCTCGTTTGGCTATCTCCTTTGCAAGCGCCTTCGTGAAACCGATCAGTCCCGCCTTCGACGCCGAGTAATTAGTCTGACCAGGCATGCCGACCAGGCCGCTGATCGAAGAGATATTTAGAATCGATCCTCTTCTTTGACGAACCATCACGGAAACCGCGGGCTTGGTGATATTGAAAACTCCCTTCAGGTTCGTATCGATCACCGCGTCCCAATCCTGCTCGCTCATCATCATTATCAGTTTGTCGCGGGTTATGCCTGCGTTGTTCACCAAATAGTCCACCGAGCCAAACTCTGTCTTGACGGTTTTCACTACGCTCTCCGCGGCGCCTGAGTCTGAGGCGTCTGCCTGAAACGCCAGCGCCCTTCGGCCGGAGCGCTCGATTTCCGCAACCAGTTGGTCCGCCATTTCGCGATTGTGGCTATAAGTAAAACCGATGTTGGTACCACGTGACGCCAGTTCCATAGCGATCGCTCTGCCTATGCCGCGAGAACCGCCGGTTACGATTGCCGCACGACCTTCGAATTCCGACATCTACCCTCCCCGGGAAAGTCCTGAGTGCTGAGTTCTGAGTGCTGAGTATGACTGCCCTTGGCAACATCGTCAGGAGCAGGTATCCGAAAACTCAGGAGCTCATGACTCTCGAGTTACAGCTTGAAGACCTCAGAACGCTTCACCAGCGACTCAATCCTTCTCTCATTCACTTGATAGCCGATGCCTGGTTCATTGCTAACGGTAATGGTCCCGTTACTGCTGACGGTGACCGGCGGATCAATGATGTCTTCATCCCAATATCGCGCTGAAGCAGAGACATCTCCAGGCAACGTAAAACCGGGATGAGTCGACATCGCGATGTTGTGTGCGCGGCCGACTCCTGACTCCAGCATTCCGCCGCACCAAACGGGGATGCCGTGACTAGAAGCGAACGCCTGAATCGATTTGGCTTCGGAGTGGCCCCCTACCCGCCCAAGCTTCACATTGATTATCTTGCACGAACCAAGCTGGTATGCATGCCTGGCGTCAGCGGTAGTGAGTACTGATTCATCCAAACAGATCCGTGTCTTTATTTGCTTCTGGAGCTCCGCGTGATCCACCAGGTCGTCCGGAGCAAGCGGCTGCTCGATCATCATCAGGTTGTATTCATCCAGGCGCTTGAACAGCGGCGCGTCATCCAGCGAATACGCCGAGTTGGCGTCTACCGTGAGCTTGATATCCGGGTACCGCTTACGGATTGCATCAACGAGCTGGACATCGCGTCCCGGCTTGATTTTGACTTTGATTCGCTGGTAGCCCGATTCGACTTCGGTAGCCACCTTGTCGAGCAGTTGATCGGTTGTGTCTTGAAGTCCGATGGAAACGCCGCTGGCGATTTCTATTTGAGTGCCGCCGAGGTATTTCCAGAGCGGAGAGCCAGCCAGGCGAGCTTCCAGATCCCACAGTGCGGCTTCGACGGCGCCCTTGGCCATTCGATTTCCGCGGATGGGCGCTAGTACTTCATTGACGCTTGCTGCCTCGCCTATTCCATTTTCAGAGAGCATTGGAACAACGTATCCGGCTACGATGAGCCAGGCGGTGTCGATGGTCTCATGGTTATAGAACGGGTCTTCGCCGGCGGTGCATTCGCCGTAACCGGTCGCTCCTGACTTGTCAAAGACGCGCACGATCATGATTCTGCGTTCGGTTGTCCGCCCAAAGCTGGTCTCAAATGGAAATCTGAGAGGCAGTTCTATTTCGCGCAGTTCGATGCGCTCGATGTTTAGTTTCATTATCGCTTGTTGGCCCCGTTGGTCTGGATCCCCTCATAAGCATCAAAGTTGAATTGTTGTTCGTCTTCCGCGAACAGGTAGCGGCTCTGGTTTGAAGCTGGATCGCGCTCGAACCCTTTGACTATCAGGCCTCGGGCGAGCTGCGCTTTGAAGGCATCGCGCACGTTCAGCACCCATTGGGTGTGCGCTTCCACCGATTCGTCCTGTATTCGGTTGATGTCCGAAGGAATGGTCACCGAACCTTCCACGTGATCGATTCGCGCTAGCCGCTGCTCCAACGCGGTCCTTACGTGCGCGGAGTTCACCCACCACTCGGCAAAGATTCTGTCGGAAGGAACTCCCGGTGCGAACACTCGGGACAGACCTTCGCTGTAGTAGTTCGGCTCGTAGCGTTTAATGATGGCCCCGAGTTTATTGATGTTCAGATGGGCGTTGCGCGACTGCAATGGGTCGAAAGTCCAGATGACGAGTGGGATTCCAGCTTCGATCGCGAACTTGCGCTGCGCGAGTTTCATACGCATTCCGATGTCCTGATGGCGCATGTCCTCGAGCACCGCAGCAAGATGCGAGTGAAATACTACGTGTCGGCCCATCAGGGCAAGCATTGTATGGACAAAGCCAACGAGTCGTCCGGTGGAATCGAATGCGCCGATTGTTGGTGCCTTGCAGGCCTTGGAGATCATATAAAGCCTGATGGGCATGATACCGATATCGTCGTCCTTCCAGACTTCCCTTTCGAGATCGATGCATTGCTGGAAATCTTCGACGGAGACGCACTCCCGGATGGTCACGGCGGCCTCGGGCATAGTTGTGCAGTATAAATGAGCGGCAAAAGAGGGCTCAAGGGGGGATGAGGGACGGGGACGCGGAGAGGAAAGGAGAAGGGGCGAAGGGGCGAAGCGGCGACGAGGAGAAGTCGTACTGGGGACCCGTACTTGTGGCGCTGTCTCTCCTCTCCGCGTCTCCGCTTCCCTGCGTCTCCGTGTCGCCCCTTCGCCCATTCGCGTCTTCCTCGCACCCCCTCATCTCCGCCAACTGCGCGTGCTATACTCACCTCAATGCCAGGGTCGAATGAAAAGTTCCTGGATCGGGCGGAGACCTTAGCCAGAAAAGTTCTCAGCCGAATCGCCCCAAAAGGCAGCGAATCCATTTCCTCCGAAGACAGCCGCCAGCTCGCACCAGGCCAACTCGCTGATCTGGTCACCAGGCTCGAAGACGCCGTCGAAGACAACCTCAAGCGCGAAACAAAAGACGCTTCACCCCTTGCCCCCGATCAATTCAGGGTCGCTCTCACCTACGAGGAAACTTCCGGCTTCACAGAACAGTACATGCAAGCAGTGGCAGACCAACTGTCAAACGAAGTCAAGGAGTACATCGTAGACAGACGATACCGTGCCGGAGGCCGCATCGTAGTTGAAGTTGTCCGAGACGTTCTCGCACGTGAAACCACAGTAAAAGCGGGCTTCGACTCTGAACGCGGGCCGCAAGTCAGCGAAGCCACGCCCTCAGTTTCCTCGCGCAAGCTAATGCTCACGTTGCCCGACGCATCACGCTTCGAACTGAATCTCAGCGCCGAACGCGGCCCCGTTTCGATTGGCCGCGCCGCTGGAAGCACAATCCGCATCGATGATCCAAGCATCTCGCGCACTCATTGCTCTCTGGCACTCAAGGGCGATGGTCGAGTTGTTGTCTCAGATTTGGGCAGCGCAAATGGTACTGCGGTGAACGGCAACCTGCTTGAAGCCGGGCAGTCTTCGAACATCAACACCGGCGATTCATTACGCGTAGGCGATCTCGTGCTATCGGTGGTCGAGATATCTTGAAAAGACGAACGTATGCTGATCCCGTTAGCCCTCACGATTAGCTTTACCATCCTACTTCTCGCATCAACGATATTCATCGCTCGTCGCGCGTGGCGTGCACGAAACAATGGGAGCGCAGTGAATGCGGCTTCGGGTGAGGTAACCTCCACGGCTTCGGCGCTCTCTGCGAATCAGTGGATTCGCGCGTCCCGCTCGACGTTCCTGATCCTGGTTGTCGTCGTCTTCGCATTTCATTCCTACTGGGTGTTCTGGGCAGATTCGAGCAAGGACTCGCGATTCGTAAAAGCGCGTGCGCTTGACGCCAGGAACAGGAGGCTTGCGGAAAGCGGTTTGAAGGGTTGGGTGTTTGACCGCAGCGGAAAGTTGGAAAACGCGCTGATCCGATACCGTTATGACGGACGATCTCTGGTACGCGAGTATCCTCTTGGAAGAGCAGGTGTCCACATCACCGGTTTCTCCGATTTTGTCTATGGCGCAGGAGGTATTGAAGCAGCATACCGCGACTGGCTCACACAGCCCGCAAGTACATACAATCGTCTTACATCGCCTTATCCGGTTGGCAAGGATCTGCAAGTTTCTATGGATTCCGAGCTTCAGCGCGAAGTGTTCAAGGAGATCGAGTCATCGGGTAAGCCGGGCGCGGCAGTAGTGCTGCTCCTTCCCTCTAATGAAGTTCTCGCGATGGCATCCACACCCAGTTTCGAGCCGGGAGCATTTCAGGATGAAGCGCGATGGAGGGACCTTGTTGAGCAGGCTGACGATCCTGCGACCCAACCGATAAGTCCCCTCGTGAATCGAGCGCTCGGTACACTGGTTACCGGTGGGCCGGCTTTTTACTACAGGCCGGGCTCGACATTCAAAACTTTCATAGCTGCCGTAGCGCTTGACTCAGGAGTGACCGGCGAAAGGTTCACGTGCAAGTCAGAGGGCTACACCGCGCCCAGCGCGAGCCGGCCGATCAGGGACTACGGCGGCGAAGTGCACGGCACGATGGGGCTCAAGGATGCGTTTCGACTTTCCTGCAACCAATACTTTGCACAACTCGGAGTCAAGCTTGGACGACAGCGTCTTGAAGAATATGCCAGGCGCCTTCGTTACTTAACCGATCCCGACGCAGCCGCTACGCGTGACGCGAAGTTGTGGCAAATCAGTCACGGTGATCAGGATCGATTCGACTACGTGTTCGCCTCACCGGCTGCGAGAATGCACCTCGGTCGTGGTTCAACCGACTATGACATCGCGTTGCAGAGTTTCGGTCAGGGCTACGACGACTTCACGGTGATGTCGATGGCGTTGCTTGCGTCAGCGGTGGCGTCGCCGGAAGGGGCTCTCAGTGCTCCCACCTTTGAATCAAACGCAACCCGGAAACCGATGTCTTCATTCATCTCGGCGAAGGCGGCCGAAGAGCTCCGCGCGATGATGCGTTCGGTAGTGGAGAGCGGCACCGCCGCGGGAGTGTTCGATGCCCGTATTCCAGTCGCGGGGAAGACGGGAACTGCTGACCGAGATGTTCTGGTTTACGACCGCCAGGGGAGACCAGTTATCGATCGCGACCCTCAAGGAAAACAACATACAAGAACTCAAGGTTCCACCGATTCCTGGTTCATTGGATTTGCTCCGGCGGACAAGCCCCGGATTGCTCTTGCCGTCGTTGTCGAAAACGGCGGCCAGGGCGCGAAAACAGCGGCGCCGATCGCCAAGAGAATAGTCGATCGATGTTCGGCGCTGGGCTATTTCAGCGGCGGTGCCCCGCAAGTCGCAACTGGAGGTCGCTGACATCGAGTCTGCAGACGCAAAACCTGCGAAGCTGTCCTGGCACACGCGGCCTTCGGCGCATTTGATAATTATGTGCGCGGGCGTTGCGGCGCTGGTGATCGGCCTCGTGGCGATAATGTGGTCGGGCGGTCTGCGCGGGTACTTTACCAGCCGTTTGATTGCCGGACGCAACGTTGCGTTTCTGTGCCTGATCGTCGGGTTTCTATTCTGGCTGGTTCGAAGACAGAGATTTCGCGGCGATCTGATGGTTCTGACAGCGGCGTTCCTGATGTTCGCTTTTGGCATGCTGATGCAGTACCGGCTCTTTTCAGATCCGGAGTATGGAGCTCATGGAGAACATCGAACGGAGAGCAGAAGGGCGAAGGGCGAGGCTGTCCGGTTGTTAAACGTCGAGACCGGCTACGACGAACAGAAGAGGATTTTTCTGTTTGGTCCGCAGGGTAAACCTGTTGTTCGTCCCGACGAAGGACACCAGGATGATTACTCGATTCGAGACCTCCTGACATCCGCAAATACTTATGTGCCGGTGATCGCGCTGCTGGCTATGGCTTTATGCTTCAGACTGTTTCGAAGCGATCGGTTTCTGAACTGGATGCAGCAGCACTGGCTGATGATTGGGGTTTTCACGTTGCTGCCTTTTTCCGCGATGGCCCTTGCCAGTGAAGATGGTAAGTTCCTCGGACAGACGACGCCCTGGGAAGCGGTGAAGGTTCTGTTCCTTTTGAGTTTTGCCGGGCTTCTTACTGACACGTATCGGCATCTGAGACGTACGCGTTGGGGTCTTCCGCCGTTGCGCTACTTTGTACCTTTTGCGGTGGTAGCTGCAATGCCGGTGCTTCCCTTCTTTGCGCTTTCAGACTTTGGACAGATGCTGGTTTTCTTCGGCGCTTACATGCTGCTGTACTTCATCGCAGTCAGAAAGAAAGCACAGCTTGCGTATGCGATTGCGCTTAGTGTGCTGGTGTTCGGTGCGTTCTACGCTGCAACAAAAATCGGATCGGGTGCCGGTATACCTCGGCGGGTTTATTTTCGGTTTTATCAATGGGCTCATACCTGGGAGGCCCCGACGCCGGACACATGGTGGTGGAAGCGCGACTTCGACCGCTATCTGCAGGCAAAGCACCTCACTGCCGACACGGACAATCCATTCGAGGTGCGGCAACGAAACGCCGAGGCGTGGGCGGATAAGGTGCTTCAACAGTCTCAGGGGTTGTTTGGTGTGAACGAGGGCGGCGTGATCGGAACGGGATTGGGTCTCGGCTTTCCCGAGACAGTGCCGGTCTCAGACTCGGACTTCATTTATACAGCGGTCGCTGAAGAGACCGGGTTGATGGGCTCCGCGGCGGTATTGATCGCGCTCTCGGTAATGGTGATTGAGGGAATCGCCATCAGTCTTCGATGTCAGGACATGTTCACGAAGCTGCTTGCCGCGGGTACAACTGCCTTCCTTGGTTTGCAGGCTCTGGTGAACATAGGAGGTGTGCTCAGGTTGTTGCCTATGACGGGCATAACCTTGCCTTTTGTCAGTCATGGTGGCTGGTCTCTGATCACATCGTTCACGATGTTGGGTGTACTGCTTGCGGTCTCTGACCGTAATGCACGCGTATCAATGTCCCACTTTGCCGCAGAGCGTGACAGAGCAATCACGGCGAAAAGCCACATTTGAATTTTCTTGAGTTCTATTTCAGTTTTTGGTAGAGCTTGCTCTCGTAACAATTACTGATGCGTAGCACCAAACGAATCGCCTCGGCACGGTGATTGCGAGGCAAAATGCATCGTTTTAACTGAGCATCACCCACCCAAAGATGCTCGCTAGATACAACCTGAGGGGCCAAGAGGCATCGGAATTTTTCCGATGCCTTTTCTTTTTGGTTTCGCCTCACACGCGTACTCGAAAAGATCGGTGTCGCGTTCGCAGAAGAAGCGGCGAACGATTCAGCGGAGTGAGATGGTGATCAGCTCGATTGACGGAAGCGGCTGGGCTGCGCGCCTTTTGTCCGAACTTCAACCTTCGGGTCCCGCGAGATCAGCAGGAGACGTCGCGCTGTCATTGTAGTGATTCCTGAGGGCGAATAGACGAGCTTGTACCAGTTCTTCCTGAGGTCATCCACCAGCGTCTTGGCTGCTTCTTCCGCCTTTTCGAAAGGATAGACAGCGCCGCCGGTAGCGCCAGAGAGCTGTGCAAGAGCAGCAGGCGGTTTAGGCTTGTCTCTCATTAACGCGCCGTGTGTGCGGTCGGGCACCTGTATGGCATAGAGGACGATGTTGCCCTCCTGGAGGGCGCGGATCGCGTCGTCAAATTTCGACTTGCTTTCGCTGTCATAGCCATCGCTGACCAGGATGATGACCTTCTTCTCCAGGCCGAGCGTTGCCTGGCTGGAGAGCGAATCGGCTATTGCCACGAGCGCGTCGAACAGGTTCGGCGAGCCTTTGCGAGCGAACTTGCCTGAGGCCACCTGGAGCTTGGCTAGATCGCCGGTTGTGTCCTCGACGATCTCGGCGGTCTCGTTGAACCCGACGATCATCATCTGGTCGTCTTGATAGAGCTCGTTGACGATTGAGTGGGCGGCCTTTTGGAGGAGACCGGGTTCGGCTTTCAGGTTCTCGCTACTGTCGACCGCCAGAACAATCCTTGAACCGCTATCCAACTTTGTGAAGCTGTCGATTTCCTGCGAGACGCCGGCGTCGTACAGGTCGAGATCGTCACGTGTAACGAGCCTTCCCTCCGGCGCGTGCACGATGACATTCAAGGAGAGGATTCGGCGGCCGCCGGGAGTGCCCTTGCCCGATTGGGAAAGGGAGGGCGCCGCGCACAACAGGAGCGCAAGAGCCACTGAAATCCATATCGCGTTTGGCAGCCTGCCGGACGACTTCATCGATGTCGATTGATCTGGTGCTGAATTTCCGAACGAACAGATCAAATTATTTCAGACTCGGCTTTCTTGGGCAACAGGTTAGTTGAAGAGAGGCAAAGGGTGAAGGGGCGAATGGGAGAACGGCCGACGCGCAGAGGGAGCGACGCGGTGATATGGAGACCTGCTTTTCTGTGCGAACCGATTCGCCCCGTTTCGCTATCTATCCTCCTCGCGTCACCGCGTCACCGCGTCCCTCCTCCCCTTGTCGCCCTTCCCTTTCGCCGCTTCGCGTCGCTCTCCACTTTCCCGCGCCGCACCTTGTCACCTGCAATGGCCGGTTGTTATCCTTGCCTTTGCTTTTCCGGCATCTCAGCCACTCTCTATGGAGACTAAAACAACCTCCCCTAATCGCGCTCAATTCGAGCGCCTTGTCTCAGATCTGAAAGCTCTCGAGGCAAAGCTCCGCCAAGGAGGAGGCGCCGACAGAATTAATCGAGAGCACAAGAAGGGAAAGCTCACGGCGCGAGAAAGAATAGGACTGCTCTTCGATCAGAACTCTCCCTTTTTGGAGACTGGGCTTCTCGTTGCCTATGACAAGTACGGCGGACAGGCTCCCGCGGCTGGAGTCATCACCGGCTTCGGAAGAATCGCTGGACGCGAAGCCTGTGTTATGGCCAACGACGCCACCGTGAAAGCAGGTTCCTGGTGGCCGGAGACGGTCAGAAAGATACTCCGAATCCAGGAAATCACGATGCGTTGCCGCGTGCCCATCGTTTACCTCGTAGACTCCGCGGGCGTCAATCTGCCCTATCAGAGTGAAGTCTTTCCCGGGCAGTACGGGGGCGGCAGAATTTTCTTCTACAACTCAGTGATGCGCCGGCACCTCAAAATCCCGCAGCTCGCCGCGGTGATGGGCCCGTGCGTAGCCGGAGGAGCTTATCTACCCGCCCTCTCGGATTTGATCATTATGGTCGAGGGCACATCTTTCATGGGGCTCGGCGGTCCAAATCTTGTTAAGGGCGCAGTGGGCCAGACAGTCGATAGCGAATCCCTGGGTGGAGCGCGCATTCACAATGAGATCTCGGGTGTCGCGCACTATCGCGCTGAGAATGACGAGACTTGCGTGCAGAAGCTTCGCGAGTTTGTCACCGAGCTTCCACCGCCGGCACTTCCTCGAGTTCAATTCAGGGAGCCTCGTCCTCCCAAACGTCCGGTTGCGGACATCTACGATTTGATGCCCGCCGAACACAAGCACCCCTACGATATGCGCGACGTCCTCGACTGTCTCTTAGATGAGGGCGAGCTGGATGAGTTTCAAGCTGACTACGCGAAAGAGATGATCACCGGGTACGCCAGGATTGAGGGGATTCCGGTGGGGATCATCGCAAATCAGAGAGGCCTGATAAAGAGTCCTGCCGGTCGCGCGCCAAAGTTCGGCGGCATCATCTACACCGATTCGGCCGAGAAGGTGGCGTACTTTATCGAGACGTGCAATCGCCATGAAACCCCTCTCCTGTTTCTGCAGGACGTTTCAGGCTTCATGGTGGGCACCGATGCGGAGTATTCCGGGATAATTCGCGCCGGCGCAGCGTTCGTCGAGGCGATGGCGACTGCGACCGTTCCGAAAATAGTCCTCACGCTCAATCACGCTTCCGGGGCGGGTTATTACGCAATGGCGGGCCAGGGCTTTGATCCTGATTTCATCTTCACCTGGCCAACCGGACGGATGGGAGTTATGGAGGGTGATTCGGCGGTCATGGCGCTGTTCAGCGGCGAGTTGGACAGGTTGAAAGCGCAAGGACAGGAACCGGACCAAAAGATGAAGGCAGAGATGGAAAGAGTGAGAGCAAAATACGACAGCGAGCTGGATGCAAGGTTCGCCGCTGCTCGCGGTTTTGTAGATGCGATCATCACTCCCGAACAGACGCGGCCCGCGCTCGCGCTTGCCCTTCGCACCGCTCTTAACAATCCGGGACCTCACATAGGGATTCCGATGCTTCTATAAATCCGGTCGTGAAGAAGCATCCTACGCGCCTGCTCTGCGGTGAGATTTACCGGAGCTTTGGTGCAAGACAATTAACGCCGCTAAAGTCGCAAGCTTCTGTTCTGCCCGCCACACGCCGCTCACTGTCTTGCCGAGCACAGCAAGCATTTGTTTCAACAAACGGTCAGGAATGTCGAGCGCCTCTACGGCTTTTAACATTACGTCCTTCTCGGCAAATGCGACGGTGCTCAATGATTGCGCCGCCGCCGCCTGTTCTACGACAACGCGGAAAAGTTTTCCTTCTTCGGCGTGGGCACGGATATGATCGTTCTTTATCGAGGCGGGATCTGTCAGGCTGCCGGCTACGATGCCGACTCCGCGAATCCTATAGCCCTCGCGGGCAAAGCCTGAGAGGGCTTTTCCAACCTGCTTGTCGGTGTACCGCTCCACAATGCGGCAAAGTCGCTTCGCTTCCTTGATCCCCTTGGGGCCCGGCAGTTCCAGGGCGACGTGAAAGGGTTGAGTGGAGTCCGGTATTTCCGGATCGGCAAGTTGGACGACCTGGCTTACGACGATCTCCGGCGCCTTCAATGATCCGCTGACCACAACCATTGACGCCCAGCCTGACTTGACGCGAAATCCTACCGCTGAGTCTGTCATCAGATTGCCTCCAATGTTCGCGGGTCAGTTGATATCACTAAACGCTGACTTGAGTCACGCCCTCGTGGCGGCTCTCCTGCTATTGATGCGATCGACTGCACTCAGAACTCAGAACTCAGAACTCAGAACTTCCGCCTGGGTCGCGGCGGATGGTTTTAACCTGTGTGGACTCATACTGCTGTTGTATTATTTCTGCGCTCGACGGTCGCTTAACGGGTTGGCGGCCGAATCAGTCGACAACAACGCACAGCATCAAACAGTGCCTGGAGGATCAGATGAAGAGAATCATCGTGTTGCTGGCCTGTATGACTGCAGCTTTCCTTGTATCTTGCGAGATGAAACCCTCAGCGGCGGAGTTCAAGCCTGAGATCTTGCCGTTGCCGGCAGAGCTCGCGGGATATGAACCTATGGAGAAGCCTTCGGATAATCCAATGACACCGGAGAAGGTAGCGCTTGGACGGGAGCTCTTCTTTGATGCGCGTCTCAGCGTAGACGGCAGCCGGTCCTGCTATTCTTGTCACGTATGCGAGAAAGGTTTGACCGACGGTCTTCCGAAGGCGATCGGCGCCGGCGAGAAGAAACTCACGCGGAGCAGCCCGACGCTCTGGAATATCGGATATCAAAAACTGTTCTACTGGGACGGTCGCAGCCCTTCGCTCGAAAAGCAGGCGATGGCTGCGTGGACCGGCGGCAACATGGGCGTTAAAGATCACGAGACCGAAGTCGTAGCAAAGATCAACGCGCTTCAAGGGTATCGCTCCCAGTTCCAGAAAGTCTTTGGAGGAGAGGCAACTCCCGAGAACATTATGATGGCTATCTCGGCGTTTGAGCGCACGATCATCGGCGGGAACACCGGGTGGGACCGCTGGCAAGCCGGCGACCAGAGTGCGGTCTCTGACGCCGCAAAGCGCGGATGGGACGTTTTCCAGCAGGCAAAGTGCACCAACTGCCACGACGGTCGACTGCTGACCGACCAGCAGTTTCACAATGTTGGGATAGGAATGGACCAGCCGGAGCCCGATACCGGTCGAGGCAAGATCACCAATAAGCCGGAAGACATCGGGGCATTCAAGACTCCAACGCTGAGAGACATCGCAAAGTCCGCACCCTACTTCCACGATGGCAGCGTGGCTACGCTGGAGGAAGCGGTTGACCTAATGCTTGGGGGTGGCAAGCCTAATGAGCATCTCGACAAGAAGAACCTGGAAAAACGCGACGTGACGCCGCAGCAGAAGGCAGACCTGATCGAGTTCCTGAAGTCTCTGACCGTTGATTGCACGCTCAAGGAGCCGCCGCTGCCGCAGAAATAGCCGAGAATCGTTCAGAAGCGTCGCCTGGAGCAAAGTGGCGAAGACAGGAAGGGGCGACGCCCGGGATCCGGTGATGGTTCAACTCACCGCTGCGCAGCGTCGCCCCTTCTTCTCTCCTGTTGAATGTCTTAGTTAAGCTGAATGCTCTGGACCATTCGCTGGAACGTGCGCTGGTACGCACCGTAGTCGCTGTCCGGAGCTACACCGATGAAGTAGAACAGCTCGCCGCTTCGCAGCAATGCCGTGCACACCACAACCGTCTCAGGACGGCCCGTCGTCGCGGATACGTTACTCAAGATGATCGACAAGCCGCTGCGTCCCGCAATGTTCTCGTTCTCGTAGCCTCCGCTCTTACGGATGTTTCGATTTCCCTGCGCCAGGCCGTTTAGAAAGGCATCCGTTGCCTGCCGCAGGTTTCGGCTTTGAGCTTGCGCGACGCCCACCATGGCTCCGTGGGTGAACACGGATTGCCCTCGAACGGAACCGTAGCCGCCTTCAGGGGCAAAGGTTATTGAGTCGCCTTCGGAGATCTCGCGCCAGTTATCCGGAACCGAGAGTCTGAACAGATTCCCGCCCGAGTAATCGCGCATCCTCCCGGAGGGAGTTTCGACCCGGCCGGACGGGATATTGTTCCCGCTGTTTGGCCGGCTGTCGTAGTCCGGGCCTCCGCCGGTTCGAGCGTTAGGATCGTGTCGACGGGTCGTTTTCATCGAGGCGAGCCGCGCCTTCGCCTGATCGAATTCACGCGTGTTGCGAATTGGATCCTTGATCGCGAGAGCTTCTGCTTCTCGGGTGATGTAATCGTACCGGTTTCCCGGGTTCGGGTGATCACTGAGCCACTGAGGTCCGCCCGAACCGGTTTGGCGCTCGATCGTGCGAAACATGTTTGCGAGGTCTCGAGGATCGTACCCGGCATTCGCCATTATGTGCGAGCCCAGGATATCAGCCTGCTTCTCGTAGTCGCGGCTGTACCGCAGGAGCACGCTTCCGAGCCCTAGTTGTGTTCCCTGATAGACCGCAGCGCCCGCTCCGCCTCCGAGAATGCTTCCCAGAATTGCGCCGCCAAGCGCCCATTTCTGATAGCTCTGCTGCTTGGCCACCTGCGCGGTACCGTGTCTCAGCGCTACGTGACTGATCTCATGTGCGATCACCCCAGCCATCTCGCCTTCGTTCGCGGCCGCCTCGATCAATCCGCGATTCACGAAGGTGAAGCCGCCGGGCAAAGCAAACGCGTTGATGTCTCTGACGTCAACGACCTTGTACGAGTACTGAAATTGGGGGTGCTGAAACTCCGGCGGAATCGATTCGGCTAGACGCCGTCCCACCTTGGAGACATAGGCTTCAATCTCGGGGTCGTACAGCAGGGGCACCTTTCGTTCGACCTCAGCGGCGGCCTGACGGCCAAGTTGTACGTCCTTGTCGGGCGTGTAAGGGTTCTTTGGAGCGCTTACCTTGGTGACTTCCCCCGCAAAGCCCGGGACGGTTACTGCCACAAGCATGGCAAACGTAAGTGCGTTGGAAACGAGACTTCGCCTTCTTCGCATACAACCTCTCCAAATCATGCGTGCAAACAAGTGGGTACGATTAGGGACTGGCGTGTCAAATTTATCAGATTCGATAGCGTATTAGAAAGTTGCAAAACCCGAGTCCTAAATCGCTTTAACTTAAAATCCCAACCATACGACTCGTCCGTGAGTCGTGAATAACCTGTCGCCGCACAGTTAACGTGGCCGTTTTGAGGGGCGACGGTCGGGGCCGCCTCGCGAGCAATCACAACGTGGTGCCGCCCGAAGAAATCGCGTCATGACTGATGGCTTCTGCGGTCTCTGCAATGAGCAGATCTACCACTGATTTCAAATCGTCCGTCTCTTCAAACCTCTTCAACTGCCGGTCGGCGCTTGTTCCCGTTTCGAGGATCGTGTGTACGTACTCGATTTCCTTACGGCTGTCCAGTTCGTCCACTACGTCGTTAACGAACTCAAGCAGCTCGAGAATCAAGTCGCGAACCGGGACTTCCTTCTGTTTGCCGAAATCGATGAGCTTGCCGTCGAGTCCCCATCGCACGGCGCGCCACTTATTTTCCTGTATCAACGCTCTCCGGTACAGTCGAAAACCCATGTTCATTTTATACAGCTTGTACAGTTTTGCGATGATGGCCTGCGTTAGCGCCGCAAGCGCGAGGACCTCGTCTACCTTCGACGGAATGTCACAGATCCTGAATTCAAGCGTAGGGAAGTGCGGATGCGGTCTGATGTCCCACCAGATCTTCTTTGGACGGTCAATGCATCCGGTCTTCATCAACAAGCCTACGTAGTTCTCGTACTCCGAATACGAGCTGAAGTAGTCGGGAATATCCGTGCGCGGGAACTTCTTGAACACCTCGGAACGATAACTCTTCAGACCTGTTTTCATACCCAGCCAAAACGGCGAGCTGGTCGAAAGAGCCAGAAGGTGCGGCAGAAAGTAACGAGCCGCGTTCATAAGATGTATCTGTGATTCCCGGTCGTCGATCCCGATGTGCACGTGCATGCCAAAAATCAGCAGCGACTGCGCAAGGAACTGCATTTCGTTTATCAGGTTGTCGTAGTGCGGATCAGGGGTGATCTTCTGATCCCGCCAGTGTGAAAACGGATGCGTGGAGGCGGCGACAATGTGGAGGCCCTTCGACGCGGCGAGATTGTTGACGGTCCTGCGCAGCTTGATCAGGTCGGCGCGAGCCTCTTTTATCGATGAGCAGATCCCGGTGCCCACCTCGATCATCGACTGATGCATTTCGGGTTTTACCTGCTCACCCAGGATCATCCGGCCCTCTTCGATCATTTCAGTGATGTGCGAGCGCAGCTCGCGCGTCTGAGGGTCGATGATCTGAAACTCTTCTTCGATTCCCAATGTGAAATCTGCCATTGAGACCTCCCGCCAGGAAGTGCTGAGTCCTGAGGCTGAGTCCTGAGTGCTGAGTGCTGAGTTCGAAATCGGAATGCCGAATACGGTCCGGACTCAGCACTCGGTACTCAGCACTTCCTAGTCAACTATCATCGTCGGCACCATGCCTGCTCCGGACGTCACGTTAGCAAGCGACGAACCCGACAGCCGTGTGAACGCTCCCCGGACCCGCCCGAAAAACAACAGCGGATCCAGGTCCACCAACTGCTCAACCATGCTCACAATTCCGCTCGACTGATCCACGTACGGGAACGTCTCACGCGCGGTAGCTACTCTACTCTGCACCAGGTAATCCGCCTTGAGTGCGTTGCCTATCGCCTGATCCCACTCAGCTTCATTGCACTCCCAACCAATGTAGATCCCGTGACCGCCGTAGTCGTCGTTTGGCTTGAGGACCAGGTTCTGTCGATTGCTTCTGATGAACTCGAGTAAGTCGACCGTCTTTTCGTCGAACACCGTTATAACCGGCTCAACTCGCCGGGTCCAGGGAATCGACGAAGAGATCGCCTCGCGCTCGCCATGAGTGAACAAGTGCCGATGCCGCTCGTCTGTGAGCACGCCAAAGAGCATCTTCTTGTGAACGTACTTTGTTCGAAACGAATTCACGAAAACCGCAGCCCGCGTCTTGTAAGCTTGCACAAAAGCCGTGCACTCATCGATCTTTTCCAACAGCTCGGTAGTCAAAACGCGGCGATAGACCATGTCGATCCTGAACTCGCCGTGGTGGAGCTTGCCCTCGCGAATCTCAAGCTCCCGTGGGTCAGCAATGGTAGCCGGGTAGTCGCGAGCCTCGAAGTACTCCTTGAACAGCTCAAACTCTCGCTGCGTCGGTTGACCTTTGAAATCTACGATGGCGATTCTCGGCCGCTCCCCTTGACCTCGAATGCGGCCGTAAACCGTGAGCAGGGCAGCCAGCATGTCACCCCGGCAGTACATCGGCCGAACAGGGCGCCGTTTGGCGAATTCGCGCATCAGCGGCATCTCTAGAAAAATCTCGGCGGCTACATCCTGGTACGCGATGCCTGCAGGGCATTCGGCGTTCAGCTCTACAAACTGGTAGTCGGAGTCGGTGAGAAACGAGTCCAGGCGTGAGGTGACCGAGATCTCGGGATAACCGGGATCTACGGCAGTGAGAATGCGCTCGCCTTCGGTCAGGCGAATCTGGCTCTGAATAAGCTCATCGTCGGGCAGCGCCTGACCCACCTTCTCGATCGCGCTCCAGACTGTCTCGCAGGTCTTTGTGATCCGACGCCATTCCTCGCTGGTGACAAAGTGAGGACGGAGGTAAGGCGAAAGCATCCGCCCACCAAAGACGAAACGAACTTTGTCCAGACGCTCTATCAGGTATGTTCGCGACTCGGCTACTAATGCCGGATGGAGTTCGAGGAGCCTGTTGTACTCATACGCTGCCTGACCCGGCATTTACGCCTCACTCATTCCAACCGGCTCGCTCGCGCCGGCGCGCTTGATCTGACTGTTGAGTAGTTCGATCCACCGGTGCCTGTTGAGCGTCGGTTCACCGTGAAGCGCGGTTTCGATCGCGAGATCGGCAACCTTCTCCACCATCCATTTGAAATACACCGAGCCTACCGACCACCAGTCTGCATCCGGCGCGGGATTCATGTAGTCGATGGCGTACGGGATGTCGCCGACGATCGCGAACTCAACAGTATTGATGTCGTAGCCCAACGCTTCATTTATCAATATGGTTTCGCGCTTTACCCGTTCGTCCATTTCGGGACTCAGGTAGTCGTCGACGACGAGGTAGCGTTGAAAGATCGGGTCGTAAGGCATCGGGCAGACATCTTTTTTACCGATGCAATACGACCTGACGTAGTGGTCGAACGGGATGTATTCCTGAAGCACCATGCAATCGGTTCCGCTGACATCGTACTTATGCATCAACTCGCCGAAATTGTTGACGCGGGAAACTCCGCGCCAGCCGCCGCCGTCATAGGGTTTGATGAATGCCGGGAAACCGACGTACTCAATGATGGCGTCCCAGTCGAGCGGGTACTCGAGATTGCGAAGAGATTCGTTTACTACGCCATCCTTGTACTCTTTTTGCGGGAGCAGCACCGTTCTTGGGATTTTGATTCCCAGGTAAGTCGCCAGGGAGTAGTTGAAGAACTTGTCATCCGCAGTCCACCAGAACGGGTTGTTGATCACCTTTGCACCCGACAAGACGGCAGTTTTGAGGAATGACCTGTAAAACGGGACCTCGTGCGATATGCGGTCGATGATAACGTCGTACGCGCATGGATCGGCCATCTTGACTCCGCCGATCCTGACGTATTCCGCCATCACACCTTTGTGTCGGCCGTTTATTTCATTGATTAGCATTTGTGGGAAGGTGGCTTCCCTGCCTACGAGTATTCCTACTCTCATGTCCTGTCCTTAGGAAGTTCTGAGTATTGAGTCTTTGAGTACTGAGTATCGAAGACCGAAACCGAGTACTGGCGTCCGGCTGTCGAATCGCATATTTCTCGTGGCGATTCTATAGCACCGCTTCTCAGGCTTGCAACGCAGCAAGCGGTTTCGGGTTTAGGGTAAGAACGAACCCTAAACCCGAAACCCTCCTACCCGAAATCCTCCTTGCCCTCCTGATTCTCAAGCAATT
>DATFXM010000192.1:0-15537 GCA_035315885.1 Blastocatellia bacterium
CCTCTGTAGTCCTGGACCGCCTCGTCACCACCGATCGACCGGATATCTTCAATCGAAACCGTCCTGGAAAGATTATCGGCCGGCCTGAAGTACGCCACCCGCAAAGACCACAATGAGCCTATGGCGATAACCGCAGACACCAGAAGCAGGAGAACCCAGCTTGCAACGAATAGAAGTTTTGGGCCGTTCATTTCGTGTACCCCGGGAGAGAGTGCTGAGTGCTGAGTCAGGGAACCTCAGGACTCAGAACTCAGCACTTCTCATTCTCCTGTTCCCGCAAGGGCGACTTCGAGAAGTATCGTCTTCTTTATTCCCTTATAGAAGGGCTCGATCTCACACCATTCGCCCAGCGAGTGATCGCCGCCGCACGGGCCTGCTCCTGTTGAAATCGCCGGCAACCCGGCAAGCAACACAACGTTGGCGTTGTTCGAGGCAGTGTTTGAAACCGTTACCCCGTCGAACCCCATCGCACGGTGAACGGCTTCACCCATCCTGACGATGTAGGAGTTTCGGTGTCCCGGAATCTGCGCCGCAGCGAGTTTCTCTTCAGGGAATTCCGTCTTCACCTGCATCCCGTAGCGATCGGCCTCCTCCTTCAGAATCTGCGCGATTTTGCGCTCGAAGTCGTCGATAAGACGCTGATCAGTTGAACGAAGATCTAGAGTAAACCAGGCGTCCGCGGCCTTCGCGTTCACAACCGAGGACCCACCGAGCATCCCGATATTCAGATTAACCTCGGGATCGCGCGGCAAATCAAGTTGGCTGATTCTGGTTATCGCCCTGGCAAGCGGTACCGTAGCCGAATACGGCGGCGTCTTCGAGCGCGTGTGACCGCCCGGGCCGATGAAATGATGCTTGTACCAGTTGATCCCTATGCCGCCATAGGTCAGGCCCTGGTAGCCCCCGTCAAGCGCGACATACTCACCGATTCGGTCCCGGTTCTCGGCTACGAATGCTTTTACTCCGCCAAACGAAGTCTCCTCCTCGACCGTAAAGACAAAAATCAGGTCTGACTTTGTGCGAATACCCGCTTGATCCAGCGCTCGAATTGAGGCGAGCAAGGCTTCAACGTTCCTGGTGTCGTCCCCGACACCGGGAGCATACAGCTTACCCTCTCGAATCTCGGCTTTGATCTTCAAGCCCTCTTGAAAAACAGTGTCCAGGTGCGCGTCAAAGACCACCGCTTTTTCGTCATTGGACGTCCCCTTACGAAGCGCGATCAGATTCCCTTTTGAATCGTAATAGATTCGGTCGAGACTACAGCGTTCCAGAATCGCTCGGACCGCTTCGGCTCGGGCGCGTTCTTTTCCTGACGGAGCGTTGATTTCGGTCAGGGCGATCCACTCGTCGAGTATCGTCTTACGAGATGCGTCCACTTGTTGAAAAGCGCCCTTGAGTTCAGGCTGAGAGGCCAGTCTGGTAGCCTCGGCGGTCATATCCTGCGCGCGGCTCATTCCGGCCAGCAGGCACGCACAAACGAATATGAACAGAGTTTTCCTCATTCGTTCCTCATGAATTTTGAGAATGAAAGACGGTATTCTAGATGGAGCCGGCTAGGCACGCAAACACCGCTGGTAGCATTGTTAGTTTGGAACCAGCTACTGCCGCGTGGCAGTCGCGGCGGGAGCGGTCTGAGGCTGGGGCTTCGTTGCGATATCACGAGCGAAGTCGTGGATGTAGTTCTTCATCCCGACCTCCCAGAATTTGAGCCCAAACTGCCTGGCCTCGTCGATAGCCTTGTCATCGGTCCAGCCCTGGCGTGAGATCCTGTACAACGCCACTATCATGCCGGTGCGATCTGCCCCGTAGTGACAATGAACGAACGCTGGTTGGTTCTCGGGCGCGTCGATCAAGGACAGGATCTTTTCGATGGCGTCAGGAGAAGGTCTTTTCAAACCTGAGAGAGGCACGTTGAAATAACGCATTCCTGAACCGGTGACGAACTTCTCCTCGGAGGCTGCGATCTCGTCCGTTCCACGCAGGTTGATGACCGACTTAACTCCCATCGATGCGAGTTGCTCAATGGCCTCCTTAGAAGGTTGAGCGCCTCGGAACAGTTGTGGGCTGACCTGGTGAAAATTGCTCAGACCCGCAATGCGGGGCAGCGGGGCTGACTGGCCGAGCACGGTTGGACTGAAAAGGACACAGAGGGTGAGCCAGAACAGCACACGACCGCGAAGTGACTGCTGCGCTACTTTTACTGCGTACATAACGGAGGCGAGTAGTTTACCACTAAATAGGGCGATATGCAGTAGGCAGTTTAGTTTCGGTTTCGGGTTTCTGGTTTCGATTCACGGGAGTCAACAGCTCCTTGCTGACCACAGCAAATCGGTTGAAGCAGTAAACGAGAAACTAGAAACCAGCAACCCCAACCCCCAAACCCGAAACCCCAAACCCGAAACCCTAAAACCGACTGGGTTCCCTTTGAGTTGTAACCCGAACAGGTTTATAACCGTCTTTGTAAATCAAGATTTTCGCCACGGGTTTCGTTACTCTAGCACTACACCCATTTCTCAGACTTGCTCACAACAGGAGAACCCTATGAAGTTAAGACTTCCAGCGCTGGCTGCGTTCACTCTCTTGGTCGCCTCCGCTTCGGCTTCAGCTCGCGAAGTGAAGCTGGTCCGCTATCCCCACTACCATCAGGGCCGGATCGTGTTCACTTATTTGGCTGACATCTGGACAGCCAGCGAAGACGGACGCGACGTCAAAAGGATAACAGTTCACCACGCCAGGGACGTCTACCCCAGATTCTCGCCTGACGGGCGATGGATCGCCTTCTCAAGCGACCGAAACGGCAATATGGACGTCTTCATTGTCCCAAGCGAAGGCGGAACGCCAAAGCAACTTACCTTTCACTCTGCCGATGACACGGTGCTGGGCTGGACTCCGGACTCCAAAGCGGTATTGTTCTCCTCAAATCGCGGCGACGACTTTATGCCGAGGCTCTACACCGTCGCGGTGGACGGCGGCATCGAGCGCAACGTCGGATCTGACATGGGAATAAGCGCCTGCTTCTCCCCGGACGGAACAAAGCTGGCGATCAATCGAAAGGGTCAGGTCTACTGGCGCAAGTACTACCACGGGGCGATGAACACAGATGTGACGGTGATGGACATCGGGGCAAAGAAATTCACCACCATTACCGACTACGATGGCATCGACTCGTGGCCGATGTGGTCCCGCGACGGGTTCATTTACTTTGTCAGTGATCGCGAAGGCAATGGCTTGACCAACATCTGGCGCGTAGCGGAAGCCGGAGGAAAGGCTGAGCGCGTGACCTCGTTCAAGACTGGAGACGTTCGATTCCCCGCAATCAGCGCCGACGGAAAGGTCATCGTCTTTGAACACGATTTCGGCGTCTGGAAACTCGACGTCGCAAGCAAGAAAGCTTCGCCTATAAGACTGGACATCTCCGCTGAGACTCAGGACAACGTCGCTGAGATGCGCGATTTCACTTCGTCGGCCGACGACTTCGACCTCGCGCCCAACTCTCGAAGGATCGTGTTTTCCGTTCACGGCGAGATATTCACTGCGCCCACCGAAGAGGGCGACGAACGCCAGATTACCGATAGCCCGGCGCGAGACCAGTCGCCGGCTTATTCACCCGATGGTAGGTGGATCGCCTTCATATCAGACCGCAGCGGGAGAGAAGAGCTGTACGTCATAGCGGCCGACGGAGCGGGCGAGCCACAAAAGATCACAAACATCGATGCATTGAAGTTCGGCTTTGAGTGGTCGCCAAACTCCAAGGAAATCGCATTCGTAGCTTCCGACAACAAGCTCCGCAAGTTCGTGATCGAGAGTAAACAAACCATCGAGCTTTCGACATCCAGATTTGGCAACATCGGCGCGCCTCAGTGGTCACCCGACGGAAAATGGATCGCATTTGCCAAACCGGACTACACCAGGACCTCGGATGTTTACCTGATTCCATCGAGTGGCGGTCAAGAACGAAAGGTCACCTTCGACTCGGCCAACGACCTCAACCCGCGCTTCAGTCACGATGGACGAAAGCTGTACTTTGTGCGAACTGACAGCGGCGGAGGCGGCGGGCGAGGAGGCGGTGGCGGAGGTCAATTAACCGCCCAAATCTACTCCGTAGCGCTCGAGAAAGAGGAGCGCGATCCGTCCGATCCGGAAGATCGGCCCGATTCGGAAAACGATCAGGCGCCGGAGGCCGCAGCGCGCCGCGCGCAACAACAGCGAAATCAGCCGCCTCGCGACGTCAACATCGATTGGGCCGGGCTCAAGCGAAGGACTCGCCAGTTGACGCGCATGCCTTCGTCCGTTTTTAACTACGCGGTAACTCCTGACAGCAAGACAATCGTTTTCGTAACCACCGAGCTTGGGAGCGCACGACCGGCACCGGTACCGGTCATCTACACCATTGGTGAAGATGGCCGCAGGCTGACGAGGTTGACTACTGGCGAGGCTCAAAACGCTGAACAAGGACCGGGTGGCCCGATCTTTGGAGGCTTCGGCGGCGGAATTTCACAGCTCAATGTCTCGCGCGACGGCAGAACGCTCTATTTCAAAGAAGGGCCCGCGATCTATTCCGTCGCTCTTGCAAGCGGACCCGGCGCCGCCTTTGGCGGTGCCGCCGGTTTACAAGGGGTGGCGCCAAATGCCGGCTCGGGCGGACGGGAAGGCGTAAAGCGCCGCCTGACCTTTCACGCGCAGGTCAAGATCGATCGCAACGCAGAATGGGCGGAGATGTTTGACGACGCGTGGCGAACGATGAAGTACCGCTTCTATGACCCGCAGATGCATGGAAAGGACTGGGACGCCGCACGCGCGAAGTATCAGCCGCTTGTCGAGTTCGTAGGGGATCGACAGGAGCTGCTCAACATAATCAACGAGATGATTGGCGAGCTGAACGCATCACACACCGGGGCAGCTCCTCCGCCGCGGGGACGCGATTCTCGTGAAGTAAGCGTATCGACTTCGAATCTCGGCGTAGAGCTGATCGAAGACGCGGCAGCGGGGCGCTACAAAGTCACGTACGTGTACGAGGAGGGGCCTGCAGACAAGGATTGGGTGAAAGTATCAGTCGGCGATTATCTGATCGCCATAAACGGAAGGCCAGTCAAGGCGGGGGACAACTACTTCGAACTGCTCAACCACCATTTGAACCGCAAGCTCGAAGTAACTTTCAATAACAAGCCGAGCGACGAGGGGGCGTGGAGGACACGAATCGAGCCTGTGAATACACAAGCGTACTCGCAGCTTCGGTACGAGCGTTGGGTCAAGGACCGCCGGGCAATCGTAGACAAGCTTTCCAACGGGCGAGTCGGTTACCTTCACATTCAAGCGATGAACGAGCCTTCGTTGAGAAAGTTTGAAAAGGAAGTCCGCGAGAATCGCAACAAGGAAGCGCTGATCATCGACCAGCGATGGAACGGCGGAGGAAATATAGAACAGGAGCTGCTGGCGATCCTGGTTCAGAGGGAGTATCAGATCTGGCAGCCGCGCGGTACCGAGCCGACGGGGCGACCCTTTGCTGGTTTCTTCGGACCAAAGGTTGTTTTGCAGAACTGGCGTTCGGCGTCGAACGCCGAGATGTTTCCTGCCGGTTTTCGCGCGTTGGGTCTCGGGAAAGTGATCGGGACTCCTACGATGGGAGCTGTGATCGGGACGGGGAGTTATTCACTGATCGATGGCTCTACGGTTCGGACGCCGGGAGTGGGAGTATTCCTTGCGGACCAGAAGCGGACCAACATGGAGAACTACGGCGTACAACCCGACGTTCTTGTTGAAAACACTCCTGAGGACAATATCGCTGGAAAGGATCGTCAGCTTGAAACGGCAGTTCAAGAACTGCTGAAAGAGCTGGGAACTCGGGTCCAGCAGGCTAAGCGGGAGTAGAGCAGGGACGCGGAGACGCGGGGACACGGGGAGGAGAGACGCGGTGAAGAGAGAAGCGGCGGCTTCGTGCATGTTCTGTGCGCCCCTTTGCTCATTCTCTCCACTTCCCCCGTCTCGGTGTCCCTCCTCCCCGCGTCCCTCCACGTTCGTACGGTACCTGCGGCGACTATTTTGCCGTCGCCCTGGAGCGAGACCATTGATCGCATCGAACTGCCCGAAGAAGTCGGTCTTAACCTGTCCTCCGGAACCAAATCCAGCATCGACGCTCCCGTCGGAGTTGTACCGTGCAAGCGCAAAGTCAACCTGGGACGTGATCGGTTCAATGGTTTGTCCCCCGACTACGAATCGGCCGTCCGGCTGGATAACGATCGCAGCGGCAACATCATTGTCCCCGCCAAAATCGGCGACGACCTTACCGCCCGAACCAAAAGATGTGTCCAGCGTTCCGTCTGTGTTGTAGCGCGCTGCCAGGAAGTCCGAAGTGGTTCCGGTCCCAGATATCCGCTGAGATCCCGCGATCAGAATTCGGCCGTCAGATTGGAGTGCGACCGCCGAGGCACTGTCGTTACTTGATCCGAGGCTGATAGCAACCTTGCCGCCTGTACCAAAGCTCGAATCAAGCGAACCGTTCGTGTTATAAGTTAGAGATCAGGTACAGGCGACAGAGATGATCCCACTCGCGGTCTCGACGCGGAGACTGTCCAGTCGATGCCGTTCAGAACCATTCAATCTGGTCTGCCCCGGTATCACCTTTAAGTAATTGCGCTGTTGTGCGCCGGCGCTGACGGAGGCGCCTGAGGAACGCGACCATCAATCAAGGGCGCATAGTGCGCGAGGATTGCGCGAGTGGAGAGTAGAGTGGAGCCGCGCAGTCTTCTTCAGTTTGCTTTCTGCTCGTCCTCGGGGCTGGGACAACAGCTTCACGAGGAATGACAGGAGCCGCTCGAGCGAGTGAAATCTTACAGCCTCGTTTGTCGCCACGTGTTCAATCGTTCCTTCAAACTGCGGAGACTTATATCCGTCTCCCCCTGGAACCGAACGACATGCGCACTCGACTGCGCCCACTTGCTCATCGCGCCGCCGAGGATACCCGCGCTATACGCTCGAAGTCATATAGGAATGGTTCAAGTTAGGTGCAATTTTAGTGGAAAGTAACCGCAGCCTCTTTTAAGGCTCTTTTAGAGCTTCTTTAGCCACGCTTAAGGACTTGACCGCCACAAACGCGATACCTTGCGACAGAGTTGGCGAGCGTGTCAAAGGAGCAGCCGTAATGCATGAGCACTTGAGCATACAGTTCCCACCTTTTCACCTTGATCTGGCAAATGAACGTTTATTTAAGAATCGCGAGGCGCTGTCGCTTCGTCCAAAGTCGCTTGCAGTGCTGCGATATCTCGCAGAGCGTGCAGGAAGGCTGGTGAAAAAAGAGGAGCTTCTGGATGCCGTGTGGCCCGACACCGCGGTCACCGACACCCTCCTCAAAGGTTGCGTCAAGGAAATACGTCACGCGCTTGGAGACGATGCCTCAGCCCCTCGCTTTATCGAGACGGCCCACAGACGGGGGTATCGGTTTATCGCCGAAGTGGACCGCGCAACGGATCCAGATGTAATGCAGCTCGCAGATTTCGCGTCAGGCGAAAGACGCGCTTCAAGACCTCATACGCACGAACCCATTCATCCGTCAGTCGCTCGCCCGGATGATTGCTTTGTCGGCCGCTCGCAAGGTCTGTCGCAGCTCGACGAGATGTTTCAACTCGCAAGCACCGGTCGCCGGCAGACAGTTTTCGTTACGGGAGAGCCGGGGTTCGGCAAGACTACAATAATCGAAAGGTTTCTGCGGTCGATCTCTTACGATCCCAATGTAGCCATCGCTCGAGGGCACTGTATGGAGCAGTACGGGTGTGGCGAGCCTTATCTTCCGATACTCGATGCGCTGTCGGACCTTTGCCGCGAACCGGATTGCAGCAACCTGACCAGAGTTCTGAGCCGTTACGCCCCCACGTGGCTTCGACGGATTGGTTCAGCAATCGACTTGGCCAGCTTCAATGCTTCTAGCCCGAAAGTTCCAACCGGAGGACCCGAGCGCATGCTCAGAGAGATGGCGGACGCATTCGAGGCGCTCTCTTCAGACACGACCCTTGTTCTGGTAATCGAGGACCTGCAGTGGGCGGACTATTCAACCCTGGACTTGATAACAGCAATTGCCAGACGTCGAAAGCCGGCAAAGCTGATGTTGTTCGGGAGCTATCGGCCCGTTGATGCAATTCTCGGCGGTCATCCGGTACGCGAAGTAAAACAGGAGTTGAGAATGCATAACCTTTGCCGCGAGCTTAGGATCGGGATGCTCAACGAGGAAGAGGTTCGCGACTACCTGCTGGTCCGCTTTCCGGTTAACTATTTCCCAAAAACGCTCGCGCACTCTCTGTATAAGCGAACAGAAGGTCATCCGCTTTTTATGGTGAATGCTGTCGATCACCTCGTCAGCCGCGGCTTCATCGCAGAGGAGAATCAGGTGTGGCTGCAAAAGACAGCAGTCGTCGAGGATCAAATAGAAGTACCGGAGGACATTCGCCGAATGATCGAGAAGCAGGCCGAGCGCTTGTCCACGTTCGACCGCCGTCTTCTGGAAGCTGCCAGCGTTATCGGGAAGGAATTCTCGACTTCAGACTTGAGTTATGCGCTGCGTGAGGATCCCGTTCAAGTGGAAGAAGCCTGCGAAACCTTCGCTCGGCGGAATCAGTTTCTCGAGTCAATGGGCGCCGCGGACTTACCCGACGGAGCTGTTTCTGCGAGGTATCGGTTCGCTCATGCGATTTACCAGAACGTGTTCTACCGCGCATTGCCTGCGGCTCAACGAATCCGGCTTCACCTGGTCGTAGCCGAGCGATGGGAAACAATCCATCGCGAGAGTATTGAGGACTTTGCAGTGGAGTTGGCGATGCATTTCGAGGAGGGTCGCGCGTATCATCGTGCGATCACTTACCTGAGGATGGCCGCCGACAATGAGCTCAGGCGCTCTGCAAACAACGAAGCGACAAGCTACTTGATGAAGGCCCATGAGCTGACCAAGAGAGTGCCGCAGTCAGAAACAGAGGGTCGGGGATGAGGAGATGAGGCGAATGGACGAAGGGGCGACGCGGAGAAGAGTGACGCGGGGACGCGGTGAGGAGGCGAAGAAAGAATAGGAAATTCGCACTGTCTCTCCTCTCCCGTCGCCCCTTCGCCAAGTCCTTTCTGCGCGTCCCCGCGTCTCTCCTCCCCGCGTCGGCCCTTCGCCCCGTAGCCACTCCCCCCTTGCACTCCCGTTCGCGTTCTGAGTATAAGAACAATGGTCAGGACTCTTGAAAGGAGGTGATCGGTGTTTGCCATTCTCTGGTGGTTGATTGTCGGATTGATCGTGGGTGCCCTCGCCAGGTTTCTCGTTCCTGGTAGAGACCCAATGGGTCTGCTGGCCACGATTCTGCTCGGAGTCGCCGGTTCCTTTGTAGGCGGCTTCATAGGCAGCGTCATCTGGGGAAGCCGATCCGGGGGTTACGTTCACCCGGGAGGCCTGGTTCTCTCACTAGTAGGCGCGATTGTGCTGTTGCTGGTTTGGCGGAGTTTTCGACGTTAGCTAAGGGTTTGCACCAAGAAACACCTCGAGGTTCGGACCGAGGCCTTCTGCCAGGTACGCGCCAT
This sequence comes from Blastocatellia bacterium, assembly GCA_035315885.1. Taxonomy (GTDB): domain Bacteria; phylum Acidobacteriota; class Blastocatellia; order UBA7656; family UBA7656; genus DATFXM01. Next base: position 9,544 of record DATFXM010000192.1, read on the forward strand.
CGGATTTTTATTTTCTCGGTTCGGCCGTCAGCGGCTTCCGGGTCTGCCGCTGTCCACCCGGCTAACCCCCAGTAACCCATACTTACTTTGGGATTTAAGCCATCTCTGAAAACCAAAGTTCAACTTCCCGCCTCTCGCTACTGTGTTTTGCTTTTGTGAGCCTCCAGGTTCACAGCTAAAAGCCCCTCTGGTATAGTCGCGCGCAACTCGGCAACCATGAGGGAATTTGGATTGTGGCTGTCAAATAACCTCCTCTTCTTCTCTGGTTGAGGGACACAACCATTGAAGGGACGCAGAAAAAACGGAAGGGAAAAACTCGCCCGAGTTACCCCTTCCGTTATTTTTTTGGCCATCCATTTCAGTACATTTTGAGACGCCGGCCGGTGAGTCTTAGCGCGGTATCGCGCACTGCTTCGCCGGATTCAACTATCTTGAAAGGTTCAAGTCCGCTCCCCTATACTCAACGAGCGACAGTCGGAAACGATCTTCGAAAACTGGAGGGGTATCCTAACGGTAAGGAAGCGGTCTTGAAAACCGCCGGGCCAAAAGCCCTTGCAGGTTCGAATCCTGTCCCCTCCGCCACACGCCTTCAGCGTCCGGCTGCAAGCTTGCGACCAACAATTGGCTTGCCCTGCAGGTTGAGAACTCGGACAGTCCCCAGATCCGACAGCGGCTTTCGGAGTTTTTGCGCGTCGCCGACTACGACGATCACCGCGCGGCCAGGATTGATGTACTTGCGTGCGACCTCCATCAGCTTCTCGGGACTGACCTGTTCAACTTGCGCGATGTAGGTTTGCAGCCAATCCGGCTTTAGCCCGGTCATTCGTATTTGCACCAGCCTCGTCAGCACACCTTCCGGGTTTCCCAGCGAAAGCGAGAACAGACCTTCAAGATAATTCTTCGCCGCCCGAAGTTCGTCGGCCGGCACCGGTTCGTTGCGCAGCCTTTCGAATTCCGCCAGCATCTCCTTGAGCGCGTTCACCGCCACGTCGGTGCGAGTCTGCGAGCTGCCGTAAAAATCACCTCCCCACCTAAGGCCGAACAGATAGCTCGAGACATCGTACGCATACCCCTTTTTCTCGCGAATGTTCAGGAAGAGTCGCGAGCTGGTTCCACCTCCCAAGACTGCATCGGCAACCAGGAGCGGAAAGTAGTCGGGGTGTGCGCGCGGCACAGTCAAACCGCCGATCCTGAGGTCTGCCTGTTCGGAGCCCGGCCGGTCAATGAGATCGATGGTCCTCCGAATCGGAGTTGGAGAATGGATCGCTCGCTGTGAGACCGGCGTTCGGATCGCGTTATCCCACGAGGAGAAAGAGCGGCGAACGAGGCCTTCGATAGCGCCGGTGTCGAAGTCTCCCGCTATCGCCAGCACCGAACCGGCAGGCGTATAGAATCTTCGGTAGAAGCGAAGGAGCGATTGTCGGTTCAGCGCGTTCACCGCTGCCTCGTTCGGCGAAGTTATACCGTAGGGAGTCACGCCAAAAACCACGCGGTCAAAGCGTTCGCCGGCAAGGTACGCCGGGTCCTGACGATCCGCTTTGAGTTTATCCAGCCGATTATCCTTGAACAGTTCGATCTCTCTTTCGGGGAAGGATGGCCGAAGCACTACGTCGGCTACAAGCTGGATCATTCGTTGCACGTTTTCAGAGATGACGTCCGCGCTGACTTCGCAGTAGTCCTCTCGCGCGCCCGAGTCGAGGCGGCCGCCAAGCAGTTCGACCTCTTGTGCCAGTTGTTGACTGGTCTTCCCTCCTGCGCCTTCGCTCAATAACTCTGCCGTCGCTTCGGCCAGCGTTACTTGAGTAGTGACCGCAGGCTCAATCGGCGGCGCATCTATTCTTACAGGGATCGCCGCCTCGATAGAAACAACGGGTGCTCGGTGATCTTCCACCAGCAACACAGTCAAACCATTCGTCAGCTTGAACTCTTTTGGCGCAGGAAGAGCAAGGGGCCGTGCAGGACCGGCAGTCGGCGGATGGTTGCGCCATTGCTCCGACTGTTGAGCGAAACCCGCTCCGGCTGACCACGAGTTTGCGCTAAAGACACCCGAGAGCAGTGCCAGGGAAGCGGCAAGGTTAACGGCAAGAGACGACCTTCGAGTGATCATTTCTCACCTTCCTTCTCGCCACTCATGCGCTCCTTTGCGACTTCGATGTGCAAAACAGCGGTGTTGTCGCGCGTGAAGTACTTGCGGGCCGCCGCTTTTACCAGCTCGGGCGTAACCGACAGATATTCGTCCATCTCAGAGTTGATCAGCGACGGATCGCCATCGAACAGCAGATACTCGGCGAGCGCCATCCCGCGACCGAGTGCGGTTTGTAGTCCCGTGCACTCAACCACACTTGCACACGAAAACCGACCCAGAAGCAGTTGGTTCTTTGCCTTGGTCAGTTCGTCAGCGGAGATACCGTCTCGCTGAACCTTCGCGATCTCGGCCCAAATCGCGTTTTCAATCGACGCCGGGGAAATCGCGGACTTGTGTTTGGTGACGATCGTAATCTGACCGGGACCGCGTCGCTCTTCGAGTGTGGCACTCAAGTCGAGCGAGAGTGCTTTGTCCTTGACCAGTTCGCGGTAAAGACGGGCACTTTCGCCGTCGAACAGCGCGGACTTAAGCAACACCAGCGCGTGAAAATCGGTCGTTCGGCGAGGAGGCGTCTTCCACGAGATTGCAAGCGCAGGCGTTTCTGCGAGGCGATCCGCAACCACCGCAGTCTGCTTGACGGCAACGCCCTCGGGTTCCGAAACATCGACCCGTTGCCGAGCGTTCTTGCTTCGAGCAATAGTACCGAAGTACCGAGCCGCGAGGGATCTTGCGGTGGCCAGGTCCACGTCTCCGGCGATTGCAAGAGCTGCGTTGTCAGGAGCGTAGTATGTGTCGAAGAACGCCTTCACGTCGGCGATCGTCGCCGCATCGAGATCTTCCATCGAACCGATGACCGGATGCGAATTGCTCCAGTTGCTAAACACCATCTCATCCATCTTCAGAAGCGCCGGCCAGTACGCCTGGTTGTCGTAGCTCAACCGCTTCTCTTCCTTCACCGCCTCTTTCTGGTTCTTCAGATTCTCTTCGGTGATTTTGAGCGAGCGCATGCGGTCGCTTTCGAGCCACAGCGCAAGCTCGAGCTGGTTGGACGGAAGCAGGTTGTAGTAGATGGTGTAGTCCTGAAAGGTCGTGGCGTTCATTATGCCGCCGTTGCCTTCAACGTACTTGAAGTGCTCGGCCTTTCCGACATTTTCCGATCCCTGAAACATCATGTGTTCGAAGAGGTGGGCAAAGCCGGTCCTGCCTTTGACTTCGTTGCGAGATCCGACGTCGTAGCAAACTACAACGGCAATAACCGGAGCCGAGTGATCCTCGGACACGACTACGCGAAGACCGTTGTCCAGGGTAAACTGCGTAAATGGAACCTTGAAGGCGCGCGATTGCGGAAAGGACTTGGTTATCGCGGGCGCAAAGAGGAGCAACAGCGCCAGCAGCCAGACTTTCTTTGCATACATCGACCTCATAGTCTAGGCGGCGGGGCTTCGTTTTTCAAACGGATCTTTCTCTACGGTCCGCAAGCCTGCCGCTGTCAGGCGAAGGGGCGACGCGGCGAACTGTCCGGACCTCCCTGAGGTCTTTTGCGTCGCCCCTTCTTATCTTCTGCGGCGGAGTGCGAACCTCTTAACCCTTTAGCTTCTTCTTCGCTTCGGGGAACGCGAGCGCACGTTCGATTGTGACCTGATTGGAATCCACAATCTCCCGATAGAGCTTCTGCGCGTTGGCCTGGTCGCCGTTCTTTTCATACGCCCTTGCGAGCAACAGCTTGTGGAACGGATCGGTCAAGTCGGTCTGCTTCAAATGCTCAATCGCCTGAGGCACGTCACCAGCCTCGAGCTTCAGATAACCGACGATATAGTGGTAAGAGGGCCAGAACTGCTCGCCGTCTTTTCCACCCTCCTCGATCATCGTCTTTATGGTCTCCGCTTCCTTCCAGGCTTCATCATTCTTGCCCAGCTTTGCAAGCGAACGCCCGGTGCCGTGATGCAATCGGCCTAGCCAGATCTTCTTCTGCATAGCGTCCAGATTGCTGCCGGGTATCGTGTCGTAACCCTTCTGATAGGCTTTAAGCGCCTCTTCTGGTTTCCCGGATTCCAAATAGACGCGGCCTATTGAATTCCAGATGAACACCGCCGGGAAATTCTGCTGTTGAGTCGAAGCCTCGTAATCCTTTTCGTACGCTTCGAGAGTCTTCAGTGCCGATTTATAGTCGCCTTCGTAAAGGTACGAGTAGGCAATGCCATAATTCGGACCGAAAGGCGCGGAGTTCTTCACCTGATGTGAAAGCGCTTGATTGAATGTCTGTCGCGCCTTTCCATACTCACCCTTCAACAACTCGAGATTCCCGATGAACGTATATGCTCGCGGGGTGCTTCCATCGAGCTGTATCGCGCGCTCGAACGAGCCTTTGGCTTCGCTCAGCTTCCCGAGGTTCGTATAAACCTGCCCGAGAAGCATCTGTACCATTCGCTCGTCGGGGTACTGCTTAGCCAGATCGAGAAAGATCGGCAACGCTTCGTTCGTCTTCTGGGCTCGAGTCAGCAATACGGCTTCGATGTACCGTCGTTCGCCATCCGATGCATTGCGCGCCATCTCGACAGCTTTGTCGGACCACTTCTTCGCTTCGTCGGGAGTTTGGGAGGTGGTGCCGAGCAGATAGTAACCAAAGGCGAAGTTTGGATCGGCCTCCACCGCCTTCTTTGCTAGGGCATTGCTTTGAGGGCCCGCTTGGAAGGTTTCTATCTGATTGACTATTTGGGCAACGTACTCTTTGGCCTCTTTCGAAGATGTAGTGAATTCGATTTTGCGCTTACCGTTTACCTCGGTCGATCCGAGCGCAGTAGCAGCGAGCAGGGCGAGCATACCGACTACGCAGGTACGGCGAATAACGCTACCGGTGTCCATTGATTCTCTCCTCCGCGTGCGAGTTTCTAACGAGGACGGTCGGCCCGTCGATGAGTTTCTGTCGCAGGAGTGTGCCTGGAATATTCTAAACGAGAATGGCCGTAATCGTGTTTGGGAAGAATTGTAATAAGTTGTAAAAGAGCTTGTAAGTGACTCCTCTGCGCCTCTCCGCGTCACTCTTCTACGTCACTCTCTCCGCGTCGCCCCTTCGCCCCTTCGATCCCCTTAAATCACACCCAGCTTCTTTCCCACTCGCTCAAATGCGGCCAACGACTGGTCGAGGTCGTCGCGAGTATGCGCGCCGGAGATCTGAGCCCGCAAACGAGCCTCGCCCTTCGGAACGACCGGGTACCACAAGCCTTTGATGTATACACCTTCTTTCAGCAGGAGCTGACTCATGTCTTGCGCCACAGCCGCTTCGCCCAACATCACTGGTACGATCGGATGCCGGCCTTCGATGATCTTGAACCCGAGCTCCACAATGCGGCGCCGAAAGTACTCAGTGTTCTCGCGAAGTTGATTCACGATTGAGGGATCTTCCTGGATGATCTTGATCGCCTCGATGGAGGCAGCAACCACCGCGGGCGGCATCGTGTTCGAGAAAGTGTATGGTCTCGACTTCTGTCGCAGGAACTCGATCATCGGCGTGCGCCCGGCGATGAATCCCCCAGACGCACCTCCAAGCGCTTTGCCGAACGTACCGGTGATTACATCGACTTTTCCGAAAACTCCCAGGTCCTCAACACTGCCTCGACCGCTCTTACCGAGTGCGCCGGTAGCGTGTGATTCATCCACGAAGAGAATCGCATTGTGCTGCCTCGCCAGATCCACGAGCTCCGCCAACGGCGCGAGCAATCCTTCCATTGAGAACACACCATCCGTGGCGATGACTTTGATCCGATAACCTTTGTCGCGATCTTCATCGAGCATGCTGGCCAGATGCCTGGTGTCGCCATTCCGGTACAGCCGTGAAACGGTCTGCTTGGCAACCGCGCGGCACAATCGCACGCCATCGATGATGCTGGCGTGATTCAGTTGGTCCGAGT
>DATFXM010000193.1:0-24398 GCA_035315885.1 Blastocatellia bacterium
ATCCAGCCGATCCAAATCGCCTCTATGCTGCCCAATATCTGAAGCGAGTGGGAAACACCGCAGTGGCGAGCGGGATCTACCTGTCGACCGATGGCGGGGCTAACTGGTCGAAGGTCCTGGCAGGGGCAGCTCGCGACGTAGTAGTAGACGCCGGCAACCAGCGAGTCCTTTACGCGGCACTCTCGCGCGTCGACGCAAGCGCGGACCCGCCCTTTGGGCTGTACCGGTCTACAGACCGGGGGGTCAGTTGGTCAATGGTGTTCGCCGCTCCAGCTTACGAAACGAAACAGAGACGTGATATTCGTGTTGCCGTCACACCCGCAGACCCGCGAAGGATCCTGGTCTACATGGGCGGCACCGTAGGCTTCTCGTTTGATGTCCGATTTGCGCTCAGCACCGACGGGGGGCAGTCGTGGTCGATGAATCCCGCAGGCGGATTTGATACCGCCCAGCTCGGGTATAACACTTACCTCGTTGCGGACCCGTCGAGAGCGGATACGGTCTATCTCGGTTCTCGCGATGTTTACAAGAGCACCGATGGCGGCACTACCTGGACCAACCTTACGAACAGCTACAGTCTGTTCAGCGATTTCTACGAATACTCACCCGAAAGCGCGAAGTCGCACGCGGACCAGCACGCCTTGACGTTCATCTCGAGCAACTCGAATCAGTTTTTTATCGGAAACGATGGCGGAATCTGGAGAACGGATAATGGCGGCGCGAGTTTTCGATCGCTCAACTCCACCCTTTCGCTTGGACAGTTCATCGGTCTGGCGATTCATCCGACGGATCCAAATATCACTTACGGCGGTACTCAGGACAACGGCACACAAAGAAGGCTCAACGGTTCTCCAAACTGGTTCGAGTTCCTCCCGGGCGACGGAGGACGCACAGTTATCAACCCGACAAACTCTTCGCAGCTATTTGCGACTTACGTTCAAGGCAATATTTTTCGGTTCAACGACGGAGGCCAGTCTTACGATCGTCAAATTGCCTACAACGATACGTTCGGCGAACCGTTCAGCGGCCCTCGCATGTCCTTCTACCCGCCGTTTGTCGGCAATGGAACTGATGCGACGCTGTACTTCGGTACGTGGCGGCTGTTCGTGAGCGGAGACACAGGCGAGAGCTGGTCCGCGCCTGCGGGCGACACCGATCTGACCAAAGGAATAACGGATAAGGGTCGCGACGTGTTGACCGCCATAGGCGTGTCGCAGTCAGACACGAGAGTCATCTACACCGGGTCGTTGATGGGACGAGCGATGGTGTCGACCGACGCCGGTGCGACGTGGAGCGACGTAACGACTGGGCTCCCCGACCGCTCTATCACCAGCGTGGCGGTTGATCCGGCGGATCCGGCTACTGCTTTCGTTACCCTCTCAGGCTTCGGCAGCTCGCACGTCTTCTCAACTACGGATTCGGGCGCCACGTGGCGAGATCGCGGCGACGGACTACCTGATGTGCCCGTCAATACGCTGCTGATAGATCCGGTCGTGCCCGACACGCTGTACGTCGGGACCGACATCGGCGTCTTTCGTTCTACGAATCGCGGACAGCACTGGGACGATTTCAGTCGCGGATTACCGCCGGTAATCGTGAACCAGTTCGCGGCTCAATCGAGCGGCATTCTTCAAGTAGCCACATACGGGCGGGGAATCTTCCAGACTATCGGGAATCAGCGGCCGATCATCGAGTCGGCGACCTACGACGGCAAGAAACATGTTTCAATTTCCGGCCGCGGTTTCGGCGACGCTCCGATGGTTCTGATTAACAGCCATGACTTGACCGGAAAGATTGTGAGCCTCTCCGGAACTGAGATCGTTATAAAAGCCAAGGCAAAGAAGCTTGCATTGGTGCCAGGCGATAACACCGTTCAAGTAATTTCAAACGGAATAAGCTCCGAAGTTTTTACGTTGAGACTGTAGACCAGTCACTGTCTTAACTCGATTATGGTGTCTGAGCGAGTTGGCGTTGGCCCCGCCATTAGCTTTCAACCGAGCTGGGTTTCACGCAAAGACTTTGCGGTCGTTGCGTGAAACCCGACTTACGTAATCGCGATTAACGGGGGACAACGCCAACTCATTCAATCGCTCACAATTCAATTAGGTTCACCCCAGACGGTGATGGAGTTTTGTCTCTCAACCCGTTATCATCTTTCTTGCAACAAACCTGGTTACTGAGGTCTCTTCAATCGTGCGGTTGGTCTTTCTCATCTCGTTGTCGCTGGCTGTAGCGTTCGCTGCGATTCCGGCCACGACGCGCGCTTTTCAAGAAGCAAAAGTTTACACGTGTACGATGCACCCTGAAGTCCGCTCTTCGAAGCGGGGGTCCTGTCCAAAGTGCGGCATGCCCCTGGTTGAAGGGGTGGCTGCCAAAACTGACCAGGAAGACGTAAAGAACCAGGCCAGTCCCGCAGAACCCCGGCAGGACCGGACGCTCGAAGCGGTCAAAGGGTCCGATGAGTATATGTGTACGATGCACCCCGAGATTCGCACCAACTCGCCGGGCAAATGTCCAAAGTGCGGAATGACGCTGGTGCCAGTCACCCCTGCAGTGTCGGAAGATTTCGACTTGAAGCTCGAGGCAACCCCCCCATCACCCAAGCCCGGGGAAAGAGTCCACCTGCGCTTTTCCGTCTCGAACCCGAGAAGCGGCCGGCAGGTCCAGGAGTTTCAACTCATGCACGAAAAGCTTTTTCACCTCTTCGTGGTGAGCCAGGACCTCTCCGAGTTTCAACATATTCATCCAGAGTATCACGCAGACGGTAGCTTCACGATAGATACGGTGCTGCCACGACCCGGCGCCTATAAAATTTATTCCGATATCTATCCGGAGGGCGGGGCCGCACAGGTCTTGCAACGAAGCATTGCCACCGCCGGATATAAAGAAGACCTGGTCGCGTCCGAACCTAACCTGCAACCCGATACCGCGCTGGTTCGCGTGGTGGACGGAACAAAGGCCGAGTTGACTTTGAATCCCGTAAAGGTGATCGCCGGACAACCGGTCGAGTTGAAGTATCACCTGTCTGATGCCAAGACAGGCCAGCCGGTACGAAACCTGGTCCCGTATCTGGGCGCGTGGGGTCACACGTTGATTCTCAGCGAAGATCAGCGGGACTACGTACACTCGCATCCCGAAGAGACGGTGGAAGACAAGCCCGATAAATCAAGGTTGCAGGGTGGCCCCGATGTGACCTTCAACGCGTTCATCCCGAGACCGGGGATTTATCGAATCTGGACCCAGTTCCAGCGCGGGACTTCGCTGTCTACGTTTGTCTTTACGATAAACGCGGAAGAATTGAAGTAGGAGCCGTCAGCGACGGTGCTTCAGATGCTCTTTCAGGATGCATCGATCCATGACCACATCTAGTCCGGCGTCCAGCGCGCGTTGAGCCGCGTCGGGGTCAATCACACCTTCCTGGAGCCAGACGCCACGCGCGCCAATTCGAATCGCTTCATCGACGTGCGCTCCGGCATCTTCGCTTCGTCGAAAGATGTCCACCAGATCGATCGACTCTTTGACGTCTTCGAGCCGGGCATAGGATTTCTCACCCAGCACGTCGGTCTCGTTGGGATTAATCGGAATAATCCGGTATCCGTTTGCTTGCATGTATCGCGACACGCTGTTGCTGGCTCGGGAGGGATCGCCCGACAGTCCGACTACGGCGATGGTTTTCGATTCGCCAAGCATCCTTCTGATCGCATCCTCGTCGTTTATTCTCACTACATCCTCAAGGGAAGTTCTGAGTTCTGAGTGTCAACCCCAGAGTGTTGCAATCTTGAGTTCTGAGTTTTCAGCTCTGAGTGTCAACCCGGCAGGGTTATAGATCACCGCCCAGGGCTCAGACTCAGTCTCCAATCCCCTCTGGGTTGTTACTCAGAACTTCCCTTCCCTTTCCCCTTCGTATTTGCTCACGAAACTGCCTGCTCAATAGCCCGGTGATTCGCGCCTCCCTGGAGTCGTACTCCTTCGCGTCGAAGCTACCAACGATGCCAATCTCGCGCATCGTCGAAGTCAAGAATACTTCGCGAGCGCTCAGCAGCCGCGAAACCTGAAAGCTCCCTTCGACAACGTGCAGGTTCCACTTCACCGCAAGTTCGCAAACCAACCGGCGCGTAATCCCGGGCACGCACCCAGTCGCAGGCGACGGCGTGAACAGCTCATCGCCCTCAACCCAGAATATATTCGCCGCCGTAGCACCGACGATCTCGCCACGCTCGTTCAACATAATACCTTCATCGAAGCCGCGAGAACGAGCCTCGTCGTATGCAATAGCATGCTCGACCATTGCTGTCTGCTTCACGCCGGTGAGCATTCCGCTCGACAGAATCCTGTAAGGCGAAATGGTGATCGCAACATCTTTTTGCGACTGTTGAGGCTCGGCTGCCGAGAAAATCAAAATGTCGGACGCGCTTCCCTTTCCGATGCGCCATGCGCCACGTTCGCCGCTTAGTATGGTGACGCGCACACGGCCTTTTCTTCTTGACGACGCCGAGATCACCGAACCCACTGCGCTCTCGAATTGCTCGCGAGACACGGGCAACGCCAGTCTCATCTTCTCGGCATTTCGCTCAAGTCGCTCCCAATGATAATCAGCGGCAAAGGCATGTCCGTCGTAGATGCGAAGGGTTGAAAACACGCCCCAGCCGTACAGCAGACCCGCAGACGCAGGAGAGATGCCTACCGATCGGGCATCCTTCAACTCGCCGTTGTGGAAGATTGTCGGGTCCATAAGGGGAGTAGCTTCAACTGTATCGGGAGCGCATTGGGCTTCGGAATCAATCTGCTGAGCCGAGCAGAGCGGCGTACTTGTCGGGAAAGCTGCACGGCCGGCCATCCTTATTGACTAGAACGTGGTGAGTCTCACCGACCGCGGCCAGTTCGCCATTGTCGTGCACTATTTCGTATTCGAACTTCAAGGTACGCCGAGTGAACCCGGTGACGCGTGTTCGAATTGTGAGATTGTCTTCGTATCTAGCCGGTACTTTGTAGCGGCACTTGGCTTCGGCGACTATCAATAGCAAACCGGTTTCATGCTCCATATCCCGATAAGAGAAGCCGCAGTCGTTGCAGTACTGGCTGCGTCCGACTTCAAACCAGATCAGGTAGTTTGCGTAGTAGGCTACGCCCATCTGATCGGTCTCTGCATATCTAACCCTGACCCGAGACTCGGCAACTCTGCTTCGAACGCGCGAGTTATCATCGGCTTTAGGAGTCATAGTCGTTCGACCGGGACTGCAGTTTCGGGTTTCGGGTTTAGGGTTCGTTCTTTCGCGACGAATCTTGTCGGGGCATCTCACGCCTACGAGTCTCCATCTACCGAACCCGAAACCCTAAACCCTAAACCGGAAACCGCCCATTCGCAACCCTTGCATGAGACCTACGCCAACCCTATAGTCCGAGTTAAGTAATGACTCAACGATCTCTCGCACTCTCCACCGATCTCTACGAGCTCGCAATGGCTGCTGCGTACTTTGAAAGCGGAATGACCGAAGACCATGCCATCTTTGAGCTCTTCATCCGAAGGCTGCCGCGCGGACGCTCATTCTTGATCACCGCAGGACTCGAACAGGCGCTCGAGTACCTCGATAACTTTCGTCTTACAAGTTCAGAAGTCGAGTACGTGCGCGCTCATCCGGCATTCAAAGACGTGAGTCGCGAGTTTTTCGATTACCTCTCGAACCTCCGCTTCACCGGAGACATCTGGGCTATGCCCGAAGGCACCCTGACTTTTGGCATGGAGCCGATCCTGCGCGTTGAGGCTCCAATAATCGAGGCTCAAATAGTCGAGACCTTCCTGCTCTCTGCCATAAATTTCCAGACGATGATCGCAAGCAAGGCGGCTCGCGTCGTTACCGCGGCGGCCGGTCGCGACGTCATCGAGTTCGGCACCAGACGGGCTCACGGAACCGAAGCTGGGCTGTACGCCGCGCGCGCAGCATACATCGGCGGCTGCATCGGAACATCCAACGTCGAAGCAGGACACTTGTTCGGCGTGCCCACATTCGGAACGCTGGCTCACTCGTTCGTCATGTCGTTTGATCGTGAGCAGGATGCGTTCAGGGCGTTCTTGAAATCGTTTCCTCACACGGCGACAGTACTCGTTGACACCTACGACACCGTCGCTGCTGTGCAGCACCTCGCGAGTGAGTTCGGATCTGCAGTTTCCGCCGTCAGGCTCGACAGCGGGGACCTGTGCCGATTGAGCATCGAGGTTCGAGACATGCTCGATCGCGCTGGTATGACGCACACCCAGATCTTCGCAAGCGGCGATTTGAACGAAAATCGCATAGCCGAACTATTGGCCGACGGCGCCAGGATCGATGCGTTCGGGGTCGGCACGGAACTCGCAACGTCTTATGACTCACCGGCGCTGTCGGGCGTGTACAAACTTGTAGCGCTTCGTCAGAACGGTGAATGGAGAATGCGAGTCAAGCTGAGCGAGGACAAACATACGTATCCTGGAGCAAAGCAGGTCTGGCGCATCGTTGATGAAAGCGGAACGTTTGTTCGAGACGTAGTGGCGCTTGAAGATGAAACCGGCCTGGCCAATATCTTAGAACGTGAGGGCGTCGCTCGCCCGCTGGTCAACAGGGTCATGACTCGAGGGAAATCAATCTTGCCGATCCCTTCTGTAAGCTCGCCGCCTTCCGAGGCGAGGGAGCAACGATTCGCGAATCTGAAGCAGGCAAGAGCTCGGTCGGACGAGTCGTTGAAATCGCTGCCCCGAGAGCTTAGGTCGCTGGATAGCGCAACAACATATTCAGTGTCGTTCAGCAACCAGCTTAGGGATCGGCGCGATCAACTGGAGAGGGACTTGAGATCCGTCACTGCACGTGAAGGAAAGAAGAAGAGATGAACAAGCTTCCAGATGACACCGCGTTGGTCTTAGTCGACATACAGAATGATTTCTGTCCCGGAGGTTCGCTCGCGGTACAGGATGGCGACAAGATTGTCCCGGTTGTTAACCGGATAATGCCGTTGTTCCCGATCGTCATCTCGACTCAGGACTGGCATCCGCCGAACCACATTTCATTCAAGGAACGGGGCGGGCCGTGGCCTCCCCACTGTGTACAGGGTACAGTGGGAGCCGAGCTACATCCCGACTTGAAACGGGCTTACATCCAACACTACTTTCGGAAAGCTTATACGACAGAACGCGACGCCTACTCGGAGTTTGACGGAACGGACGACAAGGGACGCTCCCTCGATGAAGTTTTGAGAAGTCTCGGGGTTAAGAACCTATGCGTAGTAGGACTGGCAACCGACTATTGCGTGCGCGCGACCGTTCTGGACGGGCTCGATTACGGATATCACGTCATGCCCGTAACTGACGCGATGCGGGCAGTGAACGTTCAACCTGACGACGGCGACAAAGCGCTGAACGAAATGGCGTCGAAAGGCGCGGAACTGATTACCAGTGAAGCCCTCGTGAACTCCTCCGTGGTTCAAGGTAACAAGCCGTAACCGAAGCAATTCACCTCGAAGCAAGTCTTCGCGTTCGCGCGAGCGTCCCCGCCTTTTAGTCCCGTCTGGTTTGGGTTAAACTCGATTTTTGGAGTTGCAACCCAACAAGCGGAGGATTCTTGCAAACACAAGTGAAACGCCCCCAGCCCGATATTCGTTCGATCGCCCGTTTGATTCCGCGCAGTGGAAACCTGGTCCAAGGCCAAAACGAAGTGCCGCTACATCCTGAGCTGGCACGGGCCGCCGCAGAAGTTATTCAATCGGGACTCAATCATTACAGCTTCTTTGAGGGTGTTGACGAGCTGAGAACAGTGGTAGCTCAGAAGCTCAAGAGGCTCGACGGCATAGATATCGACCCCAGCGCGCGGCCGCTCGAGTTGATCATCACACCGGGCGCTACGGGTGCACTGATCGCCCTGGCTCACACTTACCTTCGACGCTCATCGGCAGTACTGTTCGAGCCTTACTATCCCTATCATAAGCGCACGCTGGAGACTTGCGACGGACGCGCGGAAGTGGTGAAGCTCCGCGGCGACCAACTGACTCTGGACCTCGACGATCTCAGAAAGGTTTGTCGCGACGGCAGCAAACGCTCGGATTACCCGGTGAAGGCAATCGTCGTTTGTTCACCCGCAAATCCAACCGGTCGAGTGTTCTCGCGCGAAGAACTGATCGGAATTGTCGACGTAGCGCGCGAGTTCGATCTGATGATCATCTCCGACGAAGTCTACTCGCAGTTTACACTGGAGGCTTCGGATCACGTTTCGACGGCAACGATCCCAGGGGCATTCGAACGCACGATCACTGTCAGCTCGTTTTCGAAGTCATGGGCAGTGTCCGGCTGGAGACTCGGATATGCGTGCGGGCCTGCATCATTGATCAACAAGATCGCGGTGTTGGGCAATATCTATTATGTCTGCACGCCAACGCCGTTGCAGCATGCGCTGGCTCGCGTGTTGATGGCCGACGAGAGCTACTACGAGCAGCTACGAGTTGAATTCGGAAGGAAGCGGCGGATCATCACCGACGCGCTTGAAACGGCGGGTTTCTGGGTGTATCCGTCGCGCTCGAGCTTCTACGCGTGGGTGAAGATACCTGAGCGGTTTGAAGACGCCGTGGAGCTGAATGATTTTCTGATTCGGGAAGCGGGAATGGCGGGCGTTCCGGGGAGCGCTTTTATGGACGATCCGGAGCGAGACGTTTATATGAGGCTGTGTTTTGCGCGCGAGGATTCCATGTTGGAAGCCGCAGCCGAGCGGCTTGTAGCTGCATTGCGCTGACCGGTTGGGCGACGTTTTGAGACTGCAATGTGAGGATTAACGTCGCATCCCGCTCGGCGGTACGACTACGGCACGGTCAATAATATCAGCGAGTCGTTCTTCGAAATGCTTTCCGGCATCGCAGCGGGTGCACCTTCTTCGATCCTCGAAGTAGGCGACCTCATTCCAGAACGTCACTGCGCCGGTTCCCTCGCAAGCAGGACAAAACTCACTTTGACTGGCCCGGCCTAAGGCAGATTGAGATGCAGCAGATTGAGTTTTAGTACTTCTGACCTGGCGCTCCGCAACAGCCATTTTCCCACCTGTTTCGTTAACGCTCAGAGGTGCGCAATATATTACAGTTCCTCTAGCAATATTTTGACGGACAAATCCTACGCTGTGGCCCGGAATGTGTCAACCACGAGCTGAAGCGACCAAAGCCAAAGTTACCGATCGGTAACTCCGGCAAACAGCTTGTGTCTCAGCTTTTGCTTGTTTTATGTTATTCGTTGCGGGTCGGTTCAAGCAGTCGGCTCACCAGAATGACGAGCAGGAGGGTGTCGCGATGAGAATCAGGCCTGAGGAGAGACAGCGTCTGGCGGAGATCTTTCTTGAAGAAATTGAAGCCACCCGCAGGCGAGTGTCGGATCGTTTCCAGCTCGAGGAGTCCTTGACCGTCCTCAGCACTTCAGATGAGCTCGTCGGAATTCGCCAGTTTTATTGCGACCTCGCCGACTCTACATGGACTCCCGCCGATGAAGAAGTTTTGACAACTATGAAGTCGCTCAGCGACTCCGAAATAAAACACATGATGCGCGAAGGATTTCGACGACTTCGGGTGCATCCGGTTCCAAGCTTCGCGTCTTTGATCACCGCGCTCAGAAAAAATCCCGACGAGCCGATCGCCGAACCGGCTCCAGACCTCCGAAACTGCGACGCGGTCCCGGCAACGGAACGCGAACGCATGGCGAATGTTCTGCACCGCGAGCTCGACGAAGCTGCCCGCGCGATAGCAACACGGCTGAAACTTGGTGAAGCCAAGTTTGCTGTCGTTCGCGAACAACTTGAAACGGTCGAGGGAGCGGTCATCAGCGAGTTTACCCCGCTTGTTTGAACCGGCAGTACTGCCGATGATCTAGAATGCGCGACGTGGAAGCGTCTGAAGCCCACCCGAAACACAGCTTCGAACCACAGGGTTACTTCAACTACTTCACGGAGGTTGAGGAAGAGTTTGTACGGCGTCGCGGCAAGCCCCTCCTTATTTCTCCCATGGATTGGGCTCTGGTGGAGACATGGAAAAACGCTGGGATACCACTTCAAATCGTTCTGCGCGGTATTAACGAGGCGTTCGATTCCTACGATGCGAAAGGTCGGCACTTCCGCAAAGTGAATTCGCTGCTCTATTGTCAACAATCGGTGGAAGCCGCGTTCGCCGAGTACAAGCTGTCACAGGTTGGGAGTGAACAAACCTCAACCGAAACAGCCGCTCCGTCCGGATCCAAGGCCAAACGCAAGGCCGACACCGGAATCCCTCGCGATGTCCTGCTCGACTTCATAACCAGATCGGATGATGATCTTCGCTCCGCGTTGACGCGAGCCAACGAGTTGGGTAAATCAAATCTCGGCGAAGCTCTCGAGCGCGCGCGCAAGCGTCTCGCCCAAATCAAGGCCTCGATAGAACAGTCCGCTAAAATAAACTCGCAGGCGATCGAACGCGACTTTGACTCAATAGACAGATTGCTGATCGAGGCCGCACGCGAGGCGATCGGTGAGAGTGAATTGGAATCGATATCGAAAGACGCGCAATCTCAACTGCGATCCTTCCGGAACAAAATGGACAAGGACATTTATGCGCAGACGGTTGAAAACTTCGTGTTGAGACGGCTGCGTGAAGTGAATCTGATTCCCCGGCTGAGCCTGTTCTATATGTGAACAGTTTATGAGTGACTGCGCATTGGATGTGTTGGGTTGACTGCACGAGATCAAACTGGGCCTGATGTCGGAGATGTTGTCGAGGTCACCCCTGACCGAATCGGCTACGGAGGAGATGCTGTAGCAAGGGTGGACGGCCTCGTGGTGTTTATCCCGTTTGCCGCGCCCGGCGATCGATTGCGAGTCAGATTAATCGAACGGCGAAAGCACCTCGCCCGTGCAACGATTGAGGAGATAATCTCACCTTCCAAGCTCCGTCGCGACCCTCCCTGCGAGTACTTCGGTGAGTGTGGCGGATGTCAGCTCCAGCATCTCAACTACGATTCTCAACTGGAGGCAAAGATCGGCTTTGTCAGAGACTCGCTCGAGAGGATCGGTCACATTCGATGGACCGGGCCCATCGAGATCGAGCCCTCCAGGGAACTGGGATATCGTTCTCGCGCGCGCGTTCAGATCGACAGGCGCACCGGGTCAGTAGGCTTCAAACGGGCGCGTTCCAACTCGGTATGCGATATCACGCAATGTCCAGTGCTGTCTCCGGAGCTCAACGACCTGCTGCACCAGATTCGCGCGATGGACTTGAGTGCCTCCTCGCGAGGTCTCTTGTCGGGTGAGATTGAGGCCGCGGCCGGGGACCAGGGAGTGTCTGCTTCGGCAAGACTCACGGGGCTCCCGACCGGCGACCTCGAGATCGAAGTGGAGGGGCTGTGGTTCTCGTTTAGTCCTAAGGTGTTTTTTCAGTCGAACTCGACGATGCTGTCGCCGTTGGTGCGCGAGGTGGTAGGCCGCGAAGGAGGGTCGGTAGCAATCGACCTGTATGCAGGTGTGGGACTATTCACGATACCGATGGCGAGAAGCTTCGACTCGGTAGTTGCGGTCGAAGCAGACGACCGGACTGCGGCGTACGCCAGGCGGAACGTCGCACGAAACGGCGTAACGAATGTGAGGGTGATGTGCACGACCGTACAGGGCGCCTCACGACAACTTGGGGAGCTTGGGGCGGGGTTAATCGTGTTGGATCCGCCGAGGAGGGGAGCGGCGGAAGCGATTCCAATGCTTGCTGCGATGCGCCCCGAACGGATTGTTTACGTCTCTTGTGATCCGGTGACGCTGTCTCGCGACCTCAGGTCTCTCGTCGAGCACGGCTTTGAGCTTGTTGGAGTAAAAGCCTTCGATCTATTTCCCCAAACGTACCATGTGGAGACGGTGGCGAGATTGGTGGCGGGGCCGAGAGTCGGGTCTGGGGTGGTGAATTCAAGCGACTAGTTTTTTCCAACGCCGTCCTAAACTTAACTAGAGACAGACCGGTGGTCCTATGGTAACATTCGCGCTGGGTTTAACTGGTAGCCGTTCCAAGGGATGGCGCCCTCGCAGCCCAACACCTTTTAGATCTAGCCAGCCCCCGAGACTATTGAAATTCAGGTTTGGCAGCGTATTTTTTGGCTGCGGAATCGAGCGCTTTGAGGTTGCTTGAGTCCTGGCGCCGTCGGGGTGAAAGTCTCGTCGTGGCGGGTGTTGGAACCGGGGAAGCGGTTGGAGCGCAATTTGAGCGTTGAAGCTTTGGGGGGAGCGAAATGCGAAGCAGAATCTTACTCGCCGATGATAGCATCACCATCCAAAAAGTGGTCAATTTGACATTTGCCGACGAGGGGATCGATGTCGTGGCAGTGAGCAATGGCGAGATGGCCGAGAAGCGGTTGAGCGAAATCAATCCCGACCTAGTCCTGGCCGACATCTTCATGCCCGGCAAGAACGGCTATGAGCTTTGCGAGACGATAAAGAAAAACCCCCAGTTCAGAAGCGTGCCAGTGCTTCTACTCGTTGGCGCCTTTGAGCCATTCGATCAGGGCGAGGCTAAGCGAGTTCGCGCCGACGGACACCTGACCAAACCGTTTGAATCGCGGACGCTGGTTGAAACCGTCCGAAAGCTCATAAGCGGCAGCACCAAGGGACGAAGTGGAGCACTGCATCAGCAGGCGCAAGAAAGACACGATCCGCTGGATACCAATCCAATCGAACCTCCCCCAATGCTCAACGTCGCATCAGTGCCGGCGCTGCCAATCGAAGTCAACGTACCGCTCAGCGAGACCTCTCCACTCGATCTCGACTACTCCGCCCAGGCGCCTGCCGAAACAGTCCAGGCAGCGGCGCCCGCTCCTGAACCCGAAGTTATCGGCCAGTTCGAGGGTCCGTTTGTGAGAACAACCGGGGCCCTCTCATCCGTGGGTCCCGGTGCTGTACATCGCGCGGGTGACAACGGACAGTCTTCAAGCACGCCATCGGTTGAGTCCGTATCAGCGGGGCACGAGCCGGTTGTAGAAGCGCAGTCCGTGGGTGTGCCATCCCGATTCGGCGAACAGAGCAACGACATCATTCTCGATTTCGAGACCAGCTCCGAACCCGAGCCGCAAAAGCCAGTGGCTTCGGAACTGAACGGCGGCGAGTCCTTGCTCGGACTGAGCGTTGAAGCGCCCGCTCCGCCGGCAACAGAACCCGTGCCTGTCAACGAGGCGGCGCCTGAACCTCCTGTCTTGTCACCGCCTGAAGTACTCGAGTCAGCTTCACCGTCCGAACCGCAGCTCCAGCTTATGGACTCCGTGCAGACCGCGGCTCCGGAGCCGCCCGCTGCTTCGGAACTCTCCGCGCCCGAACCGCCAGAACTCATGGCTACGGCCACGCCGGAACCTTTAACGCAGCAGCCGGCTCCTGAGGTTAGCCAACCCGTCGTCGAAGCGGTCGAACAAGTAGCTGCCGAACAAGAGTCTGCTCTCGCATCCGACGAACCTCTTTCCGACGTCCTGTCGCTCGAGCCTGAAGCGGAATCGCCGGCAGTTCAGCCTTCGATGCCCGTGCAGGACGCTCCGACTGCCGTTGAGGCGTTGCCGGCAGCGCAAGCGGCTTATGATCAGGATCAGGTGCCGACGGCATCATTCGAGACAGAGAGTTCCGAAGTACTCGAGACATCTGGACCGCTCGTCGTGGATGAGTTGCCAGTGGTTGAACCCGAGCAGGTCCTGCCCGCTATGCAGGCCGAACCAATCGATGAACCGCCGACTCTGGACGTGCTTATGCCACCTCCGATTGTGCCGTCGTCGGTCGAAACGGGCGCCGTTGAATGGGACGAGCCACTGGCGAATGTAGGGGAGCCTGAGCCTTCCTACGTCACCGAACCGGCTGCCGCAGAAACGGCTGACAGCTTTGTCATGGAAAAAGCGGCCGAGCCGGCATCAGTCACGACCGAAGAGCCGTTCACTGCTTCAGCGCTGTGGTCTGAGCCTGAGCCCAGGTTTGCCGCGATCGATACTCCGATCGACATTGAAGCAACCGAAGTAAACGAATCTCCTGTAGATTCATCCGCGGCCGAAGTTAGCGCACAGTCGACTGCCCACGAGCCATGCGCTAGTGCGGAGCCCGCGTTGGCAGAGCCCGAACAGAGTCCGGTGATGCAGGAGGCTGCGTCGGATCTCGCGGCTCCGTCACCGCAACCTTCCGGGGTGTCTTCCGCGATGATCGACGAGATTGTACGCCGAGTTGTAGCAGAGCTGAGCGATTCCGTGGTGCGCGAGATCGCGTGGGAAGTCGTTCCGGATTGTGTTGAGCGGGTCGTCACCGAGATAACTCGGGACGGCGTGGCAAAGCGCGTCTGAGCTCTAACAAAACCTCCAAGCCAAACCCGAAGGGATAGAAAGGTTGACCACAGCCGCTCTATCCCTTTTAATTGTTTGGTCGTCGCCCGCCAGAGATCGCGCTGACTAACGGCCGCAAGCGCGTGACGATTTCATATCGTTGTTAGTGGTTCATAAGACAAATGACTGATATACCCAAAGCGTATGAACCCCATAGCGTGGAGGAGAGGCTGTATCCAATCTGGGAGGCCGCCGGGTACTTCAAGCCAAAGGGGGAAGGTCCTAAATACGTAATCACTATTCCCCCGCCCAACGTAACCGGCTCGTTACACATCGGTCATGCGCTTTGTTATTCGATTCAGGATGCACTGATTCGCTGGCGCCGGATGCAGGGGTACGAGACCTTATGCGTTCCCGGCACGGATCACGCGGGCATCGCGACTCAAAACGTCGTGGAAAAGGAGCTCCGGAAGGACAAGTTGTCGCGTCACGATATCGGTCGCGAGAAGTTTGTGGAGCGGACCTGGCAATGGGTTCACGAATACGGAGGGCTGATTCTCAGGCAGCTTCGCCGAATCGGTTGTTCGTTCGACTGGGATCGTACGCGTTTCACCATGGACGAAGCTTATGTGGAAGCAGTGATGGAGTGCTTCGTCAGTTGGTGGGAAGCCGGACTCATTTATCGCGGCCACCGGGTTATCAACTGGTGTCCCCGTTGCTTGACCGCTATCTCCGACATAGAAGTCGTGCACGAGGACAGACCGGGAAAGCTTTACCACCTGCGTTATCCGTTTGAAGACGGGAGCGGCGTAGTCATCGTAGCGACCACTCGACCCGAAACAATGCTTGGCGACACCGCGGTGGCGGTAAATCCCTCCGATGAGCGCTACACCGCGCTAATCGGAAAGACCATCATCTTGCCGCTGGTGGGTCGCAGCATCCCGCTCATCGCCGACGATTACGCCAAGGCGGACTTTGGCAGCGGCGCGGTGAAGGTGACGCCTGCTCATGATCTGAACGACTTCGAGGCGGGACTTCGGCACAATCTGCCGCAGGTCATCGTAATCGACGAGCACGCGAAAATGACTCCCGAAGCCGGCTCTGCCTACGCTGGCCTCGACCGTTTCGAAGCCAGGAAAAAGGTGGTCCAGGATCTGGAGAGCCAAGGACTGATAGCTAAGATCGAAGACTACACCGTGCCCACCGCCACGTGCGAGCGCTGTGGGACGATCATCGAGCCGCTGCTATCAGAGCAATGGTTTGTGCGCATGAAAGAGCTGGCGGGGCCGGCGATGGAGGTGGTGAAAGAAGGACGCGTAAAGTTCTTTCCCGAGCGATACGCAAAGACGTACCTCGACTGGATGGAAAATATTCGCGACTGGACCATCTCGCGTCAGTTATGGTGGGGTCATCGGATTCCGGTCTGGACTACGGAAGACGGCGAATATATCGTTGCTCGAAATCAGGAAGAGGCTGAGAAGAAGGCCGCCGGCAAAAAGATTACTCAGGACGAAGATGTGTTGGACACCTGGTTTTCGTCCGGGTTGTGGCCTCAAGCAGTTCTGGGCTGGCCTCGTCAGACGCCGGATCTCGAGCGGTACTATCCGACATCGGTGCTGACCACGGCTCGCGAGATCATCTACCTGTGGGTGTCGCGAATGATAATGAGCGGGCTTCACTTCATGAACGAAGAACCGTTCTCACACGTTTACATCTACGCAACGGTACTTGATGTCCTCGGCCGCAGGATGAGCAAGAGCCTCGGGAATGGGGTGAATCCCCTGGACCTGATTGAGCTGTACGGCTCAGACGCGTTGAGGTTTTCCCTGCTGTCTCGCGCAGCTCGTGGGCAGGACATAAAGTTTGCAAAGATCGAAAACAGGCGGCAGCCCCAGGTCGAGGAGGCGCGAAACTTCGCAAACAAGATCTGGAACGCCTCACGATTCGTGATGATGAATCTGGTAAACGCATCCAACGTGGAATCGCGCTGGGTGCCATCAAAGGAGCTCGCCGACCGCTGGATCCTTTCGCGACTGAACGAAACCGTTCGTGAGGTTACATCCGCACTTGAAGAGTACCGGATGAACGAAGCCGCGCAGGGCCTTTATCATTTCTTTTGGGATGATTTCTGCGACTGGTACATCGAGCTTTCAAAGGGGCTCGTTTCGTCAGCCGAAGACAGCGAGCAAGCGAGGGCGGCGCGCTGCAGGATTGTTTACATCCTGGACTCGAGTCTAAGGCTTTTGCATCCGTTCATGCCTTACATCACCGAGGACATCTGGCTGCGGCTGCCGCACGAAGGCGAGTCGATCATGATCTCGAAGTGGCCTGAATACGAGCCTGCGCGTCACGACTCCGAGGCCAGCGCGCAAATGGGCAAGCTGATCGGCGTGATTTCAAAGATCAGAAACATTCGCTCCGAGATGAACATCCCGACACAGAGCCGTCTGAAACTCTACGTTGCTTGCAGCGAAGACAACCGCGAACTGCTTAAAGCGTATGAGGAGCAGATCAAGAGGCTTGCTCGCGTCGAAGAGATCGTAGCGGACGAGTCCCTTCCCCCTTTGGAATCTGCCGCGCGCGATATTCTCGAAGGAATCGAAATAGGCGTACCTCTCGAAGGACTGATCGATCTGAAGAAGGAAAGGGACCGCATTACGAAGGAAATTGCTCGGAAAGAGGACGAAGCACGGAGTCTCGCGTCCCGGCTGGACAATCCTTCCTTTGTAGAGCGCGCTCCGCAAAGCGTGGTTGACGAGTCGCGGCTTCGTCATGGCGAGTTGATCACTGAGATTGAGAAGCTACGATCCACGCTTGGCATTTTAGGTGGAAGCTGATGGAACTGGACTCAGGATCGGTTTACGCCTACGCGGCTGACTTGCTCAAGGAAGATCTGGGGCGGGGCGATATCACTACGCAACACGTGGTGCGCGGCGGCCAGCGGGCGAGAGGCACCTTTCTGACAAAGGAGGACCTGGTGCTGTGCGGGCTTGAGCTGGCAGAAGCGGTGTTTGCAAGTCTGGATAACAATATCCGGCTTGAATCGCACGCCTACGATGGCGACCGCATAAAAAGCCATGCCGAATTCGCGCGGATCGAAGGGCCCGCGGCGGTGCTGCTCATCGGCGAACGTACCGCGTTGAATCTGATGCAGCGTCTGAGTGGGGTGGCAACTCTGACTCGCGCCTATGTGGATCGGATCGAAGGTACCGGCGCGAAGATCGTAGACACAAGAAAAACTACCCCGGGTCTGAGAATGCTCGAGAAGTACGCCGTAGGAATTGGCGGCGGATTCAATCATCGCTTCGGTTTGGATGATGGCGTGCTGATAAAAGACAACCACATCGCTATCGCTGGAAGCGTGCGGCGCGCGATCGAGCTGGCGCGTGCGGGAGCCCCGCACCTGATGAAAATCGAAGTCGAAGTGAGCAGCAAGGCTCAACTCAAAGACGCCCTCACCGCTCAAGCCGATGTAGTAATGTTGGACAACATGGAAATCGCAGATATACGTGAGTGTGTGGCATTGATCCGGGAAGAAGCGGCCGGCACGCTGATTGAGGCGTCGGGCCGAGTCTCGCTCGAGAACGTCAAAGATATAGCAGAATGCGGAGTGGACTTGATATCCGTAGGAGCGATCACTCACTCTGCTCCTTCAGTGGATATCAGTCTGAAAATCAAACCGCTGTGAGGACCGGTCAAAAATTATGTCGGGCAAACTTCAAAAGCGGTTGCGGTTCGACCACGCCGAAGTCGAACAGATGGATGGCGGCGAATGTCGCGTCAAGGTGACGCTCAGCCTCGGTCCGCAGGTGATTGCAGCCTCAGCCGAAAGCGTCGCGGGCGAAGGTCTGTTGAGGGTCGCCGCGCTCGCTGCGCTGAGGGCGGTCGAGCTCTCGGTCGAGGGCCGATTTACCTGTACTCTGGCCGATGTCGATCGAGTGACCGCTCTCGGGAAAGACCTGATAGCGGTGCTTGTGGATGTTCGATTTGAACAGCGTGACGTTCAGGTCTTCGGTAGCTGCCAGGTATCGAACAATCAGGTGGACGCCGTAGTGAAGGCGGCGCTCAACGCCACCAATCGCTTCTTTGATCTATCGATGCGCGATTCCATGAGCGACTGAATCAGAAACCGAGCTCACAATGCCTCGCCTTGGTTCAGCAATCATCCGGTACGATAGCGTAACTTCAACAAACGATGTCGCTCGCGATCTTGCGTCGTGCAACGCACCCGAAGGCACCATAGTCCTCGCTCGACAACAGACCTCGGGGCGCGGCAGACAGGGCCGTACGTGGGAATCTCCGGCAGGAGAAGGACTGTATCTGTCCGCTATTTTGCGACCGTCGGTGACGACCCCGGAGTCGGCAATAATCCCACTCGCCGCGGCCGTTGCGGTCGCCGAGACACTCACTGAGGACTTCGATGTCACCGCAGATATCAAATGGCCAAATGACGTATTGGTGTCCGGGAGGAAAATCTGCGGGATACTTGTGGAGTCTGCGGTGGAAGCGTCGCGACTCGAATACGTGATTGTTGGAATCGGCGTGAACGTCAACCAGCAGCGATTCCCGCCGGAACTGCTGCAGACCGCCACCTCATTGCGAATCGAAACAGGCAAGCCGCAAGACCCCGGCAGGTGTGCGGAGGGACTGCTACGACGACTGGAGCCGGGTTATCGCTCGGCGATCAGCAATCCCGCCTACGTCATTAGTCGTTGGGAGGCTCGATCGACGTACGCGCGCGGGCGGGTGGTCAGGGTAATCTCCCCGGATGGTGTGTTCGATGCGACTACGCGGGGACTGAGCCAGTCGGGTGCGCTCAGGGTAGAGCTGAATAATGGCGAGGTTCGCGAATTGACCTCCGCAGAAATCACGTTGCGGGCCACCGACCAGGAATCTAAGAGCGTGGAGCGTTAGAAATGCTATTGGTACTCGACGTGGGAAACACCAACACGACGCTCGGCCTGTACGAAGGTGAGAGCTTGAAGCACAGTTGGAGGCTGACAAGCGAACGCCACCGGACTGTAGACGAGTACGGAATCATGTGCCGCACTCTCTTGCAGCTCGCGCAAGTCGATCCTTCGCTGATAACCGGCCTTGCGATTTCATCGGTAGTGCCGCCGTTGGACTTCGTCCTTCACAAGATGGCCGTGGTTTACTTTCAGACTGAGCCGCTGTTTGTGACCAGCAAGAATTGCGGCATGCCGGTGTTGTACGACGATCCGAGTGAAGTCGGCGCCGACCGGGTCGTCAATGCAGTGGCAGCGTTCGAGAGATATGGAGGCCCTTGCATCATCGTCGACTTCGGCACCGCGACGACGTTCGATGCGATCTCTAAGCAAGGTGAATATCTCGGTGGGGTGATTTATCCGGGCATTCAGATATCGGCTGACGCTCTGTTCCAACGTGCGGCTCGTCTTCGGAACACGGACATCCGAAGGCCTGAGAAAGTCATTGGCACTAATCCGACTGCGAGCATTCAGTCGGGGCTCTACCACGGGAACATTGCTCTTGTTGATGGTGTGCTTGAGCGGATGATTCAGGAGCTTGGCGGTGGAACTAGAGTCGTGGCTACAGGCGGGCTGGCGCCGTTGATAAGCCGGGGCTCCAAGTTGATCGAGGAAGTAGCGCCCGACTTGACGCTTGAAGGACTAAAAATCGTATTTCACCGCAATCGCGGCTGAGGCTCGCAGATGAGGGGATGAGGGGATGAGGAGATCAGGCGATGGGGTGAAGGGGCGACGCGGGACGCGGAAACCTGGAGCCGTTCCTCTCGCACTCGGCATCGGCTGTGGTATCTCCGTGTCTCTGTGTCTCCGCGTCCCCGCATCGCCCTTTCGCCCCCTTCTCTCCCTTCCCTCCATTACCTCGTGAAGTTCAGGATGGCTGAAACCTGACCGTGCGGGTTTCTGACCTGAGCGCTGTGCGTACCCGCTGACAAGTCCCTCGGCTTCAGGTTTCCGGGTGTGCTGACAGCGTTCTTTCCTACCACGATCAAATCACCGCTGGCTGCCAGCGGGAATGATTCGTGACCGTCCACGAGCAACACCGCTCCGCCTTCCACGTTGGAATTCGCGCGCTGGAATCGAATCTGCTTCTTCTTGAATTGCAAATTCGCCATCGTTGGAGCCGTCGTAGCTTCATTCGAAGCCGCGCTTTCGGTGCTGGTGCCGTAGATCGCCGTAGCCACGTAGTACATCGGTGACGAAAGCGATGACGTGCCCGCCGGAATCGCGACCGAGTCGACTACCGACGTCGCAGACGAAGGAACGATCGCCACGATCGATGCCGGAGAAGGTGCAGATCCCGCGCTGGTGGAACGATAGATCGCGTACCCCGCAATCCCCGCTGCCACCGAAGGCGTGAATCCCGCGGCGTCCGCTGTTACGCCCGTTGACAGCGGAACGATCGACAGGTCGCGTGCTCCGAGTCCCGTCGGCTGCCCGGGTGCAGTCTCGGGCGCCGTGAATGACACCTGTACCTGAATGCGCTCCGCTGCCGGAACAATCGTGATAGTACTCTGCAACGTCTTGGTCCGGTTCGCCGAGTCGGTAGCAGTAAACGTGACGTGGGCGGTGCTCCTGCCCGGGCCTGCCGGCGTCAGTGCCAGATCGCCTCGCCCGTTTCCTCGATCATTGAAAACACCTCCCTGAATCGCCGTTGCGCTCAAGTGTATGTCGGTGTTAGTTCCGTTTACCGCGACAACGTTCAGTGTGTTGTTAACACCGACGACCGCGGTGGCAATGCTGGGAGCCCTCAGTTTGAGTTGCTCGCTTTGAGGCGTACTTGTGCCCCTCATTCTCACGACCATGAAGATCTGGTCCGGGTCATTGTTGATTATGTTCATCGACCCCGAAAACACTCCGGGCGTTGTCGGATTGAAATTGACTGTGAAAGTGAAGCTCTCTCCCGGCCTCAGTGTCACCGGCAGGGCCGGAACTCCACTCAACGAGAACGGCGCAGACGGAAGTTGAATGTTTCCGATCAGCAGATCCGCTCCGCCGCCGTTTCTTATCTCCGCCTGGATGGCGCCCGAGCCGTTCGCGAAATCAAAGAACGGCGGAGTAAGGACGAGATCGGCGACTGGATTGCCCGCTCCGGTGCCCGACAACGACACCGCAACCGAAGGCCGCTGAGGATCGTTGCTTCCGATGGCAAACGAGCTGCTCAGCGGCCCAACCGAGAGCGGAGCAAATCGTACGGTGATGTCCACGCTAGCCGCGGGCGCGATCGTGAGAGGCAATGCCGGCTTGCCGACTATCGAAAACGCGCCGGCGGGATCACCGATGCTGCTGACGATCAGATCCTGTCCGCCGCTGTTTGAAAGAGTGACCGTCCGATCGGCGCTCTGAAGAATCTGAACCGTCCCGAAATCAATCGATTCAGGATTGACGTTCAACACCGGAAACTGAGGCACCGGCGGAGCAGGTGTCGTATCCGCAGCAATGTTAGTCGGGTCAGAGTTGCCGAAGTTGTTGAAGGCGAATACTCGATAAAAGTATGTAGTCTGAGGCGTCAGACCGGTGTCGTTGAACGTCGTGACGTTGGGTTGGGTCTGAGCAATCTCACCGAAGTTCGCACCGTCAAGACTGCGCTCGATTCTGAAGCCCGACTCATTCGACGAATTGTCTTGCCAGGCAAGATCGATCTCAGTCGAAGAAACCGAGTGAGCTGTCAGATTCGTGGGCGCAGCGGGAACGTGCGGCACGGTTGGAACGATTGCAAGCGTGAAGTCTCCCGAGTCGCCGCTGAAGCCGTCGACAAAGATGAAGTACGTCGTCCCGTTGTTCAGGGTCTTGGTGACAGTCTCGGCTTCGCCTGCCCCGTTGATATCAGAGCCTTTGCAGCCTCCACTGACGGTCGCGCAGTCGGTGACGATGTACACGCTGCAATCGAAGTTGCCGACAGGAGTGACGGTGATCACGTAGTTCTGAGTGTCGTTGGAAGTGAATTGATAGACAACGTCAGGGCCTACGGCGGTGCCAACTTTTGAGAGGCACGCGACACTCGAGACATCGTCGGTTGCTCCCATCGTCGAGCCCTGCGTGGTAATCGGCAGTCGCGTGGGATCCAGAACGGCAGGGCTCGCGCACGTGTCGTTGGAAGGCTTTCCACGCCTCAACGCGAAATGGAACGCTCCCTGCCCTGACACGGTCGGGCTGTCGACCACGATGAAGTACCGGGTTCCGGCATTCAGCGTGGGAGTCACGACCTCGGTGCGGCCGAGGCCATGTGCGTTTGAACCCGCCACGCAGGTGCCGGCGGGATTTGCGCAGTCGGTGATTATATAAAGGCTGACGTCGAATGTGTCGGCCGGGCTCCCGGTCGGCGTAGCGCCCACGGTGTAGGTATCAGTGGCCGACGGCGTGAACGAGTAGACCACGTCGGGGCCTGCCCCGGGTACGCAACCTGCGCCGCCCGGATCTATGTCGTTGCCCGCGCCGACGGTCGAAGACTCTTCAGTGAATGGCAAGGACGCGGGGTTAATTACCGTAGCGTTGGCGCACGTGTCGCCCGATGCCGGGGCGAATTGGCGAGCCGCTACTGTTGAAACGTTGTTTAACCCGGGTCCTGAGGAGTTACCACTTACTCGCGGCAAAGGCGCGAGCGTAACACCGGTGACCGCCATCGCAAGACTAAAGATGAAAAGAAGATGTGACGAGGCCCGCAGCCGTCGCGAGGCACGGCCTAAGATAAGGAAGGGGTAAGAGATCATCTGTAATTCTCCGTTCTGCAGACTTCAACCCCGCGGCCGCGAGGTCGATCCGTGAGCACACACACACTGGTTACTGAAAGGGGGGCCCTTCCCCACTTATGCGAGAGCAGTCGTTTTAGTGGAGAGGCGGATTATATAGAAAGAAAATCGACGCGTAAAGACCCGGATGAAGAGATTTGACCAGACGCGCGCGCGATCAGTTCTCCTTTTCGGATCTCATAGCGCGCTTTGCTCCTCGTTCGATCTTGAAGGCCATGTCCCAGGCATCCTCACGCTGATATGCGCTGTTGGAAAGCGCGAGATCAATCGGAATGAATCGAACGCCCGCCGCTTTATACAAGTCCAGAATCTCGCCGAGCAGATCGCACGTCAGTTCGTTTGCCCTCATCACCAGGACCTGCGGTATGTCGGTACCGGCGAATCGGCGCGCGGCGATTCGCGCCGCCGCAGTCTTTGCAAGCAGCGTCGATTTGTACACCACTTTAACCAGGTTGGCGCAGGATTGATCACCCCTCGCCAAAGCCGAACAGTAGACTTGAGAGAATTGATCGTCCTGGGCGTCTATAGTGAACGGCACTTCAGCGTATCCGTTGTCTTTCAGATACGCGGTCACTTCGAGTCGTTCATCAGGCTCGCGGTTACCTCTGGAATCCGGATATCGAAAATAATGTCTGGACTGATGAGTCTTTTGTAACAACGGAGCCAGAGAGATCTCGCACCTGGCGATGTCCTGCTCGTATTGGTGGGCGGTCACCTTTTTCAACTTGGGTCGCTCGTAGGTCATGTTGCCCACGAGATTACCGCTCCCGAGCCAGTCATCCCAGAACTCTCCTTCCATCCTGTTGCCCACGGCAAATGCTACCGTGGGCGGAAGCTGACGTTCTTTGAGCGCAGTCACGAGCTTCTCGAAATTCTCGCGAGTGTTTTCTGTGTAGCACCAGTCGTCCAGATCGGCGGAGGGGTCGATACGCGACGAGATCATGCCGTTGATGGTCAAAGCGATCTCGGCGCCTTTCAGTCCTTCGGTCTCGGGTTCATTGTCCTGCTTACGAGTCTTCAGCGCGACTCGGCTCTCTGGAATCGCTCCGAGGTCTTCCATGCATTTCGAGAGCGGCGGAGACGGCGCTGCAGAGCGTCTGAAGGATTTGCAACCAAACGATAAGATGGTAAGGAGACCTGCTGAGATCGCGATCATTCTGATGATTCGGCAGGTCATTCGAGGTACCGTCAGAGGTGCTGACAAAGCTCAAGATTCTACTGATTTGGAGCAAAGACGCAAGGCAGTAGGCAGCAGGCAGCAGGCAGTAGGCAGTAGGGGCGGTTTAGGGTTTCGGGTTCGTTTGGCTCAGGCTCGTCGAGCCGTCGAAAAGAGAGCAAAGCTCATGATGAATCAAACGAACC
>DATFXM010000194.1:0-252663 GCA_035315885.1 Blastocatellia bacterium
GGAGAGATTCTCGAACTGAAGAACACGATCAACGTCATGGTCGATCAGTTGAACGCCTTCGCCTCCGAAGTCACCCGCGTGGCTCGCGAGGTCGGCACCGAAGGCAAACTCGGCGGCCAGGCTCAAGTCCCCGACGTTGCCGGTACCTGGAAAGACCTGACCGACAACGTCAACTCGATGGCGGGTAACCTCACCGCTCAGGTCCGAAACATCGCGGACGTCACTACCGCAGTCGCAAACGGCGACCTCTCTAAGAAGATCACCGTAGACGTGAAGGGCGAGATCCTCGAGCTCAAGAACACCATCAATCGAATGGTAGACCAGCTCAACTCGTTTGCTTCGGAAGTCACCCGTGTCGCTCGCGAAGTCGGTACCGAAGGCAAGCTCGGCGGGCAGGCCGATGTGCGCGGGGTTGGAGGAACCTGGAAGGACCTGACCGACGGCGTAAATTCAATGGCCGGTAACCTGACCGGCCAAGTCAGAAACATCGCCGAGGTCACTACCGCCGTAGCAAACGGCGACCTCTCGAAGAAGATCACCGTAGACGTGAAGGGAGAAATTCTCGAACTCAAGAATACGATCAACCGAATGGTCGATCAGCTCAATGCGTTCGCTTCAGAAGTCACCCGCGTGGCTCGCGAAGTCGGTACCGAAGGCAAGCTCGGAGGACAGGGCAAGGTGCCTGGAGTCGCCGGAACCTGGAAAGACCTGACCGATAGTGTGAACTTCATGGCCAGCAACCTGACCGCGCAGGTCCGCAACATCGCCGAAGTCACTACCGCGGTCGCAAACGGCGATCTCTCGAAAAAGATTACAGTCGACGTCAAAGGCGAAATCCTCGAGCTCAAGAACACCATCAATCGAATGGTGGACCAGCTCAACGCGTTTGCTTCGGAAGTCACCCGCGTGGCGCGCGAGGTCGGTACCGAAGGAAAACTTGGAGGTCAGTCACTGGTTACCGGAGTCGCCGGAACCTGGAAGGATCTGACCGACAACGTCAACTTCATGGCAGGCAACCTGACGGTTCAGCTCCGAGACGTTTCCAAGGTTGCCACGGCGATCGCCAACGGCGACCTCACGCAGAAGATCACCGTCGACGTTCGAGGCGAAATTCTGCAGATCAAAGAAGTAATCAACCGAATGGTCGATCAGCTCAACTCGTTTGCTTCCGAAGTCACTCGCGTGGCCCGCGAGGTCGGTACCGAAGGCAAGCTGGGAGGCCAGGCGGACGTCCGAGGGGTTGGTGGTACGTGGAAGGACCTGACCGACAACGTAAACTTCATGGCCAGCAACCTGACTGCACAGGTCCGCAACATCGCCGAAGTCACTACCGCAGTTGCAAACGGCGACCTCTCCAAGAAGATCACCGTTGACGTGAAGGGAGAGATACTCGAGCTCAAGAACACGATCAACGTCATGGTGGACCAGCTCAATTCCTTCGCGTCCGAGGTCACACGCGTGGCGCGCGAAGTCGGCACGGAGGGTAAGCTGGGCGGTCAGGCAGACGTGAAGGGCGTCGCCGGAACCTGGAAAGACCTGACCGACAACGTCAACTTCATGGCCGGCAACCTTACCGGGCAGGTGCGCGGCATCGCACGGGTGGTGACCGCAGTGGCAAATGGAGACCTGAATCGAAAGCTGACCATTGAATCCAAGGGCGAGATCGCAGAGCTTGCAAGCACGATCAACGCTATGACCGACACGCTGGCCACCTTCGCCGACCAGGTGACTACGGTCGCGCGCGAGGTCGGCGTCGAAGGCAAGCTCGGAGGACAGGCAAACGTGCCCGGCGCGTACGGCACGTGGCGAGATCTCACCGACAACGTCAATCAGCTCGCGGCAAACCTCACGAACCAGGTGCGCGCAATCGCCGAAGTGTCGACCTCGGTGACGCAGGGCGACCTCACCCGGTCGATCACCGTCGAAGCGCAAGGTGAGGTTGCGGCTCTCAAAGACAATATCAACGAGATGATCCGCAACCTGAAGGACACGACCCAGAAGAACACCGAGCAGGACTGGCTCAAGACAAACCTGGCGCGTTTCACCGGGATGCTTCAGGGCCAGCGCGACATGACCACGGTAGCGAACATCATCCTTTCCGATCTCGCGCCGCTGGTGGACGCCCAGCAGGGCGTCTTCTACGTCAATCAGCCGGATGACGGCACACCGCTGATGAAGCTGTTCGGAGGCTACGCTTACTCCAACCGCAAGAATCTCTCGAACGAATTCAGTCCGGGAGAAGGACTCGTAGGCCAGTGCGTGCTTGAAAAGAAACGCATACTGCTGACTAACGTCCCAAACAACTACATCTACATCTCGTCGGGTCTCGGCGAGGCGCCGCCTTTGAATATCATCGTGCTTCCGGTGCTGTTTGAAGAAGAGGTCAAGGCAGTGATCGAGCTGGCTTCGTTCAATCGCTTCAGCGAAATCCACATGACGTTCCTCGACACATTGACCGAGAGCATCGGGATCGTGTTGAACACGATTGAGGCCAACTCCCGCACCGAGCGGTTGCTGATCCAGTCCCAGTCACTTGCATCAGAGCTGCAGAGCCAGCAAGACGAGCTCAAGAAGACCAACGAGCGGCTCGAGCAGCAGGCTCTCACGCTGAGGGAATCCGAAGAGCGGCTGCGCAGCCAGCAGGAAGAGTTGAGAAAGACAAACGAGGAGCTGAAGGAGAAGGCTACGCTGCTGTCCCAGCAGAAGGCCGAGGTCGAAGCAAAGAACCGAGAGGTCGAAGAGGCGCGCTGGGCCATGGAAGAAAAGGCCGAGCAGCTCGCGCTGACGTCGAAGTACAAATCCGAGTTTGTCGCGAACATGTCTCACG
Source organism: Blastocatellia bacterium (assembly GCA_035315885.1). Classification (GTDB taxonomy): domain Bacteria; phylum Acidobacteriota; class Blastocatellia; order UBA7656; family UBA7656; genus DATFXM01. The sequence goes on from DATFXM010000194.1 coordinate 2,828, forward strand.
AGCTGAGAACACCGCTCAACAGCATGTTGATTCTGTCTCGCCAGCTCGCGGAAAACAGCGAAGGTACGCTCACGTCGAGGCAGGTACAGTTTGCCGAGACAATCTATACGGCGGGAGGTGACCTGCTGTCACTGATCAACGACATTCTGGATTTGTCGAAGATCGAGTCCGGCATGATGGCTATCGAATCCAGCGAGGTGCCATTTGGCGACGTGACCGAGCAGATGCAGCGCAGCTTCCACCAGGTCGCCCAAGACAAAGGGCTCGAGTTTACAATCGACGTGGATTCTCACGTACCGCCCTCGATTCTGACCGACCAGAAACGTCTCCAGCAGATTCTGAAGAACCTGCTATCAAACGCGTTCAAGTTCACCGAGAAGGGACGAGTCTCGCTGCAGGTAAAAACGGTGGAGCGTCGAGGTCACTTCTCAGCCGACAGCCTGAACACCGCCGATTCGGTGGTCGCCTTCAGCGTCGCGGATACCGGCATCGGCATTCCCGCCGATAAACAACAAATAATCTTCGAGGCGTTCCAGCAGGCTGACGGAACCACCAGCAGAAAATACGGTGGCACCGGGCTGGGCCTTTCCATTAGCCGCGAGATCGCAAGGCTGCTTGGCGGGGAGATACGCGTCACCAGTGTTCCGGGTGAGGGCAGCACGTTTACTTTGTACCTCCCGCGTTCACACAAAGCACCATCGGTACTCCAAAGCGCTCGGCTGATTATGGAAGGCAGATCATTCTCCGTAGGTTTGGACAGAGACGAGGCAGCCGGATTGGCAGAGTACAACGAAGTGATCGAAATCGCCGATGATCGGGCGAACATCGTTCCGGGAGATCGCGTCCTGTTGATAATCGAAGACGATGCGCTGTTCGCTCAGATTCTGCTGGACCTCGGTCACGAGAAGGGGTTCAAAGGGCTCGTAGCGGCGCGTGGTGATCTTGCGCTCACGCTGGCGAGAAAGTACAAGCCCGAAGCGATAACGCTGGACATCAAGCTACCGGATCAGGAAGGTTGGACGGTGCTGGACCGTCTGAAGCACGATCACCTCACAAGTCACATTCCCGTTCACGTAATAACCGCTTACGAGCAGACTCCGCACCCACGAGCGTTCGGCGCGTTCATGCATTTGCAAAAGCCAGTCTCGCGCGAACAGCTCGCTGATGCCTTCGACGAGATTGCGGCGTTTGTCGATCGAAGGGTCAAGCGCCTGCTGGTGGTGGAAGACGACGCCGTGCAGCGAATGAGCATCGTTGAGCTGATAAGCGGCGGCGATGTGGAAACTACGGCGGCGGCCGACGCGGCGGAGGCTCTGGAAGCGCTTCGCAACGAACAGTTCGATTGTATGGTTCTCGATCTGCGGCTGCCTGATATGACGGGATTTGAGCTCATCGATCGGATTCAGAACGAGCTTCAAAAGACTGAGCTTCCGATCATCATCTACACCGGCAAGGATCTCACCGAACGTGAAGAGACACAGTTGAAGCAGGTTGCCGATGCGATCGTGGTAAAGGAGGCCAATTCCCCCGAACGACTGCTTGCAGAGACAGCTTTGTTCCTGCACCGAGTCGAGGCGAACATGCCTGAACCCAAGCGGCGCATGATCCAGCAGGTGATGCGAGAAGATCCGGTTCTTGCGAACCGAAAAGTTCTGATTATCGACGATGACGTTAGAAACATCTTCGCGCTGGCCAGTGCGCTGGAGAGTTATCAGATGGAGATTCGGCACGCCGAAAACGGGCGTGAGGGAGTCAAGCTGCTTCAGGAGAACTCGGACATCGATGTCGTGCTGATGGACATAATGATGCCCGAGATGGACGGATACGAGACGATGCGAGCCATTCGCAACATCGAGAAGTTCAGGTCCTTACCGATAATCGCGTTGACTGCAAAGGCCATGAAGGCCGATCGCGACAAGTGCATTGACGCCGGGGCGTCTGATTACATCTCCAAGCCGCTCGATATAGACCAGCTCTTGTCGCTGCTGCGAGTGTGGCTGTATCGAAGCAAAGAAGCGCAAGCATGAGCACAAAAGAAACAGACTCAGGTTTGGAAGAGGTCGAGATAGAGCTGCTGCTCGAGGGTCTGCATCGTTACTATGGCTACGATTTTCGCCAGTACGAGCCGGGAGCGGTCAGAGTGAGAATCAGGGAGAGCATGATGGCGGGTCGGATTCCGACCGTATCGCGATTTCAGGAGAAGGTGCTGCACGAGCCTCCCTTCCTCGACCGATTTCTGCGGGCGTTTTCGGGAAGCGGGTTGTCGATGTTCTCGGACGCAGGCCTGTATAGAACTTTTCGTTCACGGATCGTGCCGATGTTGAAGACTTATCCGTTCGTCCGGATTTGGTATGCAGGCTGCTCAACCGGCGAGGAGGTCTATTCACTGGCGATCCTTCTGGAGGAGGAACAAATCTATTCCAGGTGCCGGATCTACGCGACGGACCTGAGCGGCGAGGCGGTCAGGGAAGCTCGAAAGGGAACGTTCCCCGTTACTCGTTATGAGGAGTATGAGTCGAATTATGGGAAATCCGGGGGCAAGGGTTTGTTTGCGGACTACTGCAAGAAAAAAGGCAATCGCATGGTCGCGGATCCGAGTCTAAAGAGCCAGATAGTGTTTTCAGAGCACAATCTGGCGACGGATGGCTCCATCAATGAGTTTCAGGTTATTGTATGCCGCAACCTGCTTGACAGTTTTAATCAGGCGCTTAAGGAGAGGGTGGACGCTTTGATCTACGAGAGCCTCAGCCGATTCGGAGTTCTTGTGCTCGGCGCGACTGAAAACATGAGATCGATGCCGCATGAGGGATGCTATGCCACGTTGGATGAGGGTTCCGGCGTGTACCAGAAGATCGTCACTAAGGTTCTGAGCCGGGCATGCAACCGGTAGCCAAACCTTTCTCAGGGCTCTTACAAACTGTCGTCGTTTTAGAGGCTAGATGTCTACGTCAACACAATTCGAGTCGGCCAGGGTGAACATACTTCTGGTTGACGACAACGAGAGCAACCTGCTGGCTCTGGAAACGATTCTGGCGGCCGAAGACCGCAATCTGATCAGAGCGGTTTCGGGTGACGAGGCGCTACAGTGTCTTCTGAATACCGACGTCGCGGTCATTCTTCTCGACGTCCGCATGCCCGGCATTGACGGATTGGAGACCGCGGAACTAATACGCGGCCGTAAGAAATCCCGCGACATTCCGATCATTTTCCTGACCGCTTATGAGAGCGGCGACAAGGAAGAGCTTGCCAAGGGTTACTCGCTGGGCGCGGTTGACTACTTGATCAAGCCGGCGGATCCCAGCGCGTTGAAGGCGAAAGTCAGCGTCTTCGTGGATCTGTTCAAGAAGACCGAGCAGGTCAAGCAACAGGCCGCGTTGCTAAAAGAAAAGAATATTCAGCTCGAGAACGCAAATTTTCAGCGTCTCGGCAAACTGGTCGAGCTTGGACAACAACTGACCGCGCAACGCGAGCCTGAACAACTGCTGCAGCTCTTCTGTGACGCGGCGTGCGACATTGTCGGCGCGAGGTGTGCCTGCGTTACGATACTGGAAGGCGTGGGGCAAACGACGCGTCATCTGGTCGGAAGCGGGCTGGATGTTGCCGCGGCAGCGGGCGGCGACATCGTGGCGATTAATCCCGAAAGGTTGAGTGACTTTTCGCGTTCGCAGCCAGTTCGTCTGCCGTCGAGTGACTCGGCGCGGATCACCAGGGCCTTCCCCGGTCACGCAGTCGGGCGGTCGCTGCTGGCTGCACCGATTACCTTGTCGGACCAGACGATCGGATGGTTATACCTCGTAGACAAACTCGAGTCTGATGAGTTCAGCGAAGCGGATGAGCGCCTGGCGATGACATTGACCGGGCAGTTGGCGGTGTCGTACGAAAACGCGCGGTTGTATGCGGCCGCTCAACGGCACGCGTCGGAACTGCTGCTCGAAGTGTCAGAACGCAAGCAGGCGGAGAAAGAGCGCGAAGTCCTTCTGGCAAGTGAGAAGGCGGCGCGTGTCGAAGCAGAACGCGCGCAGAGGCTCAGCTCCCAGCTATTGGTGCGCGAGCGAGAGGTCCGCGCGGAAGCAGAAGCCGCTAATCGATTGAAGGACGAGTTTCTCGCCACTGTCTCGCACGAGTTGCGAACGCCGCTAAACGCGATGCTTGGCTGGGCGACCTTGTTGCGCGAGAAGAAGCTTGATGAGAACCGTGCAGGCCATGCGGTTGAGACGATCGAGCGGAACGCGAGAACGCTGGCGCGAATTGTCGGAGACATTCTGGACGCCTCTCGCATTATCACCGGGAAGCTCGGGCTCGATTTGAAACCGGTGGTGTTAAAGAGAGTCATCGAAGCATCCGCCGACGTTCTCAGGCCCGCCGCCGATGCCAAACGGGTAGAGCTGAATTTGAACCTGCCATTGGACGGCGGCTCGATAGTAATGGGCGACGCGGACCGGCTGCAACAGGTCGTATGGAACCTGCTGTCAAACGCGATTAAGTTTACGTCTCCCGAGGGTCGTATCGACGTCTTGTTGAAGCCAATCCAGGGGCACGCCGAGCTGAGGGTGATCGATTCAGGTCAGGGCATAAGTCCCGAGTTTTTGCCGTACGTGTTTGACAGATTTCGGCAGGCTGATTCATCGATGAAGCGGTCTCACGGCGGGTTGGGCCTGGGGCTGGCGATTGTGAGACATCTTGTCGAGCTGCATGGGGGTACGGTCTCGGCGGACAGCGAAGGCAAAGGCTTCGGCGCGACTTTCACGGTGAAGATTCCGCTGGCGTTCCTTGAAGACACCAGCATCGATGTGTTTACCGCAAGGTCGGTGCCGAGATACGGTGCGCGCGATTCGGGAATCCGTTTCGAGAAGAACAAGAGCCTGGCAGGGTTGCGAGTGCTGATCATCGATGATGACGAGGACACTCGCGATTTGATCAAGACTATGATCGAGCAGTACGGCGCTGAGTCTCGGCGAGCCGCTACGATCGCGGAGGCGTTGGTGATCGTAGAGGATTGGAAGCCGAGCATACTGCTGTCGGACATTGGCCTGGCGGGCGAAGACGGTTACGAATTGATCCGGCGGGTCCGGTTGCTCTCGAGCGAAAAGGGGGGAGACGTTCCGGCAGTTGCGGTGACGGCTTACGCGAGTGTCGAGGATCGACGTCGAGTGCTCGACGCTGGGTTTCAGAGTCACATCACCAAGCCGGTGGATCAGATTGAGCTGATAGAGACGCTTGTCAGGCTGAAGAGTGCTGACTCACCCATCACCCCGCGGGGCCGACGATAGCAAAGCCCTGTACATCGTCCAGACGCAGATATAGCCGCTCGAAGCTTGCCGTCGGCAGGTGATTCGAATAGTGCTCTACCGAAACGTCACTCAGCTCGATGACTTCCGGCGGCAACTCTATCTCAGGGCGCTCGCCGCCGTGATTCAATAACCCCTGAATAAACGCAAATCCGGGACGGCCCCTAACCACTCCGAATGACGTGTACAAAACCAGGTGGCCAAACGTCGTAGCACCGTTCCCGGAAAGTGAGGACTTGATCAGGACGATCAAAGGGTCGCTGGAAGCACTCTTGCCTGAGTCCATTCGGGACCTCCGCGGTGTCATAAGCCACCAATACTAAAGATTGACTTGCTAATAGTAAATGTTCAGCGACTAATAGTGAACCAATTGTTCGAGGACCTAGTGAGTTGGCGTTGTCCCCGCTAGACATAATTAAGTAAGACGGGACAACACCAACTCAGTGGCGGGCGTCTCTATTTACTATTCACTGATCACCATTTACTATTCCCGAATGTCTATAATCAGCGCGATTCTCTTGGGCTTGATTCAAGGCCTCACCGAATTCATTCCTATCAGCAGCACCGCCCATCTGACTGTTGCCGGAAAACTGATGGGCTTGATCGACCCGCAGCATCCCGACCAGTGGACGGCGTTCATCGCGGTCATACAACTCGGAACTCTTATCGCAGTCTTTGCCTACTTCTGGTCAGACCTCATAAAAATCGTCGCAGGATTTGTGTCGGCAAATCTCGCAAGGTTCAAAAAGACCGATGCAACCGAAGAGCACAAGCTCTATTCGAAGCTGGGCTGGCTGATCATCATCGGGACCGTTCCGGTCGGACTGGTGGGACTTCTGTTTAGACATCAAATCGAGGGCGCGCTGACCAAGGATCTCCGGGTGATCGCTGGAAGTCTGATAGGCCTTGCGATAGTTCTGACGATAGCTGAGATGGTAGGCCGGCAAAGACACGACTTCGAACATCTTGCAACGCGCGACGCCGTGATTGTCGGGTGCGCGCAGGTGTTTGCGCTGGTGCCCGGCTCTTCGCGATCGGGGAGCACGATAGCCGGTGGACTGTTTTCAGGCCTTAAGCGCGAGACCGCCGCCAGATTCTCCTTCCTTCTTTCGATTCCGGCGGTGGCCGCTAGCGGACTGTTGGAGCTTCCCAAGGCGCTGCACTCGATCGGACACGGTTGGCTTCAAATCGTGGTGGCGACTATAGTAGCGGGAGTCTCAGGATACGCTTCGATAGCTTTCTTGTTGCGGTTCCTTCAGCGTCACACAACATATGCGTTTGTTGCGTACAGAATCGCCCTTGGGGTTCTGCTGATCGTACTGCTTAGCTCGAACCGAATCGCGCCGTGATCACGCTCTGAGACGCCGAAACCAACCCAGGAAACGGTCCTTCAAAGACCGCTGTGGCTTTTCCATCGCCACTTGCTGCCCGGCTCTCTCAACCGTTCTGACCCGACCCAGCACTCGATGAATCGGAACCGGCAAATCGTTCTGTAACGCACCATCACCCCTCGTGATGATCGCCTTGTCGGAGGATGATTTCTCGATCCTTACCACACGGTGAATCACCGCGGTGTCGAGTCTGGTGCGATACAGCACGATTTCGCCCTGCCGGATTGCATCCTCGTCGATTGGTTCAAGCGTAATGATGTCTCCGTCCTCAATCGCAGGGCGCATGCTTCCGCCACTCATTCGAAGCTGTATCGGGATACTTCTTGAAAGCAGCTTACGGGCTTGTTCCAGAAAATCGGGCGTCTCTAACGCAACCTCGCGCCCTCGCTCCGCCTTGATTCCATCATAGGCGCGCATCTCTCACCCCCATGGACACTGCCGCGGCAGGCTGTCATCTGCTCGCAAAAACTTGGTTCAATAATAACGCAAGCACAGTCCGGGACAAAAGAGGAATTGAGTGAGGAGCTAGGTCTCAGAAATATAAAAATCAAACTCACAACTCTTTTCCGACTAGTTCGGCGTTTCGGTTGTCTTTCGAAAGACAGCCACGCTTCCCTTGGCCGAGGTCAGCGTCAGTTCTTCGCCGTTCTGTCCGAGTACAAATGCATGCTTGACCTCGCGAGCGGGCTGAAAAATCTGACCCTGAGACAGCATGATCTTTAGAATGAGGCTGTCGCCTTCGGTTCGATAGCTCCCCGAATCGCTGTGATAAGTCGTTTTGCCGTTTTTGGAAACTCGTGCGTAAGTACCATCGGGGAAAAAAGTGATGAATGTCTTTCGCTGGGTGAAAAGACTGACAACGCCCCCTCGTTGAACTTCGGAGACCACGTAAGTCCCTGCCAGCCGGGGCGCGCGATCCTTCTCCTCCTGCGCTGGAGCTGGAGCGCCGGGCGAAGGAGGAGCCTGGGCCCCACTCGACGGTGCTGATGCGGTTGCGCCGGCGTTTGAGTTCATGTTCTTGCCGGTCTCTGGGGCCGCCTTACGATTGCCACAGGCCACCAGGACCGCGCTCGACAGGAGAATCAAGACTGCAAGAGCTTTGTTTTTCATCGAACCGTTGTCAATTCCCAATCATTGTCGCGACTGCTTACGAGAGGTCTGGCTGCGAAGCCTCTCGATCGACTGTGCAGCCGCCGAGCGTACATCGGAGCTAGGGTCTCGATCAACGAGTTTTTCGAGGGCCGGAATGGCTCGTTCGTCGCCTACCTCTCCCAGCCCACCGGCCGCGGCGAACCGGACCTCTTCGTCCGTGTCGGAAAGAGAGAACATCAGCGCCTCGGCCACTTCCGGGGTTCGAAAACGGGCCAGTGCCGCGATCGTTTTCTTCCTGAGCGGGACCGAGGGTGACTTTGAGAGGCCAAGAAGCGTCGACAACGCCGACTTGTCTCCGATCTTCCCGAGGGCCTCCACCGCCTCCAGCCTTGCCCCCGAAGTATCGCGTCGAACCAAATCTGCCAACGGCGCTGCGGCCTCGGGAGAACCAATGTCCCCTAGAGCTTCAGCCGCAAGCTGTCTTACCGATGGCCTGCTGTCGCTGAGAGCCTTAATCAGGGACGGGACCGCAATCGCTCCAATGCGAGCCAATGCCGCGCCGGCCTGAGACCGCAACGGGCTGGATTCGTCTCGCAAAAGCGTTGAAAGCTCGGTCACCGCAAGCTCGGTTCCGCTGTCTCCAAGCGCGCGGACGGCTGCCGCACGAACGTTTGCATTCGGCTCGCGAAGAGCCTCGACTACTCGATTGATAGCCTTCGGCGACGAAAAACTGCCGAGTGCCTCGATTGCGGATTCTCTGACCGCAATCGTGCTCGAGTTGGCCATTTCCATTAACTGCGACAACGCAGCTTCGCCGATTAAACTGAGGGCGCGGCCGGCGGCCTGCCGAACAAAATACCTCTCATCGCGCAACAGCAACGCGAGACTCTTGACCGCTCGACTGTCCCCAATCACGCCAAGCGCGTAAGCCGCCGACGCACGCATCTCAGGTGTAGACGTTCTGTCCTGCACGATAGCGATCAACGGCTCAACCGATGGCGCACCGATTCGCCATAAGACTCGAGCCGCGCGGTCCCTGTCCGACTGACGCGGCGTCTTCAGCACTTCGATGAGATAAGGGACCGCCTTTGAACCGAGTGTGCTGAGAGCTTCGACCGCATAATACCGGACGACCGCATCCTGATCGGTGACTGCGCGGGCCAGCGCGCTCGCAGCCTCCTCAAGAGGCTTCTCCGCGGACACTCGGGCAATGACGTGAGCGGCTCTTGCCCGAACCGCTCCATCGGAGTTGGACAGGGCGTCGATCAGCACTCGCGTAGCTTTGCCGTCTCGCATTCGCGCAAGGGCTTCAGCTGCGGCGATGCTGACTCGCTGATCGCGATCGTTGAGCAGGTTGCTGAGCGCTGGAACCGCTCCAACAGACTTCAGGCGTCCGAGCGACGTCGCGGCTTGCACTCGAACCTCCGAGCTTTGATCGGAGAGTGCGCGCAACAGTACGTCAGTCGTGGATTGATCGCCGAGCGCTCCCAACGCTCGGGCGGCCTCGCCCCGTACGCGCGGGTCTTCATCGGCTGCCAACACCCGAACCACCGCGGGCGTGGCGCTCCTATCCCCAAGCCGCTCGAGCGTGGTGAGAGCCGCGCTTCGAGCCTGCCAGTTGGGGTTTGACAAGTCGGCCGCGACTCGATCGACCGATATACCCATGAGCGACAACGAAGAGACCGCCGCCGACCGGACTCCCGCATTGTCGTCATGAGCGGCGGTAAACAACGCATCGACGCTGGTGTGATCGCCGAGTTTACCCAGGGCACCCACCGCCGCGGAGCGAAGATCCGGAGAATCGGCAGCCGCCGCCGACATCAACGGTTCAACCGCTCTCTTGTCGCCCAACTCCGCAAGCGCTTCGGCAGCTTTCACCCTGACTCGCAGATCCTTGTCGGAAGAAAGCAGTTCGGTTAAAGGCTTCAACGCAGCTGGGTCTCCCAATCGCGCCAATCGTTGAATGGACATGATCCGCGATTCCGGGTCCGGATCGGAAAGGCGGGAGACCTGACTCTCCGTCGTGACTCCTACAGCGGACAATCCGCGGGCGACATTGGGCGGAAGCTTCCCGTCTTTACCTCGTGCTGCAAGCAGTGAGTCAGTGACGCTGCTACGATTGAGTGACGGCACGACGTCCAGAGCGGCGCCTATCACTGCGGGAACTTCGTCTCGTTGAAGCACCTTTACGATCGCGTCCTCTGCGCTCGAGTCCGGGGTTTGAGAAGTTGCGTTCACTTTTCCCAGAGATGAAATGGCTGCTACTCGGACCGCGGGCGCCGGATCGTCCAACATCGCTATAAGCACGGTGCGCGCTTGATCGCCGCTGAATGATCCCAGACCCTCGGCTATCGTTCGTCGAACCGCCAACGATTCGGAAGTCTCGTTTGAAGTGGCGGGGGGTTTTGTGAGGGGCTTCAAAATGTCGAGCACGCGCTGATCGCGCAGCTCAATCAACGTTTGGACGGCACTAAAGCGCCGGTCGGCGTAGTCACTGCCGGCGGCCGCCTTTAGCCGTTCCAGTTTGGAGAAATCTCCCAGGCGGCATGCTGCAGCAGCGAACTCCCAATCGTAAGGTTCCTTGTCCGCAGCAAGTACAGCCTCAAGCGCACGGCGTTCGCCTATCTTACCGAGCGACCGCGCAGCGGCTCGCCGAACGCTCTGGTCCTCGTCTTTAAGAAGCCCAATTAACGCGTCGACCGACTTTGAGGACTTCAAGTCGCCCAGGGACAAGGCGGCGGATTTTCTGATGAGCGGCTCGGGATCGCTCAAGGTCGGGATGAGCAGACCGGCGGCGGCTGTCGCAGCGGTGTCGGGTGCCCTGCCAAGGGCCCGGATCAAGGAGGCTCGAGCGTAGACGTCACTGTCTCCCAGGGCCTTAACGCTTCCCACGGCGTCTCGTATGCCCGCAAGGGTACCGAGTGAATCAATTGCCTGCTCGCGGACGAGCCAACTTGAGTCGGACAGAAGTGGCAACAAGAGTTCGGCGTACGACTTGTCGCCTATGCGGGCAAGCATTCGAGCGGCGGTCGCTCGGACGTACCAGTCCGGATCGGCGAGCGCGTTCTTGACCACCGCTGCGGTTTCGGGGTCGTCAGGACGAAGCGACGCGAGGACTTGTGCTCGCCGGGCAGAAGCTGACTCCTGAGAGGAACGACCCGCCTTTTGAGGAGTCTGGCCGAAGCAGGGTCCTACGACGAGCAAAAGTACAACAGCGGTATGACGTGAGAGATGCATCAAGATGGAGCGTCTTAAGCGCGGGATGCACTCCTGACGCAGGAGCTAGATTCTACAGCAGCGCGAGTCGCTTTAAAAAGCATCAAACTTGAAACAATTTGTAAAAACCAAAGGCCCGCCTCTAGCGGAAGCGCGAGGCGGGCCGGTTATGAAGATCTTTAAATTGTGCACTCTAAGCGGCGAGGCGATCGCCCGACCCTCGCGGCTCGGTTCCAAACGCGCTATGACGCGACATTGCGCGTTCAACTGCACGCATCGCTTGAGGCACGTTTAATTTCAGGAACCTTACGAGGTGTCCGACCTCGGTTGGCGTCAAGTCCTCAGGGCTGCGGCCGGGAATCCCAAGAGGCACCAGGTAAGACCTGATATCCAGGTTTATCCGCACCATCTCGGATTCAAGGTCGTTTATAAAGGCTGAACGCTCCTGAATGTCCATCGTCGATAATCCGTCACGAACGGCCATTTTCAGGTCATTAGGATCATCCAGCGTTGTTGCAGCCTTAGCTGTATGATTTCTGTTCTGTATGTTTTTCGCCATTGTCCTTACCCCTTACGTGTCAACTCCAACATCCTTAGACTCTGTACCGATCCCGAAAGCGTTTTGTCTAATCGGGATTAACCGCTTTCACGCGCCTCCAGCAATAATGTTTCAATTAACTTTCTTTTGCCCGTCATAGCCTCCATGGCTAATCAATTCCTATGCCATCAAGGGCATCCGCTCCTCGCTTGCGGAGCCGTATCCCCACATACGTCCGGTCATCAATTGACGTTCCAATGACCCCTTCGCTGGAATCCATTTGATCGAACCCACTTGCTCTAAAGAAAAAAACAACAAACAAGGCATAAGAAGTCATGAACGAGAAGCCGGGACGAAATTGCCGACAATTATGACGGCGTGTATACTCTGCTGTCCGCTCTTTACATACCTACAAGGAGACCCGCACGAATGGCAGACGAGAGGGCCGAACGTAACCGCGCTATTGATATAGCTATCGCGAACATCGAAAAGCAGTTTGGAAAAGGCTCGATAATGAGACTCGGCGAAAAGCGAGTGGTGGATATACCCGCAGTCTCAACTTCCTGCTTGAGCCTGGACGCCGCAATAGGCATTGGGGGTGTCCCTCGCGGACGCATTGTTGAGATCTACGGACCAGAATCCGGAGGAAAGACTACGCTGGCGCTTCACATCGTCTCGGAAGCCCAGAAACGCGGCGGCGTGGCGGCATATATAGATGCCGAGCACGCGATGGACGCTCAATATGCCGAGAAACTCGGCGTCAATGTTGACGACCTTTTCATCTCGCAACCGGATTCCGGCGAACAGGCCCTTGAAATCGCCGAAGCCCTTGTCCGATCCGGAGGCGTGGACGTACTGGTAGTGGACTCGGTCGCAGCACTCGTTCCCAGGGCAGAGCTGGACGGAGAGATGGGTGACTCGTTGCCCGGCCTTCAGGCCAGACTGATGTCTCAGGCGCTCAGAAAGCTGACCGCGGTAGTCTCGCGTTCAAACACCTGCCTTATCTTCATCAACCAGATCCGCGAGAAGATCGGCGTGATGTTCGGCAACCCCGAAACCACCACCGGCGGGCGCGCCCTGAAGTTTTACTCATCGATCCGCCTCGAGATCCGCCGCACCAGCTCTATTAAAGATGGGGATTCCGTGGTCGGAAACCGAACAAAGGTCAAGGTGGTCAAGAACAAACTCGCTCCGCCATTTAAGGAGTCGGAATTCGACATTATGTACGGCGAGGGAATTTCCAAAGAAGGCGACCTGCTGGACCTGGCAGTGGAAAACAAGATCGTCGAGAAGAGTGGGGCGTGGTTCAGTTTCAAAGGTGAGCGCCTCGGTCAGGGTCGCGAAAACGCGAAGAACACACTCAAGACGGACGAGACAATTTCGCGGAGAATCGAATCCGAAGTGCGCAAGGCCATCGGGCTTCAGTCTGGGGCCGAAGAAGAGCCGCCAGCAGAGACACCGGGCGGCTCCTCTCGAAAGGCCGCAGCGAAAGAATAACTGCAGTAGGCAGTAGGCAGTAGGCAGTTTGCTTTCGCAGCATCGTAATTGGATGCTGCGCTGCGTCTACCGCCATATCCTTCACTGCATACTGCCTACTGCATACTGCCTACTGCCTACTGCCTCTGACCCACTGAAAACCGAACCCGAAACCCTGAACTCGAAACTCGAAACCTTGCATCCACACACGTCATCTTGCGGTATTCTACGCGTCTTAGCGCAACATTTGGGGTTGACCGTTTTTGTCTGATTCTGTTAGTATCGCCCGGTCACCAGGAGGCCCCCAATCCTTGAGGTACATCCAAGATGCAGTGTCCAGGTTGTGGGCATGAGTTCGCCGAAAATGTAAGCCGTTGTCCTCGTTGCCACCGTCTCTCCGCTTCAGCCAAACGAATCACAGCGGCACCCGAATCACGATTAATCGAATTCCCTCGACGCGCCCGACACGAATCTTCCTCCGCTACAACGCAGGAACCAACTTCGGTCCCCGCCTGGCGAGCTGAGCTCAGTGAGCGTGTCCGCGCGGTGCGAGCCAAACGCGCCATCTCCGGTCTGGCCGAAAGCGAGACTGCCGGAGTCACCACCGCCACCGGCGCCGCACCCGCAAGAGAACCATCTCCCGCAAGAGAACCAACTCTCGCCAGAGATCCTTCTCTTGCAAGTGAACCATCTGCCGATCCACAACTTCAGTTTGAGCCGATGCTGCCGGCCGAAAAACCGGCGCACGAACCACAGAGCCGCACCAGCGACGTAATCGTCGAGGCCGCATTGAATCGTGTGCGGCGGGCGAACGATAACGCCAGCCGAATTGCCGCGCTGAAGGTGGACCCCGCGATCTCTCGACCTTCGAATGCGTTTGTGGTGAGCGACCGGCAAGCGACCGCCCGAGCCCTGGAAGCCCGAGTCGAGACGCGCCCAGAACCACAGCTTGAACCACTAAGCGACGCGCGTCCCGAACCTTTTGCAGATACACGTTTCGAGGCCCGAACCGACATCCGGATCGAAGCACCCGCACCGCCGCGCATCCCCGCGCGACCAGAAGAGCCGCCGCAACCGAAGGCGGCAGAGCGAGTGAGCTTGCGGACTGAAGAAAGCGTGGAAGCCCGAGCGGAGACTCGCCGAGACGTTCATTTCGCTCGGCCGAGTACCCAACTCAACGCGAAGCTTCTCGAAGTCAAAGTCGAAGCAGCTCCAGCACCCGCGCCTGCGCCGATCGCATCTCCCATCGAACACCCGAAGGCAGCAGTCATCGAACCCGAAACGCTGCTCATCGCCGATGAAATCGAGCCTTGCGATTATCTCGAAGCAGAAATCAGGAAAGTCGATCGAAAACTCGCCGCGGAATTTGCAAAGAACGAAAGTCCCACTCTCGCGGTTCACTTTGTCATAGCAGTTGTAGACATGCTGGTGATTGCCTTGAGCACCGCACCGTTCATGATATTGATCAGCACCAGCGGAGGCTTTGGGACGCTCAAGGCCAAGGTCTCAGCAGCGTTGATCACGGTCATCATGTCCTTTTTCTATCTCGTAGTCACTCAGGCGCTCTGCGGCAAGACCTTCGGGATGATGCTTACCAACACCAGGGTCGTCAACGCCAACACTTTTGAAAGCGTTTCTCCAGGACGCGCGCTCGCTCGCACATTCGGGTACTATTTCGCCCTCGCACCGGCGGCGATCGGTTTTGGCTGGGCGCTCGTGAATAGGAAACGACGGGGCTGGCACGACCTCATCTCCGGTACGCTGGTCGCTCGCGACTTTTGAACCGGACTTCGACGTTTTCCAAATCAATTGCAGTCGAAATCAAATCAGGTAGGATGGCGAAGTGGAGAACTTCTACCTGAGTGCGTTGACTCGCGAGCTTGCCCCCGCGCTATCGGGACGCAGAGTCGGCGCGATACGGTCAGTCGACACGCAAGTGCGAGTCGAAGTCAGCGGGCGAGATAACTCGCAGCTAGTCCTGGATCTGGATCGCAGCTTCCCGGCGATGTTCCTCGCGCCTATCGACTCGAAGCGTACGCGGAGTCAAAGCTCCGTCTCGCCATTTGTAGCTCTGCTTCGAAAACACATCTCCGACTCCAGAATCGGCAAGATCGCCAAGACTGCCGGCGACAGAGTCGTACGCATCGAGTTTGAATCCGGCGATTTGTCTGGGTCTACGCAGAATTTCAATCTGATTCTGGAGTTCGCCGGCCGTACCGCAAACGCGTACTTGTGCGATGCCGCGTTTACCGTCCTGGCCTCGATGTATCGCACCGACCGTACAACGTTCGAGTTCGAGGAAGGAAATCCCGACCGCGACGAACTCGCGTTTCGAGGTTTGGCGGCACGAGGACTGTCGTCCCTCGAACATCTCGCGGCCGGTGGCGGGTCCTCGAACATAAGTCCCTTGATGAAGCGCGAACTGATCGCACGTTCGAAAACGGTTGGCTTGGCAGATGCAGTCCGAACTCTGGTCAGTGACTTATTTGAAAAGTCGCCAGTGCCTGTCGTCTATTCGCGCCTGCCTCTCGAGGAAGCGGGCACGCGACAATCCGACCTTCGTACCGATTTTCTTCTATCTCATATCGACCTCGAGGTTGGACAAAGTCTCAACCGGCGTCAATTCGAGAGTCTCTCGGAAGCTGCCCGAGCTTTCGTTTCGGCGCGCCGGCGAGCACAAGAGTTTAATGATGCACTCGAAAAAACACGTCGCGTACTTCGCAGAGAGATCACTCGCTTGGAATCTGCGCTGGCTGGTATCAGCTCAGACCAAAACCGGTTTGAAAACCCTGCCTTGCTCAGGCGGAAAGGCGAGCTTCTGCTAGCCAACATAACGACTGCACGAGTCATTGGCCAGAACGCGATGGTGATCGACTACTATGATCCTTCTCAAAGTGAGATAGCGATAGAGATGCCGGAGGGGGCGGATATTCAGCAGGCGGCGGAGAGCTACTTCGAGCGGTACAAAAAGGCAAATCGCGCGGTCGTGGCGATCGAGACACGCAGCAACGAGCTGCGGAGTCAACTTGAGCTGTTCCGTGGATTGTTGGAAGCGGTTGATGCGGAGCCTTGCGAGTCAACGCTCGCCCGGGTTGTCCGGAGCGCTGAGGCGGCGGGACTGCCGATATCACTGATCGCAAGAGCGGCCACCGGAAACAAACGAAAAGTTGAGAAGGGACGCACTGCGATTGGCCGCCGATTCAGATCAAGCGACGGGTTCGAAATCATCGTAGGACGCAACGATCGCGAAAACGACGCGATAACCTTCAGAGTCTCAAACTCCGAAGACGTCTGGCTCCACGCCGCCGACTATCCCGGTTCTCATGTCGTGATTCGAAATCCCCAAAGAAAGGAAGTGCCCCATCGGACGGTGACGGAAGCTGCTGAAATCGCGGCTCTCAACTCGCATGCAAAGCGCTCACCCAAGGTGGCCGTGCACTATACGAGGCGAAAATTTGTTTCGAAGCCGCCAAAGGCCAAGCCTGGCCTGGTCCGATTGTCCTCGTTCAAGACGGTATTGGTCGAACCGGGATGCTCAATAGAAAAGATCGATTGAAAGTCGCTGCGGGTTTGCGAGGACGATTCAGGAGCCGAGGATCGCGACGATCTTGTCAGCCACCGCCGTAGCATCCAGATCACCCGTTTCAATGACATGGTCTGCCTTCGCATAAAAGCAAATGCGTTTAGCCAGAAGCTCTCTCATAGCACTGTCTGCACCGAGCTTCGGACGGCCCGCATCGCCGCGTATTCTCGCAAGACAAGTCTCAAGAGGGCAGTTAAGCCAGACGCTGACTCCACTGCGCTGCATCGCCTCGCGGTTGATCTGCGAAACGAACGCACCGCCGCCCACGGCGATTACAGACGGCTCAAGCGCGTCGCAACGCGCGACCGCTTCCTGCTCCAGGCGCCTGAACTCTGACTCGCCGGCCGCTTCGAATATTCGGGCCACGGTTGTGCCCGCCGACTGTTCAATCAACTGATCAAGATCGTAGAAACGTCTGGATAGTTTTCGTGCCAGCTCAGCTCCGACAGTCGACTTCCCTGCCCCCATGAATCCAACTAAGAAAATGTGATCAGCCACCGGATCGCTCGGTTCGTGAAATTGTTTTACGCTGCATCGCTCACGACCAACGTTTTGAGTACGTCATAGAACTCCGGGAACGAGACCGCTACGCATTCACTGTCGACTATCTCCGTACTGCCCGACGCCGCAAGCCCCGCTACGGAGAACGCCATCGCGATTCGATGGTCGCCCGCCGAGTCCAGACGGGCGCCTCTCAGTTTCTGAGGGCCCTCGATTGCAAATCCGTCATCGAATTCTTCGATTCGGCCTCCGAGCGCTCGTATGCAGTCGATGATCTTTCTTATTCGATCGCTTTCCTTGATGCGAAGCTCCCTCGCATCGCGAATTTCGATTCTTCCCTCAGTCTGCGTAGCTACCACCGCGAGCATCGGAAGCTCGTCAATGAGTTTCGGAATGATCCGCCCTCGAATCATTGTTCCGCCCGTTTCAGCTCGGAGTCCATCCGATGAGACGCTGATCGTTCCGTTTGTTTCGCCGCCGATGGTGCTCAGATTGGTGCGCTCAATCTTTGCCCCGAGCTGCTCCAGGACTTCCAGCAGTGCAGTTCGAGTTGGATTGAGATTAACGTCTCGGATCTCCAGCGCCGATCCGGGCAGCATCGCTGCCGCGGCAGCAAAGAATGCTGCCGAAGACATGTCGCCGGGCACCGTGTAACTCGCAGGCAGTAGTTCAGCGGGGCCCTCCACCGAGATCCAGTCGTCGTCTTGTTGAACCTTCACTCCAAACGCAGGAAGCATGAGCTCGGTATGATTTCGAGACTGATACGGCTCGCGGACGCGAGTGCGTCCCTGCGCGAACAGTCCGGCGAGCAACACACAACTCTTCACCTGCGCGCTCGCGACTGGACTCGAGTATTCGATAGATCGAAGTCTGGTGCCGGTGATGGTGAGCGGTGGAAACGAGGTGTCTCTCGCGACGATTTCCGCGCCCATGAGTCTCAAAGGCTCGATGATTCGATTCATCGGGCGACGTCTCAGACTTGCGTCTCCATCGATGATCGAGACAAACGGCTGAGCGGCAAGGACTCCACTGATCATTCGCATAGTGGAGCCGGAATTTGCCGCGTCGAGGATCGCGGGGTTGATGGAAGCGCCGTACCCGGTCATTCCCTTGCCATTTATGTTGAGCGTGCCGTTGCCGATTTCGGTGGTGATACCCAGGCGTCTAAGGCAATCGAGAGTAGCCGCGCAATCGGCGCCCGACGAGTAGCCTTTGATGGTGGACGTTCCGTTTGCGAGCGATGCGAGGAGTGCTGCGCGATGAGAGATAGACTTATCTCCGGGGACTGAGAGTGAGCCTTTGATAGTTGTGGGACCCTTAACTTTTGCCGATCTTGACATCGCAACTTGCGGCATGTTACACAATTACGCGCCCTGTGACCACCTAACGCGTTGCACAGCGCGTTGCACCGAATCATGCAAACAGGCTATTTTGAAAGGCACCTCGCTCGCCGATGACAGAGACCATCGAGCTCTCAATCGACAGTAAACTCGAATTCGTTGATCTGGTCTCGTCGGTCACCAAAGACATTACGTCCAAGATGGGCTTTGAGGAAGACGATGCGAGTTGGATAGAACTGGCAGTTCATGAAGCTGTAATAAATGCGATAATGCATGGCAACAAACACTCACCGGAGAAACAAGTGGATGTTCGCTTTGTACAGGAGAAGGAGTGCTTGACGGTATACATCCGCGATTATGGAGCGGGGTTCGATCCTTCACAGCTTCCTGATCCGACCGCAACCGACAATCTTTTGAACCCGACCGGTCGCGGCATCTTTTATATGCGGACGTTCATGGACGAAGTAGAGCACTCGATCCACCCGCAGGGTGGAAGTCTGGTACGAATGAAGAAGCTAATGCGTTCAACCTAGTTCAAACTCAGACGACGAAAAAAGGAGAAGTTGCAATGGCAAATCTAGTAATAAAGGACCGGCAGGTGGGCGAGGTAACGATACTAGACCTTTCGGGCAAGATAACGATTGGTGAGGGCAGCGTCCAACTGCGAGAGACGGTCCGCAAAATGCTCGACGAGGGAAGAAAAAAATTGCTACTTAACCTCGGCGACGTCTCCTATGTCGATAGCTCGGGAATCGGTGAACTGGTCAGCTCTTATACCACGACAAACAATAATGGCGGCCAGCTTAAGCTCCTGAATCAGACTAAGAAAATCCAGGACCTGCTTACGATTACCAAGCTGCTCACTGTCTTCGAGACCTTTGACGACGAATCCGCGGCGGTGGCCAGCTTCAAATAGTCCAATCAACATGGCGATCTTGTCGCCGGCTCGCTGACTGGTACTTTGAAACAATACGGGCGCAGACTTCTAACCCAAGGCTAGAAGGTTGCGCCCTTTCCCTTCTGCCGAGCATGAAATCGCGTCCGCTTCATCTTGCTGTTCTTCTCCTCCCTCTCTTTCTGGTTGCACCTGCTTCCTCGCAGACTTCCAACGCCGCGGAGCCTGCACGAACGGCACCGGGAATTCGCGCGGTGGTCGTGGGCATCTCTAGATACCCGAAGCTCCCGGGGGGACAACAGCTACAGTTCGCGGATCGCGATGCATCGTTCTTTGCCGAACTCCTTCAAACAACAGGAGTGCCTCGAGAACGCGTGAGGGTTCTGATCGGAGCCGAGGCAACAACCGCGGCAATCAAATCCGCCATCGGAAACTGGCTGGCTCAGGCGGTCGAGTCCGATACGGTGATCCTCTTTTTTTCTGGTCACGGATTTTTCGAGGACCAATTTGGTGAAGCTTACCTTCTTGGAGCCGACTCCGACTCCAAAGATCCCTACTCGACCGCGCTCTCGGTTTCTGACATCGAACAGGCACTGAAGAAACGAGTGCGTGCCGGCAAGGTTCTGGTGATTGCCGATGCGATGAGGCGTGACTTCTTTGATCCCGACTCTAACCCGCAGGCAGCAGCATCCTTCACTCGAGCGTTTTCCGATCTGGCTGCTGCTCGAAACGGCTCGGTTGCAATCCTCGCAAACAGCCCCGGCGAGTACTCACGCGAAGGTCAGCGCTGGGGCGGACACGGAGCCTTCACGCGCCACCTCGTGGATCTCGCGTACAGCGGCGTTTGCAAAAATGCAGAAGACTGGTTCAACAGGATCAGCCCCCTCTTGAGCCAGGACTCGTCGGGTAGACAGCACGTTTGGAAGAGCGGGGGGCCACTCGAACGAATAGAGTTCCCGTCGTTGCCAAACTCTAGAGGTCAGCTTGCGAGTGCGACAAGACAAGACTTGCCATCGAGCAATACAACAACGGCGCCCTCCGAGAAACCTGACTCGCCCGTGAAATCGAGAACCACGCGCGCCGCACCGAACACCCGTCGGCCGAAACGAGAAGCTCAGCCATCCAAACCGGTTGACTCTCCTGTACCGGCTGAACGTCGAGATGGCGAAGTCAGCAGCCCTGCCGCACGCAACACCGAGACGCCGCCGTCTTCCAGTGTGAGCGACCGAAACTCGGCTGCAGATGCCGCGGCGCCTCGTACAACAAGCTCGGGGAGAGGAACCAACTCAAAGGCGCAAACAAAGGAGCCTCCCGCAGATACGGCGAGGAGCACTGCTCCACCACCAAACCCGCCTTCGGCTGCGGTCAGCTCGCCGGAGCCAGCGCCGGTATCCGCGCGCTCTGACCTGCCGTCGTCTGCGACGCTTCCAACGGAGCCTTCACGTCCTGCGCGCGCGTCATCAACGCCTCCCGCCGTTTCCTCTGTTTCAGAGGCTCCGGCGCGAACTCAACCTGCGCCACCTGCGATCGCGGTGCCCGAGAGCACCACCAGCAGCGCGGCTGCTCCGTCGCCGTTGATTTTCAAAGTCGAAGAGGCAATCGCAGCGAACCGCCTGGTTGACCCGCCAGGCTCGAGTGCGTGGGACTTATACCAGCGCCTCACGGTTGATCCGGGAAGCGCCGCTGAAGTTTCCAGGCTCAGACCGAAGTTATCAGAGGCTCTGGTGAAGGCCGGTCGCGACGCTGTCGTCGCAGATGTACGCTCGGACAACATCGCTGACCGAGTAGATGACTTTAAGCGGGCCGGCAGAATGTTGTCGCGAGCCAGGCAAATCGGAGCGACCGGCGATATAGCTGCGCTCGAGAAGCTAAGTGCAGCGGAGGCGTTGATAGCTCTTCAGTTCTATGACGAGGCCGAACAGGCCCTCGCACAATTGCAGAATGCAAAGATCGCCGCGGTCGACAACGCGTTGGGTCTGACGTATCTCGGGCGGCTCGAGAACGTGCGGGCTGAACGCGCATTCAAGAGGTCCATCGAGATGGATCCGAAATATGCGGCGCCTCACTACAATTTGGCTTTGCTCTATCGAGCTGGCCAAAACGAATCTGCGATGTCCGAACTGAGTCAGGCAGCCGAGCTTGACCCTTCAAACGCCGCGATCCTCGAGACGCTTGGCGATGAATACTTCGCAAGGCAAAAGTGGTCCGAGTCGGCGGAGTCCTTCAGGAAGGCAATTCAAATCAAGCCCAACGACGACAACCTGCACACAAAGCTGGGTCACGCACTTTTCAGTGCGGGCCTCACCGAAGAAGCAAATCGTGAGTATAAGCGTGCCGCGGAGCTTCGAAAGAAGTAGGAGACGCGGCGACGCGATGAGCCTGTCAGTGTCGCCCATTCGCCAATTCCCTCCTCTCCGCGTCCCTCCTCCGCTCGTCACCTCTTCT
Source organism: Blastocatellia bacterium (assembly GCA_035315885.1). Lineage (GTDB taxonomy): Bacteria > Acidobacteriota > Blastocatellia > UBA7656 > UBA7656 > DATFXM01. The sequence goes on from DATFXM010000194.1 coordinate 24,593, forward strand.
TCTTTTCCTCCGACTGCTGCTCGAGATCAAGCAGATACAGCTCGTTGTTGTCTTCCTTCTCACGATCGGACCCAAACAGTATCGTGGTGTTCGAAGCGAACACCGGAGTATGGTTATTAAAGCCCTTGTGAGTGAGCTGCTTCAGCTCGCCGCTCGAAATGTCGTACAAGAATAACTGTGCTCCGTTTCGAGCGGCGCCAAGAAAAACAATCAGCTTGCCGTCCGGTGATACCGACGGATTCCTTTTGATTAGGTCGGGGTCCGGAAGCTCAGTGATCTTACCGCTCCCGGAATCCAGTAGATATACCTGGTCTTGTTGTTCGGCCTGTTCCTGAGCCGACAAAACAATCGTCTGCGTCCCCTTGATGACTCGGTATGAACGGATCCGCGCGAACTTCGTCTCGGTAAGATCTCGGAGAGGCTTGCCTTCGAACGAATACTGCCAAAGCGAATGACGCCCCGTAGCGTCGCTGACCTTCACCAGCAGTACAGATTTCTCGTCGGCAGATATTCCGGGGAGCAGCGAAGAAGCTTCATCGTCCGTAAAGTACTCAGCTTTGCCTCCGCCAACCGGCATTGCCGCGACGTGCAGGATTCCAAAAGCGGCGTCGGGCAGAGGGCTCTCATCAGAACTGTACAGAATCTTCTTGCCATTAGGCGTAAACACCGGCTCCTTGTCGCTGAATGCGTTCCTGGTCAACTGGCGCATCTTTCCGCTGGTGAGCTCGAGCACATAGATCTCCGGGAACGCGGCAACTTCACTGGCGCCGGCCATCGCGATCATTTGCCCATCCGGAGACCATGCGGGATTGCTCACACCCCATTTCAAGGCAGTAAGCGGCGGTCGAATCGAGTGGTCCGTCAGATTCATCAGATACAGATTGGGACTCTGCTGCGGCTTTTGAGCCAGCAACAACACAGACTTTCCATCCGGAGACACCGGTCCAATCGCGTACAGTCCAAGACCCTGAGTCAGCTTCTGAATCTTGAAAGCCTCACTCTTCTTGTCTTCGTTCTTTTCCTGCGGCGACGCGGCCCGATGCGCGCCCGCGACTACGCTTGAAGCAACTGACGGAACAGCCAATGCCCATGCAATGAATGCGAATGCCGCTTGCCTTGAAAGCCTTCGGACAGTTTCAGGAATTCTCATTCGACCTCTCGTGATCTGAAGGTATGTGTGCAACTGGGCCTCTGTGGTTCAGCAGATTCTCCGCAAATCGAGTCAAGCGCGTCAACCCGGACCTAGAGGTGGTCTTGTCATCATTGAACCGCACGCAGCCGTCGAGGTTGAGAAAACATCCGTCGCTGTATAACCTAGCTGGTGGATTTCGGCAGCCTAATTGATAGAGTTTCGTAGCGGAAACAGTCTGCCGGTCGACCAAACACTGGAGATCGCGTCTCATGAAAATAAACAAGGTCGGTGTACTGGGCTGCGGGTTGATGGGCTCGGGCATCGCACAAGTTTGCGCGCAGGCGGATCGCGACGTCACCGTCGTAGAAGTTTCGGACCAGTTACTGACGAAGGGTCTCGATGGAATCAAGAAACAACTTGCGAAGTCAGTCGAGAAAGGCAAGCTCTCGCGCGAAGCCAGCGACCAGATTACAGCGAGATTGCGCGGCAGCACCAAACTCGAAGACCTGAATGATGCTGAGCTGATAATCGAAGCGATCATCGAGAGCATGGACGAAAAGCATAAGACCTACTCGCGGCTGGACCAGATCTGCCGGCCTGAGACAATCTTTGCATCGAATACTTCCAGTCTTTCGATTACCCAGATGATGACCGCGACCACACCCGAACGTCAGCGTCGCTTTATCGGCATGCACTTCTTCAATCCCGTACCGGTGATGAAGCTTGTCGAGGTTGTTCGAACGATATTGACCGATCCCGAAGTGTTCACAACGGCCACGAACTTTGGACGCGAGATTGGCAAAGTTCCCGTCCAGACCAGCGATCGCACCGGTTTCATAGTCAATCGACTGCTCGTGCCTTATATGCTCGACTCGATACGGGCGCTGGAAGAGGGAGTGGCAACCATAGTCGATATCGACAACGGAATGAAACTCGGCTGCGGGTATCCGATGGGCCCGTTTACGCTCTTGGACTTTGTTGGACTCGATACTACCTACTACATCGCGAACATCATGTTCGACGAGTTCCGAGAAAAGAGATTCGCTCCTCCGGCGTTACTGAAGCGAATGGTGATGGCGGGACTGAACGGAAGAAAAACCGGGCGGGGTTTTTACGACTATTCCGACCCTCAGAATCCAGTTCCAATGAATCTGTTGTGATCGAGCGCTCACGAAACGAACCGTACAACTCGCACTCCTCCAGTGCAATGAAAATAAGGACCTCTCAATGAACCGGAGACATTTTCTGGCGTTTGTCGTTCTTCTGCTGCTGGTCTTCGCTTACTCGCCGGCTGCGTTTTCCCAAACCGTAGACGTTGACCGCGTCGCCAAGGAACTGGAGCCCGAAATCAAGCGCATAATGGCCGAGGGGAACATCCCATCGGCCACAATAGCGCTCGTATCCGGCCAGGAGATTATCTGGACCGGGGCATACGGGTACTCCAATGTCTGGGCTAAAGCACCGGCCACCGTCGACACCGTCTACTTGATAGGCTCGACCTTCAAGGCGATGTCCACAGTCGCGCTGCTCCAGCTTATGGAGGCAGGCAAGTTCAAACTTGATGACAAGGTCAGCAGCTATTTGACCGAATTCAAAATCCAGAACGAAGATCCAAAGAATCCGGTCAGCTTTAGACATCTGCTTACGCACACTTCAGGTCTGCCGGGCGACTTTGGTCCGTTTCCTGTTTGGGGTGACGAATGTCCACCAAAGCTCGAAGACTATCTCAGAACAAGTTTGAAAGTGACCGGACCTCCGATGGAAAAAGAGGTCTACTCGAACATGGCGTACTCACTCGTCGGGTACCTCGTTCAGAAACTCTCCGGGGACAACTACAAGCAGTACATGCAGGAGCACGTCTTCAATCCGCTGGAGATGAAGAGCACGGTCTTCGTTCCGACGATTGATACCGAGGAGCGACTGTCGATCCCTTATCAGTTCGATAAAGCAAACAACAGGTTTGTACCCGCGGTTCGGCTGAAGGCGTCGGTCTGGCCGGCAGGGCTCGTATACGGTACGGTGACTGACCAGGCAAACTGGTTGATAGCTAACCTCAACGACGGTGTATTCAAGGGCCGGCGAATCCTGTCGGAAGCGTCCCACAACCAGATGCTCACTCGCCAGTACGACAAGTTCAAAGGACCTATTGAGAACCTGTGGGGCTCGGAAAAGGCTGGGTTCGGTTTGACCTGGTGGGTAGAGCGCCGTGATGACGGAGATTTGTACTTCGCTCACAGCGGGAGCGTCACGGGTTACACAGCGTTCCTTCTTGGCAACAAAGATCGAAAGCTCGGATTCGCAGTACTCACCAACGGAAACCAGGCGCACAGGTTTTTATTCAGGCTCGCCGACCGCGCGCTCGAGTTGATGAAGGCCAATATGCGGAGGAATTGAGATCACCTGAAGTGTCCGTTGTTACCCTACCAGGCGCTGACGGACTAGGGGTTTCACGCAAAGAACGCAAGTTCGGACTCTTTGAGTTCTTTGCCAACCTTTGCGTTCTTCTGTGTGAAACTCAGGATCGGTTGATTGCCAAATTGCGGGGACAGCGCCAGCCTCGGTAAGACTCGGATCGTTCAGGACCGCAACTCTTCGGCGATACTCTTTGCAGTTTCACGCGCGCGCTCAAGCTCGTCGGGTCGATAAGAGATCGCACCTACTACCGCGTGCCCGCCGCCGTTATACCGCTCACAGATCGACGCAAGGTTGTGCGTCCGCGGACGAGGGCTCCACGGGTTGAATCCTACCGAGACCTTCGATCTCGTTGATGAAAGGCTGACGCCTACCGAATACACGCAGTCCGGAAACAAGTAGTAAGGTATAAATTTGCTGTAGCCCTCGGCGTCATACGCGCTCAGATCGAAAAACAGTACGCCTCGGTCGAATTGCCCTTCACGACTAATCACATCGATCATCCTTCGGTGACGTTCGAACAGCGGATTAAACGCTCGCTGAACCTGCTCATCCTTGAGGATCTCTTCCAAAGGCTCTCTTTGCATTCCGGTGATGATCCGGTCCATAACGCCTCGCTCGCGACTGGCTTCTATCACCAGCATCAGCTTCAACGCGGGCGCCTCCAACTCAACCGCGGTTCGTGCGTCGTCGTACTGAGCTCCATCGATCACATCGGCCCAGTGAATCAGCTCGTCAAGTTCTTTCGCTTCGAACGCGAACTTCTGACGGAGAGTATCGGCTATGAATTGTGTGCAGGACTTGTACGACGGGTCGTAGAACTTTGTGGGCCAGGTGCCATTTCGATAGTGGGCCTCATCCTTGCTCGACAAGAAAGCACTTTGATGGTGATCGAACCACCACGTCAGTCGTTCTGAGGGGCTGTATTTGAAATCGACGATTGCGTTCTCGTCTCCGTCAAACAACTCCTCTTCGATGAACTGTTGATTTGGCTTATGAGCAAGACCGGTGAAACCGATCTCGGCGCCGGCGCTCAGCTTTTCGGCGAAGAACCGAGCAAAGACCGCGGCGGAAGCAAAACCATCAAAGCAATGGTCATGGTGAAGTATTCTAAGTTTCATCGCTCGAGTTTAGTCGTTCAATTTACCATCGCGCCGGGCGACTCGTGAAGGGAAAACTTTGCCGTGCGCACCTTTAATTTCAAATTTGAGATTTGAGATCACCTTGACGGCGACTAGCCTTGCAAAGTCGTGCTAGAATTCAAGTGTCACTCTTAAAACCACCAATAAAGAAGCACATCAGCATGCCGGAAGTAACTCTCAAACAAGTTCTAAAGGACTTCACGACCGAAGCAGTCATCTACGAAAAACTCGAAGGCAACCGGGTTCGTTGCCTCGCGTGCGGTCACCGGTGCGTAGTGCTGCCGGGCCTCGACGGAATTTGCCGTGTTCGATACAACGAAGAAGGCGTTTTGAAAGCACCGTCGGGCTATGTCGCCGGACTTCAATGTGACCCGACCGAAAAGAAGCCTTTCTTTCACGCCTACCCCGGGTCGCTCGCTCTCACATTTGGTATGCTCGGATGCGATCTGCATTGCAGCTATTGCCAGAATTGGGTGACGTCTCAGGCGTTGCGAGACCCGCGGGCGATTGTGCCTCCAACCGAGGTTCGACCGCACGACGTTGTAGAGCTTGCTCGACGTTATCGTGCTCGCATTGTGGTGTCCAGCTACAACGAACCGCTGATTACCAGCGAATGGGCGGTTGAGATTTTCAAGCAGGCCAAGCCCGCCGGTTTTGTTTGCGGCTTTGTTTCGAACGGGAATGCCACGCCTGAAGTACTCGACTACATTCGACCGTGGGTCGATTTATATAAGATCGATTTGAAGTGTTTCACTGATCGAGGCTATCGCCAGCTTGGAGGACTACTCGAGAACGTATTGAACACAATCAAAATGGTTCACGAGCGAGGCTTCTGGCTGGAGATCGTGACTCTGATAGTGCCGGGCTTCAACGATTCGCGAGACGAGCTCAAGTCCGCCGCGGAATTTCTGTCCGCGATCTCTCCCGATATTCCCTGGCACGTGACTGCATTTCACAAGGACTACAAGCTGACCGGACCCGACAACACCTCTGCTGAAACTCTGCTTCGTGCCGTCGAAATCGGCCACGAGGCTGGTCTCAACTATGTCTACGCCGGAAACCTCCCCGGCCGCGTGGGTAATTCGGAAGACACGGCTTGTCCGGGCTGCAAGACAACTCTGATCGAACGCTATGGTTTTCGAGTTTTCAGAAATCGTATTCGGAATAGCCGGTGCCCCGACTGCGGCGCCAGCATCCCTGGCTGCTGGGAAGACTCGCGAACTCTCGCGAGTGCTTCTAAACTGCGTGTGCCGGAACAACAGCGGGCTTACTAGACAACGTCGTACAACAAGCAATCTCAAAGCAACGTCCGGCGACTCGTGCTCAACAAAAATGAGGCGACCTCGTTCGGGCCGCCTCCAGAGTTAGCCTTACTTCTTTACCCACTCACTTCAGTAACTGACAAGCTCCAACGCCTTGTTGTAAACATCCTCAACCTGAGGCAACACTGCGCGCTCGAGGATCTTCGAGAACGGCACCGGACAAAACGGCGAACCTACGCGCAACACCGGTCCGTCCAGCACGTCGAAGCATTTCTCCACGATCTGCGAGACAATCTCTCCGCCAAATCCGCTGAAGACCTTGTCTTCGTGTACGACGAGCGCCTTCGAGGTTTTGCGGACCGACGTCACCACCGTGTCAATGTCCAGCGGAACCAGCGAGCGGAGGTCGATGACTTCCGCTTCAATTCCGTGCTCGTCTTTGAGCTGGTTGGCAGCTCTTAGACACCAGTGCACCGTAGTGCCGTAGCTGATCATCGTCAGGTGGCTGCCCTCACGCCGGATGCGCGCCTGGCCAAACGGAATCTCGAACGTGTCTCCCGGATCCCGAGCCTTGGCGAACACCTGGTTGTAAAGATATTTTGGCTCGAGGAAGAAGGTGATTCCGCGGCTCCTCATCGCATGCCTCAACAGCCCTGCCGCATCGTCGGCGAATGCCGGCATCACCACCCGCAGACCCGGCAACGCGCTGAATATTGCCTCGAGGTTCTGAGAGTGATACAACCCGCCCGCGATGTACCCACCAGACGCAAGCCGCGCGACGATGTTAGGCACGAACTGGCCATTCGACCGGTAAAAATCGTGAGAGGTATCGACGACCTGTTCCATGGCCGGCCACAGGTAGTCAGCAAACTGGGCCGCCTCGATTACCACCCAAACGTCATCCCTGAACCTTGCAAAGCCGTTGGCCGTCCCTACGATGAAGTCTTCGGCGATCGGCGCATTGAACACTCTGCTTGGGCCAAATTCCTGTTGCATGCCCTTGGTGACGTTGAAAACGCCGCCCTTCTCTTTCGAAGCGACGTCCTGTCCCCACAGGAAGGTGTTGGCGTTCCTGCGGAACTCGCTCTTCAGTGTTTCGTTGATAGCTTCGCGAAGCGTGAGCGGCTGGCCTCCCTCCGCGGCGACTAGTGCCTCCGGCGCGACCGGCGGCTGTTCGGGCATTACAAATAATGTTGCAGTCGATGGATCGGGATCCGGAGAGGCTTCTACTTTCTCCGAGGCTTCCGTCACTATCGTCTTGTTCTCTTCTTCGATTGCCAGCAGCGTGACTTCTTCTACATCTTCGACGTTCAACAGATGAAGCCTCAATCGCTGGTACGGGTCGTAGGTCCTGACTTCGGCAAGCTCCTCATCGCTTCGATACAACTCATGGCGATCGGAGTTTGAATGTGCGTAGATGCGTTCGCAAAACGCGTGAAGCAGAACCGGACCGCCATCACCGAGGACGATGTCTCTGGCTCGCTTCATCGCCGAGTTTGCATCGAATGGATTCGTCCCGTCGCAGTTGATGATCGTAAGGCCGCGCAGACCCCTGTAGTTCTCGGATACGATCGGATTGGCGGTTTGCTCGCTCACCGGAACCGAAATCCCGTAGCCATTATTTTGAACCACAAAAATGACAGGAAGATGTTCGCGGCTTGCTCCGTTCAATGCTTCAAAAACATATCCCTCGGAACACGACGACTCACCCTGGCTGGAGTAAACGATTGAGTCCGCGTCGTAGTACTTGACTGCGCGGCCCAGTCCAGCGGCGTGTTGAGCGTGGTTGCCGGTTGCCGAAGAGACGTTCCAGATTCCGATCCCTATTTTTGCAAAATGATTGCTCATATGACGACCGCCCGAGGCGACGTCGCCAGCCTTCGAGAGCCCGTTCATTATTATCTCGGCCGGAGTGATTCCCGCAGCGAGACAGGTAAGCATGTCGCGGTAATACGGGAAGAGGTAGTCCTTGTTGGGTCTGAACGCGGTCCCGAGCGCGACCTGGATCCCATCGTGGCCGGCGTGGGACGCGTGATAAGACCATCCCTTCGCCTGGCGCAGATAATTACGAGCCTTGTCGTCGAGCAGTCGTCCGAGGTGGATCAGACGATACCACTCAAGTTGTTTTTCGACTTCTACAGTCCCTGGCGCATCGGCTAGCGGCTTATACGCCAGTTCTCTCACATCGTTTGCACTCATTCGCGCTAATCCTCACTTAGTCGGTCATGGTCGGGAGCCGGACCTGCCAGCAATTTAGTTCCACGTATGGACAATGATGGGGCATTCAATAGATTCTCGATCTGAAGTCGATCTGAAGTCGATCTGAACTTCGATGACGCTCCAAATCGCCGCATTATCCTGGTGTTGCTACTTTTCGCCCCTGGCGAAACTTCTCTGGTGCTCCCATTGTCAAGTTTCATGTGCTGATCTCAACCGAGTACGATAACAAAAAATGAAGGACTGAATCAATGGTTGGTATTAAGGAAGAATTTCTCTTTTTGTTTTGTTCGCTGTGCACACGATGAGCTGAGTCGGGTTTCATGCAAAAGGTCGCAAGGATTCGGGACTCTGCGGCCTTTGCGAAAACGTTGCACTCTTTGCGTGAAACCGACTCAGTCTATCGCGCATTGCAGCGAGACGACTCCTTCACTCGACAAGTGGCATTGCTTGACACAGCGAGAACGCATCTCGTACCATTCGGGTTTGCTATTGACGTGGGGCTGTAGCTCAGTTGGCAGAGCGCGTGGCTCGCATTCACGAGGTCAGGGGTTCGAATCCCCTCAGCTCCACCACACTTAGTCGGTTTCAAGGGTACCTTTTGACAGCAGAATGACAGCAGAACGTTCGGCGTCTACAAAAAGCATCTTTAAGCTTCATTGTTGCGGCCTGAGACGCATATCTCGCTGGACGACCCGATTTTGACTCAATGAGACAACTCGTCGGCATTAGATCCCCTGTGGAGGTTCTTGAGGATCCAGTCATTGAGGATATGTTTAAGCGGGAATCGCTGTTCTTCCACAAGATTGCTATCCCTCACCTTCAATGTTTATTGTCAGAAACAGGCTGCGCTGAAGACTCACCGAGGTTGCCCGCAGAGATAGTCAGCCATTTGGAGTGGCTGCTCGAAAAAGGCGTAATCATGGTTGGTCCCGACCTCACTCCGCACAGTCACGAGTCGGATCAAGTGGACGAACGGGCTCAGCTGGTCGCGAAGGCCGAGGAGTTTGAGAGGTTTCTTGAGCCGGTGATCGACAGACGCGATGCTGTCTTAGACAAACTGAATAAAGCCATGAAGTCGTGGGAGAAAGAAATTAGGGAGTTGGTTGCGGAAGCAAAGTTAGCAAAAAACAAGAGCCCGGTCACTTCGCAGAGTTTTGCGCGGAAGCTTTATAGCGGTGACCCCGTGGCTGAAGGCCTTAGTGAGCTTAGGAGGCTATTTATCGAAGGTGAAGCACTGCTCTTAAAGGCACGTTTGATGTATGGCCAATTGTTGGCAAGAATCACTACAATCGATCTTCGCGAACAAGGCCTCGATGCGTATTCGGTCTTTTACTCAGGTGCAATCCCGCTGATGGTTAAGACCGAGAAGCATGACGTCATACAAATTGTATTAGATGCGTTACCCACACCGGATGATTCGACATCATGGGAGCAAATACTCGACTATCGAAGCGATCCAGACTCACAGGGTAAGTTCTTAGCTTTAAAGCAATGGATCAACGACGTGGTGCGTGCGAAACTCTCTGCCGGAGAGATTCAAGACAAGCTTGATTTTTTGATTCACGACTACGAACAGCACATCAACAGACACAAGTTGAAGATTAACCGAGGAGCAGTGCAGACACTTATTGTGGGCTCAGCCGAACTCGTTGAGAATCTAATGAGGCTGAAGTTCTCGGCGTTAGCGAAAAGTCCTTTCTTCGTTAAGAATAGACGAATCGAACTGCTGGAGGCCGAAGCGTCGGCTCCCGGAAGAGAGATCGCTTACATAGTCAAGTCTAGAGATGCATTCTCCTGATGCGTCGAGATGAAATTTAACGAAAAGTGTAATCGGGGACTTTTGTGAGTTTATTGCAGAGTTGACAGCAGAACTGACACAGAATCAACGGAAATCAGCGGCATAGCGCGGCACCATACAGAACTAAGCTGTTGAATTTGGTATGTCGCGGAAGCGGGCGGAACATTTGCCTGCAACTGGCATTCACGAGGTCAGGGGTTCGAATCCCCTCAGCTCCACCACGTTTAGCAAGTCCTTCAAAGCAATCAAAGCCAAACCAGTTTCTCTTCTCAAACAGACTCGCGCACTGCAGTCCCACAACATCAGCGCCGGCCGCAAGCAGTCAAGAAACTGGGTCGCGCTTATACATTCGGAGACTGGAAGGTGCACTAAGAGAATGCCCAAAACCTTGACACTGTTTCTCGGTTCTATGTCGCTGCTGCTCCTACTGGTCAGTCACGCGGTCGGGAATCCGCGACCCGGCAAGACCGTCAGCTTTAATAAAGGATGGCGATTCCATCTTGGAGACGTCTCGGGTGGACAGACGGCGGAGCTGAGCGATTCGAGCTGGCGCACTCTCGACCTGCCGCATGACTGGAGCATCGAAGGCGAGTTCAGCGATAAGCATCCCGCTACAACTGGAGGCGGCGCGCTTCCAGGTGGCATTGGCTGGTACCGCAAGAGCTTCACCGTTTCTCCCACAGACAAGAACGGCTGCGTCTTTGTCGAGTTCGACGGAGTCTATCGCAACAGCGAAGTCTGGATAAACGGCCACTACCTCGGCAAGAGACCTTACGGATACAGCTCGTTCCAATATGAGCTCACGCCATATCTCAATTGGGATCGAACCAATCTGATCGCGGTGAAGGTTGATAACTCTCAGCAGCCCAATTCGCGTTGGTATTCGGGCTCGGGCATCTATCGAAACGTGTGGCTGACGACTACAAGCAAAGTTTTCGTAGACCACTGGGGAACTTATGTGACCACGCCCGAAGTCAACGCGCAGTCTGCCAGAGTCAACGTCAAAACAACGTTTCGCAACACATCCGCGACGAGAGAGACGGTCCGGCTCTCAACTACTATCTACGACGAGATCGGGAAAGAAGTCGCGCGTGCCAGCAACGACAGGACTCTGTTGTCGCCGGGTTCAACATCCAACGCAGAATCAAACTTGTCGGTCTCTCAGCCGTCACTTTGGTCGGCGGAGAAACCCTACCTGTACAAGATCGTTTCTCAGATCGAGATCAACGGCAAGGTCGTTGATCGTTACGAGACTCTGTTCGGAATTAGGCAATTCTCTTTCGACCGCGACAGGGGCTTCTTGCTGAATGGCAAGCAGGTGAAGATCCGAGGTGTTTGTGACCACCACGACCTCGGGGCTCTTGGCGCCGCGGTAAACACGCGCGCCATAGAGCGTCAGCTCGAGATGCTCAAGGCCATGGGCGCCAACGGAATTCGTACATCTCACAACCCGCCTGCTCCAGAGCTCCTCGACCTCTGCGACAAAATGGGTTTCATCGTGATGGACGAAGCCTTCGATATCTGGAAGAAGAAGAAGACCGACTTTGATTATCATCTCGACTGGGACGAATGGCACAAGCGAGACCTCGAAGACATGGTGCTGCGCGACCGAAATCACCCGAGCGTGTTTATATGGAGCATCGGCAATGAGGTCTCCGAACAATGGGGCAACAACCCTACAGCCGCACCGCTGACGATCGAATTGGCGGGCATCGTGCGGTCCCTGGACAAGACAAGACCGATAACGTCCGCGTGCAACGATGTGAATCCGAAAAACCCGTTGATTGCCTCGGGCGCGCTTGACCTCGTAGGCACGAACTACGCGCACCAGCAGATCCCAAATTTTCTAAAGATGTTTTCGGCCAAACCAATCATTGGGACCGAGACTACTTCTGCGCTGCAGACCCGCGGACACTACGATATGCCGTCCGACCAGATCCGCAGATGGCCCGAGAGATGGGACAAGCCTCTGGTGAATGGCAACGCCGACTACACCTGCTCGGCTTATGACAATTGCAGCGCGCCGTGGGGGTCGACACACGAAGAGACGTGGAAGCTGGTGAAGAAGTACGACTTCTTCTCGGGAATGTTTATCTGGACGGGCTGGGATTATCTTGGCGAACCAACGCCCTACCCGTGGCCGGCCCGCAGTTCGTACTTCGGGATCATCGATCTGGCCGGCTTTCCGAAGGATTCTTATTACATGTACCAAAGCGAATGGACCACCAAGCCTGTGCTGCACGTATTGCCGCACTGGAGCTGGAAGACCGGCGATACTGTTGACGTCTGGGCCTACTTCAACAGCGAAGAGGTTGAATTGCTGTTGAACGGAAAATCGCTCGGCACCAAGAAGAAGTCCGGCGACGATCTTCACGTGATGTGGCGAGTGCCGTTCGAGCCCGGCACATTGAAGACCATCTCAAGGACAGGCGGCAAAGTTGTGCTGACCGAAGAAGTGCGCACCGCGGGCAAACCCGCTCGAATCCTGATGGAGGCCGATCGCAAAACGATCAGAGCCGACGGAAATGACCTTTCGTTTATTACCGTAAGAGTGGTCGATCAAAAAGGCACTGTAGTGCCGAATGCCGACAATCTCGTTGATTTTCAAATCGCGGGTGGGGGTTCGATCGCCGCAGTCGACAACGGAAGTCAGACAAGTCACGAGCCTTTCAAGGCCAGCCGTCGCAAGGCCTTCAATGGTCTGTGTCTGGCCATCATTCAAGCAAAGGAAAAACCAGGCAGAATAACTCTAACCGCAACTAGCGAGGGGCTCACGTCCGGTACTTTGACGATAGAAGCAAAATAGTCAGTATGTGCCAGGCTCAGCTTCAAAGAAGAGCGGCACTGCGTAAGGACCGAGCGGAAATAAGCGGTCAAGCGCGAGTGACAATGCAATTGAATCTGGGGCGACAATTCTTTGTTGCCGCCCCAGGGATTGTTCAACCGACCAACTGGCATAAGAGACAGAGTAGACGCGCCTCGTGGTGCGTCGTGACGAACTGCGTTGCATCAATCACTCGCTAGTCGATTCGGGTTGAGACTTCGATCCATGCGAAGCCCAATCTTTGGTTAAGGCATCACACGCTCTCTTAACCGAGTTGCCAAGGGTCCGCGTCGAGCCACTGTTTATCGAATCACCACTCTTGTTGAAGATCACAAACTTGTTATCTTTTCTGACAAGGCTCTTACCACCCTCATGCTCGAGGATGACAATATAGTCGGCCTTTTCTTTCTTTATAGTGATTGTGCAATTCTTACATTGCTCCTCAAATGTTTTGATTATCTCGGCGGTCTGCGGTCGCGCTCCACCGGTTTGCGCTCCGCCGAAGCCATCGTTGCTGCCACCCACTCCGCCTGATATCTCCCACGACTGACTATCTGTCACGAACACGCGGGGCTTCTTTGGATCCTGCGAGAACATCGGCGCAGCACACAGCAACACCGCAGCGACACTTCTAATTACGTCCATGTCGCCTCCATTCGAAAGGTAGGATGTACCTCGCACTCAGACAAGAGCGCGAGTTAAAGAGCCGGGCCTGTTAATGCGACGTGAATTTCATTGCACAAGAATACGGTTACTCAATCTCGAACACTTTCGGCTGTTCGGCGGATGATGTGCGAGTTTCTTTAGACCAATCACAGACCGATTGGGAGAGCGCCCTCGACTCTGGTGCGCTCCAGCTTTGGAGTTTGATCAGATTTCCAATGCCTGACCCGATGTACGACCCGATAGGCCAGAGGCCCGCCATCGGCCTGGTCACTTCGCTCAAGCGGCCGTGGTACACACACGAATTCAACCTCTATCTCGTCACTCTTGGCATGAACTAGCGAGTAACCGTGTCCACCTGCATCGATAAAAGAGAGATGTGGGGAAACCTCCGGATTCCGCTGCGCCAGAGCTTGTTGAATGTTCCCAGTCTTCTGCAACGCCAGGCTCGCGCGGACCCCATGCATGACGGAAACGTTCATCGCCGCATGCAGGCGCGCATCGGATTCGGATTTGTAAATATAGATGCCGCGCAACGGGTGATCCTTTGGGACGTTGTATTCAGCGGCTTCGAACAGGCCAGGAGCCGACACTGAGCCTGTTACGAACTCGACCCCTGCCGGATCAAACGCCTTCGGAGGCAAAGCCTCCGACAAAAGTCCGGCCTGAAAAGAATGACGGTCGCCGGCTACACTCACGAAACCGGTGATCCGATTTCGCCTCACCGTGTTCAAGATCTCTGCGCGCTCGACGCGGTAGCCTGACCAGTCGTCACCCCCCATCTGCGCGTAACCGGTTGCAGGCCATTTCAGCCCGACGCCGTCCGGCAGATTCTGCAGGTCAATCCGCCAGTCGAGCATCGCAACCGAGTTACCCCACACTTTCCACGCCGTCGTAGACTCTCGAAGGCGCTTCAGAAACCATGACTTCTGGTCCGCACCCAGCATCGATTCAGGCGGCGCGCCCTTACACGGATTCCCAAGGTCCGCTCCGTTGAATCGAATCGTATCGGGCGGATGACTTCCGTTGTACGTCCGACCAGCGTCGAGAACTTCCAGGACATCCTGCGAAAGCACAAACGGAAACTGAGCAGGTTGAAATGCAGCGGCCGCCTTTTGATCAACGACCGGCTCAGACTTGAACGATCGGTTATCAGTGAGAATCAACTCTACGTTCTTTCCAAATCGAAGCGCGCGGTAGAGTCTCAGGCTGTTGATTGCCGCAAGGTTCCCCGGCTCCAGACCAAGCCCGTTCTGATCGAACTCGTGGAGTGGTGCGTCCGCCACCGCCGGCGGTTCGTAGCGGTCTAGCTTCGGATTGCCGCGCTTCACTACCCTTGCAGGTTGATACTCGAACCACGCCTGACAAGCCGCTACCTTGCGCGTTTGCGCCGGACGGACGCCGTCAAAGTTCTGTTGACTCTGCCATCCTTTCCATGAGAACTCGTGGTTGTCCCACATACACACAAACGGCCAACGCGCCCGCGCGTCCTGAAGATCCGGGTCGAGGAGATAGGCTCGATACAACGCCCGGTAGTCATCAACCGTAGTCGGGATATGAAAGTCACGAACCTTCTCACCGTGCTCGTATCTAACAATATCGCGAAGTCGGCGCGAGTACATGCCTGCCGGCCTGTCTTCGGGATACCACACGACCTCGTAAACGAAGTCCCCGAGGTGAAGGACAAAGGCAAGCTGCTCGGACGCGGGCCTCTGCTCGTCCTCCCAGATCATTCGTCGAAAAGCGTTGCAAGCGCCCTGCTGTACATTCTGACAACTCACGAACGAGAAGTTCACCTGCCGCGGGTTGTCGCTCGATGGAGCCGTGATAGTCCGGCCAATCCGGCTTCCAAAGCCATTCTCATCGGTAAACCGATACCAGTAGACCCTTGACGGTCTTAGTCCCGCAGCCAGCACACGGCAAGTCCAATCGGTATCGGAAGACACCACGGCTTCAGTCCTGGCAATGATCCGGCGGAACGCGTTGTTGTCTGCGACTTCTACGGTGAGTTTCCTGGCTGCCTTGCCATCAATCGGTGGACGCCGAGTCCAAAGCACCACGCTGTCGGGGTACGGATCACCAGATGCTACGCCCTGCGGATAGAACTCACGGCGCTCGTGCCATGGCACACTCGAGTTGCTGCGAGCCACAAGGGGCCACGCGAGGGCTGCACCCATCGACGATGCGATCTCAAGAAAGTCACGGCGAGTCAGTTTGTTCATGGTTGATTCAGTAGGCAGTAGGCAGTAGGCAGTAGGCAGTAGGCAGTAGGCAGTAGGCAGTAGGCAGTAGGCAGTAGGCAGTAGGCAGTTAAGGATACTCTATTCACTTCGCACGAAACTAGTCCGACGAACAACCAATCACTATCACCAGGTTCTGCATACTGCTGCCTCCCCCACTGCATACTGCCTACTGCCTACTGCATACTGCCTACTGCATACTGCCTACTGCATACTGCCTACTGCAGTTCTCACTCTTCCTCGGTGATTTCGAAGTGCGAAGTTATCTTGGCGGCGGTGCCGAGCATCGCAGAAACGCTGCAGTACTTGGTCTCGGACAATTCGATAGCGTGCGCGACTGCCGCAGGATCTACCTTGCGGCCTCGAACCTGATGGACAACCTCGATAGCCGTGTAGATCCTCGGGTGTTCCTCACGGCGAACGCCTCGCACTTCTATGGTGTACCCGGTCACTTTCTGTCTCTTCTTGCGCAGAATCGAATACACATCGGCGCCCGTGCAACCCCCCAGCGAGATGAGTAACAACTCCATCGGACTGGGCGAGGTCGAGTCACCCTGCGCAAACCCGGTTACCACTGCGTGGCCGCTCTGTGATTCCGCGAGAAATGAATCTCTCGCCGCATACTCGAGTCTCGCGACCTTCAACTCCCCATCAACTTGTTCAGCCATCTTTCCCTCACATTTCGGCGAATCTTCTCCGTCAGATTCGTTCGGTCAGCTCTTACTCCTCAACTCCTCAGCTCGTTGGCGCACTTCGTCAACACCGGGAGCCTTTGGCGAGAGCTGAACATACTTATCGTAGTTCTGCACCGCTTCCTTAGCCTTTCCCAATTTCAAATACGCGTCGCCCAGATTCAAGTAGGCTACCGCGCGATGCTCGTCAAGATTGATCGCCTTCTTGAACCAGTTGATCGAGTCTTCATATCGACTCATCTTGTACAACGTGAAACCCATGTTGTTTGCGATTGTCGCGTTGCCGGGTTGAAGCTTGACCGCAAGATCCAGCTCCTTCAATGCCTCGTCATATTTTTTCTCGCGGTAGTACTGTAAACCCAGCGCGTGATGATTCTGCGCCTCCGCCGCTTTCGATTGTGGCTTTTGATCGCCGGCCGGCGAGTTCCCCCTCAGACTCGCTCGTTGATCCTCAACCTCCTGACGCAGTTTCTCATTTCGTGCCCGCTTCGCCGCGATTTCCTTTTGCAGCCGTTCCAGCTCATTGCTCAATTTTATAGCTTCTTCGTCCAACTGCTTGCTTGTTTCATTGAGGGATTCCTGCTGCGACTCGAAGATGAATTCACCTCCTTCGCCGCCCGCCAGATTCCCGAAAGCCGGCGTCTGATGCGAGAGCGACGAAACAATCGGGCTTACGTAAGCCCCCAGCTCGGATGCGGTAATAGCGCCGTTGCCGTCAGAGTCGGCCAGCCCCTGAAGCCCGTGCAGAAGGGTCCACGTGAATATCGAATGTCCGCCGGGTCCGTTATCGGCAACTTCCTGATCGGCGCCTCCGGCAGTGAGTATTTGACGCGCTGCGCGCCGGGTTATCTCTTCGAGATAGTTCTTGCTTTTCGGCAGAACACCGCCGCCCCTGGTAAGCGCGAGCCCGCTGTAGCACGAGTCGATGACAAAGTAGATGTGCTTGGCGGGAATCAATTCGCAAAACTCCTGAAGCTGAGTCATGCTGATGGATCTCGCCTGCGAAGCTTCAGAATCTGCGTCGACTGGTACGATGTAGCCCAGTTCCTTTCCGCCAGGCAAACGTCGCGTCGCGCCGTGCCCGGCAAAAAACACAAACACCCTGTCCTCCTTGCCGACCTTTCCCGGATCCGCGAGTTTATCCCCAAGCGCCGCTACGATTGCTTCGCGTGTCGCCTCCTTGTTGAGCAGCTTGATGATGTTGCTCTTCTTGAACCCGAACCTGCTCATCAACGTCTCTTCAACCGAATTCGCGTCGTTCACGCAATACCGCAGCTTCGGCCAGCTCTGGTAGTCGTTGATCCCGATCACCACGGCCCAGCTCTCGCGGTAGTAGCTCCTCGGCGGCTCATCCACGGCCGCGGTTCGGGAAGCCGGCCCCTCACCGCGACCAGTTGTCGACTTCTGTGCAGACGCGGCTTCGTACTGCTCGTCGCCAATCAACAGAAACGCGTAGTGCTCCTTTGCAAGTTCATCAAGTATCAATGGTAGAGCGGTCACCGATTGCTTATGGATGTCGTGCATCAACAGCACGCCCTTGTTTTCTTTCTTGATCTGGGTCAGAGCCCTCTGCGCGACGGATCCCGGAATTGGATCCGCCCAGTCCATCGAATCGATATTCCACAATACCGAACGCATGCCTTGCCCTTCCACCTGCTTCAGGATGTCGGCGTTCTTTGCGCCGTAGGGTGGTCTGAAGAGTATCGGCTTGGACCCGATCACTTTCTCGAGCAGCGCATTCGTGTCGCTGATCTCCCGGTTTCTCTTTTCAGGTGAAATCTTCGTCAGGTCTGGATGAGAATAGCTGTGGTTCGCGAGTAGATGACCCGATTCGAGCGCCTTCTTCGAGATGGCTGCCCCGGGCCCGAGCTTCGCGTTGTTCTGCGCGTCTACCTGCCCGAGGTTCTGGCCGACGTTGAAAAATATTGCTTTGGCCTTGTATTTATCCAGAATTGCCATGATCTGTTCGGTGAACCTGCGATGCGGACCGTCATCGAAGGTCAGCACAACCGTTTTCGCAGGCAGATCATATCCGTAGATCTCGCTGCGGGTGTCGTGCCTCGCCCCGCGCAAGCTACCCTCCTGCTCTGACTGCTCGCGGCCGTACTCCGACAGTATTTGGTCGCGGCTGAAGAGTCCCTTCAGGAAAGCGACGTATTCCTGCCACTTCTCGCGCTTTGGCGGCTTACCCCGCGTCTCCAGGTTAGAGAAAATACGCGAGACTTCCTTCTGGTAAGCAGCCTGAATCGACTTGATCTCTTCGTTGAGGTTGTCGAGCGCGACATGCAAAGACGATTTCTTCAGTCCCGCATTGCGTTCCGATTCCTGTACCGTTGCAATCAACTCGTCAGCGAGATCGACAAAGGCTAGCGCATCAGCTCCGCGCAGCGTCTGATTGTGCGTCACGTAATCGGTAAATAAGTCCAGCTCCGGTTGCTTGTCCTTGAACTGCGTGGCCGCGGCTTTGCGAACCGAAGACAGCATCGTCTCTGTGAGACCGGCGAGCAGTTGTTGTTTTTCGCGATAGAGCTTGCGGCCACCGTCAATGCACCGCGTTCGCAGGTCGTCGCTGAGCGAGGCTTCATCGTCAAGCAGAACGATTATCTTGCGATACCGTTCGACTACCGCGTCGAGTTGAGATCGCACGTTCGCAAGTTCAGTTTGCGAAGCGGCAGTCGCGGTTGCACGTTTGGTGGATTCATGCGCGGCCGGTACGTTCGCCGATACCGTTTGAGAAACGACCAGCGCCATCACCAGACTCAGGAAAACATTCACCGGGATTTCCTCCGACGGGAGTCACTCGATTACGTTGGGGCTACGGGTCACTATTCTCGCATGGAATAGACGGCTACGGAACTTAATGAGCGTGCGTTGTCGCTCGTGGGTGGCGTTCGACAGCGAGATCACAGATCTGAAAAGAACAACTCAGGATTCAGAACGCAGGACTCGGAACTCGGGTTAGTTTGGTTTGCCCGGGCAATCTGGTATTGTGAAGCTATTGAACAGAAGAAATGGCTTCAATGGAAGTACATCAGCCAGTCACTATCGAGGCCAGAACCGCGAAACGATGAGTGAACTCTTGCAACAACTGAATGACGTTGCCGCTGTGCTGCGAGGTCGTACGGATATCCGCAAGATCGTTGACAAGCTGAAGCAAGAGGTGCAGAGCGCAACCGAAGCATTCGTCTGGTCAACGTTCGACCTGGGCGGCCTCGAATCGCTGCTTCCCTCAAACATCAAGTCTGGTTGGATATTCGTTCTGAAGCGCGATATTCCGTCGGGCTGCCACTATCATCCTAACAGCGTACAACACATGGTGTTGATCGAGGGTCAGGGCCACTCCAACGTCGGCGGACAGTTGAGGGAAATGATTCAGTTTGGAGCACCTGACCGTGCATTGTCCGACATCTGGTATGTCATCGATGCGGGGGTTCATCATGAGTTCTTCCCGACAGTCATCGACATGGTTGTTATGTCTTTTCACACCTGTCCGGCCGATGAGTTGGACGAGATCGCCTGTGAAACCGGTTTGAGAAGATCCTATAAACTCGAAGCTTGATTGCGGCGAGAGGTCGCTAACGCACTGACCGATTCATAAGTAAGTTCGGAGGGTGATATGCCGAAGGGGGGACTCGAACCCCCACGGGTTGCCCCATACGCCCCTCAAACGTACGTGTCTACCAGTTCCACCACTTCGGCATCTGAATGAATCCTACACGAGCGAGCTGTCAGCTCTCACTTATTCGAATTCTTTTGGCCGGCATTGCCCGCTTTCGCAGGGGCGGCGTTGCTGCCCTCTTTCTGATTGCTGGTCTTGGCCGCAGCGTTTGAATTCGTAGCCGGCGGATTCGGATTGGTCTGTTCGTTGGCGGCCCCGCTTGCCGGTGTTGGTGACGGCTCAGCCGGAACCGGAGTGCTGATCGGAGCCGGTGCGGACTCTGCGCTTGAGCTCTCACCCAGCGATCGCTTCTCAAACAAGCCAGGGATCGAAAACAAGAAGGCGATCATGAAAAACACAATCGCCGCACCGATGGTGACCTTGGCCAGCACCGTCTGTGTTCCTCTTGGCCCAAACGCCGCTGAGTTGACTCCGCCGCCGAATACCGCTGACGCGTCCGCCTTGCCTGGTTGCAAGAGCACAAAAAGAATCAGAATGAAGCACGCCAGCACATACAGAATTGTTAAAATGTATCCAAGCACTGCCTGACTCCTGGTCTATCTCTTATAGTTCACGATCTTCGCAAAAGATTCCGGTTCGAGGCTCGCTCCTCCAACAAGCGCACCGTCGATGTCCGCCTGAGCCATCAGTTCCCCAATGTTCTCAGGCTTCACGCTTCCGCCGTAGAGAATCTGTATCCT
This sequence comes from Blastocatellia bacterium, assembly GCA_035315885.1. Lineage (GTDB taxonomy): Bacteria > Acidobacteriota > Blastocatellia > UBA7656 > UBA7656 > DATFXM01. The sequence goes on from DATFXM010000194.1 coordinate 45,337, forward strand.
TTCGGCCGCTTCGTCTCCAAACATCTCTCGGACGCGGGAACGAATGAAGGCGTGCATATGCTGAGCGGTTTCCGGAGTCGCTGTTCGACCGGTACCGATCGCCCAAATGGGCTCGTAAGCGATGATCATACGGGCCACGTCGGGCACTGTCAAGCTATGCAAACTCGCGCCTAACTGTGCTCCCACCACCTGTTCGGCTCGGCCTGCATCTCTCTCTTCGATCCGCTCGCCAAAACAGCAGATGGCCTTGAGACCCGCACCCAGCGCGCAGCCAATCTTCTTGTTCACAGAAGAATCCGTCTCACCGTAGTATTGGCGACGCTCGGAATGACCGATTATGATCCAGCGTGCCCCGGCGTCTCGCAGCATCGCCGCTGAAATCTCACCAGTGAACGCACCCGGCCCTGGCTCTGACGCTACATTCTGTCCAGCCACCGCTATGTTAGACCCCTCGAGACGCGCCGCTACGCTGCTGATCGCAGTGAACGGCGGAGCGATCAACACGTCGCAATGAGTGGACGACACCACCAGAGGCCTGAAGCGCTGGGCATAATCCAACGCCTCCGGAATCGTCTTGCACATCTTCCAGTTGCCTGCGATAACCGGTCGTCTCATTGGTGCACTTTGTTTAGTCGTTGGATTGCGCAGCGCCTGCCTGAATCTTGCCGGCTCGCGCCACGACGATGATGAAATCCGATTTGCCCTGCTGCTTCTTTACCTGCAGCTTTGCTTGTTCATCTTCGCCCTTCTTCAGCAACCATTCGCTGAACTCCGGGTCAAGCGTCTTGTCTTCAACCGTCCACTTGTTCAATTTGATTTCTTTTTCGTAGAACGCGGTGATCTTGTCCATCGAATCCCGAGTCGACAGAACGAGTGATACGGTATCGCTGCCGGCTATCGGGCCGTACGAGAAGCTCATTCGTCTAGCGTTCGGATAATTCCGCAGATCCTTCGGCTCACCCTTGACCGTATCAAGAAACCAGGGCGCTTTGAACGGCGGCTGTGAAGTTTGAGCGGTGCGCTGCTCTCCAGACGGAGGAGTCGCCACCGTCGGCTCCGAGGGCTGAGTCGGTTGTTGCGGGGTTGAGTTGTTGTTTGTCGTTCCTTCGGCTGGCGGCTCGCTCTGAGCTCTCGGCCGATTCGCATTCGGATCGGCTCCCCCATAACTAGGCTTGTTACCGCAGGCGTAAGCGAACAGCGACGCCAACAAACCTAACGACAAAAAAACAGATTTCATCAAGTTGTACTCCCTTGCTTGTTCCCTTCGAATTATCGAGCCGGCTAAGTCATATCGGACAGCGCCGCCACGCCGGGCAGAACATCGCCGGCAAGAAACTCGAGCGATGCTCCGCCTCCCGTTGAGACGTGAGTTATCTTGTCTGCCACGCCCGCTTCCGAAATCGCAGCGACCGAATCTCCACCGCCCACGATGGTAGTCGCACCGCATGATGCTACTACCTGTGCTACTGCGCGAGTTCCCCGATCAAACGGCGGATGCTCAAACATACCCATTGGACCATTCCAAACGACCGTGCCTGCGTCTTTCAGCGCCTCTGAAAATGCTGCTATCGCATCGGGTCCGATATCAAGTCCGGCCTCTTCGGGTCTTATGTCTCGCACAGAGGAGCTTCTGGGTTCAACGCCCGACGGATTTTTGTCCCACGCCTCTTTGTTTACTACCACGTTGTCGACGGGGAGCATGAAATTGAGCCTGCTCGCTGCGGCCCTCTTGAGAATGTCGCGAGCCAGGTCGAGCCGGTCGGGTTCAACAAGGGATTTACCGGTCTCTACGCCTTGAGATTTCAAGAAAGTGTAAGCCATGGCGCCGCCGATGAGTATCGCGTCGGCTTTGGTCAGCAGATTTTCGATCACCGCAATCTTGTCGGAGACCTTCGCACCTCCGAGTACAACAACAAACGGCCGTGCGGGTTTTTCCAGAGCTTCGCCGAGGTACTTGAGCTCCTTCTCCATCAATAAGCCGGCGGCCGATTTGGCTACAAAATGAGTTATGCCTTCGGTAGACGCGTGCGCTCGATGAGCGGTACCGAAGGCATCGTTGACGTAAAGGTCGGCGTTTTCTGCGAGCTGTTTTGAAAAAGCGGGATCGTTCTTCTCCTCCTCCGCGTGAAATCTGAGGTTTTCGACCATCAATGCCTCGCCGGGCGCCAGTTTCTCGACCATCGAACTAACCTCGACTCCGACGCAATCGGGCGCCAGAGGAACGGTCTTGCCTAGCAATGCCGTGAGTCTGCGAGCCGCCGGCGCCAGCGAGTACTTCGGGTTGGGCTTTCCCTTGGGTCTGCCGAGGTGGGAAGCAAGCACTAATCGGGAATGATGCTCGAGCGCATAGCGGATCGTCGGAAGCGCCGCTTTTATCCGCGTGTCATCCGACACTTCGCCGCTGTCGTCCAAAGGCACATTGAAGTCGACGCGAATAAAAACGCGCTTGCCGGTGAGATCCAGGTCGCTTATCGAGAGCTTAGGCATACTTTCGCCACCAGTTTCGCTTGTGCTGCGAGTTGAGATTTTCCTGGTTGTTAGCCTCGACTAAAGCCCCTGCTCGACGAGGTAGCTGATCAAATCGACAACACGCGTGGAATAAGCCCATTCGTTGTCATACCAGGCCAGCACCTTGACCATGTTCCCTTCGATCACGATCGTGTAGGCAGCGTCGAGTATCGACGAGTGGGCGTTGCCTCGAAAATCGATTGAAACCAGCGGCTCTTCCGAATACTGAAGGATGCCGTGCAGCGGACCGTCGGCAGCCTTCTTCATCACTGCATTTACTTCCTCTTTGCTGGTCGCTTTTTCGACTTCGCAAGTCAGGTCCACCACCGAAACGTTGGGGGTGGGCACGCGCAACGCAAAGCCGTCGAGCTTTCCTTTAAGTTCGGGAAGGACGAGACCAATCGCTTTTGCGGCTCCGGTGCTCGTGGGAATGATCGAGAGCGACGCGGCTCGCGCGCGGCGGAGATCCTTGTGCGGAAGATCGAGTAGCTGCTGGTCGTTGGTGTACGAGTGAATCGTGTTCATGACGCCCTTGCGAATCACGAAGTTCTCGTGAAGGACCTTGGCGACCGGCGCCAGACAGTTCGTAGTGCACGATGCATTCGAAATCACTTGATGCTGTTTGGGGTTATAGGCTTGCTCGTTGACCCCGAGCACTATGGTTATGTCTTCTTTTTTCGCGGGGGCGGAAATGATGACCTTCTTGACCGAGTCGTGCAGATGGCTAGCGGCCCGGTCGCGATCTGTAAACAGGCCGGTGGACTCGACCACGATTTCCGCTCCAACGGAGCCCCAGTCAATTTTGCCGGGTTCGCGCTCGGAGTAAACTTTGAACTGCTCGTCATTAACTTTGATCGAGTCGCTGGTCGCGCTGATGTCCGCCTCGAGGTTGCCGAGCACTGAGTCGTATTTAAGAAGATGAGCAAGAGTCTTCGTATCAGTGATGTCGTTCACTGCCACGAACTCGATATCGCGCCTGCCGAGTGCCGCGCGAAAGATGTTTCGTCCGATTCTCCCAAAACCGTTGATACCTACCTTCACCGCCATGAGTAGTTCCTCCGATACAGCGTGGGGATTAATTGAACGTTAACGGACACACCAGCAGCCCGTAACGCAACGTATCAAGCTATAGGATGGTTTTCCCGATGTCAAATAGGAGGAGTTCTGAGTTCTGAGTTACCGAGTTCTGAGTACCGAGTTCTGAGTACCGAGTTCTGAGTCCCGGGCTGCCGAGTTCTGAGCCCTCGATATCCTGTCTTTTGTCAACACGCCGTCATCAACAGGCCGTACTCACTGAATTCACCGCTCAAGCTAAGGACTCAGAACTCGGTACTCAGACCTCGAGAAGCGCCTTGACCAGCTTCACGATCGCTTTGCGATCGATTCCATGAACTGCGAGAAGCTCTTCAGGCTTTCCGGACCGCGGAAGATCCCGCACCCCAAGCTGGTGGACGCGAAGACCTGAAGGCGCAACCGCAGAAGCGACTGCATCGCCGATGCCTCCAAGCATCGAGTGATCTTCAACGGTGATTATCATGTTGTTAGTGTCGCGGCCGGCGGAGCGCAAAAGCTGTTCGTCGACCGGCTTCACCGAAAAGATATCGATAACTCTCACCAATATGCCTTCGCCCTTCAGTTGATCGTGCGCCGCCAGAGCCTCGAACAGCGTAACGCCTCCCGCTACGATCGTGACACGATCCTGATCGCTTCGCCGGACCACCTTTGCACGTCCAAGCTGAAATTTCTCATCGCTCGCATACAACACTGGAGTCTTCGGCCTGCTTGTTCTGATGTACACGATCCCGTGATTCTCGGCGGCCAGGCGCACGGCTGCTTCTGCCGCTACAGCATCCGAGGGGTAAAGCACCGTCGAACCCTCGATCGCCCTCATCATCGCAAGGTCCTCGAGCGCCATTTGTGAAGGCCCATCCTCTCCTATCGAAACTCCGGCGTGTGAGCCGCAGAGCTTCAGGTTGGCTTGTGAGATCGCAGCCATCCTGATCTGATCGTAAGCTCGAGTAAGAAAGCAGGCGAAGGTTGATGCGAACGGGATCTTGCCCGAGGCGCTCAGGCCGACAGCCGCGCCTATCATGTTCTGCTCGGCGATGAATGACTCGAAGAATCGCGTAGGGTGCGCCTTCAGAAACTTCTCGGAGAACGTAGAGTTCTTTGTATCACCATCGAGCGCCACCACCAGCGGATTTGTATTGCCAATCCGCGCCAGACCCTCACCGTATGCCTCGCGCGTTGCAATCTGGTCTCCCAGGTTGTACGAAGGCTGATGCGGAGCCTGCACGGCGCCTGGCGGATTCACCACCGTGCGCCCGTCGGGCGCCTTCATCGTCATCCGCCGGCCGTCGATTTTCGGTTCCAGCTCGGCCAGCGCGCGCTCCATCTCCTCGCCCTTCTTGAACGCTTTGCCATGCCAGCCGTTCTTGTCCTCAACGAAAGAAACACCCTTCCCTTTTTTGGTCAACGCCACGATAACCGATGGTTTGTCTTTGATCTCTGTCGTCTGATCGAGTGCCGCGACGATTTGCCGTATATCGTGACCATCGATGACAACTGCGTGCCATCCAAATGCCTCGAAGCGAGCCCGGTAGATTTCGCCGTTGTGCTCGTACATTGTCCGCTGGCTCTGCCCCAGCGCGTTGACGTCCACGATGGCTACGATGTTGTCCAGCTTGTGATAGGAGGCCATCGCGGCGGCTTCCCAGATCGAGCCCTCGGCTACTTCCCCATCTCCCATCAAAACAAAGATGCGGTTGTCGATTCGATCGAGAAAGCGGGAATTGAGAGCCATTCCAACGGCGCATGAGAGTCCCTGTCCGAGCGAACCGGTTGCGACTTCGACCCACTTAAGGCGTGGCGTGGGATGGCCCTCGAGATCACTGTCGATCAATCTTAGGGTCTTGAGGTGTTCAACAGGAAACGCTCCTGCTTCGGCCCATGCGGCGTAGAGCAGAGGAGCTGCGTGACCTTTGGAAAACACGATCCGATCGTTGAGCGGGTTCTTGGGATCGTTGACCTCGTACCGCATGCCGTGGAAAAAAACGGCCGCGGTCAGGTCTGCGGCGGACATACAACTCGTAGGATGCCCGGAACCGGCTTCCGATGTAGCGACGATCGAATCTACTCTGAGCCTGTTCCCCATTGCTGCAAGCGCTTCATACAAATCGTGATTCATTTTCGCAGACTGTTCCATTTAGACTCTCCGTTGTGTAGTGCTGAGTGCTGAGTCCTGAGCTGCCGGATCTTGCGTGCTGACTTTCTCAAATCTTTTTTGTGCTCAGCGGCTGTGTTCAGATACTCAGCACTCAGCACTCCGCCCTCAGGACTCAGAACTTCTGTCTTCTACCCGCCTCAGCAATTGCCCGATCCGGCGCTGAAGAAGCCGATAAATAATCTCGGGTCGCTGAGTCGCATCGATCACCTCGAATTTGTATTCTTCCGCAAGCGAGTCGAATACCCCAAGCATCCTGGTCTGATAGGCAACGAAACTGTCAAAAAGATCCCGCCCAAAGTGCATGTCCATTCCAGATTCCCAGTAGTCGAACCCTGTAGGGCTGCCCAACACTCGCGGGATCAAATCCGGTACGCTTGCACGTAGATAAAACACTGAATCCGGCTTCAACGCCAGACCGTAAAACGATTTTATCCACGTCGGGTCAAGCCCACGTACGATCCCTCTCGCGATCAGCGAGTAAATATAGCGATCCGTAAGTACGATAAAACCGGCTCGCAGCGCTGGGATCATCTGGTTCTCGAGCCGGTCCGCAAAATCGGTCGCGTAGAAGAGCGTCAAGGACACCGGCCCCAGCGTGATTCCCGCTTTGGCCTGCTTGATTCCCTTGCCCGCCAGCGCTGATCTGGTCATGCCGGTATCCAGTACCGCATGCCCATTTGCTTCGAGCCACGGCTTAAGCAGAGCAATTTGCGTAGACCTGCCGACTCCGTCCGGACCCTCGATCACTATCAGGCGGCCCTGCAACTCAGACAGATCCACGCCCGGCAGACCCGTGTCGTAAAACTCAAAGCGGTGACCGTCCATTCGTACTGTCATACTCTTCAAATCTAAGCGAAGAATTCAAACTCTGGCACCGGGTGCCTCGGGACACCTACTAGCTGCCGCTCCACGATCGACCTCACTTCGTTTTGTTGCTCCTCGATCGGCCGCGTCGCATCGATCACCGTGAGGCCAAACTCGGGCACCATCTGCTCGTACCGGTCACGAATCATCCCTTGAAAGATTCGAAAGCTCTCCTCGATGTCGTCGCTCAAGCCCAGGTCCATTCCCGCCTCGTAGTACTTCAACCCGGCTCTGGCGCCGAGTATACGTTTAAGGGAAACCTCGAGAGGAACTCGAAAATAAAACGCCAGCGTGGGCTCTACCGCGAACTTGTACAGTTCGCGCACCCACGCCGCGTCTACACCGCGCGCAGTGTCACGCGCAAACGCGGTGAAGATGTAGCGGTCTGCCAGCACAATTGCTCCGGCCTTAAGCGGCGGTATTATGTGCCGCTCGATTCTATCTGCCAGGTCTGTCGCGTGAATGAGAGAAAAGGTAGTCGGCGTGAGCATCTGCTTTTTCTTGCCGCGTCGTGTAGTCTCTCGAACCAGCGGCGACGAGTTCCACTCGCTGAAGAAGACAACGTACCCTTCGCGCCTCAGCCATTGTTGAAGCAGGCTTAGCTGCGTGGATTTTCCCGAGCCGTCGATGCCTTCAACGATGAACAGCTTACCCGGGAACGTTTGCTCGCCGTGCATCACCATTGCCGGTTCCATAGAGGTTTGTCTCGAGAAGATCGGTCAACCAAGACGTCGAATCAGCTCCCTGGAAAGCGCGCCGTAGTCTTCGGCCGCGTCGCTGCCGGGAGCGTATTCGAATACAGATTTGTGCGCCTCTTGAGAGTAATCCAACTCGGTTCTCTCTCGTATCACAGTTCGAAATATTCTTCCTGGAAAAAGCTTCCGGGCTTCCAGCCGAACTTGTTCCGGCCCGGCTCGCCGCGTGGTGTAGAAGGTCATTACTACACCGGTCCGGTCGCTGTCGATTCTTGCATCGCGTGTATGAGTATCCACAAACTCTATCATCTGTTCTATGGACCTGAGGCCGAGCCACGTCGAGATACACGGCACCAGCAGGTAATCCGAGACAGCAAGGGCCGCGGAAGTTGAACGTCCAAGCTCCGGAGGACAGTCGAACAGGACAAAATCGTATTGCTCGTCGGTCCCCGAAAGCGCGTGTCGGAGGGGACCGCTCAATGCACCGAGGCCGTCAGCAGACGAAATGAACTGCCAGAGTCTACGACCGCCGCTCGGAACGATGGAGACATTCTCCCGGACCTCGGTTGGCCTGAACGAACCGCCTTCCACCGCTGACACCACCGTGCCGCGACCATGATCCACACCCGCGAGCATCCGAAGATTGTCCTGCGGATCGAGGTCAACTAGCAGTATTCGCGCACCAGCAAGAGCTAAGCCGAATCCAAGATTCCAGGTCGTGGTCGTTTTTCCAGTGCCGCCCTTGGACGCGGCAATCGCGATCCGTCTCGCCATCAGGCTGCCTTTGTATTTTCAGGACTGTTCCAGACTCCGAACTTGACCCTGTGCGGAGCCTGAGCCCAAATTCTCACTCAAGTCGCGAGGCAGCATCCGTGGCTTTTATCGGTACCTCGGCCTGTTCAAGAGCTTCCTCGGAAGGCACTACAATTCGCAGGTTCTGGATCCCGCGATACGCCACATAGTGGTGATAGGCGACCATAACGAGCCCCACCACTGGAATCGAAAGAAAAATACCAACCAACCCTCCGATTTCCGCGCCCGCGAATATTGCCAGGATCACTATCAGCGGGTGCATCTTTATCCCATGCCCAACGATCTTCGGGTATACGATGTAGTCCTGAACAATTCTGAGCACTATCAAAAACAAACCCACCCACACAGCGGTCTTGAAGGAAACCGTCAGGCTGAGCAGGAAAGCTATACACCCACCCAACAGCGGGCCGGCCATCGGAACGAACTCGAAAACACCAAGGACCGGGCCCAGAAGAGCTGGATACGGAGCGTCGAAAATATAAAGGCCGATGGTAGAGACCGCACCTATGAACAGGCAGGAAGTAAACTGGGCCCGAATGTAGGCGGCCATGGTCTTGCTGACATCGAGCAGAAGCCACCGAGCCCTGCGCTGGAGTCGTTCATTTGGGAGAAGTGCGACCGCGGTGTTGGTGAACGACTCCGCGTCGCGCAGCAAAAAGAAAGACAATATAGGCACAACGATCAGCCACGAGAGATACGGTACAGATGTGACGATCGAACCGACTATAGACTCCAATATGGGCAGCGATGACTTGGCTAACTCCCCGAGATGCTCCGACAGGTATTCGCGCCACTGGATCGGCAACTTCACGTGTCGCATCCAGGTATTGGTTCCGTTCACCAGGTTGTTGGCGGCATCGGAACCGGACCTGATGTATGCGTCCCAGTTTTGCCGAAGCTCCGCCAACTGGTCGGTGAATTGAGGCCAGAGCATCCTGACCCCGAAGAACGACAGCGCCCCAATCATCGCGTATACCAGAAAGATCGCCAAACTTCGAGGGATGCGCAGCTCCTTGCGGCCGATATACAGAGGCTGCTCGAATACTCTTACGAGCGGAGCGATGAAATAGCAGAAGAAGATCGAGATGATCAGCAGCAGAAGCAGCGTTCGAAGCTCATAAACGAGCCAAACAATTCCGAGGACCAGGAGCGCCGCGCCCGAGACTCGAAAGATCACCTTCGTCCAGGCATCGATGAGTTGGCTGTTTTCGAACGAGCGCTGGGTCAAGCGCGCCTCCGGTCCCACTTAGTTTGTAACGGGCCTGATCTTGAGTCAGTATAACACAGCGCTATTGTGTGGCTTAACGTCACCTGGCGCAGGCTGACCTTCAACTCGAAGTAAGGCCGCCCGCGAACGAACGCACAAACGAAAGGCGGCGGTACGTTGCACACCGCCGCCTCACTAACTTGTCCTGCCTGGGTTTGATCTATTCGTGTTTGGCATCGCCAATGCGCGACGAAGCCCTGGTCCGCACGAAGTCTTCCACCAGCTCTTTCGCGCGCGGGATCTCGCTTATCCCTCGAAGGAATTGCGCGTCGCCTTCGTTCAACACGCCGCGGGCCACCTCCTGCCCAAAAGCCGCGGTGGCAACCTCGAAGCGAATCTGACGCTTCAACCACGCAGCATCCTTGTCGACTTTGGTCTCGTCCATCTTGAGATCTTTGTGCTCGCGCAGGAAGGTCTTGAACGCCGTAAGCACTTTGTCGTCGACCGGGAAATCGCTCGGCGCCAGACGGTGAAAATGATTGGCGGTTTTGTCGATTCTAAAGGCTGCAAAGCCCGGAACCTGACCCGCGACTAGCGACCTGGTGAACTGGAACACCGGTTCAATCCAAACTCGCTGAAGCTCGAACTCGTGAGCGGGAATCTTTACCGAAACGTCCGGAGCGATTCCGCCTCCGCCATAAACGGTGCGGCCGTTGTCGGTGTGACGCTCGTCGCCCTTCTGGACTGCTGCCTTATCTCCTCGGCGCAGGTAGTAGTCATAGAATGAACGCCCGCTATAGTCGCGCTGAATCAGACGGCCGCTCGGAGTGTAGAAATGCCCGGTCGTTAGCGTCAACCCTGAACCATCCTTGAGCGTGAACACGCTCTGAACGAGGCCCTTGCCGAAGCTGTTTTCCCCTACGATTCTTGCGCGGTCGTGATCCTGAAGCGCCCCCGCAACAATTTCCGAAGCAGAAGCCGACCCCCGATTGATCAGCACTACAAGAGGATACTCTTCCGGATTGGTGTTGTTGGCTGCCGCCTCGCGAGTCGGAAGCACGTTTGGCCTCCCGCGAAGAGTTACGATCTTCTGTCCGCGGAACAGGAACAGGTTGGCGATACGCTGCGCCTGGTCTACCAGACCGCCTCGGTTATCCCTGAGATCCACGATCAGGGAAGTCATGCCCTGCTTTTTCAGATCCTCCATCGCCTCCATCATCTCGCGATAGGTGGTCGTGTTGAATCCGCGATTCAGGTTTATGTAGCCGATCCCTCCGGGCAGCGTGTAGTAGTTGGTTATCGAGGGCAGCGGAACAGTCTCGCGTACCAGTTTGTACTCAACCGGCTCGCTTACCCCGAGCCGCCCGACCTTCACGGTCACCGGCGTTCCTTCCGCCCCGATGAGTTTGTTGGAGACCTGAGTAGATGACCAGCCTTCGGTGGAGTCGCCGTTGATCGCGACGATCTGGTCGCCATAGCGGATGCCCGCCCGATGAGCGGGGGTTCCGTTGAAGGGCGACATTATATACACCTTGCCGTTTCGTCCGGCGATCGTGGCGCCGATGCCCGAGTAACGGCTTTGCTGGTCGTTTTGAAAAGTCTCCCACTCTTTGGCGTCGAAGAAGTTCGAATGCGGGTCAAGCGTACGAAGCATGCCGCTGATCGAGGACTTAGTCAGGCGGTCGTAATCGATGTCCCCCGCAAAATGATCCTTTGCCACGAGGACGGCCTGAAAGAAATCATCCGCGATTTTCTTCCTGGCGGCCACATCGTCTTCGCCCTGTGAGGAAAAACGCTGGCCCGGATGTGCACCTGCAAAGGTAACCGGCAGCACCAGCGCCAGAACCAAAAATAGATATCGTTTGGATGTTCTCATCGTGACTAAGGCACTCCTCCGAACGGGTTGCTGATGTTCCATCTAACCCATCGCACCACTACGGGTCCTGCACCGGGTGGAACTGAATCCGCCAGCGACAAGCTTGGGACAAGTCTAGCGGAAAGCACTCCCCAAGACAACACTACTGAGTTCCGAGTACGCAGTAGGCAGTACGCAGTAGGCAGTAGGCAGTACGCAATAGGCGTAGGCAGTAGGCTGCCTACTGCCTACTTCCTCTTTCCCCTTTCACGTTTTACTATTCCTCCGGGGTTCCGGTACTCAGGACTCAGAACTCAGAACTCAGAACTTCCAACCCCGGGGGAGAGAATCGAAAATGCCATCAACCAACAAATCATCCGAGGTGCTCATAATCGGCGGCGCCAGAACGCCAATGGCTGAGTACGGGGGCGCGCTCCGCGACCTCACTGCCAACAAGCTGGGCGCGATAGCAGCTCGTGGAGCCTTTGAAAAGACGGGTGTCGCGCCCGACAGAGTCGACCATACCGTGATGGGCAACGCTATGCAGACGTCCGGGGACGCCATCTACGGCGCTCGCCACGTGGCGCTCAAAGCGGGAGTGCCCATCGACCGGCCAGCCCTTACCGTAAACCGTCTATGCGGGTCCGGAATTCAATCGCTAATCTCCGGCGCGCAGATGATTCAACTTGGAGAGGCCGAGATCGTGCTCGCTGGAGGCATGGAATCAATGAGCCAGGCGCCGCACGTGATTCGCGGCGCTCGCTGGGGACTCAAGCTGGGCGAAGGAAAACTTGAAGATTCCTTGATGGTCTCGTTGATGGACTCCTACTGCGGGTTCTACATGGCTCAGACCGCCGAGAACCTGGCGCGAAAGTTTGAAATCTCTCGTGAAGAGCAGGACTCCTTCGCGATGCTCAGCCAGACGCGCGCCGCAGCGGCCTGGGAAGCCGGGGGGTTCGCCGATGAAGTGGTGCCAGTTGAAATCCAATCCCGAAAAGGCTCGACATCATTCAGCAAGGACGATCATCTAAGACCAGATACGACTTTGGAAGGACTCGCAAAACTGCGACCGGCCTTCTCCAAGGACGGATTTGTGACCGCAGGCAATGCCTCCGGTATTGTTGACGGCGCCGCCGCCTTGATCATCGCCGGCGACCACGCCGCTCGAAGCCTCGAGACAAAACCGCTCGGCCGCATAGTGTCCTGGGCAGTTGCAGGAGTGCCTCCTGAAATCATGGGAATTGGGCCTGTTCCCTCCTCACAGAAGGCGCTCGACAAAGCCGGGCTGAGGCTCTCCGACATCGACCTGGTAGAAGTGAACGAGGCTTTCGCCGGACAATACCTGGCGGTCGAACGAGAACTGAACCTGGATCGCGAGCGTACCAACGTCAACGGTGGAGCGATTGCGCTCGGCCATCCGTTGGGTGCATCGGGAACGCGTCTCGTTTTGACGTTGCTGCACGAACTTCGGCGGCGTGGGAAAAGATACGGTCTGGCGACTGCATGCATAGGAGGTGGTCAAGGCATCGCAATGATCGTCGAAGCTCTTTGAACAGTAAGTACTGAGTTCTGATTCCTGAGTGATAAACCACCTCTCTCGGCTACTTAGTTTTCAGAACTCAGGACTCAGAAACTTAGAACTCAGGACTCAGAAACTCCGTGATCTCCTTGTCAAATCAACCTCAGACTACGAAACCCGAATTCAGAACCTGTCAGTCGTGCGGTAACTCAACGCCCGCAGATGAACCTTTGTGTGCGTACTGTGGTCAGCCTTCCGCCGAGGCGATTGCAGCTCATGAGGAGGAGTTCGCTACCAGACAATTTGTGATTGCGTTGGTGGCTCGGGCGAATCCGTTCACGATGATATTGATAGGAGCGAATGTGGCCATATTTCTCGTCGAGTGGGTGTACGGCGGAATGGGTATTATGTCGACCGATGTCCGGGTCCTGGTGGCGCTCGGGGCCAAGCAGAACGCGCTGGTGATTGGCGGGCTTCAGTACTGGCGGCTGATTACCTGTATGTTCCTGCACATCGGCTTCCTTCATCTGCTGTTCAATAATTACGCGCTGTGGATCATCGGACAGGAGATTGAGAAGCTCTACGGTTCGGCGAGATTCGTAGTCCTCTACGTGGTCACCGGTGTTCTCGCGTCGGTATGCAGCCTGGTCCTGAGTCCCGAAGCCGTCTCGGCGGGAGCCTCGGGAGCGATATTCGGCCTTTTTGGTGTGCTGGGAACCTTCGCGTTCAGGTACCGCCGCGAGATCCCGAGTACAATCGGCAAAAGCATTCGCAGCCGCGTTCTTCCGATAATTGCACTGAATCTTTTCATCGGATTTCAGACCGGGATTGTAGACAACGCCGCGCACGTAGGCGGCCTCGTCTCAGGGGTGATATTGGCTCTCGTAGTCCCTTACAAACGGCTGGACGAGCGAGAGACCCCGATTTTCTGGCGTTCGTTGCAAATCGCCTGTTTGACCGCGGTGGCGCTTTCGTTGATTCTGGCCTTTCGCAACTTCGCCGTCTTCCAATCCGTCAGAAACGGGCGGCCTCGTACAGTTTCCCGCTCAATTTTCGATACGACGGGCATGGCCGTACCGGCCGCAAGTCGCATCCAAATTACTTCTTCTGCAAGTTCGGATGTTCGCTGTATTATTGTTTGATACTGTCACGAAGTGGGGCGATCCAGAGTATGAGTCGACTGATGTTCGTTTACCTTTCCGGTTCCGAGAAGGGTAAGACCAGAATATACAAGCAGGACCGCGTGACTTTGGGGACGGCCGACTCGTGCGACCTCAAGCTTGTACCGAATGAGGGCGGCGAGCTGCCCGAAGGGGTTCTGGCCGAAGTCTACGAAGACAATGACGTCTTTCATCTGGTACCAAAGAACGACGACTCATTGAACATCACCGTCAACGGCGAGTCGGTCAACGGCGCACAGAAGATAGGTTACCCGCCGGGCCATGAACTCCGCGATGGAGACACGATTCAGTTCGGCCACGGCCGTTCGACCGCGAGCGTCTTGTTTCAGGTGATGCCTGAAAACTTCAGCACCGCGAGCCTCGCCCGCCGTGAGACCGAGCTCGAACACCAGGCCGCGCAACCCGTCCATCCTCTCACCGCGACCCTCTTCGTAAAGGAATTGAGCGCCAGTCTTTGGGCGGAGATTCCTCAACGGGCCAAGCGAATCAGTCTCGCGATCGTAGCGGTGACGATTGCAGTGGCGTTTCTAGTGCTGGCAATCGGCCTCATAACGCTGATTCGGAATACCAACAAAACCGATCGGCTCGCCGAACAGATCTACTCCGTGCAGAAACGCAGGGACCAGGACCAGGAGACGATCAAACAACAGCAGGAGGAAATCGAGAGACTCAGGGAGCTTAGCGATCAGACAAGACGATACCCTCAGAAGATCGCCGAGGTTTATAGCCCAGGCGTCTGCCTCATCGTCGGGAGCTATTCCTTTGTAGAGCGCGGCTCTGGCCGAGTGCTCCGCTATGAAACCGCTGACAATACAAACGACGTCCCGGTAGACAAGAACGGGAACCTTCAAGCTTCGGTGGATGGCGCGGGCCCAGCCGTCCAAATCGACTACACCGGTACCGGTTTTGTCATCGATATCGGAATCATTGCGACCAACAAACATGTGGTTCAGCCGTGGGCTACCGATCAGCTCGCGCGGCTGATTTTGCGACAAGGCGGGGGCCTCGTTCCGAGGATGGACGCGTTGCAGGCCTTTTTCCCGTCGATCAAGTCTCCGTTTGATCTGAAAGTGGCAGCCACCTCGGTAGGCTACGATGTCGCACTCTGCAGGTTTGAACCGCCGGCCTCCCCGCTCCCGGTCTGCCCGATGAGCGAAGCGGACCCCATCTCGATCATCGGCGAGCCCGTGGTTTTACTCGGTTATCCCACTGGAGTGGACGGGCTGCTTCAGCGAATCGATGAAAACGAGCGGAGAGAGGCGATGCGAGGGCACGACATGGCGGCTCCAAGCGTGGCGGCGGCGCTGGCATCCCGGAATCTGATAAGGCCGCTGACCACCACCGGCACGGTGAGCGACGCCCTTCCCGGCCGGATAGTGCATACCGGTCAGACTACGGAAGGCGGTTCTGGCAGTCCGATCTTCGATCGGGAAGGTCGCGTAATTGCTGTTAACTCGGCGGTGCTTGCGTCTGTCGACGGCGGCCAGAGCTTTGGCGGTTCGAATTTCGCGGTGCCGATCAAACCGGCATCCGAGCTGCTGAAGAATTATGACAAAGATAAGGCCAAAGTGATGCCGTAGCTCCGGTGTCAGTTCCTATTGCCTACAGTCGCGATCTCCACCCCATCGAACCTCAGCAGTTCGTCTTCCTTGGCCTGCTGCGGGACGACTTCGAACACCACGTGATCAAATTTGCCGTGGCCTCGATAGAATGACGTCTTGAATCCGCGGCCGTTGGTGAACTCGATCAACTGAACACCCCACTTTCCCGGCGCTGCATTCTCCGGAATGACAACCGATACCTCGTAGATGCCCTCTTGCGGGGGGGCCTCTCGGGGTGTCAAGTGAACTTCGCCGGTCGCCATCTTTGCGCGCGTGGAACTTGTCATGCTGAATTGAAAGCACTGAACGTAGATTCGGCCGATTCCACTGGGATCGTAGGCACTCAATCGGAACGTCACCCGAGCACCTGCAGTCACTCGCAATTCTTCCGAGTCATTGCCCACTATGCTGATAGACATTACACCTTTCTCCTTGTCCATTGTCAGTGAGGCTTGGATTGCCGGGCAAAGTACGGTGGGGCGCTGATTTGTTTCTTGTCGGCGTCGATAATAAGCGGGCTCGGAAGCGGCGTCAAGAGTCCGCTTCTTCAACCAAGCCATACCCTTGTCGGGTCACTGTTTTTGTCCAAAAGGCTTCTCCTTACCCTCGAGAGCCTCTTTGTAAGCGCCGTTCGGAACAGGACCCAGCGCAATCGCCTTGTCGTATTCGGCGACCGCATCTTCGCGAAACTCCTGGAAATCGAGAATTCGCCCCAGATAAACATGGCTCCATTGAATCAACCAGGCTTCACCGTCGTGAGAAGCATTTGCTATCGCCTTGCGATAGAGCTTGATCGCCGATTCAAGACGATCGTGTTGAGCCTGAATCTTGTCGTTCTCATCGGCTTTGTCGTTCTGCTCAATCGCCGTTGGAGTCTGCGTGACCACCTGCGCCAGACCGTAGAGAGCACGCGCGTTGTTCGGATCGGACCTTAGCACCTCATCGAGTATCGGCCGAGCGTCGCTGAATCGCCGCTGCCGAATAAGATCGTCGGAAAGTAGGATCTTCTGGGATACGGTGTTGACGGCCGCATCGCCCGCTGCACTAACCGGGGTCTTGGCTCCCTTTGCTCGCCGCTCTGAAACTCGAGCCACCACTGGCTCGAAGTCCTTCGCCCGAGTCGCCTCACGATCGAACTTTATGGTAGCCATCAACTGATCGAAAAAGTCGTCCAGCTTGATGCCGACCTTCTCCAGACCGATCAGCGAGTCGTAAAAATGAAACGACAACACCGCTCCGCGCAGGTAAGCCTGCGCCAGATCGAACGTGGCGTCATCGTCGCCATAAGCGCCCTTCGGCCCTGATTGGATGCGTTTGAGTCGAGACTCCGCTGCCTGTGCCAGCGATTCGCGGATCATCAAATAGACGCTGGACGTGTATTGCTTGGACGCCGTCGGAACGTTACTCGCCAGCTTCACCAGGTCTTCCTTGTACTCCAGCGCCAGCTTCAGATTCCGTTCTATCAATGGGTCAATGACAAATCGAATCAACGCCTGCCGAATCGGTTCAAGCGTGAGCGTGCGCGAAGGACCGAGGATCACGATGTAATCGTCTCCGACTCGACGAAACAGCAGGTCTTCCTTTTGATTCAACACATCGCCTCTTACGATGGCGGTGTTCATTGGGCCAAGCGGATCGGGAATGATAAACACCTGGCGAGTTCGATTCCTCGCGACGATCGTGGCCTTCTGCTCTCGCTTTTTGGTCTCCCCATCAGTGACCACGAGGGGTTTCATGTTCACAACTGTCTGGGGCGCCGTGTGAAAGTACTCGAGGACCTGGTAGATCAACTGGCCCACCGCGCGGTGGTATGCTCCGGCGTAGGCGTCGGAAATCCTGGTGTACTTCGGAATGAGCTCCCTGACACCGCTGCTCACGTAGAACTCTCGCACGAGAGGAACAAACTGGGCCAATGGCTCGAGGTCTTCGGGCAGCGCCTGGTCCGACGGCAGATTGAGGCTGAAGCCCGGAGGAGGAGTCATGAGCAGACTCAAAGCCGCGTAACGCGATGCGTCCGCCGCCTCGTCAATGCCCTGACGTCGATGAGACTTGTAGAAGTCAGCCAGTTTGGCTTTTATCCCGGGATCGAGCCTGGATAGATCTTTCCTGAGCTCGACGCGCGCGGGAGACATAGACTCGCCCGCCGGTTCGTAGTCAAAGCCGGCCGCGTTCAAGGCCGCCATGACCACGAACATACGCTGGTCCGATTCCAGGTGAACGTTCACATCGGCGGGTGACACAAACTCTCGATCGTCAGCTCGCGCCGCAGGTGGCCGCGTTGTTCCAGAAGGCGTCTGCGCCGCCCCGGACGGTTTAGGATCGGAAGTTCTTTCAACTTTTGTTTCGGGTTTGCCGGATGACGGCTGCTGCCGTGCGACGGTGGCAAAACAAATAGAGAAACAGAGAAAAACAACCAGCGCTGACTTCCGCATAGGACAAAAGATAGCTACGGCATTAAACACGGGTCAAGGAAACTTGTAGAGGGCTGAGTGCTGAGTCCCGAGTTCAACCCTTTTGGCGTTACCCACCAACCAGCACTCAGCACTTCCTTCAGTATTTCTCGGATACCGATTTAGCCTGAAGGAACAGCAACAAATAATCGCGGCCGCCGCCCTTGGAATCGGTGCCCGACATGTTGAAGCCGCCGAACGGGTGTGCCCCAACCATCGCACCCGTACACTTGCGGTTCAGATAGAGGTTTCCTACGTGGAAGTCACGTCGAGCCTTCTCGAGCCGCCTGCGCTCCCCCGAATAAAGAGCCCCAGTCAAACCGAACTGAGTGTTGTTAGCGACGTTGAGAGCCTCATCGAAATCCTTCGCCCGAAATGCCGCCAGCACCGGACCAAAAATCTCTTCCTGGGAAATCCTGGCCATCGGATCCACTTCGCCGATCACCGTTGGCTTGATGAACCATCCTCGCTGATCCTCGGCCATCGGGCCGCCTCCGGCCAGCAGCTTTCCTTCGCCGCGTCCGATCTTGATGTAGTTGTTTATGCTCTCGTATGCACTCTTGCTCGATACCGGCCCCGTGAAATTCGACACGTCCTTAACCGGCCCAACCTTCAGCTTCGAAGCTCGATCCGACACTCGTTCCACAATCTTGTCATACACGGAGTCCACCACCACGACCCGCGAACACGCAGAGCACTTCTGCCCGGAATACCCGAAGGCTGACGCAACTACTCCATCAACCGCAGCATCAAGATCCGCAGTCTCATCTACGACGATGGTGTCCTTTCCCCCCATCTCTGCGACGACGCGTTTGATCCAGATCTGTCCTTCGGCGGTCTTCGAGGCCAGCTCATTGATGTGCAGTCCGACGTCCTTGGACCCGGTGAATGCAACAAAACGGGTCCGCGGGTTACCGACAAGATAGTCTCCAATCTTGCCACCGCTGCCCGGTACATAGTTCACCACGCCCGGCGGAACCGAGGCCTCTTCCAGAATCTCCACCAGTTTTGCCGCGATCACCGGACTATCACTCGAAGGCTTCAGTACAACAGTGTTCCCGCACACTATCGATGCGAGAGTCATCCCTGCGGTGATTGCCAGAGGAAAATTCCAGGGAGGAATCACGATGCCCACGCCGAGAGGGATGTAGAACATCTCGTTGTGCTCGCCTGGCATAGGCGTGACTGGATGGTCGGCGGCATAGCGAAGCATTTCGCGAGCATAGAACTCGGCGAAATCGATCGTCTCCGCGACATCGGCGTCCGCCTCGGCCCAGGACTTCCCGACCTCGAGAACTATCAATGCGGTGAGTTCGGCTTTTCGCCTGCGAAGAATTGCCGCGGTCTTGAGAAGGCAGCGCGCGCGCAGGTCCGGCGCAACGTTCTTCCATTCCTGAAAGGCCTCGGTGGCGGCGGCTATCGCCTTGTCTGCATGATCGATGCTTGCTTTGTGCACGAGCCCAACGACTTCGTCAAAGTTTGAAGGGTTGAGCGAAGCAAGCATATCGCCGGTGGTGTAGCGCTTGCCGCCAATGATCAGGGGGTACTCAGTGCCCAACCGGGATTCGGCTACGCTTATGGCCTCGCGCATGGCCGCTGCGTTGCGTTCATTGGTGAAATCGACAAAGGGTTCGTTGTGAAATGGCGGCAGCATAGGAAGGTCCTTTCCAGAATTAACTTTTGTGCACGCAACTCAAACGATGAAGTTACCAACGGCTCTCAAGGGGAGTCAACGGCAGGAAGTGCTGAGTGCTGAGTCCTGAGCTCAGCCCCAACGGGGTTGCGTCTCAGGCCCAGGGTTGCCGTCCGCGGCTACCCTGGGAAAACGGCAACTGGGAAAACGGCAACGCGACGGACGCAACCCTGAAGGGGTTGCGTCAGCGACCTGCAAAGCGGCGATTCACACTACGATTACGCAACCCCGTTGGGGTTGAACTCAGCACTCAGCACTCCCTTCAGCGCCTGCCACCGTCAAACCGACTTCCTGGCCAAAAGAAATCTCCAACGTGTGACCATCGGGATCTCGAATCAACGCCCAGTAACCGACCGGAGGACCTGAATCGGTCGGACCATCAACCAGCGCCCCTTCCAAACGCGCCGCGTTACATAACCGATCCACTTCTTCTCGTGACTCGCAACCAACACCCAAATGAGCCATCGGTAGCAAAGGGTGCGTTACTCCTTCGCACTTGATCAGCACAATCACAAACGGACGAGTCAGATCGCTTATCCACACAACATCCGACCCGGTGTGCTCATCCGTCCGGCGATGAACGATCTTCATCCCCGCGTAGCTTTCATAAAACGTTACGCTCCGCTCAATGTCCGTAGCCGGAAGAGCTATGTGCGTGAAACCTATGTCGGACATCGCAAGCCACTCCTGCGCGACTTGTCATCGACTCGCCCCGCCGCGCACGTTTGCCTTGGGTAGACTGACGAGATTCGCTATGAGCCGGTACGCACCGGGCACTCCTCGCGGCAGTTGCCTGAACCACGCGTAAGCCGTGTAAACATAAAGCCCACGGCCGTACTCGGCGATCACTTCTCCACCCTTCAGGTCTGGCTCACCTGGATCGTGACACGACATCATCGGCTTAAAATGCGCATCCCAATCGCTCAGGAAGTACGCCCCTCGCTCCTGAATCCAGTTGTCAAAATCGCGCGCCGAGATCTTGTTTGGAAAGTTGAAGCGCGGATGGTCGGGTTCGAGAATCGTCACCACTGCATTCTCGTCCGTAGTCCTCAGTGGTCTCGGCAACACCTTTGGGTACTCCGGAAACTTGCCGCGTTCGTACTGCGTCCGGTCATAGCCAACTACAACAACCTTAGTGCGAGAGTAATCCAATAACCGCTGATTGTTCTGCCGAACATCCGTTCGTGCAGAATCATCGCTCCCGAGAACAATCACATCGTAGAGGGTCAAGTCACCGCTGGACAGCTCCGAAGGCTCAATCAGTTTTGCGTCAATACCATGCTTGAGCATCGAGGACAAAACAGAGTCGTTGGCGGATCCGATGAATCCTACCTTTGGCGCGCGCGTGGACTTTGGTGCGAGCGCTCCTGCGATATCGGAATCTGCGACGTATATCAGCCTCGGCTCACGTTCGCGCTGACCCGCGCGCTGCCGTTCCGGATCGCTTATTCGATAGGGAGCGTAACCACCGGTCTCGAAATCGCCTCGGTTGTACTGAACTATGTAGGTGCCGCCACGATTGACGTAGTCCAGCAGCCTCGCGTTGTTTGCCACCACGTCAGGCCTCACCTCGTAGACCCGCACCCCGGCTACGATCGCATCGTACACGCTCAAATCACCAGACTGCAGCTCGGGCGAATCTATCGTTTTCACTTCCACGCCGATCCGCTTCAGGGCGTTCGCAAAGTCATCCCCCGCGCCTTCGATGAATCCGACCTTCAGCGGTTGGGTTACTTTTACATCCACAATCTCCGCATCGGTGCTGGAGGCACGATAGAAGAAGCGCGACTGGATGTGCGGGTACGAGATGGCCTGATAACCCTGGCGGAACTCTTTTCCGCCAACCATCGCGATCGCGTTTACGACCTGCCGCGATTCGCGGTCGGCCCGAGCCAGTTTTACCTTGAAGCTCAGCACGGCTCTTTGATTTTTCCGCTTCAAGTCGAACGGCGCGGTTGGCGGTTCGACCTGCCAGCCCTCGGGTGCTTCGAGCCTGACGGTCCCGGTGCTTCCCTCCTTTGCGTTGTTGACCACCGAAACGTTTACCGATCGTTCCTGCCATTGAGACGAGAACGGATAGATCAGAAGCTCCGGCGCCATGGACACCGAAACACGCGGCGCAACCTTCACGTCGCGTCGAATCTCGCCGAGAGAACGATCCAACGAGCGGTATTGTGCGGGCTGCGAGATTCTAATTGTTTCTCCCAAGCATTCGAGTTGAACGAGCGCAAAAATCTCCGGCGGCGCAACCGGCTCGATGCCGGTGAGAGTAACCCGGTGTGATTGAGAGACATTCTCGGGACCGACCACAAACATGTCGCCGCGGCGCGGCCTCTTCAGCCAGTACGGAACGTCGGGCTCGGCATCCGGCGGCACGGTTATCTTGGATTCCGCCTGGAAAACCAGCCGCCCGTCGACCGACGTGCTGCTTTGCTTGCCGGGCACGATGTCCCATCCGCTTGGGCCGGAAAGCGCGACTGCGGCTATCTTAGCGCTCGCGTCGGCGTAAGCGGTGGTGGTAAAGGTGACCGACTGGCCGGGTATGATGACTTCTTCTTCGGACAGACAGTCGACTACCAGCCCGTACGCTTTTGCGAGTGCGTCAGCAAAATCTGCTTCCTTCTGTTTAAGCAGAAGGTCCTCGTCGGAAACAGGGAGATCGCCCATTGATTCCGAGGGATGAACACGGGCACGAAGTGCCCTGATTATCCTCAGTCCGTCAGCAACCGGCTTGGCGATCGACGTCGGAGTCAATGGATTGTACTTCGCCATCGCCTCCTGGGCGTCCGCTTGAACCTGCTCCAACGAGACCCGCATCTGGTCATCTTTGTGACTCGCATACGCTGCGATGCCTAAGACAGAGGTATCGATCCCGTCGAAGATGTCTTTCTCTTCTCTCGCCGCCAGGGCGGAGCCTTGTTGCGATGGGTTGTCCGGCTTTGAATCGATCAATCGAAGCCGCGAGAACCTTGGGCCCCGAGCTTCGATTGTCCCTTCGTCCTGAGAGCGGTGCTGGCTTCGTCCCTTTGCAGCCAGCTCGTAATAACTGCGGCCAAGCAGCGGATCGTACTGGCCCGTATTGATCGACAGCGTCGACAGCGAAGGCAGGTAGTCCCGCGGGCTCGCCGCTCCGTCAAAGGAGCGCGTGTACAGCTTCTTTGGCTGCCACGCACGCAAACCTTGCTTGATCTGCTCGGGAAAACGCTTCGGGTCGGCTGCCGCGGCGTAGGCTTCCAGGGTCAGAAGACCTGAGGCTTGATGGTGACCATGGCCATCGTTGGGGGTGCCTGACCAGGCGGACACGACTACCATCGGTCTGAACGTTCGAATCACTCGCACAATGTCGGCGAGCACCTGCTCGCGGTCCCATTTCTCGAGCGTCTCAGTCCTGGACTTGCTGAATCCGAAGTCAAAGGCCCGGGTGAAGAACTGTTCCGCGCCGTCCATTCTACGCGCCGCGAGCAGTTCTTCGGTTCTGATCACCCCAAGCGGTTCGTTTATCTCCGAACCAATGACGTTCTGCCCGCCATCCCCGCGCGTAAGCGAAAGGTACGCAGTACGCGCCTCCCGACCTCGCGCAAGATACGCGAGCAAGCCGCTGTCCTCATCGTCGGGATGAGCGCCGGTGTGAAGAACGCTTGCGACCACGCCAAGCCTCCGAATCGCAAGCCCCAGCCCAAACGCACCTCGCTCCTCGGGGATCGGGTTGTCCGCCGCGACGCTCCGTCCCGGGCTGAACGCTGCCAGCGGAACAACTCCGCACAACAGGAGCGCCACGGTAAAAGGAGCAAGAAACCTGCTGCGAGTAAAGTTAAAGCTCACGCTTAATCTCCGGGGCATAAAGAGCTCAGTCCGTCAGGTTTTTCGCTACGGCGATCTCCGGTTGACTGAAAGGCCATTCCCTTCGCCGATACGAACGTATGAAGTAGATGATCAGGCCGAGTACTAGCAGCACAACCGCATACCTGATCTCTTTCTGGAAGTTTTGTCTGGATATCAGAACGTAGATGAAGCCAACCACCGCAATCAAAGCCGGAACTGGATATAGCCACATCCTGAATGGACGGGGATGCGACGGCTGCCTCACTCTGAACACAATCACGCCGACAGTCTGCGACAGGAACTGGATGAGAATTCGTATGACCACGAGCGCTGCGATCACGTCCTGCAAGCGTAACAGGCAGAATGCGGCGGCGACTGCTCCCATCACAAGCAACGATACGTAAGGAAAACGGTGCTTGCTGTGAACGCGCGCGAACATCTTAAAGTAATTCCCATCGAGCGCCGCCGCGTACGGGACGCGCGAGTAACCGAGCAGCAGCGAGAACACTGAAGCAAAGGCAGTCCACATGATCAGCAGCGTCGCTATGATGGCGGCCCACCGTCCGTACAACCGCTCCATGAACACCGAGATGATGTAGCGCCGAGCATCGGAATTGGCGGTGCCGCTCAATTCCTGCCACGGAATTACACCGAGAATGCTGGTGTTCATGATCAGATAGATCACCGCGACGGCCAGAATCGACAGGATCACTGCTCGCGGAATCGTGCGCCCCGGATCCTTGACTTCGCCTCCGAAAAAACAGACGTTGTAGTAACCCCAGTAATCGTAAACGGCGACCAGCATCGCCGACCCCAATCCGGTGAAGAATCCCGCGGAAAGCTTAAAGGCTCCTTCAGGAAAATCGAACGCCCTTGCCCGATCGAAGTGCGTAACACCTGCGACAATCACCCACAGCACGGTCGCAATCACACCAACCCACAAGAATTTCGATAAGTGTCCGATGATGGTGATCTTGCGGTAAAGCAGCATGACCGCGACCGCAGCCACTGCCATGGCAATAATGGTGCCCTTTCCGAAGACCACACTGGCGCTCAAAGAACCGAGCACCGGAACGTTCAACTGGAAATCCCTCGACAGATAAACATCGGAGAGGTCCTTCCAGAGATAGCCGGCATACTGAGAGAGTCCAATGCAGCCTGAGGCAATTGAAAGCGGAGCGCTGAACGTCAATTGCCAAATGAATAGAAACGACATCATGCGCCCGAGCTTGTCGGCGCCATAGATCTCACGCAGGTAGCGATACGAACCGCCAGACCCGGGAAGGGCCGCGCCCAATTCGGCCCAGACTAATCCGTCGCAGATCACCAGCAGCGCTCCGAGGAGCCATCCGAGCATTGCCTGCGGCCCTCCCATCGCGGCAATGATCAACGGAATGGTGATGAACGGACCGACACCGATCATGTCGATCATGTTCAGTGTTGTGGCGCTTCCGAGACCTACGCCGCGGATCAACGGAGGCTCGGAGGCTGAATCTGCGGACGAGGTGGCAGGAGGGCTCAGAGTCTTTACGTCATCGGCGGGAGTGAGTTTGGGGGTCTTTGACATTCCGAGCAGGGCCCCTGCCAATTCAGTCGAGCACTAGAGCACTTGAAGTTTAAACCAAAAGACACAGGGGTAGAAAGGCAGTAGGCAGTAGGCAGTAGGCAGTAGGCAGTAGGCCGCATGCAGCACGCGCTAGGTATTCACGCGCCAACAGCTCCCGGCAGACAAACAGCGAGTCCGGAAGGCAACTGCCTACTGCATACTGCCTACTGCATACTGCATACTGCCTACTGCATACTGCCTACTGCATACTGCCTACTGCATACTGCCTACTGCTCAGTTCAGTGGTCGATTAGGAGTGCCGCCGGCAGGAGGCGGTGGTGGGGGAACGCCCGGAGCGTTTGGAATGGGCCGAGTACCTTGATTCACTCCCGGCTGAATGAGACGCGGCATGTACATGAAAACCCAGTCTTCGTACTTGTCGAGCCCATAAAGTGGCTTGATAGCCTTACCCTTCAACTTCGGCGCGACTCCAATAATCGGAGCGTTCGAACGACCGGGCGTATCATTCGAGAAGAGATGCGCGAGCGGATCGGCAAAGTTCTCATCGTCGTCGTCATCGTCGTCGTCGTCATCGTCCGCATCCGCGTTGGGCTGCACTTTCGGCTTCTTGCCAGGCTGACCGGGCGGACCCTGCTGGCCACCCCTCGTGCCGCCAGGTCCCGGAATCTGCACCCCTTGCTGTGGAGGCTGCTGCGGCTGAGCTCCCGCAGCACCGCCCGAGCCGGGTGGACCGGCCTGAGAATCGGGACTCGTACCAGGGATCTTGGCCAGGTGGAGTTTTTGAGGCGGACCTGCAATCAACAGATACTGCTGAGGGATTACAATCCCGGTCTCCGCAGCATAAGCCTGCAGGACCTTCATTATTCGAGGATCGCGGGCTCTTACTGGCTCCCACTCGACGTTGCTCATCGGGTCGATAAACGCCGACGGCCGGACAAACTTGATATCTCTTGTGCCGATTGTAATGCCATCCCTGAGCTTCTTCAGATCAGTCAAATAGCCATACTCGGGTGGAACCAGCAACTGAAGAGGATTCGCCGCTCCTCGGCCATAATAGCGGGCGATTCCTATAGCCATCTGTTCCCCGCGAAAAACCAATTCCAGCTCTTTGTCCCGCTGGACCTGCATCCTCACGTTGGGAATGATTGCAGAAGAAAACAGGATCGCCATGACCGACAACGCCAGTATCAGACCCAGAAGTGCCCACCCGCCTTCTTCGCCGGATCTGGATTTCATCCCGCCGTTGTTAGCCCTCGCGTTCTTGTTCGATAGAAACGAAGGCATGGGCGTATCGCCGTCGAAGGGCTCTGTGACCCTGGAGACGGGACGAAGTCTCGATCGTTTTGTTTCTGCCGGCGTCATCACTTGAATGCCTTGTCCTGAAGAGGAATGCGCTTCTTTATGTCGTATTGAGTTTGAGTCAGCTCTACGTAGTTTGCTGCAACCACCTCCAGCCGCCAGACATTACTAATAGTATCACCCTTCTTCGCCCGCTTGACGTCTTTTGTAGCAGTCATTTCGAACAGACCAAAGTTCGTTTCAGGATGTTCCATGTTTCCGAGCCGCCCGATGTACTTGAAGGGAGGATCTGGTGACGGCTGGATTACGAACTGAAGCTGAGCTGAATAGAAGCCTGCCGGGTTGCTCTGCGATTTCACTTCTACGTTGAACGAAGCCGGGGCCGTATACTCGCTCGGATCAATATCGGTGGTTAGCTGATTCTCTCCGGCTCGTTTGGACGGCCTCGGGTTGCCATTCAAGTACAGCGTTGCATCCGCGGGCATCTTGTTCGCAAACACCGAAAGCGTGAACTTTCTCGGCGTACCGGCTACCGCGCTTTGTGGTTGAAGACCCTTGATCTCAATCGGAGGTGGTTTTTCCTGAGGTGGTGGCTCGGGCGGCTTGATGTAATACGCAAAAATGCTTCCCCGAGTGCCAGGCTCGGCGCTCCCTCCAGTATGCCTGAACACCGACAGGTCTAGCGGCGTCTGATTCGCAAGAAGCACCTGCAACCGGAATTGCTGCTCGGAAGGTGTGCTGACCCGACGGGTCGTGAGATCCGGACGCGACCCGGATTGATTCGCCGAACTCTGCGAGCTCGATGAAGCAGCCGCCGCATTCGAATTGGCTGTCACCTTCCGCGATGTGCGAGGAGTGGGTCCGCCAATGAAGAACTCATAAATGAGCGCCGCCGCAAAGCCGGCCCCTAATGCGGCAAGAAGGATTTGCTTGTTTCTTTCGGCCTTCCCTTTAGCCATCTTGTTACAATGCTCGCACGCCAGCTTCGAACTATTCTCCTTGCGGCGCCGATGAAGGTCTGAAGTAAGCCGACATGTCCAGCGTCAACGCAAGACCCGACACACCACTTCCTCTCGAGGACCTGCTCGAAGCTTTCTGCTCCTGATTGATCAGACTCATCGAATCCACAATGACAAAAGTCTTACTCTTCTCTGTGTCAGCTACAAACGCTCGAAGATTCTTGTACTGCCCGAACACCGTCAAACGCACCGCGATGTTTGGATAGACGTTGGCCAGCGGATCGGTGCGCGACTTCTTCGCGGAACCCTTCCCGGACTTCTTATCGTCTTCAGATTCCTGCTCCTCAAAACCCCGGGCGGTCATGTCGATCCCGCTCGTAAGCTGCAAGCCGTGTTTCTTGACCAGCGCATTCAGCTCGTCTATCAGCGCGATTCTGCCCGGTCCGTAGTTCGTGAGATGGTCGTGACGAAACTGCTGCAGCGAGTCGAGCGCATCCTGCACCTGCTTGGCGACCGAGGAGCCGGCGTTCTCAGGCCCGGTATCAACGACGGTGGTTATTAACGTGCTTTGTTGCTGCAGTGCGCGGAGACGCTGGCGCTCCGGGCCGAGCGCTCGAACGTAGTAGACGATTGCCGCGAGCACAAAACCAAACGCGATCACGATGAAAACTATCTCGACTGCGCTCAGGGGGAAGGCGCGCTTGCTTGTGCCAGCCCCAACGGCGCCCGCTCGAGTCAGCCTCTGTCGAATCGCGGTGCTCATCACTGCTCACCTCGCTCAAACCTGTAAGTCAGGTTCACGGTGAAGGGAGTTTCGCCGGATTCAAGGGTCGACTCCTGCGTCACTTGCCCGAGCTCGAAGAGACCGTTTGATTTGTCTACCAGATTCATCATTGCAGTCATCTCGCTGGGCGCTTTCCCCGCAGCCTTCACTTCGAGTCGTGCGAGAATCGTCCTTCCAGCCTCTTCGACGCTCTCTACCTTGATGCCAGTGACCCGGGTGTCGTTAGGAACAAATCGCTCGAGATCGGACAACATCCGTGTCCACGAGAGCGCCTTTCGCTCGAGCAGGCCTCGCGCTGCTGCTAGCTGATGCCTGTCAGAATCGTTGATGACTACGGCCTCCTCCTCGCGTTTGCGTCGCTCCCGTTCCTCTTGCACGTCTTCGTACCTTTTACGGCGGGTCTCGATAGAGCGCGTAACCTCGTCTGACTCTCTTGCGAGCCGGGCCTTTTCAGCGG
Source organism: Blastocatellia bacterium (assembly GCA_035315885.1). Lineage (GTDB taxonomy): Bacteria > Acidobacteriota > Blastocatellia > UBA7656 > UBA7656 > DATFXM01. The sequence continues at coordinate 73,837 of DATFXM010000194.1, forward strand.
AGACCCACATCATGGTCCAGCCGCTCATCAATACGACGACCATGACGCCGATCCAAAGCAGCCGGTGGTTCCTGAACGGCTGGTTTGAAAGATTTATCGTTGTTCGCATTGCGCTAAGAATACCCGATCAGCCCCTTTTGTTGCCAGTATTCAGTCCGCAATCCGTTATACACATCATTGGCCCACAGCACTCTCGGCAAGCGAACGCTCAATGAAGGCCAATCAACCGCGGAGTTCTCAGGGTACGTGGGTTGGACCTTAGCTCTGCCACAAAAAAGTGCAGCGGAGGGGCAACGCTCGGCAGGCACAAACGCATCCGGTAGTCGGAAGTTCCGTGTAATTCCGGTTCCCCGGAATACAGTTAATCGCGATCCCTGCGAGGTGTTTCAATGAAAACCTGCGGCGAGTGCGGCTCCGAGTTCGATGAGCGGTATATTTTCTGTCCGGACGATGGTGCGCTCCTCGTCGAGCCTCAACTTGCGGCGGCCACGCATGAGACGATCGCTCAGCCGGCGCCGCCTCCAATAAGCGAGACTCCCGCAGCTCCCCTGGTGCTCGTCTGCACCGCATGCCTTTCCGAATACCCGCCAACCTTCCACGTGGGCGGGCTGCGGGTGTGCCCACTGGACGAGGCGCCGCTGCTGTTACCCGCTGAAATGATCGAGGCGGCCCGCAAGGCCGAGGAACAACTCAAGAACAAACAAGCACCGCCTAAGACCAAACAAACACCGTCGGTCTTTGGCAGAACCGAACAGTCGGTGGACCGCGAGACCGAACCTCAGCCTGCTGTTAGACCCCAATCTTTAGCCGCATCCACCGCATCAACCTCCACCGCGGCTAGCGCGACCGCGGCTACCTCCACCGCGGCTACCTCGACCGCGGCTACCTCGACCGCGTCTCCGTCCACCGCGGTTGCCTCCACGGCGGCTGCCTCCGCTGCGGTTACCTCTACGGCGGCTACCTCCACCGCGGCTACTTCGACCGCGGCTACCTCTATGGCCGCTGCCTCCGCCCCGGATAGCGCTCCAGCGTCAACTTCAGCCGGCGTTGAAGGGCCTCCGAACGCAGAAGAACCTACGCCCGCGTCTGTCCCCGCGTCTGCTGTGGATGAATCGCTCGTAGCAGAAGAGCCGATGCCTCTCGAGGAAGACCGTCCATCGCTCAGCGCTTATGAAGAATTACTTGAATCGTTGGTCACTAACCAAAAGGAACCTCGAAGCTTTAGCATCGCCGGAGCCGTCACCGCTCTTTTGATCGTGGTGGCTGCGCTGGCAGCCGTAGCCACGATCGTCGGCGCATTGCACCGGAGACCCTCCGCGAACGTAAGCACCTCGGTTCGGAAAGGCGAGCAGCTCGCCACCACGGTCACCGCGATCGCAGGCAAGGAAGCATCAGTCTTCGTCCCAACGCCGGATGCCGCGCTGAATTACACCGAAGTAGTTCCCGCCACTCCGAAAGACGTAGCACCAAGCGTTCAGAAAGAGCAGATAGATCAACGCGCTCAGAAAGAGACGGATCAACGCGCTCAGAAAGAGCAGATAGATCAACGCGCTCAGAAAGAAAAAGATCAACGCGCCCAGAAAGAAAAAGAAGCAAGACCTTCGAGCGAAAAAGTGGACCGCCGGCACCGAGCTGATTCAGTTCCTCACAACGACACACGGGACGAGCGGAAGAGCGGTATCCCGGTCGTACGCATTGAACCGGGCCCACGACCTGAGCCTCGCATTTCACCCGCGGCCCCGCGAACCGAGCCGGTCGCTCGGGCCCCGCGCACCGAATCGGCAACCTTGCATAGGTCAGTCACTCCACAACCTGAGCTCCCTTCAGTATCGTCTCTCAGATCTCACCTGGTTCGCTCCGAAGCGAGCGAGAGACCCTGGGGAAAGCGTTACGAGCTCACATTCAACATCGACAACGATTCGAACCGGCAATCGTTCATTCGCACCCTCACCGTCGTCACCAGATCCCTCTCGGGCAACACAACTACGGAGACAATTCCTTTCTTGCACCGAATAGGCGGCTCCGGAACGCTGACCTTCACGGTTGGAGTCGACATGCGAGGACAGTCCCGCCAGGATCGGGCCGGTCTCGCATCGGTTCTGGTGAGTGGATACGACGGAGAGGGCAATCCGGTGCAGACCAGATTCGCCGCGCCGCTCAGGCCTTAGCCGAATCCAATCCCACTTTCAGGCACCACCGTGAAACCCCGGTCAAGGGCGTCTGGGCAACCTTCAAGAATCCGGGCCAGGTTACAAGCGTCTTCTGGTGCAACTGTTAAAGTGAAACCTTAACCGGCAGGCGCCCTTCAACTAAATCGCTATCGATCAGCAATTGACGCGTGGGTGTTGAGAAACACGCGGATGTTTAGGAAAGGGTTGCGTCGCATTTCAAGGCGCCAGGAGGAAGTTGCTCGATCGCCTATCACGCCTTGTAGAACGGCAAGCTCACCACGGTTGCGGGCAATCGACTCTGCTCCGAATCGATCTCTACTTCTGTTCCCACGTCAAACGCTCCGTACTTCAAATAGGCGAGCGCGATCGTGCGACCCAGTGAATAAGATCTCGTCGAGCTGGTGACGTGACCGATCGGTTTTCCGTCGCTCAAAACCCGATCACCGTGCCTGGGCAGGACATCACTTTCGAGCGTAAGACCTGAGATGCTCTTGCTGACGTGGCCCCGGTAGGTAGCCATTGCCACGGCTTCCTGGCCCTTATAGCAACCCTTGGTAAAGCTGACTGCTTCGCTCAAGCCGGTCTCGAGCATCATGTTGTTCTCGTCCACATCCGCACCGTAGACAAGCTGTCCCGCCTCGATGCGCAGAACCTCGAACGCCTCGTGACCCACCGCCCGAATAGAATGGAAACCGCCCTTCAACAGGATGAACTCCCAGACGTCGCGCAGCACTCCTTCTGGTATGAGAAGATCGTATCCGTCTTCACCGGTCCTCGACCTTCGAACCACAATTACCTGCTGTCCAGCAATCGTTGATGAGGTCCAATGCAGCTCGGCCAAATCGGGAAGCGGCTCGAAGCAGGCCTCTTTCAGCACGTTCCTCGCCTTCGGACCTTGAACCGAGAGGATTCGATGCCGCGCCGAAACGTCTTCAACCTTGAAATCGCCGGCGTATGAAAACGGAAAAACATAGTTGAACACTTTTTCGTGAGTCTGCGGCTCGTTCACTATGAGGTAACCGTCCCCGAGACCCAACATCGCACAGAGCGCTTTCACCTTGCCGTGCTCGGTGAGAAACCCGGCCAGCACACCGTTAGCCCTGCCAACCGTCTTGGCATCGTTGGTGATCAGGCCGTTTAGGAACTGCGGCGCTTCGGAGCCGCCGATGCCAATCACGCCGCAATAGCTGAGGTCAATCAATCCGGCGTCGGAGCGAACGGCTGAGTGCTCTGCTCGAACGTCGCTAAAGACCGCCGGCATTTCCCACCCGAGCCATTCGCCAAAGGTGGCGCCTGCGGCTTGCTGAACCTCGTGCAGTGGCGTTCTTTTGTTTTGGGCTTGATTTGCTTCAGTCATGTTCTCCTCCCATATGGGCTTGAGCGCGATCAACTCGTTCAATCTCGAAAGCACAGCACTTCGGCCACTGAAAGCAGAACTTGAAGTGTCGGGCTGTCGACAGTTCAAGTACCACCTTACACTTCATCAGCTCATAAACGAGCTCATTGTCTTCGGTCGAACTCATTCTATCCGACTCGAAATGCCGAACGCCACAATAGCAGATGCTAGACGCTGCCCTGGTTTGTTTTTGACCTATTGAATCGGTGCGGTGCCTCTATCAACCGACAGCCGAGCCAGGGTTCACGCAAGGAGCGTGAGGTTATTGAGCTCTCCAAGCTTTGCGAGTCGTTTGCCCTCTATGCGTGAAACACGTCTCTTGCTTGTCGCGAATCTCAGGGACAGCGCTAATTCACTCGGTCGCAACTAAACCAGGACAACGATTCTTATCGAGAACATCGCTATAACACCGTCATCGTACTAGCACCGACACCTGCAGCTGAGTATAATGACGCGTTCACGCGTCGCGGGTGTTCAGTATTACCCGGCTGAACCACCATTCTTTGAAGGCGCCCGTCAGGGTAAAAACCAAAAGGAGAACGTCATGACCGATCTGAGTGGTTTCTTGGACCCTCTCTTTCGTTGGCTGCACGTTTTTGCTGGTATCACATGGATTGGGCTGCTTTATTTCTTCAACTTCGTCAACGGGCCGTTCGCCGCAACGCTCGACGCCGATTCAAAAAAGAAAGTGGTGCCCGAGCTGATGCCTCGCGCCCTCTTCTGGTTTCGATGGGGCGCGGCTTACACGTGGATCACGGGCATTCTCCTGCTCGGCATAGTCTTCTACAGCAAGACGGGCACCTTCCTCGGGGATCCCGGCCGGTCGTGGGGGCCCGGAACTATCGTGATGGTCGCCGTCACCTTCCTTACAGTTTTCCTTTATGATGCAGTAGCAAAGTCCGGGGCGGGAAAGAACATAAAGACCCTGGCCATCATCGGATTTATCTTCGTCGCCATCGCCCTCTACCTCATGAGGAGCTGGGCGCATTTCGAATATCGCTCCTATCTCATCCACATCGGCGCGATGTTTGGAACCATCATGGCCTTCAATGTCTGGTTCAGGATTTGGCCAAATCAAAAGAAGATCATCACCGCGGTGAAGAACGGCGAGGCTCCGGACGCCGGCGTCGTTGCGACCGCCGGCGCGCGCTCGCGACACAATACCTACCTCTCACTCCCGCTGATCTGGGCGATGCTGAACTTCCATACCACCTACTTCGCCGGCGGGAATCTCGGGATTCCGGGAGAGTGGGCCTGGACCACCATGCTGGTGATCATCCTCCTCGGGTGGCATATCATCTGGCAATGCTACAAGCGCGCGGGCAAAGTGAAGGGTTTCTAACAACCGCCGCTCGGGCTCCCTTCTAATAGGAAGGTGGCAAGCGGCCGACGGTCGTCTTGCTGCCGATAAGTCAGTCGGGGCGACACTGCACAAGAGGCAGTGCCGCCCCAAAGGCGACGAGATTAACAGAGTCAAGTGCGCGGCACCGGACAGCCCGCGGCAAGAACCTTTTTGCTAGACGGAGAAGGAGCTTCCACAACCGCAGGAGCCAGTCGCATTCGGATTGCTGAAAGTGAATCCGGAGCCCATCACTGAGTTCACATAGTCAACCTGAACTCCATCCAGATACTGCTTCGAAAACATGTCGACGAATACCCGCAGCCCGTCCTGATCCAGGATCTCGTCGCCCTGACGAGGCGCGTCCTCGATCTGCATCGAATAAGAGAAGCCGCTGCAACCGCCAGGCACTACGCGGATTCGAAGTCCTGCTTCGGATCCAGCACTCTCCGTTTCCATGAATTTCTTGACTTCAGTAAGCGCCGTCTGTGTCAATGTGAGCATGCTCAGTTTCTTCCTTTCTCCATCTGTCTATTATTCGGATTAGACAGCAAAGCGATCGCCGCGGCTGTCTCCCATATCAAGCACCGGCAACCCGCCAGTCGTGAGCGATAAAACGCTCAAACGGATGGCCACGTTGTCGGCAATCTCCCTGAATGCCTTAGCCTGCGCTCCTTCTGGATTCGAGACCACAATCGGCACTCCCAAGTCTCCTCCCTCGCGAACCTCGATCGATAGCGGCACGCGACCCAGGAGCGTCGTGTTGAACTTCTCCGCAAGCCTCTGACCGCCGCCTGCACCAAAGATATCATGCCGCGTCGAACAATTCTCGCAGATAAAGTAACTCATGTTCTCGACAATCCCAAGGACCGGAATCCTTACCTGCTCGAACATGTTGAACGCCTTGCGCACGTCTGCCAGCGATACTTCCTGAGGAGTAGTCACCAGCACCGCTCCCTGCACCGGAACGAGCTGCGCAAGGCTTAGCTGCGCATCTCCAGTCCCGGGCGGCATATCAACAATCAAAAAATCCAGCTCGCCCCATTCGACGTCGTAGAGAAACTGTCTCACAGCGGTGTGAAGCATCGGGCCTCGCCACACTACCGGACGGTCACCCGGGTTCAAAAACCCGAGCGACATCACACGCACACCATGAGCCTGATGTGGCAAAAGCCTCTGACCCGAAACCTTCGGCTCCGAATTGACTCCAACCATAATCGGGACATTAGGCCCGTACACGTCGGTATCGAGCAATCCAACTCGCGCACCATACCTGGACAACGACACTGCTAGATTCACTGCAACCGTGGACTTCCCTACTCCGCCCTTACCCGAGCTGACTGCAACAATGTTGTTGACGCCCGGAACCGACTGCTTCTCCAGGTTGGGTTGAACGCGCGGCACAACCCATCCGACGCGCACAATGACGTTCTTGACGCCCGGCACACTGCGCACCAACTCTTCAGCCTTGCGCTCGAGGTCCAGTTGCGACTCGGTTCCAGGCGAAATCGAATCCAGCGCTATTACTACAAAACCATCCTTTACCGAGACGTCGCGCACCAGATCTAATGACACCACATCGCGCCCGGCAAACGGGTCAATCAACTGCCGAAGCGCCTCAATGATGTCGTTGCGAGTAGGTTCCATCTGGACGGTACTCTAAATGGCTTTCTATGCACTAAGCGTCATTCAATACTAGACAGCGAGAAAGTTGATTGTCAACTTTAGCGTTCCCGGCGATGTCTTGATTTGATTGAGAGCGATTGAATGAGTTGGCGCTCTTCCCGATATGCGCGATTAGGTAAGTCGGGTTTGATGCAACGAGCGCAAAGGTTCGCAAAGGCCGTAATGTTGACTCAGCCCCGGAGGAACCTCGCGTTTGGACCCCACACTGGGTTAAAACAGACGGTGATCATGGAAGAGAACTCTGAAGCAAAAGAAGTGGAGTACCTGCAGCGAGTCGTCAAGGAACTTGGGCGCTATGAGCACCCGCTCTTCAAATGGGAAGCGTGCTCGGTCCCCTCAGGCATCCAGGTGACGGTCAGCCTCAAGCAAGAGGTCTCGGATGTCGGCACATACCGGTTTGTACTCAAGCCTCGTGAGCTCGAAGCGAGAGCCTTTCAGTGGGACTTTCAACGAATGCTCTACAACTACCTTCACGATTATCTCGTTGAGATGTTCACTCGCAGTCCGCAGATAACCGATCTGACAGTCACTTGAGCCCTCGTGATCTAGCCCGAGCTGAGTGCACCGGTGCTGACCTGATAAACCCGCTAACCTCGTGGGTGAAACTGTTTGTGAATCTCTGCCAGCCGTTCGCTGGTGACATGAGTGTAAATCTGAGTGGTGGCGATATCGCTGTGACCCAACAACACCTGAACTGACCTCAAGTCCGCCTCGTTCTCGAGTAGATGCGTCGCGAAGCTGTGCCTCAGCATGTGCGGCGAAACGCGGCCCAGCCCGGCCTTCTTTGCATGTCCGCTCGTCAGACTCCAAACGCCCTGTCGAGTAAGCGCCTGCCCGTTCGAATCGATAAACAGGAGCCGGCTCGACTTTCCAGCCAGCAGTCTTGCGCGCGCCGGCATATAACGCTCGATCCAGGAAACTGCGGACCGGTTGAGAGGAACCGTGCGCTCCTTGCCGCCTTTTCCGAAGACCAGTGCGTAACCAAGGTCCAGATTCAGGTCTGAAGCGCGGAGCGAAACCAGCTCTGACACCCTGATGCCGGTTGCGTAAAGAGTTTCGAGCAAGGCTCGGTCTCTGATCCCGGTGTCGAGAGTAACATCGGGAGCTTCTAGTAGTTTCTCAACTTCATCGGAAGCCAGGAATTTGGGAAGCCGCTTCCAGTGTCGCGCCAGGTCTATGTCCAAACCGGGATCTCTTTCGATGTGACCATCCAGCAGCAGGAATTTGAAGAAACCTCTTACCGCTACGAGTGTTCTCGCGATGCTCCGGTCGCTGAGACCCCGCGCTCTGAGCGAACCGAGAAAATCCACCAGGTCGGACCGATGGAAATCGGCCGCCGCCACGTTGTTGTCCGAGGCAAATCGGATCAGCTTTTCGAGATCTCGAGTGTAGGCTTGTGCAGTGTTTTGGGAGAGGCCCTTTTCGACCCGCAGATACTCAATGAACCTGGATACGTGTTCCTTCACCGTACTCTCTCACTGTGCTCGGGTTGACGCTGCTACCGGGGCTTTGACATATTCTAGGTCATTTTTCATGTCAATTGAAAAGAAAAAGCGCACAGGCACGTTCCAAGCTGAGGTCGGGGACGCTGTGCGTTGCTTCTCATTCAAAGTGGCGCCCCGAGAGTTATATCGACAATGAAACTGCGCGAGCTAGCTGATTCGCTTTCCTGTGAGCTGGATGGGGACGGTGAGATTGACATCACCGGCGTAAGTACGCTCGAAGCGGCGGTCGAAGGCCAACTGAGCTTCCTTACAAACCCGAAATACCGCGCCGATGCAGAAGTGACGAAAGCCTCTGCCCTGATCGTGCCGCGAGACGCTCCGTCGATGGGGCGAGCGCTACTTCGATGCAGCAACGCTTACCTCACTTTCGCCAGGGCCCTCGAGATATTCAATCCGAGAGTTCGAGCCAAACCCGGAACGCACTCCACGGCGTGGATAGATCGGACGGCTCGGATAGCCGGCGATGTATCAATCGGGGCATTCAGTTTTGTCGGGGCCAACGTAGTAATCGAATCCGGAACTGAAGTGCGCGTACGGTGCGTTATCGAATCCGGAGCTAGAATAGGGCGAAACTGCATCCTGCACTCGGGGTCAGTGATTCGGGAAGGGGTTCAGATCGGCGCGGACTGCATAATTCAAAACAACGCGGTGATCGGGTCAGACGGTTTTGGGTACGCCAGGACCGACGAGGGCGCCTGGTATCGCATCCCGCAAACTGGTGTCGTCGTGTTGGAGGACGGAGTGGACGTCGGCGCCTGTGCGGCGATTGACAGGGCGACACTGGGCGAGACACGCGTGGCAACCGGAACGCGAATAGACAATCAGGTTCATATCGGCCACGGTTGCCAGGTCGGTCCAGACAATCTGCTTTGCGCGCAGGTTGGGCTCGCCGGTTCTACGAGGACCGGCGCTCGTGTAATTCTCGCAGGCCAGGTCGGTGCTGCCGGGCATTTGGAGATTGGCGAAGGCGTGATCGCAACGGCGCAAACCGGAATCCCCTCTTCGATCGAGCCGGGCCGGCACGTTTCGGGAAGCCCGGCGGTGGATCACAAGGTCTGGCTCAAGGTGTCGGCCGCGTACTCGCGGATCCCCGACCTGATCCGCAGCGTGCGCGAGCTCGAACGGCGAGTCCAACATCTCGCAACACTTGTCGACGGCAAAGGGAAACAATTTTAGCAATTATAATCAGAGACATAGCGGAGTATTCCTAAGGTGAAAATTGAGATTGCCTCAAGTAATAGTTTTAAGAATCTACGCGAGATGCTGGATCGTTCGGTGGCGGTCTTGCCCGCAGAGCATCTCGTCGGGCTTGAGAAGATTGTAGTGGTGGACGCGGTGACGGAGCCGCGTTTGTCGGCTGCGCAGAGGTCTACTCTTCCCGCTCTTTATCATCCCAAGATGCCAGGTCAGCGAGCGTGGGGGGAGATCGCGATGGACGTGGTCGCGCCCAAGAAGAGATTCCCCAAGAACCTGCTGACGCGATTGACCCTGAAGGCGAGCCTTGCGCAGGTAGTGATCTCGCTGGTGGCACAGCATCATTGTCTGACGCTTTCGAAGGGGATCAAGAAGGGTCAGTTTGAGACCGCGTGCCGATTATACGTTGAGAAGCACTTCGATACGTGGCGCGAGCGCGAAGGCGGGCTGCGCGCGAAGCTATTCAAACCATTCAAACCCTATCTGGACAAATTCGCTAAGAAGCTGGCGAAGAAGTATCGCGAGGAAGCGGCGAAACGTCCTTCAAAGTAATTGTATTAATCGTCAATGGAGTTGAGGACGTTCTCAAGGGTTTCCTTCAGCTCTGCCTTGGAGACGTGGGCCTTCCGAAACTTCAGGGTGAGAGACCAGGATTGAGTTGGCGGGCTGTATCTGAATGTATAACCTTCGGGACGATCCTGACGGCCGCTTCGAAGCTTTCTAGCGTCATCGCGATTCAAGCCTCTGCTCTGCACGCTGTCAATGAATCCTCGCATCTCCTCTTCAGTAGGTTGACGCACAACTTGCAACAGCATCGACTTCGAACTTATGTCGGCACGCCGACATAGATCTCGTATGTCATGCGGAAGCGTAGCGAGCGACATCGACTCAGTGATCGAGCTTCGAGATTTGCCGATTCGCTTTGCCATCTCTTCGTGCGTATAGCCGAAGCGCTCGGCGAGAGTTCTCAGTCCATCCGCTTCCTCGAACGCAGTGAGATCCTTGCGTTGAAGGTTCTCGATCAACGCGATCTCTGCCACCGCGCGATCGTCGACGTTCATCTCGATACACGGCACCTCCTTCAATCCAGCCTGCAGACTCGCTCGATATCTCCGCTCGCCGCTGATGATCATGAAGCGACCGCCGACTTCACTTGGTCTCACCAGCAACGGTTCGAGAACTCCTTTCTCCCTGATGGAAGCTACCAGCTCCTCCAGGTCCCCTAGCTCCATTCTCGGCTGCTCGGGATTAGGCTCAAGCTTCTCGATCGGAATCATCCGTCCGATGTATTCGCCAGACGTCCTGCCCGCGAGTTGTTCCACGTAGTGAGCGTCGTGACGCAGTTTGAAATTGTTCGGCAGTCCCCTCTTAGACACGCTGCATTACCTCCTGACAAAGGCTCGAATATTCAACCGCCCCACTTGAACTCGGAGCAAAAGTAAAAATCGGTTCTTTGTAGGCTGGGCTCTCCTCCAGCCTCACCGACTTGCTTATCACCGTTGTAAACACCTTGTCGCCAAAAGTTTGACGAATTTGTTCAAGAATATCTTTAGCCAGAGTCGTGCGCCGATCGTGAAGCGTTATCAGTACGCCTAGCACTTCAAGTTTTGGATTAGGTCTCGCCTTCACCTTCTCCACCGTGTCCAGCAAATCATCCGTCCCCTCGAGCGCGAAGTATGACGGCTGGATCGGTACGATCAGGTAGTCTGCAGCCACCAGCGCGTTCACCGTAGTCAGACCCAGCGTCGGCGGCGTATCGATGATCACGTACTCATATCGCGGAATCAGCGGCGCTATCCGGTCCTTCAGCCTGAACGGCGCATCGAACTCCCCTACCAACTTGCTTTCGAACTTCGCCAGGCTGATCCGCGACACGATGAGGTCGAGTGCCGGAATCGATGTATGGCGAATCACGTCATCCGGAGACAGAGTTGCCTCGGTCAGCATCTCATAAACCGAGTTCTGCTCTGGATCATGTTCGACAAATGCGATGGAACTGTTGGCTTGTGGGTCCAGGTCGATCAAGAGAACCTTCTTTCCTTGAAGCGCCAGACCCGCTGAGAGGTTGATTGCCGTGGTTGTCTTTCCGACACCGCCCTTCTGGTTAGCGATGGCGATAATCAATCCCGTAGGACCTCCCCTGCTAAAAATCCCCAGCATCCTAATTGCGATGCCGCAAAGTGTCAAGCTATGTCGCTTTTTTTGCCCGGTTTGGTGGCTATCTCAGGGGTCAGTCGGTAGACTTTCAGACGACGCTATGCTTAAATGCACTCCTGTTGGGCCGATATACCAGAAATCCGCCGCAGACCGAATAAACTAGGGGTTCTTTAAAGTCGTTTTTTAGAGAGGAGCATACCCGATGGAAGTCGAGATGAGAATTCGAGGGCTCATGATGGACCCTTCGGCCAACACCCCAATCATTATCCTGAAAGATGTGAACGGGGATTCGATGCTCCCGATCTGGGTCGGCGCCTTCGAGGCTAACGCCATCGCAGTTGAAATCGAGAAGCTCAGTAGTCAGCGCCCGATGACCCACGACCTGCTGAAGAATGTCATCTGGGAACTGGGCGCGGCGGTACGGCGAATAATCATCACCGACCTCGTCGATAACACGTTCTACGCAGTCATTGAAATGGTCCGCGATAATCAGGTGATCGCTATTGATTCGAGACCCAGCGACGCGATTGCGTTAGCGCTGCGCGTCGACTGCCCTATATACGTCAACAATGAAGTCATCAAGAACTCCAGCGCGTCGGTCACTGTAGACCAGGACGAGCCATCCGATGACTGGCCCGACGACTTCACCGAAGATGCCAGCTCGTACAAAATGTAAGGCCTCGTGGGCGCAAATCCGCTTGTTTTGCCCGCCACGCCGCGAACATCGCGGCTACATGCCAATCACACTGCCAAGGAGAATATATGGCGTCCTTCAACAGAATTACAATCGTGGGATATCTCGGTCGTGATCCCGAACTGCGCTATACGCCCGACGGCACGCCGGTCTGCAACTTCTCAGTCGCTACCACCGAACGCAAGAAGAGCCGCGCAGGCGATATGCAGGACGTTACTACGTGGTTCAGAGTCAATCTGTGGGGCAGACAAGCCGAAGTCGCGAATCAATATCTGGCGAAGGGTAAGCAGGTCTACATCGAAGGCAGGCTATCTCAAAGCGAGTATCAGGACCGCGACGGCAACACCAGATTCAGCCTGGAAGTGCGTGGGACCGACCTTCAATTCATTGGGTCCCGCGGTGACGAGCCTCAGGGTGAATCCCGACCCGAGGGTGCTCAACGTGGTCGCGCCGCCGAGGAGCCGACAACCACCGTCACCGACGACGACGTTCCCTTCTGAGTGCGGAGTCCGAAATCCGACAGAGCCCGGCTGGAAGTAAATTGAGCCGCTGAAACCGCACTCCAACTCAGAGCGTGAACTTGCGCTGGAGTCCCAGCTCTTTCAGTTTGTGCTGTAAGCTTTGGCGGTGCATGCCTAGCATCTCCGCCGCGCGAGTCACGTTCCCCCCGCACCGGTCCAGACACTTGGCGATGTATTCTCGCTCAAAGATCCTTCGATCATTCTTGAAGTCCGCGGTAAACGGCGTACTCACCGAGTCGGGCGCAGCCGCCGATTGCTGTATTTGCATTGACTTAGAGGAGATTTCCTGAGGTAAATTCTCTAAAGTAATTTCCTCCCCGCTCGTCAGTACTACGGCACGTTCAATGCCGTTCCTCAGCTCTCGAACATTGCCTGGCCACGAATAGGCGAGCAGTATCCGAGCAGCTTCTTTAGAGATGGTCAGACGAGCCAGGCCGTACACAGCGGCAAAGCGCCGGCAAAAAGCTTCGGCCAATCCCAGGATATCCGAGGATCGTTCACGCAAGGGTGGAAGCTCGAGTTTGACTACACAGAGGCGATAGTACAGATCCTCCCGAAACTGCTGCTTCGAGATCTCGTCCTCCAGGCGTTTGTTAGTCGCGCTTATGATCCGGACTTCGGTCTTGATCGGTTGATTGGTGCCAAGCCGTTCGAGAGTCTTTTCCTCGAGAACCCGCAAGACCTTTGCCTGAGTGCCCGGGCTCATATCGCCTATCTCATCCAGAAACAGAGTCCCGCCGTTAGCCGCCTCGAACTTCCCGATGCGCCGGTTCGTCGCGCCGGTAAACGCCCCCTTCTCGTGACCGAACAGTTCGGATTCGACCAACTCGTTCGGCATTGCCGCGCAGTTCATCGCTACAAACGGGCCATCGGAAACCTGACTGCGCCGATGAATCTCGCGAGCAACCAGTTCCTTCCCTGTTCCCGACTCGCCGGTGATCAACACGCTCACCCCGGTCAGCGCGACTTTTTCTATTATCGAATAGACCCGTTTCATCGCAGGCGACGAACCAATGAGCTCACCGAAGGAGGTTGTGCCTGCCAGCTCGTCGCGAAGGCGAGCGTTGTCGAAGCGGAGCGCGTGGGAGTCAACCGCGTTCTTGACCGTAACCCGCAGCTCGTCGATTTCGAACGGCTTTGAGAGATAGTCGAACGCACCCTTCTTTATCGCCTCGACTGCGAGGCGCTCATTCCCGTGGGCAGTCAGGATGACGACAGACGGAGCATTGGGTCGAGCTGCGAGCTCGGGAAGATAATCCAGTCCGGATTCTGCTGCGAGCCTGACATCCAGGACGACCGCGTCGGGTTGTAGGGTCGTCACTATGGCGTCGGCTTCGGCGATCGTTGCGGCTTCGACGAGCTGGTACTTTTCCTTCTCCAAAGCGCGGCGGATCCCGTATCGGGCCGCCGCTTCGTCGTCTACGATGAGGACAATTGGCGCGATGGCGGTCACAATGCTGGCACTCCGGCTGACATCCTCTGGAGGAGTCCGGTCTGGACTGGCGCAGGGATTGCCGGCGCCCAGGTTAACGGGTTAGCTTGGCCGCTTGGACGCCGGCTTGCCTTTCTGAGGGGGGCCTTTCTGATTTGCGTCCTTTGCCGCCCAGAAACCAGGAGCGTTTGTCGTTTCGAACGGATAGACCTTTCCAGTCTCAGGGTTGTACTCCCACTCAGCGGCAAGAGTGTTCTTCTGCCAGTCCTGGTAGTGAAACACAACCTTCCACCGGCCGGTCTTTTCATTTGGAAGCGGTTTCTTCTGGTACGCCTCCCAACCTATGGGCATTATGTTGTAAGCGCCCTTATCTTTCGCGTACTCGTCGGCCATTTCCTTGATCGTCTTTGAAGATTCCTGCTCGTTCACCTCGGGCTTCATCGCTTGAACCTTCTCAATCATGGCCTTCCCATCGGGGGTTGTCTTGTTGATCTTCTCTTCGGCTGCGGCGATCTTGGGATCCTTCGACGCCGACGTCGCCGTCTTAGTGGGCGCCGGCTTATCGCCACACGCGATACTAGTAATTGCCACCGCAATCGCCAACAAAGCACACCTGACCATGTCTCGTCCCTCCCGCTCTAATCTGTTTATCTTTTAGTCGTCAGGCGACAATCGCAATCCTGATGTCCCTGACGTTGTTGCCGGTCGGTCCGGTCACCAACAATCCGCCAGCCTCAAAGAAAAACGTGTTCGAGTCGCTTCGCTGAATGTAGACCGACGGATCGTAACCCCTGGTGGCTGCGTCCTGCATGACCTCGTGGCTCGTAACCGCACCCGCTGCGACGCTGCTGCCGTCTATTCCATCGGAACCAGCAGAGAAGAACACAGCACCGTTTAACAGGGCTTGTCCGGCCAATGGCGCCGCCGAGTATAGCACGAATTCCTGATTGCGCCCACCAGCACCAGTTCCCTTCACCGGACATACAACCTCGCCTCCTGATATCACACAAACTGGCCCGCTAGTTCTGCGCTTCAACGCCTCCACGCGTCGCGATATCTCCCGGGAAATCTCCCGGTAATCTCCTTCAACAAGATCGAAACAAATCTCGGTGTTGAATCCTCGTTCCGCCGCGACCTCTGCAGCGGTTCCAAGAGCACTCTCATTATCTTCGAGAAGCAACGCCGTGAATCCATTCTCAAACGTCCAATCCCCAGGACTCTCCCGAACGCCCTTGGTCAGCGAGTCGATAACTCGAGCCGGAAGTCGTTCGGTGAGTCCGTACCTGTCCAGGATTCGATGCGGGTCTTCGGACGAGGACTGGTCTGGCAGTATCGGATTCGAAGCGAGCGTTCTCAAGTCTGCCGGATTGACATCCGAGACGAACAGCGCGACTACTCTACTTTTGCGAGCGAGATATCCTGCTTTGCCGCCTTTGATTCTGGAGAGCTGTTTTCGAACGGCATTGATTTCGCCAATCGTGGCACCCGAACCGACAAGCAGCCGGTTCAGCAGACTGAGGTCCTCAAGCGACAGCCCATCCGGCGACAACTGCTCCGCAAGCGCTGAACCGCCTCCGGATATTAAGAAGATCAGGAGCGTGTCTTTGGTAGACGACTCAATCGCCTCGAGAATGAGCCGCCCGGCTCGAAGACTGTTCTCGTCAGGAAGCGGATGTCCGCCGACCAGCACTTGCACGTCATCACAAAACCGCGTGTTGATAAGGCGGTCAGTGACAAGCACGCCTCTGGTGATTCTCTCCTCGAGGATCGCGCAAACGGCGGTCGCCATTCGGATGCTTGCCTTGCCGAGGCCGATGATGACCACCTCGCTGAACTCCCGGAGGTCGATCTCTTCACCGTCTATTGAAAGGATTTCTCGATCCAGGCGGATCTTCTCTTTGATGACCCGTGACAGGTCGATTCTCTTGAGGGTTTCGAGGTAAATCTGAACGGCTTCCAGTCCCGGATCACGCAGCCGGAGTGCTGGCCAGCCGCCAACGTTGGTCATTCGACTTCCGACGTTGCAATTCGATAGTCTTTCATCAATCTGAGCACCTGCTGCCGAATTTCATCCCATTGGATTGCGAGTTGGGCGGCCGCACGGCTTGGTGAGGTCGCTACGACGCGATCTGCTGCTCTCGCCTGCCTTGCCATTGAGAGCGTCGCCTCTCTCAGCCTCGTGGGATCGGTGACTCGTGATGTGACCCTGGCATACAACTGGGCGCTTCTAACAAAGCCGTCGAGTGCAAACAACATTTCAATATCGGCCTCGTTGGATTTATCGCTGTTCTCTACATCTCCAGAAGAGGGCGAGACCCTCAAGCCGGTAATTCTCTGGAACTCCGCGAAGAGGTCTTGCGCCTTCCGCAACAGGGACGCGCCTTCACCGGCAATGATGCTGCCGCCCGTAGTCTGACGGGCTGCAGTTGTCGTCGAGTCACGGCTGCCACTCAGGCTCACAACACGATCAGCACCGGCCGAGTGAACAACCACGCGGCGCACGTTCTCGATACCTTCACGCACCGTAAGCTCAATCCGCCCCCTTGTGAGAGCCTGGGTGACCATTCCGGTGGGCGGAATTCCTCGAGCGGAAATCTCTAAAGTATCGCCGCTGATCGACTGTTCTCCAAACCAACGCCAGCCGCCAGTGTTGGCCTGAGTGTCGATCAATACGTAGATCGATCCGTCATCCAACCTTTGAGCGCTGGCTCCCAAAACGCTCGCCGGGACTGAATCGCGCCTGGAGGTTGGCTCAGCGTTGCGCGGCCCTGACGTTCGGCTCGGAGTTTGAACCGAAGGCGGCGCCGATGCGGTAGAGCGACTTGTGCCGCGACTCTCTGGGGGCTTGGCAGCCGGTCCATTTATTCCGAGACTCTTCGCGGTTGCCTCATCCAACTGTCCCGACTCAGGCAGCTTGTGCTCGCGCTGGTAAGTCTTCAGCGCCGCAGAAGTGCGCTCGCTCATGACGCCGTCAATCTTACCCTCGTAGTAACCTTGCTCCTGCAAAGCTGCCTGGGCTCGTCGAATGCCTTCCGGCGAATTGAGAGAAACCGGTTCCGAGGAGTCCGCTGCTGCAGGTTCGGCTTCCCGGTTATCCGCAGGCTGAGAACCAGCAGGCTGAGAATCAGCAGGCTGTGAATCAACCGACCGTGAATCGACCGGCTGCGAGTCACGAGTTCGGGAATCTCGTGGCTGAGGATCACCGGGGTATGAGTCGCGAGGCTGCGAATCCCTGGCTTGAGTATCGCGCGCATCGGCCGCCGGGTCATCTGTATCGCGGCGATTGTCTGCCGACCGGTGATGGCCCCTGTGGGTCATCTCAGGAGGACCCGAATCCGGAGTCTGCGACGGGTAAGTCTGCGTCTGCCGAGTCTGCTGGCGACCGTAGTCGGGCGGGTCCTGGTCGCGCGCTGTCGTCGTAGATTGCTGGCCATCGACATTTGCGGCGGATACAAACAGCGGTTGTCGAAGCTGGATCCCGAACGGGGTGCCGGCCGGGACTTGAGCTTCTTCGCCTTTCGACATAAGAACGCCGGCGAGTCCAATTCCGGCCCCTACTGCGCCGCCAACTGCAGCACCCTTTGCGCCGCCGGTTATGCCGCCCAGTATCGCACCGAGCGCGCCGCTCCCTCCGACAAATACGACGGGGTTCTTCCCGCGCTCGCCGCCTACCTTGCTTTCATCGTCTATTCGACTTCGCGTGTACGAATCCGACGAGGTCAGGCTCCCGACAACCCTCTGAGAAGAGCCGTTTGGGAAAGTTATCTGCTCAAAATCGATACCGATTGTGCCCGAGCGGTTCATCCGTTTGGCTGGCGTAACCTGAGTCACCCGACCTTCGACCTGGGTGCCGGCCGGGATGACCGTGTCGCCATTCACATAGACCGGCACCGCGACGGTTGCGGTGAACTTGTCGCCTACGCGGGCGGTTCGCGAGCTGAGACTGTTGTTCATCCGAACGCTGATAATCGTGCTCTCGGATACCGTCCAGCCGTCTGGCTGAGATCTGGAGTTTCCGTATCGGCTGCGGCTGTCCTGGGCCAGCCCAAGGGGAGCGCCCAGACAAACGACCGCAAACGTTAAGAACAGCAAACCGATCCTGGAATTGCTTTGGAACTTCATTGAGTTGCCCCCTGATCGAGCCGGATTCCGGTAATTTGACAATCTGATTCTCAGATCCTGAGACGAACAACCGGGGCTTCGTGTTGTCCGTAGTTTTCTACGGCCTGCATTTTCGATTCGGAATTGTATCACGCTTCGCGGGAAAAGGCTCCCGGCGCCCCCAACTACAAGAACGCCACAGATTCCCGTCAGATCCTGAAGTTCTCGCTCCAACGCCCTTTCAGCGCTCCTGTGGCGTTTGATTTTCTCTGATCTCGCTGTGTAATATCTGCGTTCGAGAACCCCTTCCGAAAGGCCTGTTGTCTAAGCGGGCCCCTCAAGCCCTGGGCACAATATCGAAATGCTGATCATCCTGCTCGTTTTGGTTGCGGTATTCGTTGGGATACTGGCCGTGCACGGTTACAAACAGTGGAGGGTGCGGCTTCTGCAAAAGATACACGACAACGAGTACAACGCTGCGGTCACGATATGGGAATATGGGCGCATGGTGAAGAACGAGGTTGAAGCTGCGGTACGGGCGAGCGGCGGTGCACTTGACTTCAAGAGGCTTGCGGTGCCGCACAGCCCGGGGTACAACGTGTCGCTGGAGATGATAGGCGCTTACTTCAGGGTCTATGCAGTACCCAAGAAGTACAAACGTACGGGGACGCTGTCATTCCTGACCGACAGCACGCTGAGCGTCAGAGCCGCCGACCGCTCAGGCCAAAACGCGACGCCGGAAGATGATGAATACCGTGGAGATTGACGGGGGATTGGGAGATGAGGGGATGAGGGGATGAGGAGAGGCGGAGAAGGGGCGAACGGTCGACGGGGCGAACGGTCGATGGGAAGCTTCGGGAGAACTTTTGCGGTCTTTGCGAATCTTTGCGGCCTTTGCGTGAAAACCCCAACGTTGAATGTGCTCGATGGCGGGAGCAGCCAGCCGTGTTACCGCTGTTCGTCGCAGGCAAGAGTTGGCCTTTCACTCAAAGGCCGCAAAGATTCGCGAAGATCGCATCAAAGGTTTTCTCGGAATCTTTCCTGTCGCCCCTTCGCCCATTTGCCCCTTCGCTCGTTCTCCTCATCCGCTTACTAAAGAAAAATGATGGAAGACAATGAATCACTGACTGATGTTGCCAAGGTTTTTATGGCCATGCCATCGCGATTCCGAGGTGGACAGTTCGATCGCTTAACCACCTATTGCTTCTCCATCGGCGAGGAGCGCTGGACGGTCTTAATCGACGTTGATCAATGTCAGGTTCTCCAAGGCCGAACCGTGGAAGAACCCGACTGCTTCCTCGAGACATCACCTGAAATCTTTCTCGGCACGCTGCGTGGCACATATACGCCCGGCATAGTCGATCTGGTGAGCGGGAAAGTCAAAACCAACAACCCATTTCTTCTACAGAATTTCAGGGACAGCTTTGTAGAGTGACCCAACACCCTGTCGATCAGCTCCCGCCGGTTGAGCCCGGTCACTCAGACAACGAACGCGCATGAAACCCGATACGGTAGCGAACAGAGCCCGCCTGGCAATACTGATCTTTGCCTTGGCCCTCGTGGTGACCGTCGGGGTGACCGTCGTCATCTTTTCGCGGACGCGCGCGCAAATCGGTTCTTCTCCAGCGATCGTCTACCTCTTCAGCTACCAGATCATCGCGCTGGTATGCGGCCTTCTATTGATCATCCTCGTGTTTCGCTGGTTGCTGCGACCCTACCGGCGCATGGTAGAGGCGGCTCGCGGCAGCCCGGTGCGTGCCTCGACCGCAAAGACCGAAAGCGAGTTTGTAGTCGAGACCTTTCAGGCGCTGGTTGATCAGCTCCAGGCCAAAGAGAAGGAGCTCGAGCGCCTCCACGCTCTGGAAAAGATGCGCGCGGAGCGTTCAGAACGATTCAGCGAACGGTTGATTGCCAATATCCCGAGCGGGCTGGTCACCATAGATTCCGAGGGCATAGTCACCTCTGCGAATGTGCACGCCATGAAAATATTCGGTCTTGCCACGACTGCCGGGCTGCTGAGGACTGATGCCGATACTGGCCTTTTTTCTCCCGGCTCCAGTTATCAAGCCTTCTTCAAGCATTCGCCAAACGTAGCAGACCTGGTGCAAGACTGTTTGCAGACCGGGCACTACTTTCGCCGCGAGGAGGCCGAAGTTTCACTGCCCGACGGGAGAGTGCGACGTCTGGGATTGAGCCTCTCGCCAATCATCGACAGCGCTCAGACGGTGGAAGGCGCGTTATGCCTGATGACCGACATCACCGAAGTCGTCGAGCTGCGTGAACGGATGAAGCTGCAGGAGAACCTGGCCAACCTCGGCGAGATGGCGGCTGGAATAGCCCATGAGTTCAAGAATTCACTTGCGACGATTCACGGATACGCGCAGTTGCTGCAGAGTCAACTGGACTCAGGAGGCGCCGGAGATTCGCGCGCCGCGACGATAGATGCTACGTTGAACGAAGTGCGTCTGCTCGCGAGGCTGGTAACCGACTTCCTCAATTTTGCCAGGCCGCAGCAGCTCAATCTTTCTACTGTCGACATTCGCGAGCTGCTTGAGGCGTGTGCTGCCGAATTGCACTCGATGTTGGATGAGACCGGCACTGCATTCGAGATCGATGGCGACTTTCCGGTAATCGACGCGGATGAGACCTTATTGCGACGCGCGTTCTCAAATCTCATCCGAAATGCGATTGAGGCCATCGATTCGCAGGCGTCGAAGAAGCTGGTCCAGGTGACCGGCACCATCTATTCGAGCGAGTCATCGCGGGTGGCGCATATCCGAGTCTCGGATACCGGAACCGGAATCGCGGCCGAAGACCTTCACCGGATCTTCATCCCATTCTTCACGACCAAGTCCAGAGGCTACGGCATTGGTCTCGCGTTGGTGCTGAAAATCTTCGTAGCGCACGGCGGCGATGTGACCGTGGAAAACAGCGACTCCACCGGCACCACGTTCCGCTGCAGGCTTCCTTTCCCTCCAAAATAGTCTGTGAACTCCCGGTAACAGGACGTGGCGAAAGGTTACAAGGCGGTTTGATTGGATGAAGTCTTACCTCGACAAGTAGAACAAAGTTCGCTCAGTACAGAAGCTTAGCGCCTGAACGGGGTCTGGCCATCAGTTTGCTGCTTCTCACCCGACGCTTTTCATCCAGATTGCCCCTATCGGAGGCTTAGAGGTTGAGGGGAGCACGAAAAGAGATGCACCCGCAAAGGGCGACAGAGGCCGGGTTGGGTCTGATGGAAGCGGTAGTCGGCACGCTTCTCGGGCTGATTCTCGCTGCAACAGTTGTGTACTTCGCGCGCCGTGCTTACAACCTCTATGAGTTGAATTCGATAACTCAAAACGTGGCCGATGAGCTTTCGCTGGCTGAGGAGCAAGCCAAAGCGCGGGGCGTCCGGATAAGCGTCATCTTCGATTCAACACGCTCCAAGTTTGGCATCGACCGAAATGGAAACGGAAAGCTGGATAACATCGAAGCAGACGACATGCCCGAGGGCGTCAGCCTGTCTGACGATGCCGTGGTGACCTTCACCAAAGACGGTGAGCTTGCGTCAGGCTCAAAGCAGCCACGCATCATCATAAGCAACAGCAGAAACGCTCGAAGCGTTACCGTTTCCTCTCTGGGTGCCATAGAGATCAACGAGATTGATTAGTCTGTCGCTAGACTGCTTTGACAGAGACTGGAGTCGCTCTGTCAACGCGGGCGGGTCATAGCCTCGTGCTTTGGTTCGCCCGCACTTTTTTTTCGGGCTCGTCGTTCCCCGCCACCTGCACCGCTGCTAGAATTGACTCTTCATTCCACGCGGTATGTCGCTGGAGAAAATCTTGCGAATCGGCGTCATCTCCGATACCCACGGCCTCTACGATGAATCCATCACTTCATTGTTCCGCGGCGTGGACGCAATCATTCATGCGGGCGATATCGGTAGGCTCGAGGTGATCGATCGTCTCGAAGCAATTGCACCGGTTATCGCGGTCGAGGGAAACAACGATGCGTTCCGGCGGTTTCCTTCGGAGAAGGTCGAGGAGTTCGCCGGCCGCCGAGTTCTGGTGACTCACATCTTCGGCGAGCTACACCAGATCCGGAGAGAGCAGAAGAAACTGATCGAAACAGTGCGGCCGAACATTGTGATCTTCGGGCACTCGCACCGTCCATACACACACAAGCTCGGTCAAATCCTGCTTTTCAATCCCGGAAGTGCGGGACCTCGACGTTTCAACCTGCCGAGGACTGTGGGTTTGCTGCACCTCACGCGAAGGCGGGTCAGAACGGAAATCGTCACTCTCTAAACAAGGTCGCTGCCTCCCCGCCAATTGGTGAAGGACGTGAGTGCGTCGGACCAGAAAGTTGACGATCAAACCTCGACGACAACCGGAATGATGATCGGGCGACGGCCGGTGGTTTTTTGAATGTAGCGCTTGAGCGCCAGTCGAACTTTTTCCTTGATCACCCCGTAGTCGATGCGCTCTTCGTGAGCTGCCGATGAAATGGTCTCGTTGACGATTCGCTTCAGCTCGGCAATCAATTTGGCGGAGTCTTCTTCGTGAATAAAGCCTCGTGTCACAATCTCGGGCTCAGACTCAATCTCGCCCGAAGTCGGATTCAACGCAACAATCGGCAGCACGATGCCGTCATAAGAAAGATGCTTGCGGTCGCGTACAACCATGTCCTCGACTTCGCCGTAGCTTCCATCGATGAACGTCCGCCCAACAAACTCCTTAGCAACTATCTGCGCGCGCGACTCGCTCAGTTCCAGCACGTCCCCGTTCTCGATCACCACGATGTTTTCTGATTCAACTACGCCAAGTGTATCGGCCCACTCCTTATGCCGATAGAGCTGCCGGTGCTCGCCATGAATCGGGATTAGGAATTTTGGCCTCGTCGCCTCGATGAGGATCTTGATGTCCTCCTGGCTGGCGTGACCGGAAACGTGAACTCGAGCAACAGACGTATCGATCACTCTGGCTCCACGCTTATAGCAGTGCGAGATCAATCGAGAGATCGCCGGCTCGTTACCTGGAATCTGGCGCGAAGACAACACGATTGTATCCCCGGGTCCGGCGCAAAGGTTCTTGTACTGGTCAGTAGCGAACTTGGTCATTGCGGACATCGGATCGCCCTGACAACCCGCAACCAGAAGCACGAGCCGGTCATCGTCCGTTTGCCGCGCATCGGCCGGGCTGAGAAATAAACCGTCGGGTATGTCTAGCTGGCGCATGCTATCGGCAGTCTCGACATTTCTGAGCATGCTCCGTCCGAGCAGCGCCACCTTTCTGCCGAATTCTCGCGCCAGGTCGAGCACGATCTGAATCCTGTGAACCGAAGTTGTGAAACAACTGATGACAATGCGCTGGTCGGCTTCTTCAAATATCCGTTCGAGAGCAGGAACAACTGCGCGCTCCGATTGGGTCCTGCCGGGCCGCTCGGCATTTGTAGAATCGGCAAGCAGCGCGAGCACTCCTCTGTCGCCGTACTCAGTGAGGCGGCCCAGATCGGTAGCCCTCCCAATCACCGGCGTCTCATCCATCTTGAAATCGCCCGAGTGGATCACGACCCCAACTGACGTGGTGATGGCCACCGCACAGCACGATGTGAGACTGTGTGCGACGTGAATCCACTCAACCTGGATCTTGCCGAGGTCAACGATCTGGCGCGGCTCGATTGCATGGAGCTGTGCAATGTCACTCAGCCCGTGCTCTTCCAGTTTGTTATCAAGAAGGGCGAGCGTGAAATGAGTGCCGTAGACCGGCGCATCGATCTCTTTCAACAGGAACGGGACCGCGCCAATGTGATCTTCGTGTCCGTGGGTGAGGATTATTGCGGCTATTTCATCGCGGTACTGCTCGATGAACGAGAAGTCGGGAATCAGAATATCCACGCCGGGCGCATCCGCCTCAGGGAAACCCATGCCCGCGTCAATGAGAATTGTCTGACCATCGCAGCGGAGTGCCATCATATTCATTCCGAAGACACCCACACCGCCCAGCGGGATCAACTCGACTGTTCCTGGCATATCAAATCAACCGTGCGGCTCTGAACTGCTCTGAACCGCGGTTGCATTATAACATTCAGTGTTCCATTCCTGACTGTCATCTATTCGAAAGGAGCTCAGCAAACAGAGTGCCGAATTCCTTCAGGGACAAAGTCTCAGCTCGGCGTGATGGGTCGATGGCGGCACGAGCTAAAGCAAGCTCTGGAGGCTGCGAAAAGCGCAGCCGTTGGGCCGAATGCCTCAAATTGTTCAGGATCGTTTTTCTACGCTGCGCGAATGCCGCCTTCACGAACTCGAAAAACTGATTCTGGTCAGCAACCTCGATCGCCGGCCGTTTGAGCACTCGAAGCCGGACTACCGAAGAGTCTACTTTTGGCACCGGTTTGAATGCCTGCGGAGGAACGTCAAACAATCGACTTGCTTCAGAATAGAACGCCACCAGCACTGACAGGTAACCGTATAGCTTTCCACCCGGTCCGCTCGTCATCCGATCGACAACTTCCTTCTGAAGCATCAGAGTCAAGTCATCAAACGTCCCCCCGCCTGCCGCGTGGCTTCTCCCCGCAAGCAAGAGCCGCTCGATGATCGGCGTCGAAACGTAGTAAGGGAGGTTCGCCACCGCCCGAGTTCTCTTCAGCGGAATCGCTTGCGAGGCAGCAGCGGAAGGCGAGGTCTCGTGCATGCCTTCCAGCGCAAGCTGCGCGAAATCGATTGTGAGTGCGTCGCCCTCCACCAGCGCGAAGTTCTGCGTGTTGATCGACTCGCGCAGCTCCGCGGCAAGGCGATGGTCAATCTCAATAGCGATAACCTTTCCTGCGCGCTCGACCAGAGACCTTGTGAGGGCGCCGGTTCCGGGTCCGATTTCGATGATGAGATCTTCGCGATTGGGCGCAACCGCGTCGACAATTCGCCGCGCGATGCCGCGGTCAATCAGAAAATTCTGGCCCAGGCTCTTTTTCGGTGTCAGCACGTCCTACGCTATCTCGAGTAGCGTTGGATAACCCGTTAGCTCGGTGTGATTCGACTCATGGGTCGAAGTCACGTCGGCAAAGTCGAATTCCACCTCGCCCAGCGTCATGCGAGTACTCGAACCGAAATCAAAATCGGCAGAAGCAAGCAGCGTGAGTTTGTCTAGTACTCTGAAGTTTGCTTCGTCAGCGAAATCAAATGCTCCCGGCGTTGCCAGGAAGCTTGTGACACCCAGCTTGCCGAGGGCCATCATCAGTTCGTTGATCTCGAAGTGCTCGGGGCCGGAGGGCCGGTCGCCTCCTGCAGTCACTATGCGCAACCCCGCGCGCGCCGCATGGTTTTGCATTGTCGCAAGGTCGCTCAGCTTCCAAACAATAACGTCGGAGTTCCCTGCGAATTTGTTGCGGAGCTTGTCGACAATTCGATCGACAGCTACCAGCACCAGTGGTCGATGACGGTGTTGCTGGAGCTTCGCGTTTACCAGCTTAGCTTCGGATCGGTACTCGCCTCCGAGAACCAATGCATCGTAGGCCACTACATCCGAACACAGCTCTTTCGAGGGCGACCAGTCTGCCGCGGGTTTGTGCGAGCTCGTTATCGAGCCTTCGTCGGTTTGAGATCCAACGATGTGTTCGGCGACCGCGTGCACGAACGGCAACCTTGTCGTTATGAACTTCGAGTAGGACTCGATCAGTTTCCTCGACTCCTCTTCGCAAAGACCTACTTCGACGTCTATTCCGGCGGCTCGGAGTTGTTCAATGCCGCGACCGTTCACCTTTGGATTCGGATCGCGGATCGCGATCACTGCGCGAGCGATCCTCGCGGCAATCAGAGCATCGGTGCACGGCGGAGTCCTTCCCTGAGTGCAACAAGGTTCGAGCGTGCAGTAGAGCGTAGCGCCTGCCGCGTTTTTGCCGGCGCTCTCGAGCGCGTAGGACTCAGCGTGTTTGAGGCGGTCGAAGCGGTGATAGCCCTCTCCGACGACGCGACCGTCCTTTACCAGTAGCGCGCCGACCATCGGGTTTGGGCTCACGAGTCCGGCGCCGAGGCGAGCCAGCTCCAGCGCGCGTTTCATCAGGACTCTTTCGGCTTCCATCATCTGATTAACTCAATTCATACTCGATAACGCGTGTTCTCTGGCACCTCGTACCCCTTCAAAACAACGTTCTCGAGCTTCATATTTGCGATCGCCGAGAATCCCAACCCATCGTCCTCCCCAGCCACCAGCCGTCGACATCCAGCAGCAGCGATCATCGCCGCGTTATCAGTAGTCAATACCGGGCTCGGGAAATACACCGGCACACCAAAGTCGATAGCGCTGACTTGTTCTCGCAGCGCGCTGTTGCACGCAACGCCTCCCGCCAAAATGATCGTCCGAGGCGGATGACGATGTACTGCCGCTTGCAATCGCTTCAGCAGCGATTGGACAACTTTTTCCTGAAAGCTCGCAACCAGATCCAGGATCTTTCGGTCCGGCGCTCCAACGCTGTCCCCCTCTGCGGTTCCCACCGACACTGGATCAATTCCTTGCTCCCGCACGTAGCGCATGACCGCCGTCTTCAGCCCGCTGAAACTGAAGTCCAGATTGCCTCCCTCCATGCGCGGAACCGTAAACACCAGTTCAGCACTGCTCGAATTACCATTTCGTGCAAGCCTATCGATCACCGGACCTCCCGGATAGCCCAGCCCCAACAGCTTTGCAACTTTGTCGAACGCTTCCCCTGCCGCATCGTCTCGGGTGCGTCCTAACACCCCGTACTTTCCTTCCTCGGGAATCAGAAACAGAGTAGTGTGCCCGCCGGACACTACGAGCGCGAGGGCGGGATATTGCACCGGAGGATTCTCGAACGCCACCGAGTAGATATGGCCTTCAATGTGATTGACTCCCACGAGCGGTTTCGCGGCGGCCATCGCCAGAGATTTGGCGAAGCTGATTCCCACCAGCAGCGACCCAACCAATCCCGGCCCTTGCGTAACCGCAATTCCATCCACCTGCCCGATTGTCACTTCCGCGGCCTCGAGCGCCCCACGTACAATCGCGTCGATCGTTTCGAGATGCTCGCGAGAGGCCAGCTCGGGCACCACTCCGCCAAACGGCGCATGCGTCTTGATCTGCGAAGCTATGATGTTGGACTTTATCAGGCGGCCATCCTCGACCACCGCCGCCGCCGTCTCGTCGCATGAGCTCTCAATCCCCAGCACCAACATAAACCGACATTCTACACGAGGACGCACACGAGGGGCGAAGCCCGCAGGGCGAAGAAATGACCCGGAGACCTTGCGATCTTTGCGTCAAAGCCTGACAAGCGATAGCATACCCGCGCGTCAAGCCAGCCCCTTGGAGAAAAACATGAAGGCAGCAGTCATTCGCGAATATCACCAGCCGCTCTCTATCGAAGACCTTGAAATGCCCCGATCGGGCCCTGACGAAGTGCTCATCCAAATCGAAGCCTGCGGCGTATGCCACTCCGATTTGCACATCGCCGAAGGCGACTGGAAGAGCCTCCTCCGGTTGATCAAGCAACCCCTTGTTCCGGGCCATGAAGTCGTGGGCCGCGTGATCGAGAAAGGAGAAGACGTCCACCATCTTGAAATCGGAGATCGAGTGGGAGTCGCATGGGTTCACTGGACGTGCGGCGAATGCGAGTTCTGTCGCGAGGGAAACGAGAACCTCTGCACCAACCAGAGCATCACCGGGGCAACCGTGGACGGCGGATTTGCCGAATTCATGAAAGCCAAGGCATCGCACGCCTTGAAGGTTCCCCAACAGCTGTCGTCAGCCGAGGCAGCGCCTCTCTTTTGCGCCGGAGTGACCGTCTATCGCGCAATCAAAAACTCAGGCATAAAACCTGGGCAGCGACTCGTGGTGTTCGGAATTGGCGGGCTCGGGCACCTAGCCGTCCAGATCGCAAGAACTCTTGACGCAGAAGTGATGGCCGTGGACGTCAGCGATGACAAGCTCGAGTTTGCCGGGAGGCTGGGCGCCGGCATCACCCTCAACGCGACAAGAGAAGACGTCGTGAAACGAATTCGAAAGATGGGCGGCGCGCATGTTGCGGTGGTGACTTCCGGGTCGAAAGCTGCGTACGATTCTGCGTTCTATTCAGTCCGATCAGGCGGAACTTTGATGGTGGTTGGAATGCCGGCCGAAGACTTGAGTTTTCCCGCGATAATGATGCGGGAGATGCGGATTCAGTCTTCGGCGACCGGTACGCGCGATGACCTGCGCGCAGTGCTCGATCTGGCCGCCGCCGGCAGAATCAAATGTCAAATCGAGACCGAGCCCTTGTCTAATGTGAACGTCGTTTTGGACCGGATGCGCGCGGGTAAGATAACCGGCCGCGTAGTACTGAAGCTTTGATAAGACTCTGACCGGATCTGATTAGTGAAGCTTACTGCCCGCGCAGACTTGGTGGCGTTGCGATCTATCTCCCCTGAAACTTTGGCGGCCTCTTTTCGTGAAATGCCGCGATCCCTTCCTTAACATCCTCGCTGTAGTTGGTCACCATCACTGACAGCGCCGCGTCTTCAAGCGCATTTTCAAGGTCCATCGTCTGCTGCTTGTACATCATCCTCTTGGCAATTCGAATTGCGATCGGCGGACCTTGTGCAAGCCGCTCGGCCCAGTCGCGCGCAACGCGCATCAGATCCTGATCCGGAACAACTTCAGTCACCAGTCCAAGACGTTTGGCCTCCGCAGCCGGGTAAACCTCCGACAAGAGCGACATCTTCAACGCGTTCTGCAGACCCATGAATCGGGGAAACAGGTAGGCACCGCCTTCGTCCGGGATCAACGCAAACTTCAGGCTCGTGTCACCGAGTCGGGCGCTCTCGGCGGCGATGCGAAAATCGCAGCAGAGCGCCAGGGTCAGACCTCCCGCAACCGCCGCACCATTGATCGCAGCAATCGTGGGCTTGTCGAACCTCCTCAACAGCGTCACCAGCCGGTGCATGTTTTCGCGCATTTCCAACATCGCTTCCATCCGGTGACCGCGATATCGTGCGGGATACTGAAAATCCGGGCTGATGTCACCACCCGAGCAGAATCCCCGTCCCGTACCGGTGATTATCACCGCGCGAGTAATGTCATCGTCCCTGGCATCCGATAGCGCTGCGATGATCTCGTGTACCATCACCTCTGAATAGGCGTTCAGTTTCGCGGGCCTGTTCAAAGTTACAGTCGCGATATGACTCTCTTTTGAATAGATGATCTCGCGAAACTCCATAGCACTCCCCTATCGCCCGGTGAACCGGGGCTCACGCTTCTCCATAAACGCTCGAACGCCTTCCTTGTGATCTTCGGTGAACGAACATCGAATATGAGTCTCAGCTTCACGATCGAGTAGCGTGCGAAAGTCGGTGCTTGCGGCCATATTCACGTTCGACTTCATGTACCGATAGCTGGTTAGTGGACCGTGAGCGACTCGCGACGCAACACTGCTCACTTCGGCGGACAAACTCTCCGCCGAAACAACCCGATTTATCAGACCGATTCTGAGTGCTTCGGCAGCATCGATGATGTCGCCGAGGAAAAAAAGTTCTTTGGCTTTTGGGCCTCCGACATAGTGCGTCAGCAGCCATGTCGTCCCGAAATCGCCGCCGTAACCAACCTTCGCGTACGCCGTACCAAACCGAGCCTGCTCGGAAGCGATGCGCAAATCGCATGACAGACAGACGCCGAGCCCCGCTCCCATCGCGAATCCGTTTACCGCTGCGACAGTTACCTTTGGAATGTTGTAGAGCAACCAGGAGAGCTGCTGCATTTGCCTGAGGCCATCTACTCTTTGTTCGAGTGTCTGATCTGAGTCGCGCGCCATCATCGACACATCACCGCCCGCACAGAAGGCTCTTCCAGTTCCGGTAACAACTATGCAGCCGATTTCAGCGTCGTTACTCCAGCTATTCAGAGTCTCGATCGACCTTGCCAGCAACTCGGGGCTCAACGCGTTGAGCTTGTCGGGTCTGTTGAAAGTAAGGGTGGCGACTCGATCCGCAACACCGGTAATGATCACATCCTCAGCCATTGTATTCGCTCTCCGAAAAGATTAGCTTCGCATTCAGTCGTTCATGATGATGGAGTTGATGCGATCGCCTGCCCTGATCTGTTGCACCACGTCCATGCCGTTTGTGACACGTCCAAAAACGGCGTAGTTCATATCCAGAAACGCGGCTGGTCCGAGCGTGATGTAGAACTGGCAGGAAGCGCTGTCAGGCTGTTGAGAGCGCGCCATTGCGAGCGCACCGGCATCTCCGTGTTTGAGTTCTTTCGAGACTTCAAGCTTGATGCGCCGCTCGCGCCCGGTTGCCGGGTCAATGAAGCCACCGGTGCCGTTGCCGATGGGACAGCCGCCCTGAATAACGAAGCCCGGCTCGTGCCGGTGGAATGTGAGGCCGTCGTAAAAACTTCTGCCTACCAGGTCAATGAAATTTCCTGTGGTAATTGGTGCTTTATCCTCGTAGAGCTCCACGGTGATGGGGCCTTTGTCGGTGTCGATCGTCGCTGTCCTGTTTGCCATCTTTTATGCTCCTCCTTTCCTTAAGTGGGAGTCTGGACTCTAGCACATTCAATCTGTGAATCACGAGTTGCGTGAGTAGGGATGAGGGGTGAGGCGAAGGGGGCGAAGTCGGTTTCGGGTTTAGGGTTTAAGGTTTCGGGGTTCATCTGATTCAGTAGCCTTTCGTCGAGTAATGCTCGCCATCCGAGTCTCTATCTGACGAACCCGAAACCCTATACCCTAAACCCGAACCGACTTCGCCCTTTCCCCTCATCCCTCTCAACCCGCCAAATCCGATCTGCTATACTCCGCTACCATGAATGTAAGCCATCTTCTCTGTTCAGCTTGCCAGAAACATTATGAAC
The DNA here is from genome assembly GCA_035315885.1 of Blastocatellia bacterium. Taxonomy (GTDB): domain Bacteria; phylum Acidobacteriota; class Blastocatellia; order UBA7656; family UBA7656; genus DATFXM01. Next base: position 104,854 of record DATFXM010000194.1, read on the forward strand.
CGCGGCGTCTTTATAACCTTTGTGAATGCGGCAAACCGTTGCTTGTCCAGTACGACCTGGAAAGCGCCGCTCAATCCATGACTAAGGACGCCGTGCGCACACGCCCGGCAAACCTTTGGCGCTATCGCGAAGTGCTCCCCGTCGAGCATCCCGAAAACGTCCTATGCCTTGGCGAAGGCATGACACCCCTACTCAAGGCCACGAGGCTCGGCGCCTCCCTCGGGATGAACAACCTCTACATAAAGGATGAGTCTCTCAATCCGACTGCTTCATTCAAGGCGAGGGGAATGGCCGTAGCCATGTCGATGGCCAAAGAGCTTGGAGTAAAGAAACTGGCCGTACCATCCGCCGGCAACGCCGCCAGCGCGCTTGCCGCTTACGCTGCAAAGGCAGGCCTGCCCGCGTTCATATTCATGCCTAAAGACGCCCCTCGCGCCAACATAATTGAATGCCGCCAGATGGGGGCTGAGGTTACTTTGATCGACGGCCTGATCACCGACTGCGGAAGAATCGTCGCCGAACGCAAACAGGTCGAGGGCTGGTTCGACGTGTCTACATTAAAAGAGCCTTATCGCGTCGAGGGTAAGAAGACCATGGGTTATGAAGTGGCCGAACAACTCGATTGGCAATTGCCCGACGTCATTCTTTATCCGACCGGCGGCGGAACCGGATTGATTGGCATGTGGAAAGCCTTCGACGAGATGGAACGCATTGGCTGGATCGGCAGCCATCGGCCTCGAATGGTTACGGTGCAGGCAGAAGGTTGCGCCCCAATCGTCAAGGCGTTCGCCGCAGGCGCCACTTCGGGAGCTGACATCTCGAATGCAACCACCGTAGCGGCAGGCCTCCGTGTACCCAAAGCGGTTGGCGACTTCATCATGCTCGACGTACTTCGAAAGAGCGGCGGCACAGCGGTGGCCGTGAGCGATGCCGAGTTGCTCGACGCGGTTAAGGAGATAGGCGCCGCTGAAGGAATACTCACCGCACCCGAGGGAGCTGCATGCCTGCCCGCCTTGAAGAAGCTGCTTGCTTCGGGACAAGTAAACCTCGACGAGCGAGTCGTGCTGTTCAACACTGGTTCAGGCTTGAAGTACCTCGATACGTTTCCTGATTAGTGGAGGGCCCGCGCATCGGGCTAGGAATGACCGTAGGCTTCACGCAATAGGCTTGCGAAGCCGGAAGCGAGTGCCCCGCGAACCCTTTCCACCCACAGTTTCGCGGGCATAGAGCTTGCTATCGGTCCAAGATACGTCTCCGTTGATCATGCTGGCTCGCGAACATATATTCATCAGCCCGCGCCCCGCCCCCACCACGTCCTCCGTGTGTTTGAACCCCTTCCCGTTGTCTTCGACATCAATCAGCAAACATTCGCCTGCGACTTTGATGCTTAATCGCACCGACGTCGCATTCGAATGGCGGCAGACATTGTTCAATGCCTCTTGCACGATTCGAAAAATCTGAATCTGCTCTGCGCTTGTTAGTCTCAAACGATCCTCGACCCCCTCTTCGCAAACAAACTCGCACTGTATCGCTTCCCCGGCGGGACTCTGCGACACTGCGTTACCCAGAGCCCATTCGAGCGCCGCAGTGAGCCCCACGTTCGTAAGAACCGAAGGGCTCAAGTCCTCGCAAATTCTTCTGATCTCCGATGAAATCGTTTCGATTTCAGTTCGGAACCTGTTCGAATCGGTTTTCCGCGAGCCATTCTCTTCGGATCCGTTATGCCGATCCACCAGCATCATCAGCCGGCGAAGATCTGCCAGAGTCTGATCGTGCAGATCCCGCGAAATGCGGCGCCGCTCGCTTTCAGTTTCGTTGGCGAGCTGAAATCGGGTGATTGCCAGTTCTCGATTCGTGCCAGTCAGCTTCTGGTTCTGCCGCCATCCCCACACGAGCGCGATTGTTGCCAGCGTCAAAAGAAACGCGAGCGCTGCCGAAGTCCAGGGAAAGGGTGCACGCCCGACGGTGAAGCTTACGACCAGAGGCTCAGACGGTACGAGGTCGGCGTTGTACGCTCTCGCTTCCACTATGTATGAGCCGGGTGCGAGCCCTTGTAACAGCAACTGCGGTTCGCCTGCCAAACTGGAGAAGACACGGCGGCCGGATTTGTTGCTAACCAGGAACGAGTATTGAAATTGCTCGGGATAGGTGCGGGTCGCTTGGGCGCTCACCTCCAACGAGAGGCCGTTCTGAGGGTACTCGAGATCGATTCCGGCTTTGACTTCGTCCGGTTCGTATGCGCGGCGGCCTACGGCCCGGACCAGTGCAACCTGCGGCGCAAGGCGCTCGATCCCGTAGCGCCCGACGCCGCGGCTCGTCGCCATTATCAGTGCGTCATCACCATCTCTGGAGTGCTCCACGAGCAGCGAGAAAATGCTCTGTGACGCGAGGCCCTGCTCGGCGTCGGTCCTTCCGAGTATCGTATGCTCGCCGAGCCGAATTCGGTACAGACCCGCTCCTGCAGTCGCGCACCAGACGAATCTCGATCCACTCTTGGGCGCTACATAAACCGATCGAGCATCGAAACCTTCCAACACGCTGAGTAGGTCATCCGATCCTGAATCGGCATTTCTCGCTTGTGAATTGTCGCCGCTCAACGCAAACAGTCCTCGAGAGGTAGCCAGCCACAGTACTTCTTCGCCAGAGCCTGAAATAGACCAGACACCGCACCCCGTGAGGGGCTGCAAGCGCGTCTCACGCACCGTTTGAATGCCATCAAACTTAAACACACCGGAACCGGCAGTGCCGATCCAAAGAGTATGGTCGAGATCCGAATGAAGGCTCACTAAGTCGCGCGCATCCAACTTCTCGGATTCGCCGGGCCAGATGAACGAAAGAGTGTCGCCATCGAGTCGAGCCAGCCCCCGCCCGAACGCCGCGGCAAACACACTTCCTCGAAAGACGGACAGCGCTCGGACGTTGACTCCTTCGTCGGACGCTCGGGCGAAAGAATAAGGACCAGGCTGAACCGCCTTCGAGCCAGGAGATTTCCGGCCGATGAACAAACCTGATGCGGTTCCCACCAGGATACGATGCAAAGAATCCTCAGAGACGGCGTGAACAATTCTTTCGGTGAGCCCGTTGACTGGCTGCCAAGGCTCTCCCTCGCCGCGCTGGACGAACAACCCTCGGTTTGTCCCGCACCACAGTAGTCCGTCTGACGAACGGAACACTGTTCGAACAAAGTTACTCTCGCCGCGGCTCGAGACATTCTCGAACCGCGGGCCCTTGCTGTCGTATCGGGAGACCCCTTTGTCGGTGCCAAACCAGATCACGCCTTCGCGGTCGGCGAATACGGTGTAGATCTTGTCAGACCTGAGCCCGCCTGCGGTGCTGCTGAATGTCTGGTGAGAGTCAACGCGTCCATCTCGAATACAGAAGACTCCGCGGTCTGCCGTGCCGGCCCAGAGCGCGCCGTCGAGTCCCAGACAGAGGGCAGTTACAGTACCGGTTGGCGCTTCGACTAAGGCCGGATGAGCGAGGTCAGTTGCCTCGTACAACCCGCTTGCCGACGGCGCAGTCTGGGCGCCGAACCACAGGTGGCCCGGCCGATCGCGCAGTATCGATTCAATAAAGAACGGTCGCGGTCTTGAAGCGACCTCCGACACTCCGCGGTTCTCTTCGAAGCGCGCGCTGAGCAGACTTCGGCCGCGACTCGAGACGATGAGACCGCCGGCGTCAGCTTCGACGGCCCCGGTTAGCTGCAATGCCACGCGCTGGGTGGAGGTTACTTCCACGTTGAGCAGGTATTGATCCTGCGGCGTCAGCACGTCAACCTTGGGCGGCGCACCCTGAGCTTTGTTAATGACAAGAATGAAACCCTGCTCGCTGGTCAGAACTATTCCGCTCTTTGAGGCAGTGATCGAGGTGATGGGCTTGCCAGAGGTTTCCGCGATCGCATCGACTTGTCCCTGGCGAACGCGAGCCGCGCCAGAGGATGCGCCGACCCACACAGTGCCCTCATCGTCGACCAGCAACGCATTGATTCGATCTGCGAGCAGCCCGTTGGCGGCCAACTTCTGAATTCGCTTGCCGTCGTAGGTGGCAAGACCGGCTTCAGTACCGAACAAAATCGATCCGTCCTGCTGCTGTGCTATTGCTCGGACGTGGTCGGAAGGGAGTCCGTGAAACAGGGTCACGACTCCCCATCGATGGAAATCGTGAGCCGGCGCCGGATTAGTTGTAGTTTGTGCGTTCGATGTAAGCGCAACGACTAGCACTAGAATAGTGCTGAGTGCTGAGTGCTGAGTGCTGAGTTTGGTAAGCGTTGTTGTATGGACGTGACGTGAGACCAATCGCGGCAGAATCTTGTTGACTCTCATTGGTGAATCCAACCCCGCAGGGGTTGCCACTCAGCACACAGCACTCCCCATTCAGCACTCAGCACTCAGCACTACTTCTGCTCTTCGAGGAACCGACGGCGGTCGCGCTCGATCCACTTTTCGAGGTCCGCCGCAGCCTTCTCAAGTTCATCCGCATTCAGCAGGCCTCGACGCAACCCTTCGAAAAACGCCCGCGTTCGCATGTTGTACGCAAGCCTGTCGTAGCTCTCGTTCACTGTGCCCTCAGCCGAAGACACAAACAGCTTCTCGTACAATGCCGCAAGCCTGCTCTCAACTCCTCTCAGGCTCAGGCTGCACTTTCTCGCAATGGCCCAGTTCGATAACCCCAGCGCAAGATAGCAGAGGGCCTCTGCTTCGAACTCGGTGAGAAGCGGCCGCTTGAAGGAGTCTTTAAACGCCGGGTCAATCATATCGGCGCCGTCCTCCAGAACCGCAGCTACGAATCGCAGAAAGCGAGACTCCGAGTTGTTCTTGTGAATAAAACCGTAAGCCGGAGGAGGTTGAACAGAACGGATTATCTTACGGATCTCGTTGATGTAGATCTCGTGCGGGAACTGAGTCCAAAACACGATTCGAGCTTCAGGAAAGCTGCGCCAGATCGCCCGCGCTGCCTTCACCCCGGAAATTCCCGGCATTTGTATGTCCAGCACGCAAAGCTCCGGCCGCTTCGCGAGCGCCAGCTCGACTGTGCTCTCGCCATCAGAAGCTTCGATAACCGGCACATGAGCGCTAAAGTTCTGCTCCATCAACTCGCGCAGGTATCGTCTCTGAGCAACGTTATCTTCCGCTATGAGAATCGACATCAACGCCTCATCGTACAGGGCTGATCGTACACGCCTCATCGTACAGGCATCGTACAGAAACTCATGGTACAGCTTCAGTCGCCCTTTGATGCTAACATCGGGCGCTATGTTGTTCGATGTGGGTAGCCACAGTCAAACGACCGAGCCGTACGCTCCTTCCGACGTTCCTGACCCGTGCACCCTACCGTAGCCCTCTCCTGCAGCCGCAGCTTCCCGTCCCCCACAATCTACGCGTGATCAGTCGCTTGAACATATCTGCCGTTCGCATCTTAGGCCTTGGAACCAGCCTGCTCCTCGCAATCGGACCGGCGTCCACAATGAGCGCGCCGCGAACCGGCGTTGTCCCTGCCCCTGGCGTTGCAGGCCTCGACGGGTATCGTCTCTCCCTTCGAATTGAAGACCCCAACGACAAAGGCTTGTCGAGCTTCTATCGCGCGCTGTCACAGACCGCGGCTGGAAGCGGGACGACTCGGGTTCTGCACTACGGCGACTCTCACGTCGCATCGGACCTGCTTACCGGCGAGATGAGGCAGAAACTCCAGACCAGATTTGGAAACGGCGGACCCGGACTGATATTGCCGGTGAAACCGTGGCCCTGGTACTCGCGCCTGGGCTTTATTGGCACCTGGACCGGCGGCTGGAAAATCGATGGCGCGCGCGATCCCGAGTCCTGGTCGAGTCGCAACCTGGGTCTCGCAGGGCTGGCGGCGGTTGTAGACAGAGCCGGGGAATCCATCGCCTTCGCGGCGTGCGCCGAGAGTTTCGACTTCTATCTTCTAGAACAACCCGGCGGCGGCACGATCTCGATATGGATTGATGGAGAAGAGATCGAAAGGGAGATCTCGCTTCGTTCGAAAGCCACCATTCCTTTCTATCTGAAAATCGACAGCGGCGCCGAAACCTGGCATGCGGTTGAGCTGCGAACCACTCGACCCGGGAAAGTGCGAGTGTTTGGAGTGGATGTTCGGCTTGAAACTCCCGGTGTCGTGTACGACGAACTTGGAATCAACGGAGCGAGGGCTATCCGCCAGTTGATGTGGGACAGGGATCTGCTCCGGAGCAACCTGCAGAGGACAAATCCTGACCTGGTGATCGTCGCTTATGGATCAAACGAAGTGACTGACGCGGACTTGGATCTCGGCGGCTACGAAATGGATTTCGCTGAAATGCTACGTCGATTTCGCGAGGCCGCGCCGAACACTTCGCTTCTCGTAATCGGTCCTCCTGATCGCGCGATCAGGTCCGGGCTCAAATGGCGCAGCGTCGAACGCTTGCCCTCCCTGATTTCTGCGCAACGTCGCGCGGCGCTCTCGGCCGGCGCCGCATTCTGCAATGTGTTCAGCGCGATGGGAGGCGCGGGATCTATTAATCGATGGGCCGGGCTCACGGTTCCGCTCTCGCAGCAGGATCGCGTACATCTGACTCGCGCGGGTTACAAGGTAGTGGCGCAGGCTCTGTATGAGGCGTTGATGCGAGGCTACGAACGAATGATGCGGCAAGAAACCGGACAAATGGCGCGACACCCACAAGAGCGCTCCCAGACGATGGACCACTCCGAAAAAGACAAGAGCCGCTGATATGTCGAACCCTGGAATCTACTTGTCATTTGTCACCCTGGTTTTCTTCGCATACTGGGCGATCGCTCATCGCCCGTCGATGCGAGCGTCATTGCTCGTAACAGTCAACCTTCTTTTCTACTGGCTAGCGGCGGGACCATTCGTAGCGTTGTTGTGCTTGATTTCGGCAGTCGATTTCGTAACGACACGAGCGATGTCCGTACTGACCGGCGGTGTGCGAAGAAAGCTGCTGCTTGTGCTGTCGCTGACGCTGGACCTCGGAGTGCTGTGTGTCTTCAAGTACTCCGGGTTTTTCTTTGGCACCGGACAGGCAGTCAGTTCGTGGCTGGGCGTGAGTCTGCATTGGCCCGTCTTGAACTTCATCGCTCCGCTCGGCTTGTCCTTTTATGTTTTTCAATCGGTGGCGCTGGTGCTCGATTGTTATCGACGCGAGTGCAAGCCCGCTGAAAGCTACCTCGACCATCTGGCGTTCATTTCATTCTTTCCAACAATCACTGCGGGTCCGATTCTGAGGGCGAAGCAACTCTTGACTGCCTTGCGCGGGCCTCTGACTCTCGACGCCGGCACTGGGAGCCGCGCACTTCTTTTGATCGCGACGGGGCTGACAAAGAAGATCGCTGTTGCTGACTACCTGAGTGTGAACCTGGTCAATCGCGTTTTTGATTTTCCAGAGCGCTTCTCCTCGATCGAGGTCTTGTTTGCGGTGTACGGTTACGCACTGCAGATCTACGCCGACTTCTCCGGTTACAGCGATATCGCAGTAGGCACCGCGATGCTGCTTGGGTTCAACGTGCCGGCAAACTTCAAGCTGCCCTACCGCGCGAAGAATCTACCTGAGTTCTGGCGCCGCTGGCACATTTCACTTTCGACCTGGCTTCGAGACTACATCTTCTTTGTCTTTGTAAAGGGGAAGATGCGACGTCCAATGACGCTCTATGCCGGACTCGTAGTCACTATGTTGGTCGGCGGGTTGTGGCACGGACCCTCCTGGACATTTGTGTTGTGGGGTCTGCTTCACGGAGTCGGTCTTGCCCTTGCGAGGGCTTTTGAAGCTCTTCGCCGGCGGACCAACTTTGAACCTCGCAGTTCAAGGTGGTCTCGAGCCCTGGCGGCGGTGGTGACATTCCACTTTGTTTGCCTTGCATGGGTCTTCTTTCGCGCAGACTCACTTGGCGGCGCGCTGGGCCTCCTCAAACAGATATCGACGCTGAGCACGGACGTCTCGAACTTGACCTTGCCGCTCGCGCTGCTGGTAGCAGGGGGACTGATGTCACAGTGGATTCCAGATCACGTCAGGCTGAAGTTTCGCGAGGGCTTCACCGGTCTGCCCGCACTGGCACAGGCCGGTGCGCTGGCCGCGCTCGCCGTCGGCCTTTACATCGTGGCGAGCACCGACGTGGTTCCGTTCATTTACGCAAGGTTCTGAAGGAATGTACAGAATTCAAATCAACTTTCCGAGAATGGCGGCGGCCGCACCCTGGCGACGGCACGTACTCCTGGGCAAGACCTCGCGCACGATAACGGGCTTGATAGTTCTGGCTCTGATCCCCTATCTGATCCCGACCCTCGCCCGTTTCCGGGCGCCGATTCCCTCGAACCTGGCCAACCTTGTGCTTGGTCGCCTCGCGGCTCGGGTGACCGGCCCGGCGAGCATCACTGAGTCAGTCGCAGATACAGGCGCGACTGACGTGGAGCGCGAGGCCGTGGACGAGATCGCCAATCCCAGGATCAGAGTCAGACCCGGTGAAATTGAAGATCCGAGTCAGCATGCGTTGGATCACTTCTTTGCATCGCTGCTCGAATCGGAGATACGTGGCGGTCAGGTTCGAGTCTGTCACTACGGCGATTCACCGATCACCAACGATGGCATCACTTCGACCATAAGACTTCGGCTTCAGCAGCGGTTCGGAGACGCGGGTCACGGGTTTGTTCTGATCGATAAGCCATGGGGATGGTACGCCCACGCCGGAGTCGCACAGAGCGCAACGCGAGGCTGGCACATCGAACCCATGTTCATTTCGAAGGGAGATCATCTTTTCGGTCTCGGTGGCGCGAGTTTCACTGCCGAAGCCGCTGGAGTCAGCGCGACCCTGGCGACAAGTGATGAACCGGAGGCCCCACACTCTGCATCGGCCTTCGAGGTTTACTATCTCGCTCAACCCGGCGGTGGAGATTTGGATGTGCTTGTAGACGGGCAACCGCGCGAGCGGCTCTTCACTTCTTCGGCGGAGACGAAGTCGGGCTTCTTCAAAGTGCAATGCGACGAGGCGAGTCATGAGATGACGCTTCGTGTGGTCGGCAACGGCGCTGTCAGGCTGTTCGGAGTGGTATTCGAATCCAGGAAAGCCGGTATTCAGTATGACTCGCTTGGAGTGAACGGCGCATTCATCGGACTGCTAGCTCATTACCTGGACGCCGAGCATTGGGCAGACCAGTTGCGGCACCGCAAACCCGCGCTCGTGATCATCGGGTACGGCACGAACGAAAGCCAGTTTGAAAAGCTGCCGATGAATCAGTACGAGCAGGACACTAGAGAGGCAATACGCAGAGTACGGGCGGCGCTTCCCGGCGTGTCGATCATGCTGCTCGGTCCAATGGATCGGGGCCAGCGTGGAGCGGGCGGAGCGATTTCCACACGGCCGATGATTCCGAAGCTGGTGAGTTATCAACGTCGAATAGCCGCCGAGACCGGATGCGCGTTCTTCGACACATTCAGCGCGATGGGTGGTGAAGGCACGGTCGCTCGATGGTTGGAAACGCATCCGAAACTGATGGGCGGGGACTACACGCACCCGACTGCACAAGGCGCGGAAAAAGTCGGATCGCTCATTTATGACGCGCTCGTGAAAGCCTACGAAGAATACAAGTCGGCCAGCCAAACCCTGGCGGCTGCACGAAAGGAAAAATAGATGTTGCCTGAAACGGTTATGGATTTTCTGAACGATGCGGCGAGACAGGCAGGCACCGTAGTGCCTGCACGTGATGAGTCGCTGTTTCAATCCGGTTTGCTGGATTCGTTTTCGCTCGTTGACTTCATCACCCTTGTCGAAACCGAGTGTCACATCAAAGTGAGCGACCAGGAATTGCGCCCGGAATTGTTTGACACCATAGAAAAGGTCGAGTCGTTCATTCTGAACGCAGCGCAGGCACGATGACCTGCTTGACGCCATGAGTTGCTATATAAGAGGTGTTGGAGCCTTCGTACCGGACCGGGTGGTAACCAATACGGAGCTTGCGAGTTTCTTAGGTACAACTCCCGATTGGATCGAGGAGAACTCGGGAATCCGCGAAAGGCGCTGGGTTCGGCACAACGAGTCGGCATCTTCTCTGGCCATCGAAGCTGTCCGCAATGCAAGCCGTCACGCCGGTCTCTCCGCCGATCAGATTGATTACCTGATCGCCTGTACTCTGTCGCCCGACTACCAGGTTCCGGGCATTGCGCCTTTTGTACAGCGGGCACTTGTGGGTTGTCGTAGCATTCCCGCAATCGACATTCGCACAGGATGCGCGGCGATACTCTACGGTCTGCAAATCGCGCGAGGTTTGATTGAATCTGGAGCGGCGAGATTTGTTGTTTGCTGCGGAGCCGAGGCTCAATCCAAGGGCCTTGATCTTCGTCCTGAGAGTCGCGAAATCAGCATGTTGTTTGGCGACGGCGCGGGCGCGTTGGTTCTGGCGGCCGAACAGGATGAGCCTCGTTCAGGCGGGCTATCGATCCGGGTGGAGGATATTCTGATCGAGACTGATGGGAATTTCGCTGAGGACCTGTTGGTGCGGGTTCCAGGCAGTGCTAATGGCGACCACTGGCTAAGTGAGGATCAGCTTGAGAGAGGACTTCATCGCGGGTCAATGCAGGGGCGGACAGTTATCCTGCAGGCAGTTCGGAAGCTTGCGGAGTCGGCGTACCGTGTTGCTGAACGAAACGGGATCTCGCTGGATCAGATCGCAACGTTTATCCCTCATCAGGCAAACGGCAATCTGCTAAGGAAATTGAGCAAGAAGCTTGGAGTTTCAGAGAGTCGCGTGGTGATGAACGTCGATCGTCTGGGAAACACCAGTGGGGCATCGGCGTTTCTGGCGATGGAACAGGCGGTTCGTGAACAACGGATTGAGGCGGATTCGTATTCGATGATTTTGGCGTTTGGTGCGGGCTTCACGTGGGGAGCCGCGCTTTGCCGCTGTTATGGTCGGTCTCGGGTTTAGGGTTTCGAGTTCGTTCAGATAGAGACTCGGATGGCGAGCATTGCTCGACGAAAGACTGCTGAATCAAATGAACCCGAAACCCGAAACTCCTTCCCGCGTCTCTATCTGACGAACCCGAAACCCTAAACCCGACTCCTTCCCGCGTCCCCGCGTCGCCCTATCTCCCCTCATCCGCCTTGTCTTCTGATTTGAATGCCGAGTCGATGTTGATGGTCGTGTAGCCTCGTTCGTTGAGTATCCAGGTTCGATCGCAGTCCCCAAAGGTCTCGGCCGTCAACTTGAATTCGTGGCCGTTCAGGGAAATCGACTCCGGCAACTGCCATATGTCCGCGCTGTAACTGCTCGCGCCGGCACCGAATGATTCCTTGATGCCTTTTTTCGAAGAAAACTCAAGCGTCTTCTGATCGCTTACTATCCTCAACGATCTATAGACATTTGAGTTCGCGGCCTGAATGTAGATGTAGAAACTGACCCGGTAATAGTGATTCATATCAAGAAACTGCATAGTGTCGATCGCCTTCAAAAAGTTTTCCCGATTCTTTTCGTAGCGATCGGATGGGCACCAGGCAGCGACACTGTGAATGTTCTCGTTGGTTTCTATGACCACGTGCATAATGGTGACTTGCTCGTTCTTGTATGAGCCAATTAGTTCACGCTGCAGCGCTCGATAGCCGCCTAGTAGAATGTTGTGCGGCGGCTCGACCTCCATGGCATTTGGCACAGCCTCTGGCGGGTAAGTTATTTCGCCGTTCAACTGCGATGGGCCATTGAACGGGCGTGCTTTGCTGGTCACCACAATGAACAACTCGTTGTTCGGATCGGCTACGTGCACATCGCCGCTGCGCCCGATCGACTGCTCGTTCACCCAACCAGCCGGGACCGCTAAGCTCACGGTGCAATCAAAATTGTAGCGAACGATCGAGCTCGGGACCTTTGGCTTGGACCCAAATAGAATCGATGACAGTCCGATCAACGTCACTACTCCGGCAATTGAAGCGATGGTAATGGCCCAGAACCAGACGTTGTCCCAACGAGCGAGAACGAATCTCCCCAGGCGGGCAGAGGATGAAGCTGTGAGGTCGACCAACATTACTATGGCGTGTTCGGCCGACCGCGGTTTTTGTGCTTGCTTGCTTGCAACCTTTCTCGCCGAGAGACGCTTGCCGCAGTGACCACAGGTTTGGCTCACCGGGGCGGACTCGCGTCCACAAAATGGGCAATGAACATTTGATGATGACCAGGCGGTTTCCATAAGACGATTAGCTTCTTAGCGCCGTGAGACGGCAACTACACGCAGAATAATCGAACTAAAAGGGGCACCGGCGGGAAGCTTAAGGCGCTTTTTTTGAACGGAATTCTTGGAAATTCTAACAAAGGAGTTTCTCAAGTAAAGAGTATTTTCGAAGATGGGCTGTCTGACGGAGTTTGGTGTTGTCCCCTTTATGGGCGATTAAGTAAGTCGGGTTTCGCAAAGGCCGCAAAGCTTCGCAAAGACCGCATCAAAGGTTCTCCAGAGGCATTCCCGTCGCCCTTCGCCCCATCTCCTCATCCCCTCATCTCCTCATCCTCCCCCTTCTGTGGCTATCCACATTCGCCGCCCGTAGTCCTCGCCCATCACGACGTGCATCCACCCGTCCATGCTCGGCTCCAGTTGGTTTAAAAGACCTCCCTAATGAGACACCTAAACTTAATCGGATCCATCACCTCGATCGCCAGACGAAGGCGTCGACTCATTTGGATTGGATTATTTATGGTGCTTGCATCCGTGGCGTGGGGCCTCTCGCTCGGAAGGCCCCGCGCGCTATCTCCTTCTGAAGTCCCCATCGCTTTCTGGTCGTGGCGTTCTTCTGCGCCTTCGGCAATCGACCTCAATGACGCATCAAGTCAAACACGAGCTACGAGTCTCTTCTTACACGCCGGACAATTCGACCTGATCAACGAGCGAATCAGCCGAATCCGGCCGGTCAGCGGTCCGTTGCCGAGCGCCACGACGCTGTTCCTTGTGTACAACGCCACGCGTGACTTGCTAGGCCGCTTCGAACGTCTAAGCTCTGCCGACCTCGCGGCTCAGGTCGCCAGGACAATCGAAGACGACCTTCAACGAGCAGACGGCGATGGCGCGTATGTCTCAGGGGTTCAAGTCGACTGGGACATCCCGACGCGCCTGCTTCCGAAGTTCGGTGAGTTCCTTGCGCAGCTTCGCAAGCGACTTTCTCCGGGCTGCAAGCTGTCGATCACCGGATTGCCCACTTGGATGAGCTCCCCAAATCTCCTCGAATGTCTGTCGCACTGCGACTTCTGGGTGCCGCAATTCTACGGAGACGTTATTCCCGACCGAATCGATGAGTCACGGCCGATCAGCTCGCCCGACAAGGTCCGCAGGTCAGCCACAACGGCGAGGCGTCTCGGCCACCCTTTTCTGGCAGGCCTCGCCGCTTACGAATATGCGCTGCACTACTCGGCGAATGGAACGCTGGTGGGAGTGAGAGGAGATCTTGATCCGGTTTTGCTTGCCGGAAGCGACGACCTGGAGCTGTTAGACGAGAGTGGGCTTGGACAGGCTGACGGTGCGGCCCCGGCTGAGTGGCGTTTTGTGTACCGTTCGCGTCACGACCTCATTCTAGATGGTACGCCGCTTCGTCGCGGAGAGTTTGTTGTAGTGCAGCGGCCTACGGCCAGTGGCCTCCGAGCATCCGCAAGAGCAGTCCGGGAGTGCGGCGGCGGGCAGCTCCTGGGTATCTGCCTGTTCCGGTTGCCCAGCCGCGGCGACACAACAACCCTGAGTCTTGGGGAGGTTGCCTGTGCACTCTCGGATTCCGACCAACAGTTCTCGATCGAAGCTGGAGGACAGGAGATTTCGCCCTGCTCGAACGGGAGGTCGCACGTAGCGTTGACGCTGAAGAACACCGGCTCAGCTTCTTCGCTGGCAGGCTCGGCCGGGTTCACCGGGATGTTCAGATTCCCGAGTGCCGGGCTCAGGACTATCACCGTGTCGGATGGAGCCAGCGTCGAGCCGGTGTATAACGACGGATCCGGCGCGGTGCCCTGCACCGAGACGAGGGCAAACGCCATCCGGGTTTATGCAAGGTTGTTTCAACCAGGCGCGGTGATTCGGGTGAATCTCGAACTTTTGGGCCCGACGCCCAGCCAATGCTCGTTGAGCTTTGAGGCGCATCTTGACGATGCGACTGTAGCGCGCGGCACCAGGACCTTCAGCATACAGCAGAGATGAATATGACTCGCCTGGTAGTTCATAGACGACGATTGGGTTTGGCGCTGTCGGGCGTCTGGCTCCTCTTGACCTGCGGCGTCATTCTGCTGAGGGCAGACGGTTGCGGCTGGGACTATTCGACTGATCACTCAGTTCGATTCAACATTCGTGACGAATCCGAGTTCGCCCGTTTGCCTGAAATACCGGCGGACCTCCAAACCGACCCGGACCGGATGTTCAGTTGGGGCGAGGACATGGCACCAAGCTACGACGAGGAATACGAGGAAGCGACGCGGCTCGAGAAACAGATCGCCGGAGCCTGGGCGGCCGCGCTTGCCGCTCAAGCGGCAGGAGATCTGCAAGGCTTGGGAGCACAGCTTCGTGAGTATCTGGAGCTGACTCGTGGCGTGCGAGAAACTCTTGATAAGCAGCTCCAGGAGCATCGCAATTGGGCCACGGACAAACTCGATGCGCTGAGCGCTTTGGCTGAAGGTTCTCCGCGAGCGGCTGTCATTTCCTACTTACAAGCGCGGACTCTCTTTGACTCTGGGCTGAGTCCACAGGAAGTGAAACTTGCCCTCGCCGCCTGCAAGACGGATCCCAATCTTCGTGACAATGCCGCTTATCTTGAAGCTGCCGTCTTTTACCAAACGCGAGTCAACATCGGATACGTATCCTTCGCTGACGTCGCGCGTGATTTTCCAAAAAGCGAAAAGCGCGAAACCGCTTTGCTGATGTCGGCATTGACTCTGCTCAAGGAAGAGAAAAACTCCGGCGGCCACAGCCCGCTGGTTAATGGCTTGATCAGCGCAGAAGCGGCGAAGCAAATCATCAAGTCATTCAAGAGAGTAATGAAGGAATATCCGGCGCGCCGCCACTACTACGATGCGTGGGGATGGATTGCCCACACGATGTTGGAATCTGGCGATCGGGGTGGCGCGCTGGCTGAGTACTATCGGATGCTCTCAAGTAAGAACGACCTGCCCCGTTCAGAAGCGGTGCGCTCCTTGAAGCTCGTCAGGCGGCGCGCGACGGAACAAGATCTTGCCCGCGCCGAGCAGCTAATCTCAAACGAGCCCGATACTGCGTTAGCCTATTCGTACTTCGAGATCTACAACTTTGCGACGTGGCACTTGTGCGGGCGTTCGGCGAGCTTGTGGAGCGATGGGCCGTGCCGCGCTAGTGGAAAAGCCGAGCTGGAGCGAATCGCCGCGTTTGCCAATCGGATGATCAGCCGATACGGGACGTCTCGCGCAGGGCCCGGATTTGTCCTAAGGGTAGCCCAGGCGAATCTCGAGCTTCAGAACAACGTCGAGGCGGTGAAGTTTGCTCGTCGCGCGCTGTCGATGGGAGCGAAAGAGCACCAACGCGCCGAAGCGTTGTGGGTGGAAGGCGAAGGAGAGAGGCGATTGCGACACTTTGATGCCTCTCGCGCTGCCCTCAGCACGCTGCTGAAGGAGAATCCCGGCAACCGCTACACCGAAGGCGCCAGAAGGTTGTTGGCGATGACGCTCGAGGATTCAGGAGATCTGGCCGGAGCCCTCGACCAGTATCTCGCACTGGACTACCGCCGAGACGTTGCCTATTTCGTTGACGTATTGATGCCGATTGATCAGTTGGCTGCGTTTGTTAAGAGCCGCGAGGACTCGCCGGTGATAAACGAGCTTAATTACGCCCTGGCGGTGCGATATGTGAGAGAGCATCGCTGGAACGACTTTCGATCTACGGTAGCGAAAATCAGGGCTTTAGGTCTGGATGTGGACGATACCTACCTGGAACGACGAAACAACTATTCGCGTTACGATAGAGACCATTCGGCCCCTCCTAAGCTGATCGAGACCGATCCGAAAATCCGCGGGGTTAGGCAGCAGTGGCTGCAGCAGGACCTGAGCACCGCTAACACAATCGAGCAGTTCGAACAAAGAGTAACGGAGGCGCAAGGCGACGAAGCGAAAGCCGAAGCGCTGTACCAGCTCGCGAGTTATGAGTATCAGGGGAATCTTCAGGTCTACAATCCGGCGTTATGGGGAGGCTTGCGTCACTATTTTCTGGCGGACCTTCTTAATCGGGGTCCATTGAGGATGCCGGGCGAACCAGCAATCCTGCTCGAGTACATGCAAAAGCACGATCAAGCGGCGTGCGCTCTTCCACTTTTCCTTGACGTAGCGCATCGCTTTCCGAATACGCGCGCAGCCCGCGATGCGTTGTACAGTGCCGCGGTTTGCCATATTCGACTCCGTGACTACAACCAGTATTGGCGTCAGGTGTACGAGTCGGGAGGTCGCGCCGGGCCGATGATGGTCACCTTCGCAGACGTCAAGCAGGCGTATCCTGACTACAGGTTTCCACGAGGGTCTACGGGATGGCAGCCGGCAACACGCACGGTGAACGGCGGTCCGGGATGGGCGCCGCCTCCAAAGAAACCCCCAAAGGTCACGCGATGGCGGAAACTGTTGAATGCCTACGAAAGAACTCTTTTGATTCTGAAACCCATCATCGAAAAAATAACGACGGACATTCGTACATTCTTCGGCCTGCTAATCGGAGTAGGGGCAGCAATCGTCAGCACGATTTATCACATGCTCTGTGCCGGCCTTGCGGCACTTGGCTTTTGGTTGTGCTCGCCCGAAGCGATCCGGAACGTGCAACTCTTTTGCGCTGGCCTTTCAAAATGTGAATCGCGTCCGAGGACGAGTCTGGATGCTTCGGAGAGATGCCTTGACCTGAGCGCGTCTTCGAGCAGCATGAGGGGCTTTTTGGGGCGCTGCGCTCGAGACGAGTGGGTTGAGAAAGGAAAAGACGCAATCTACCTGCTGTTGCAGCTGGACGAAAGTGGTCGGTCAGCATTCGCCCGTGCGGCGGTGGCGGGAAGTATGAGTATGTTCTTCTTTCTGGCGTTCGTGATTCACCTGACGCAGTTATGATCGCGGGAAGAGTCTGCGCTGTCCCCTCTATATGCGATCATGTAAGTCGGGTTCGGTTGGTGGTTAATAGCGCGGACAAGACCTAAGATTGGGCCGGGCGACGCACTTTCAAAACTCTATCTACTTCCTGACGAGCTTCTCAGGATTCTCGGGGATTCCGATATAAGGCAGGTTTCGGTACATCTCTCCAACATCCAATCCGTATCCAACGACAAAATGATTTGGAATCGTGAAGCCAATGTACTTCGCTTCTACTTCGATCTCGTGACGGGCAGGCTTGTCCAGCAGTGCCGCGATTTCAAGTGAATTGACCTCGCGCGCCTTGAATATATTGACCATGTAGTTCAGCGTGAGTCCGGTGTCGATGATGTCTTCCACCACCAGAACGTCCTTACCCGCGAGACTCATGTCCAAATCCTTGGTAATGCGAACCTCGCCCGATGACTTCGTCGACGCACCGTAGCTCGAAATCCCAATGAAATCGATCGACAGTGGCAGATCTATTGCCCGCATCAAATCCGAAAGAAAAACGCACGCGCCCTTCAGCACGCCAAGCAGGTGCAGGTTCTTGCCGGCATAGTCCTTTGTGATCTGTTGCCCGATCTCGAGGATGCGCTTTTGCAAGTCATCTTCATTGATCAGTATCTTCAGATTGGGGTCACGTTGGAAGGAAGGTTGATTCGCAGCGCTCATTCCTTGTCTCCTGCTGGACTGTTCTGGGTGAGCCGCAATATACGAAACACCTGTGCAGGTGTCAATTCTTCGAGCTTCGTCCGGAGCCTTGTCCAACGGCTGCGGGCATTGAACCGAATAGACTGGCGATCCGCCGAGGCCGAATCTAAAATCTTCGGTCGACATGGCCACCACCGACGAGCGAGGCAAGCGCGTGATCACCGAAGCAGAAATCCGGTCGCTGTCCAGCGGCGACGTCCTGCGAATCGATGAAGATGCGCTACTCACGCCGCTTGCTGCCGATATGACTCGCGAGCGAGGCGTCCTTGTAGAACGAGTCAGACCTCGTTCCGCCGCACACTCAGTGCGCATCGCAATAGGCGCCGACCACGGCGGATTCGAAATGAAAGAGCAGCTGAAAAAGGTGCTCGCGGATTTGGGTCACGAGTTTCAGGACTTCGGCACTCATTCAACCGAAGCGGTGGACTACCCCGACTACGCTCACGTCGTCGCGCGCGCGGTCGCACGAGGCACTTGTGATCTCGGAATAGTGATCGACGGCGCCGGAATTGGTTCGTGCATGGTGGCGAACAAGGTCCCCGGCGTGCGCGCGGCAATGTGCTACGACGAGCCCAGCGCGCGAAACAGCCGCGAACATAACGGCGCGAACGTTCTCACCCTGGGCGGCAAGATGATCACCCTCGATCTGATGCGCAAAGTGGTCACGGCCTGGCTAACCTCCGACCTGACCGAGGACCGTCACAAACGACGCGTCTCAAAGATCATCGCGGTTGAAAAGCAATACTCCGACCGGGACAAGTGCTGAGGGCTGAGTACCGGAATTCGCCTACTGCGAACTGCGGCCACCAAACCAAGCCAGATACACGCAGGGGTCAGCTCTCCGCATTGACTGAACCGGAACTCGCCTTTGGCGTTCTAATGACTGGCCATGGCCGGAGCTGAACTTTATTCCTCAACACTTTTCCGGCGCCGGCAGTAGATATAGTGGAGGAGCGAGGATGAGCGCGAATGCCGACTGATTTTGCCGAGACCCTGTTGATGACCGAATGTACCGGCTTAGCCAAGGACGAGACCCGAGCGGGCTGCGCACCTGGTTCCCGGCTCGTGGACCGCGCCAAGGCGGGCGACCCGGCCGCGTTCGATCAGTTGATGGAGATGTACCAACGGCGCGTGATCTCCATCGCCTGGCGAATACTCGGGAATAAGGATGACGCTCAGGATGCGGCACAGGACACCTTCTTGCGCGCCTTCAAGTACATCGGGCGTTTTAGAAGCGGAGAAGACTTCTCCGGCTGGCTGTACCGGATAGCCATCAACGCTTGTCGCGATCTCGCGCGTAAACGAGTCCGCGATCACAATTCGGTATCGCTCGACGCGACGCTCGAGGCTCGCGAAGCCGCCGCCTTGCAGAGTTCCGATGACGTCGAACACTCAGCTCTTCGCTCGGAGCAGTTGGCAGTTGTGGAACAAGCGCTCGCACAGTTGACACCGCGCGAGCGCGAAGCCCTGGTGTTAAGAGATCTCGAGGGTATGGCGACCGAAGAAGTCGCCCGAATACTCGGCTCGACGCCGGCCACCGTGCGCTCGCAGATCAGCTCGGCTCGATGCAAGATCAAAACGTTTCACGACCGAATGATCCACCGACAGTCGCGCACGAGGAGGTAGTAACGATGAACTGCAAGACTTGCGAAAAGCTCATTCCGTTGTTCGTCGAGGGCGATCTCGCCGGCAAGGAAGAAGCAGTTAAATCGCATCTGGCGATTTGTGATCGCTGCAGCGCGCTCTCGGAAGACTTCAGCCGCAGTCAGCGTTGGCTGCATTCCGCTTCTCTGCCGGAGCTCGACGATTCCTGGCTCGAGAACATGCGCGGCGAAGTCATGGACAACCTTCGGGCCGAGTCCGTACGACACTCGCGAGCAGACAGACTTCTATCTGCATCCACGTGGCGATGGCTTGTTGCAACCGCGGCGGCGCTCGTCCTTGCGATCCTGGCGATTGCGTTCTCAATGCGATCTGTTCATAGTCCGGATCAAAACCCGAACCACGAAATACAAGTCGCGAAAGACCCAGGCGAACAGCCGGCTGAGGCCGGACCACCTTCAGATTCGTACCAGCCTCGCTCGAACGATCGTCAGTCAGCCGTTGGCCACAGCGTTAAGAAGCACCGGAGCCCAGTTCGCACTAACATCGCAAGGCGCTCGGTCGAACCATTGCCTGAAAACGTAATCGAGCAGTTGACCGCCGCGGAGCAGACCGATGGAGCCGAACCTGAAATGTTACGCATCGAAATGCAGACGGCTGATCCCAATATACGAATCATCTGGTTCACGCCGAAAGCAACTATCGAATGAAAGGTCGCGATCTTTAGGACGCGTCAGAATGCCAGGCGTTCGGAATGGATGCGTCAGAAAGCATGGAGGCTTTATGAAATACTTCGTCACACGCGCAGTTCTCGCAATTGCGCTTGTCATCCTGGTGGCCGGTCACTTCCCGGTCAGAGCAATTTCGCAGGAAGCGCCCTTCCCTCCTGAAGACGGCCAGTCTCGGCCTGCAGTTGCGGCGCAATCGCCGACGCCTCAGCCGGCTCGTGCCGATAACTATGTTGAAAACACGGGATTCAAGGGAAGAGTGTTTGAGGTAAAACACCGCGATCCCGGATCGCTTGTCCGGGCTCTGAACGCGCTGACAAGCGGGTTCAAGGGCGCGAGCATGCAATTCAGCGACGAGTTTCATACGATCACCGTTCGCGACTTCCCCGAGAACATCGCCTCGATCGAAGAGGCTTTAAAACGGCTGGATGTTGCGCAGCCCGCTCAACCTGACATTGAGTTCACAGTGCACATCCTCATCGCTTCGCATGCCGCGCAGCCGCAGGGCGAATTCCCGCCGGAGCTAAACGATGTTGTACGGCAGCTCCAGTCAACGCTGAGATACAAGTCTTATGGGCTGCTGACATCGGCGACTCACCGGGCCAAGGAAGGGCTTCAGGGTGTAAGCAATTCGGGGGTTACCGAATCGAAGCTATTCGCGATACCTCAACCCGAGGGTTCACCGACGTTCTACAACTATGACCTTGGCCGTCTTGTGTTGGACAACAGTTCGGGAACTCCGACCATCAGCGTGGGCCAATTGAACTTCAGCTTAAGGATCCCGCTTGCGATTGGGTCTACGGTGCAATACGAGAATGTCGGGTTCAAGTCTCCAGTCAGCCTGCGCCAGGGCGAGAAGGTAGTCGTCGGCAGCACTACGTTGGGTGACAAAGGGCTTGTGCTGGTGCTTTCCGCGCGCGTCCTCAAGTAGAGTTGAAGAGGGGATGAGGAGATGAGGGGATGGGGCTCAAGAGCCTCATCCCCTCATCTCCTCATCTCCTCATCTCGTCATCCCCTTCACTAAGCGTCGGGTTTCGATTATCATAACGCCGCCTTTCACGACTCTCCGGCTGCTGCTTCAAACGGAGAAAGGTTTCATTCGCTCATCGTATGACCGACGCCCCGACCTTTGCAGTCGAGCTGCGAGGAATCACAAAACGTTTTGGCGACCTCGTAGCAAATGATCACATAAACATCTCCGTAGCAGATCGCTCCATCCACGCAATCATCGGTGAAAACGGAGCCGGCAAATCGACGGCGATGAACATCCTCTACGGCTTCTATTCGGCCGATGAGGGTGAAATTGTGATCGATGGACAACCCCGACAGCTCAACGGCCCCGGTGACGCCATAAGACTCGGACTCGGAATGGTGCACCAGCATTTCATGCTCGTGGATCCGCTCACCGTAACCGAGAACATAATCCTGGGAGCCGAGCCATCCAACGGCCCATTCATCGATTTCAAAACCGCCCGCCGCCGAGTCCGCGAAATCTCAGAGCAATACGGCCTGCGCGTGAATCCCGACGCGCGCGTTGCCGACCTTTCAGTTGGTCAGCAGCAACGCGTCGAAATTCTGAAGACCCTTTACCGCGGCGCGCGAATACTCATTCTCGACGAGCCGACCGCGGTGCTTACGCCTCAGGAAGTCAACGAGATGTTTGCCATCCTGCGCGGGCTGCGAGACCAGGGAAAAACGATCATCATAATTACTCATAAGCTCGCCGAAGTCCTCGCCCTCTCCGACGAGATAACCGTGATGCGCGACGGACGTGTCGTAGGGAATCTTGCGACCAGCGACGCGACTGCCGAAGGGCTTGCGCGAATGATGGTGGGCCGCGATGTACTGCTAAGAGTCAAAAAAACGGAAGCCCGCCCGCGAGATCCAGTGCTTTCAGTCAAAGACTTATCACTGCGAAGCGGCGAACGTTCGCACAAGCTGCAAGGCATAACCTTCAACATTCGGGGCGGCGAGATCCTCGGTGTTGCGGGAGTCGAAGGAAACGGCCAGACCGAGCTCATCGAAATTCTTGCAGGTCTCAAGGAACCCACTTCCGGAGAGATCCTGCTCAATGGCGAATCGATCGCCGGGCTTGATCCGAGGCAAGTCAAACGTTTAGGCGTCGCACACATTCCAGAAGACCGCCACCGAAGAGGGCTGCTGCTGCCGTTTGATCTGGCCGCAAACTCCATCTTGGGTGTCCATCGCTACCCACCCGTCTGTGGACCTCTACTGCTGAACGAGCAATTCATCAACGGGAGAGCGGCTCGCCTGGTTCAGGACTACGATGTGCGCCCACCCAACATTCTGCTTCCGGCCAGGGCGCTGTCGGGTGGCAACCAACAAAAGCTGATCATCGCCAGAGAGTTCGACATAAAGCCAAAACTGATTTTGGTATCTCAGCCGACGAGGGGCGTCGACATCGGTGCGACGGAGTTCATTCATCGCAAGTTGATCGAATTGAGGGATGCAGGGGTTGCGATCCTGCTGGTGTCGGCGGAGCTGGATGAGGTGCTCAGCGTGAGTGATCGAGTCATCGTGCTGTACGAGGGACGCCTGGTTGGCGAAGTTGATCCGAAGACAGTTTCCGAAGAGGAGATGGGTTTGATGATGACTGGTGGCCGCCCCTCCAAACTCAAATGAGAGGAATTGCACGAGAGCTTTTCTTTCCGTTGCTCGCCGTTGTGGCCGCGTTCGCCGTCGGTGGTGTCGTGGTATGGCTGATCGGCGACAGTCCGCTGCTTGTCTACGAACTGGTCCTGACCAGCACCTTCGGATCTATAGACGGAATCGCATACACGCTCTTCTATGCCACGCCGCTCATTTTCACCGGGCTTGCGGTTGCAGTCGCCTTCAAATGCGGCCTCTTGAACATCGGCGCTGAAGGTCAACTGATTGCGGGGGCGTTCGCTACCGCGTGGGTTGGCCTGACCTTTCCGACATGGCCCGCGCTGGTGGTGACTCTAATGGCGATGCTCGCGGCGGTTCTGGTCGGCGGAGTATGGTCGGGAATCCCGGGGCTACTGAAGGCGAAGTTCGGAGCTCACGAAGTCATCACTACAATAATGATGAACTTCATCGCGGTCGGACTTGCCAGTTATCTGACGCAGCATCATTACCGCAAACAGGGCGATCCTATTCTCGAGACGTATGCAATCGCTGAAGTGAATGGCCGGGTTGTGACCGGTCCTCACATCCCGAGGATGAGCGCGCTGCTCGGCGCGATGGGGATCGACTTTCCATCGCGATTTCCGCTCAATCTGGCGTTTATCTTCGCGCTGATTGCGTGCGTGCTCGTGTACGTTTTTCTGTGGAAGACGAAATGGGGATACGAGCTTCGCGCGGTAGGGACGAGTCCCTCAGCCGCCGAGTATGGGGGGATTTCAATCCCGCGCAACATCGTTATGGCAATGTTCATCTCGGGGATGCTCGCGGGAATGGTTGGAGTAAACGACGTACTGGGCTATCGGTACCGGTACTATCACGACTTCTCGGCGAACTACGGATTTACCGGAATAGCGGTTGCGCTGCTGGGACGAAATCATCCGGCGGGCGTGCTCCTTGCTGCCCTGCTGTTCGGCGCGCTAAATCGCTCGGCGCTGTTCATCGACATTTTCACAGACAACGTCTCCAAGGACTGGGTGGTGATCTTGCAGGGCATCATTATTCTATTCGTGGCGTGCGAAGCTGTGTTCAGATTGAGAAAAGGCAAAGCGGCAAGGTAGTGCTCCGCGCCGAGCGCCGAGTGCAGAGTGCTGAGAAACAATGCTGAAGAACATCATCACACTTTCTCTTCTTGCTTCGATGGTCCGATATGCGACCCCGTTGACTCTTGCCGCCCTCGGCGGGATGTACTCGGAGCGCGGTGGAGTCATCAACATAGCTCTTGAAGGGATAATGCTGTCCGGAGCCTTCTCTGCCGCCGCCGTAACAGTGAAGAGCCACAGTCCATGGATTGGACTCCTTGTAGCGGCTGTCGTAGGTCTGCTCGTGGCGCTGGTTCATGCTATCGCCTCAATACAATTCAAAGCGGATCAGGTCGTGGTGGGAACCGCAATAAACATCCTCTTCCTGGGCATTCCGCCGCTCGTCTCCGGCGCCTTATTCGAATCGACCGGCTCAACGCCACAGCTTCCGCGTGAGCAAACGCTACCCGAGATTCACCTCCCGGTCATCGACAGCATCCCGGTCTTCAAGCAACTCCTGTCCGGGCACACGCTCATAACCTATCTGGCGTTCGCGCTGGTGCCGATCAGCTATTACGTTTTGTTCCGTACGAGATTCGGTCTGCGGTTGCGCGCGGTAGGAGAGAATCCCGAAGCCGCCGATACCGCTGGGGTCAGTGTCTCACTCATTCGCTACAGCGGAGTGTTGTTGAGCGGACTGCTTGCCGGGATTGGCGGCGCTTATCTTTCGATCGCGCAGAACTCGCTCTTCACCAGGAACATGACGGGTGGCCGCGGCTTCATAGCGCTGGCCGCATTGATATTCGGCAAGTGGCATCCGGTTGGAGCTTTTGGCGCGTGTTTGCTCTTTGGCATAGCCGAAGCTGTGTCCGACCAGATGCAGGGAGTCGTGGCAATTCCAGTACAGATGATTCAGATAATGCCTTATATTCTCACGATGATCGTCCTTGCCGGTTTCATCGGGCGCGCGACTCCGCCGGCGGCCATCGGCATACCGTACATGAAAGAAAAGTAGTAGCGCGGTAGTATTGATCGAACAAAAATTGACTAAGGAGAAGTAGTGAGCCTACCGGTTTACGAGCGAGCCTCTGAAGCTGCACGGTTCATTCTCACCAAGACCAGCATCACCAAGCCGAGGGTTGCAGTAGTTCTGGGCTCGGGTCTCGGAGGCGTTGCCGACGCGGTTTCGGATCTCGTGGAGATTCCCTACTCGGAGATTCCACACTTCGTCAAATCCACCGTGGACGGACACGCGGGCTCGTTGCTGGTAGGCCAATGCGGCGGCGTGGAAGTTGTATTGATGAAGGGTCGCTTCCACTACTACGAAGGCTATTCGTTAGATGAAGTCACGCTGCCTATCCGGGTCTTTGCATTACTCGGCGTAAAGTCGCTGGTGCTGACAAACGCGGCCGGCGGTTGCGCACCTCATCTTTCAAGCGGTTCACTGATGTTGATCACTGATCACATCAATATGATGGGAGAAAATCCGTTGAGAGGTCCGAACGACGATCACTTCGGACCCCGCTTCCCGGACATGACGGATGTCTACACGCCGGGCTTCATTGCGTTGGCACACGAGGAGGCGCGCGAGCTTGGCATCACGCTGCGCGAAGGCATATATCTTGGCTTGCGAGGTCCTACGTATGAGACTCCAGCCGAGGTCCGGATGTTTCGCAAGCTTGGCGCAGACGCGCTGGGCATGTCTACGGTGCCCGAAGCGATAGTTGCGCGTCATTCCGGGATGAGCGTTCTGGGCATCTCGTGCATAACCAATGCCGCGGCCGGCATCGGCGGACCGATAAACCACGAGGAGGTAGTGGAGGTTGGCGCAACGTCCGGACGGGCGCTGGCCAGACTAATTGTCAATCTGATACCGAAGCTTGCGATCGGCGAATAGAAGCTTTCTCGATTCTCGTTCCTGGCAGGAGTCGGGCGGGAAACCTTAAACCACAAACAAGAAGTTCACCTTATGATCATTGGAATCAGCGGCGGAACCGGTTCCGGCAAGACAACCGTCGCACAAAAAATCATCTCGTCAGTAGGCTCTGAACACGTGGTGTACCTGCAGCAGGATTCTTACTATCGCAACCTCGGAGACATGCCCTTGGATTTGAAGCACCGGGTCAACTACGATCACCCCGATGCATTCGACACCGACCTGCTGATCAATCATCTCCAGGCGCTCAGGGCCGGCGAACCAATCGAACAACCGATATACGATTACTCCTCTCACTCACGAAGGACCGAAACTCTTCAGGTCCGATCGCGACCGGTAATCATCATCGAAGGTATTCTGGTGTTCGTGAATCCACAATTGCGCGCGTTGATGGATATGAAAATCTTCGTGGACACCGATGCCGATATTCGATTCATTCGTCGTCTCGACCGCGATGTGCATGAACGTGGCCGCACCGTTGAGTCGATCATCGCGCAGTACGAGACTACCGTCCGTCCAATGCACCTTCAGTTCGTCGAGCCTTCCAAACGATATGCCGATCTGATAATTCCTGAGGGCGGATACAATGACGTCGGAATAGATCTGATAACCGGAAAGATCAAGAGTATACTACTGAACTCGGCTCAGGCAGCCGAAGATCCGATAACCAATCGCGACCTGGTGAACTAGGCAGCACGAAGCCTTATGATTAGCGATCAAGATCTTATTCAACTCGCGAAAGCGGCGCGCAAACATGCGTATGCACCGTATTCGAATTTCCATGTAGGAGCTGCGCTTCTCGCTTCAGACGGCCGTGTGTTCACCGGCAGCAACGTCGAGAACTCTACCTACGGGCTGAGCATGTGCGCCGAGAGGGTCGCCATCTTCAAAGCCGTCAGCGAAGGCGAGCGCGAGATCGTGAAAATCGCAGTAGTGACCGATCACGACAGCATCGCGCCTCCCTGCGGCTGCTGCAGGCAAATGATCTGGGAGTTCTCCGGCGACAAGACCGAGGTTATTCTCGCCAACCTGTCCGGCGACGTACGGCGTTACAGAATCCAGGAGCTGCTGCCCGAGGCGTTTGACGCCCGCTACCTGGAAGGTGTCCGGTGATCGCATTCACGCCGCTCAGTCGTCCTATGCAAAACCAAAGGAGAGCGCACACGTTTTATACGAGCGCCTGATCGACCCTTGAAAACCAGATCACCCCTTGCCGTTCTAACTTTGCTCCTCCTGGTGTTTGACATCCCGATCTCTCCGCGCGCGAGCGGCGCAGCCGAATCCGCCGACTTGATAATTCGCAACGCACTGATAGTCACCATGGATAAAGACTATCGGGTCGTTGAAGACGGCGCCGTAGCCCTAAAGAAGGAGCGAATACTCGGGGTGGGTCCATCGCGCGAGATTTTGAAAAGCTATTCCGCACCTACGGTGATCGATGCCGGCGGGAGAGTTGTGATGCCGGGTTTGATAAACACCCACACTCACGTGCCGATGGCGCTTTTTCGCGGAATTGCGGACGACCTGATGCTCATGGATTGGTTACAGAAGTACATCTTTCCTGCCGAGGCCAGGAACGTCAACGAGGAGTTTGTCCGCTGGGGCACAAAGCTCGGCTGTCTCGAAATGATCCTTGGAGGCACCACAACGTTTGTCGACATGTACTACTTCGAGGACGCGATTGCCGATGAGACTTCGAAAGCCGGAATGAGGGCGGTTCTTGGAGAGACGGTCCTTGATTTCCCGGCGCCCGATAACAAGACGTGGGACGCGGGCATGCTCTATGCGGAGAAGTTCGCCGATCGCTGGAAGGGTAACTCTCTAATCACACCCGCCATCGCGCCGCATGCACCGTACACTGTATCGACCGAGCACCTGAAACAGGCCCACGAGCTCTCGATGTCAAAGGGCATACCGCTGGTCATTCATATTCTCGAAGATCAATCCGAAGTAAAGACAATCAAGGAGCGCTACGGCGCAACATCGGTTGCGTACATGGACCGCAACGGTCTCCTCGACCAGAGAACGATCGCCGCGCACATGGTGTGGCCGACGCAGGACGAAATATCGATTCTAGCAAAGCGAGGCGTGGGAGTTGGCCACTGTCCGCAATCCAATATGAAGCTTGCTGCCGGCGTGGCTCCTGTACCGGCGATGATCAAGGCGGGAGTCGCGGTTGGTCTCGGCACCGATGGTGCGGCCTCGAACAACGACGTAAGTATGTGGGAAGAGATGGACACGGCGGCCAAGCTGCACAAGCTCAACTCAAAAGACCCAACCGCGGTGACCGCTCGAGAAGCTCTGGAAATGGCCACCATCGGCGGCGCGCGCGCAATCCATCAGGATCGCGAAATCGGTTCAATCGAAGTCGGCAAACGTGCGGACGTGATAGTGGTGGACTTTGGTTCTCCGCATCAGACTCCGGTTTACAACGTCTATTCGCAGCTCGTCTACGCAACGAAAGCCTCCGATGTAGAGACGGTGGTAATCAATGGGAAGATCGTTATGCAGCATCGGAAGGTGCTGACAATCGACGAGCGGGCGGTACTCGAGAGGGCAAACAGGTATCGGGATCAGGTTCAACGGAGCCTTGGGAAGAAGTAGTGCTGAGTGCTCAGCACTACGCATTCTCGGGCTCGGCGCTCGCGGAAAACATCTCCAACAGGTCGGCGTCTATCTCTGTTCCTTCGGTAAGCAACTCGATGAATTTCTTCGCAGCGGTGCTGAAGATCTTACCCTTGCGGTGGATGATCGCGATTGGACGAATAAAGCTCTCAGTGAAGTTGACCGCCTTAAGAGTCCCAGCCTTGACTTCGCTTTCGACAGTCGTGCGAGGCACGATCGTAATGCCGAGATGCGCTTCAACCGACCGCTTGATAGTTTCGATATTGTCGAACTCCATCACGTATTCGACTGAGACGTCGTGATCGCGTAGGATCTTGTCGATCGCTTTGCGCGTCGGGATGTCTCGCTCAAAACCGATGAACCGCTGTCCTGCCAAAGCGCGGACATCAAGCCTCTTTCGTCCGGCAAATTCATGCTCCGGGCTGCACACCATCACAAGCCGATCGGTTCTGAACGGAGTGATCTCAATTTGTGGTCGAGCCGTGGGGTAGGCGACGATGCCCAGATCACTCGTGTGGTTCAACACGTCTTCGTAGACCTTGTTAGGACGGCTGTACTCCAGATGCACGTTCACCTGCGGATACGCTTTGATGAACTGCTTGAGCACCGGAGCCAACTCGTGCAGTCCCACCGAGTAGATCGTGGCCACCCGAACCTGTCCGCTCACAATATTTCCTAACCCCTTCATCTCTTCGGTCAGCGCGGTGAAGCGCTCGATAATCTCGCGGCATCCTTTGTAGAAGGTGAGTCCCGCCGAAGTCGGCACGACCGTCCCTCCCCGGCTACGCTCCAGGAGCCGCCGGTTGAATCGGTCTTCAAGCGCTCGGATCTGCTGGCTGACCGCCGACTGCGAAATGAAGTTGCGCGTGGCCGCCTTCGAAAAGCTGCGAGTATCGATCAGGTCACAGTACACCTTGAGCGATTCGATGTGCATGTTCCCACCATATTGCCTGCTGAAGGTGAAGGCAAGAGGACCAGGCTTCGCCGCTCGCATTCGGCATTGCGGATCGGCGGTGGCGCGGTGATAATTCGCCTGACCTCATCACCGCGAAGCGCGAGACATGCCTCTATGAAAATCCTCGTCATAGGATCCGGTGGCCGCGAGCACGCGCTCGTCTGGAAGCTGAAACAGAGCGCTCGAGTTTCGACACTGTTTTGCGCGCCGGGTAACGCAGGCATCGCACAGATCGCCGAGTGCATTGCCGTCGATACCCGAGATCCTCGAGTCCTGGCCGATCTGGCTGAGTCGGTCGGTGCGCAGCTCACCATCATCGGACCCGAAGCTCCCCTCGTCGCCGGGGTCGCCGACGAGTTCGCGCGAAAACGCTTGAGGATCGTCGGCCCTACCGCCGGAGCCGCGCGGTTGGAAGGCAGTAAGATATTCGCAAAGCAGTTCATGCAGCGCCATCGCATACCGACTGCTCGCTTCGCCGTCTGCGATTCTGTAGCGGGTGCCGCCGACAACTTCGCGCGCTATTTCAATATCCCAGTCGTGGTCAAGGCCGATGGTCTCGCTGCGGGCAAAGGTGTGCGGATCGCCGCGACCGAATCTGAGTTTCACGAAGCCGTTCAAGAGATGATGGTCGCGCGAGTCTTCGGCGACGCCGGATCTCGCGTTGTAGTCGAAGAATGCCTGACCGGTCGCGAAGCCTCGCTCATGCTTTTCACCGACGGCCGCGACTACAAACTGATTGCTCCAGCCCAGGACTACAAGAGGGTTAAAGATGACGACGCCGGTCCAAATACCGGTGGAATGGGCTCGTTCTCCACTCCCGGACTCATCGATGTCGAAACCCTTGATTTGATCGAGCGGCAAATCATCCAGCCTACGCTCGCAGGCTTGTATCAGGAAGACTGTCCCTTCAAGGGGTTTTTGTACGTCGGGTTGATGCTGACCGCGTATGGACCGAAAGTGATCGAGTACAATTGCCGTCTCGGAGACCCCGAGACTCAGGTCGTCATGATGCGGCTGTCCTCGGACCTTGTCGATATCGCCGAGGCAATAGTCAACGGGAGCATCGGGAGCTGCAACGTAGAATGGAGCGACGATTCAAGCGTGTGTGTAGTCGCAGCTTCCGCGGGATATCCCGGGGACTTCAAGGTCAACTACCCGATCGCTGGTCTCCACCCGGCTTCCTCAGTGGGCGGAGCAGTAGTATTTCACGCGGGAACGAAACGGGATGCTTCGGGGAATATCGTGACGAGCGGCGGCAGAGTGCTCGGCGTTACGGCTCTTAGGCCTGCGCTTGATCAGGCTCGGGAGGCGGCTTACGAGGCGATGCGGCACATTGGATTCGAGGGACTTCATTATCGAAAAGATATCGCCAGGACGCACATCTGAAATCTCAGATTTGAAATTTCAAATTTGAAATTTGAGATTTCAGATGTGCGTCCTGGCGTATGCCCAGGGGCAGCAACCCGCCTACCTGATCCAGTACAACCTTATCTGAAACCGGTCTTGAGTCAGCTTGTTCTGACCCACACCCCGGTTGAAGACCAAGTGTTGATACTCCGGTGTCACACGAAGCTCGCTGTGCAGCCAAAGATTCATGTAGGCGGTGAACCCCTTCATCTCGTTCTGATCCAGATTTCTAGCAGGATCGAACCAGTCGTATCTTGCTCCAATGACGCTGATGTCATTGAACAGTTTTACATTCGCCTCGGTGAAGTGCCCGAGGCTGGTGAAATGCCCTCCACTTCCGATAGCGTCTCGGCCGCCTTGTATGCCAAACAGCAGGCTGAGTCGCTTGATCGGATACCCGGTGTAAAACGCAAGCCGGTTGAAATGATTCTTGAACCACGGAATCTGCGCGAGAGCATTTGCTTCTTCTTCTCTCGTCAGCGCGTCCGTATGCGGCAGCGCTTCGCTCGAAAGGCCCGCGGTCGCCAGTGGCCTGATGCCATTGCTGGCGAATAAGCCTGCCATCTGCGGTGTGAACTCAGGTGTCGTCGGATGGTTCATCGGATTCGCCATATCCAGCCTTGGGAGATGCGAACGGCCGTCGTAAAAGTACACTGAGACGTTGCCGCCGTTCGGATGCAGGATCTGGTTGAAGAACAGTTGAACATCCGGGCCACCCTCGTTGTGTTGTGGTATCGCATGCGTAAAGGGCTCTTTCCTCCCAAACGCCTGCAGAGTGTCGGTCTTCTCATCGATCTTGAGACGGATTCCAGGCGTGATCACGCCACGGATCGTCGTCTTCTTATGGTGATAGGCCATCGTGAGGCCGGCCTGGTGATAGGTGATGGGACCGAAGAATGTATTCTGATTGAAGAATGCACTCCTCAGCTCCTGAATGAACGGGCGGGAGTTGGCGATTACGTAATACTCCGATCCACCAAAGCCCTCCATCGGGTGCGGAACTCCGGCTCGCAGATCCAGCCAGCCGTCTTGATTCCCATACGTGAACCGGATGTTTCCTTCAACGCGTTCTTCGTCCTCTGTCTCGAAGCCCTCGTCGGGATAAATGGTTACTTTCAGATTCGAACCGAAGTATCGATTAATTGGTCCGTACCATATGTATGCTTCAGCAGCGAACAGAGTACCCTTCGAATGTGTTTCCGAAACCCCGCCTGATTCGGATCTGAGAACATCCAGGCGCGGCTGAAGTCGGAACCCAATGTGGTTCAGGATCTTGACCTTACTGAGTTCCTCTGGGATTTTTCCTACCTCCTCGGGCATTCGGAATCCGGCGGCGCGGAACTTGTAGCCAACTTCGTTGAGCCTCGGAGGCGATGTGTGACAAGTGGAACATGGCACGCCATAGCGGCGCGCAAACATAGGCATTGCGTTGGCCTCTCTTGTCCTCGTATGCAGGGCCACTCCCAACAGCGCTGCCGCGAGAAAAAGATAGAATGTTTGTCTCAGCGTCTTAGCGCTCATTTAACTCTCATTTCCTCCTTTCAACACGAGTATTGATTCGCCGCAAGAACAAGGTTGCGGACGTTCCTCTTCACCTTTTCTTGAGCTGCGTTATTCCTGGATGAGCCCGGCTTGCACCCGTCTGCCGGCAACAAAAATATCTACTCGAGCTGGAAGAGCTCGAACTGATTGCCGGTCGATTTCAGCAACGCACCTGCGGTGGCCTTGCTGAAATCACGTTTTCAGGAGCAGGGCCGCAAGAACGATGGAAGCCTAGCGGACTACAGGCTCAGACTAACTTCCGTGTGTGGGCGCAACAGCCTGATCCAGGGCCATTATGAAGCTACCGCTTCTTTCCGAACGTACGCACTTGACCCACAAGCGCATTGATCTCTTCCGGTGAAAGCTTGCCCTTGAAGGAAGGCATGAATTTGCCCTTCCCGTTCGAGATCGATTCGGCAATCTGTGTGTCAGAGTGCGCTTTCTGCCAGCCGTCATCAGTAAAATCTGGCTGGCCCTTCGATCGCCAGTTGGGCATGCCGGCGCCGTTGCGCCCATGACACATCGCGCATTTGGCGCCAAACAACTCGGCTCCAGTCGCGGTGCTGGCTGAAGTACTCGTCGAGTTACCGACAAACGCAAGCGTGCCCAGAACGAGCGCTGCGGAAATTAACGAAAGCTTGACTACTCTTTCTAACATCGGTCCCCCTCAAAAAGAGATTTTTTGGTGAGGTGAGTTGTTCAGTGCTGAGTGCTCAGTGCTGAGTGCTGAGTTCGGAGAAATCCAGTTGGCTGACATTGCAGCCGATACTCAGCACTCAGCACTCGGCACTTCTAAGCACTCAGGACTCCGCACTTCCCGTGACCAGCCCGCCTCTTGCCTGGCAGGCTCTGGCCGCCGCCGTGGCGCGTGCCTCCGTTGGACACTCAATCTCGAGGACCACGCTAGCTTCCACGCCCGGCGCCTTTTGAAGGGCTCGAGGTACAGGTGACATCAGGCCGGCTTCGAAAATCATCCGACCCAACGTAAAAGCAATCGCGCCAAGCGCAGTGAGCTCAAAGACGATGATCCCAAATGGCCACGGAGCTACTATCGGCATTCCCCCAGTCACGAGTCCCATGTGCCTCGACGTCGTGACGGTAAGGAGCAATGCGGCGGCCGCGCCGACAAGCCCACCCGCAGTAGCGAACAGGCCAATGCGCGTCGGTTTGCCACTTGCTCCACATTGCTCAAACCCTTCGAGCGGTTCCTCTGAACCAACCGTTATCGCGCTCTTCGCAAAATCCATGCGACCAAGGTCGTCCAACGCACCGCGCGCTTCACCGGGTTTCTTGAACATGACGAATACTTTGTTCGACATATTCTTCCTTTTGCTGTGCCGCTCACGACGATTGAGTGCGCAGACCTTAAGGCACAGTACCGCGCTGGGACATTACTCAGTCGCCGTGAGCGGCTGCCGCCTTCACCTCGGCTGGCCTTGTGGCAAGTCCCTCCTTGTATTCCCAAACCGCAACGATCGGAAATACCTTCACGAACAGACAGTAGAGAAGCACGAAATAGCCAAAGGTACCGGTCAGCAACGTGACTTCGACCCACGTCGGCCGATAGCTACCCCAGTTGAAAGGCATTCTCGGATGGGACAGCGTCGGCACAATGATCAGAAATCTCTCGAGCCACATTCCCACGACGATGCCTGCCGATGCGATCACCGTCCCTTTTATGGTCCTCGACCGCTTGAACCCTAGCACCACCACGGGGATCACGAAGCAAAGCGTAACCATCGTCCAAAACATCGGCGAAAACGGACCGCTCACCTTCTGCTGAAAAATGACTTTCTCCGCAGGCTCATTCCCGTACCAGGTCGTGAGATACTCGGCGAATGTGAAGTAGAACCAGATGAGGCTCATCGTCAGCAGCAGCAGTCCGAGATTGTTGAAGTGAACAGGCTTCAGGTAGCGCTCGAGGTGAAGCACCTTTCTCAGTACTGCCATTGCCAGAATCAACGCGGCGATGCCGGAAAAGATCGCGCCCGCAACAAAGTACGGCCCGAACATAGTCGAATGCCACATCGGCTGAATCGCCATTGCGAAATCCCACGACACTATCGTGTGTACGCTCACCGCCACCGGGATGATGATCACCGCCATTACTTGAACTGCTTTCTCGAGCCGCTGCCACTGCCTCTGAGTGCCCCACCACCCGAGACTCAGCATCCCGTAGATTTTTCGCTTCAGACCTTTCGACCTGTCACGAACAAGCGCCAGATCGGGTATCAACGGTATATATAAATAAATGATCGAGCCGAGCAGGTAGGTGTTGATCGCGAAGAAGTCCCAGACAAGCGGCGACCGGTAGTTGGGCCAAAGACCACGGCCGTTCGGGAGAGGGGCGACCCAGTAAAACAGCCACGGTCTGCCGAGATGCACAATCGGAAACATCGCACCAATCAACAGCGCAAAGACCGTAATCGCTTCGGCGCAACGCGTCACCGGCCTTCGCCATTCTGCCCCGGTCACCCGAAGGATCGCGGAAATCAAGGTCCCCGCATGTGATATGCCTATCCAGAAAACAAAATTCGTTATGTCGAACGCCCACATCACCGGACGGTTAAGGCCCCATACCCCGATACCGCGATATAGCTGATAACCGAACGCTCCCACAGCAGCGAGCAGCACCAGCCCGCTAATTGTCGCGATCGAGTACCAGCCGATTCCGGTCTCGCAGAGCGGTCTCAACAAGTCGGTGTTTATGTCGTGATCAGCCCCGAGGGCTATCGACTTCTGCATCTCGCTCCTCTTCCCCGCCTGGTCTTTAGCTCTTGCTCAAATAGATGACACGCGGTTTTGTGCCCAGCTCTTCCAAAAGCCTCGTAGCGCGATTGCTTTTCGCAAGCTTCGCTACCTGACTCGAGGGGTCCGCTATGTTTCCAAATGTCATCGCAGTCGCCGGACACGATTGCACGCATGCCGGGACTACGTCGCCATCTCGTACCTCTCGCCCTTCGTCCCGCGCCTTGTCCTCGCCCTTGCGAATGCGCTGAATACAAAAAGTGCACTTCTCCATCACACCCCGACCGCGTACGGACACCTCGGGGTTCAATGCCTTGTCGAGAGGTGCATCCCAACTCGCGTCGAACCAGTTGAACGAACGAACAGTGTAGGGGCAGTTGTTGGCGCAGTAGCGAGTCCCAACGCAGCGGTTGTAGACCTGCGCGTTGAGACCTTCTTCGGTGTGATAGGTGGCGTAAACCGGACACACCGTTTCACACGGTGCCTCTTCGCAATGCTGGCACATAACCGGACGAAAGCGCGCACGAATGTTCGGGTACTCACCTTCGAAGTACCGTTCGATTCGTATCCACACTTTTGCGCGGCCTCGCGCTGCTTCCGCGGGGCCAACCGACGGCACGTTGTTCTCCACGCCGCACGCGACTACGCACGCTTCGCAACCGGTGCAGCGGTCCAGATCAATCGCCATGGCCCACTGCGGTTTCTGTTGTGCTTTCTCTTCAGGCATCTCGTGTGTTCTCGTTGTCGTTATCGTTTCAAGTCCGGATGTTCGCGCTCCATGGTTCCCATGCGCACCACTGCTGCCTTCTTGCCGGTTCCTGAGATCTTCGCTTCAACAATCTGCTTGCCGCGCTGGACCAGCGCGGGATTTGCGCCCAGACCCGTCGCGTATCTTCCAAAGGCGGTGTGCCCCTGGCCTGATGGCATTGCGATCACGTCGGATCGGATCGCCGGGTAGACGATCGCCGGCACCTGTATCGATCCCCACTCGGTACTCACTTCAACTAGCTCGCCATCGGCAATTCCGTGTTGGGCCGCGGTCTGCGGACTTATCTCAACCCAGTTGCCCCAGATCACACTGGTCATTGGGTCCGGGAGCTCTTGCAACACAGGAAGGTGAGCCTCGCCACCCATTCCGAACGTCGCGGTTTCATAGCTGATCAACGTGAGAGCGCTCTCGCCGGTTGTTGCAGGGGACTCAGGCACCTCAATCTTCGAAGCGCGAGACGCAGTATTCGACTTGCTGTCAAACGCTGGCTCCGTTGATCGACCGGCTCCTGCCGGGACGATCAGCACCCCTCGCTCGAGAGCATGCTGAACCGGTTCGTCCGTCGTATCCTCCGTGGTGGTGGAGGGCCTTCCACTCGCAGAACTCTTGCTGAGTTCTGCAATGGTGTGTTTGACCAGACTCTCGGCCGAATCAAATGGTAAGTCCGCGGCGCCGCCCAATTCGCTGCGGACTGCTAGAAGCACATCGGCGGTTTGCCTCGTGTCCAGTTCAGGGACGACGACGGGCTGAAGGATTGAGATCGCCGCGGATTGTGGATCCACACCTGGAGCAGGTTTCACGTCCCAGCTTTCAAGGTATGTGTGATCCGGCAGAATGAGATCGGCCAGTTGCGTTGTTTCGTCCATCACGCACGAGAAGCTCGCTATGAACGGAGTAGCTTTCACTCGCTCAAGCACTTCAGGATTCGTATAAACGGGATTGACGTGGTGAACCAGCAGTGCTCCGACCTGATTAGCATCGAGCAGAAAGGCGGCTGGCGAACTGGCAGCGTCCCGACCCGCTTGTGCGGCTGCACTGAGGGGGCCTTTATCCTTCAGCCCGTTCGTAGCGGTACTCGCTTTAGCGAGTGTCGCCCGGGGTATCTTGTGTAGTACAGAATCGAACGAATTAATCCATGACGTCGAATAATAGACGCCTCCCGGTTTGTCTCGATTCCCGACCAGCTCGTTCAGGTACTTGACGGCTATCGTCGCCGGCGAGCTTGTGTCATGCGGCTCGGTGCCGGGCAAGGCCACCGGGCGCTCCGAACCGGCAAACTCTCGAGCCAAACGGATGATAACGTCCGCTGGAATGTCTATCTGATTGGCCACGTCCTCCGGTGCAAACCTTTCGAGCGGTGCCGAAAGAAAAGCGGGCAAGGCATCGGCCTTGACGAGTTTCTCCCGGCTGATGACCGCACCAAGCGCAAGAGCCAGGAGAGATTCAGTGCCAGGGCGCGCTGGTATCCACTCGTCCGCGTTGGCCGCGGTCAGAGACATTCGTGGTTCGATTTGCACAAATTTGCCGTGGCCCCTGGACTGACTTCCGCGAAATTCTCCGTAGGCTTTTGAATACCTCATTGGGGAGCGCCACGTTTCCAGAAATCGCGCCCCGAAAGAAAGAATGTAAGAGGCTCGCGCTATGTCGAAGATGGGTTGAGGCGCACCGTAGGTTTCATCGTACGACGCGCCGAGATCGTGAATCATTCGCGAATCAGTCCACATCAGTCGCCCCTCGAGCATGTCCCCAAGGAG
Organism: Blastocatellia bacterium; assembly: GCA_035315885.1. GTDB lineage: Bacteria > Acidobacteriota > Blastocatellia > UBA7656 > UBA7656 > DATFXM01. The sequence goes on from DATFXM010000194.1 coordinate 142,399, forward strand.
CATTGCTGCGACCCGATTGACGCCGTGCGGATACCTTGTTGCGAAGAGAATGGAGTCGCTCTTTGCCTCTTTGATGCTTTGCAGTCTCCCGGCTAGAAGCCTGGTTGCTTCGTCCCAGCTTATGGGCTCGAATCTTGCTGAGCCGCGCTGGCCGGTCGATTTCATTGGCCCGCTTATTCGATCGGGAGCGTACAACACCTGCAGTCCCGCCTGACCTCTTGCGCATATGCCGCCGCGATTGACGGGGTGATTGAGATTGCCTTCGATCTTGTTCGCTTTGTGTTCGCGAGTACGAACGAGGATTCCGCAACCCTCTTCGCAAAGTGCGCAGCTCGAAGCCTTCCAGTAATCTAGTCCGGGGACGTACTGATCGTCTGGAATGAGTGCTGGGATGAGTTTGTTTTCCGGATGGCCGCACGCGGAGAGCATGCTCGCGGTGGTTGCACCGATTCCGGTCAGGATGATGAACTCGCGCCGTTTCATCTCAGGGTTCTCTCTGTCGATCGTCTTGTTGAAATCATCTGGTCGAGCATCGATCCCGCGATGCCCATTCAACGATGACAGACATAGCAATCGACGCTCGCGCCGCGCTGTTTATGGCAGTCGACACACCAGCCCATGGTGAGGTTTGTTTCCCGCTTCACTGTGTGTGATTGAGATACCGCTCCGTGACATGTTTCACATTCAATGGAAGCACGGATGTGAGGTTTGTGAGTGAAGAATTCGTTGGCCTCCGCTTCGATCCAGTACACACGCTTCCAAGGCGGCTGTTGGTGCCGGTCCGCGTAGTCTGCGAGTTCTTGGATTTCGGGGCTTTCAGTTTTTATGGACTGGTGGCAGCCCATGCAGGTGTCGGTATTCGGGATAGTAGCGTGTGCGGATTTGTCAGCGTGTTCGTGGCAGAAGGTGCATTCGAGTTGGGCGCCGTCCGGTTTGGTGACGTGCTGCCAATGATCAAAGGCGATTGGTTGAGCTGGCGCACTGGTGTTGGACAGCTCTAAGAGGACAAAGCCGCTGGCGGCGCACACCACTACGCCGAGAAATCCAAACAGTAATAGCCGAGGCATAGGCCTATCCGCTTCGCGAGGGGGTGAGGGGAAGATCTCCCGCGCAGTCAGTCTCGAAAAGCAGGTAACCTATTAGGAGCGAGGATATTCCGGCCCACTCAAAGCAGGATCCTCGCGCCGAGTATGTGAGGCTTGTCTAAGGACGAAGCGTCGCGGGGTGGCTTGGACCACCTTCTGGAATTTGGACATTGTTTAGCTGGTGCAAAGGCTCCGCTTCGTTTTAGATCCTCTTCTAGCTAACCAAGGCCTTCCCGATCGGCGGGCGTCAACGGGTTTTCATCAATCAGGTCTTCAACTCGCACGCCTGAGACAGGAAGACTACTTTGTCTCTGTCGTCGTTCGTGAGGACAGCAGCTGAGTGTACGCAAGCATCACGCTATGCACACACTAAACACAAGCGAAGCTCAACCACGCTTCGCTGCCTCAACTGCACTGCCCCTTGTCGTTGCTTATTTACCCTGGTTCCGGCTAGAACAGGGTGCTGGCTGTCTTGCACCCTAACCGCGTGGCAGATATTACAGCGTTCCTTTCCGGCAAGTCAAGAACTTTTTAGCTATGTGAGATCGCATACCAATGAATGAGTGATCGTTCAGCACACCACTGCTCTTCTGTTTCAGATCACTCCTTTGGTGCAAGCTGTTGGTCCTTAATCAATATGACATCAGTGGTGCGTACTCCGCGCTCGCACACCAATTGCTTTCCATCTCGAGAAAAGTCAAAGCTGAATATCTGATCCGACTGAAACCTGGTGATCTGTTTTGAGGGCCCTCCCTCCATCGGTACACTCCAGATGTTCCATATGCCCTCCTTGCTATCAGAGAACAGAATGGATTTCGAGTCCGCAGACCAGTGATACTCGTTGAACGGTATCGTAAGTTTCGTTATCGGAGCCCCACCACTGCTCGGCAGAATCCCAACCACCGCATTCTGGTTTGGCTGACCAGTGCTGTACTGGCACGCGACGTATTTGCCGTCAGGAGATATCGCAGCCCTCACGGTGATTGGATCCGCAAAACGCGATATCTCTCCGCCGTCGACCGACACCTTCCACAGACACGGACGCTCTCCTACCACCAGCGGCGTGAAAAGCACCCACTTGTTGTCGCCGCTGACCTGCGGGAAGAAGTCACCTTCACCGGTCGTGAGCTGACGTGCGTTGCTACCGTCGATGTCCATCCGCCAGACGCTGATCGAGGTGGTCGCCGCACCGCGATTTGAATTGAAAACAATATAGCGATTGTCGGGTGAGACCGACGGAAAGATGTTTACTCCCGCATCAGAGGTCAAAGGCTTCTGATGCTTCCCGTCTGCGTCCATTACCCAGATGTCCGCGCTGCCGGCTGCATCCGAGACATAGACGATGTGACCGTCACCTGTCCACGTTACCTGATCGTAACGCGCTGAACCTTGAGTGATCTGTTGCGCCCGGGCGTAGTCGCCGCTGGGCATTACATACACGTTGCCTATCGTATTGGTCTGGACAGTAACCAGCGAGGCCGCATCAGCCGATAAGCTCATTCCAGCGTAGTCATTCAGGTCGTTGGTTATCTTCCGCGGCTTTCCATCGGGATAAGGCACATCCCAGATTTGAACTTTGGCTCCCGGCGCCTGATCGCGCGCGCTCGTAATCAACCCGCTCGAGTCCGGCAGCCACGCCAGTCCGTCCATGTAAAGCCATTTTTTTGTCCCAATCGTTTTCGAGCTTCCGTCGGAGACTTGAATCGCCAGGAGCTCATAACGATATCCGCCGGTTATTAATCGCGCGGTCACCGCAATTGTTTTCCCATCCGGAGACCAGGCGGGCTCGAAATAGATGTCCGGCTGTTTCGTGCTGGACACCACTTGTTCACCGCTTCCGTCCGCGTTGGCGATCAGGAGCTTTGCATCCGCTTGAGACAGTCTTACAAATGCAAAGCGCTTGTTGTCAGGAGCGAAGGTGATTGCGCTGTCCACGTCGTCGATCAGCTTCTTTGGTGTGCCGCCAAGCACCGGAATCTGATACAGGCTTCGATACGTGCTCCCCTTTTCAGCTCTCGCGTAGTAGATGTAGTTGCCATCGCGAGAGAACATCAATCCCGCATAGTCGGCATCGGCTGCCGGAACAATCTGGACATTGCTCGAGGTAGCGGTCTGACGGACCCACACGCCGGTCTTCCCGGATTCTCTCATGAAGTGCGCGACGTACTTGCCATCCGGTGAGATCGCCCCGTGAACCGATTGCCCGGTATTGGTCAGCTTAGCAATACGAGTGCTCTCGAACGCAGGGCCTCTGGCTTTTGCCTGCTTCTGCGCAAAGAATGTCATGAGAAAAACAACTGCCGCGGCCGCAACGGCGAGCAGCGCGATACCAAGAAAAATCCAGAGTTTCGTGGAAGGCTTCTTGACTCCGACGATCGCAGAAATCGAACCGCTGCTTACCTGCTGCGCCGGTCCGCTCACGGTTGAACCGGGTCCAGGTTGAAATTGTGTCGCATAGGCTGAACTGACTTGTTGAACCTGTCCTTCGTTCAAAGTTGCCGGCGCAAAAACATGCGATAAAGTCGGTTGTGAATCGTACTCTTTAGCCAGGTCTCGCAAGTCAATCGCGGCATCTCTTATTGACTGGTATCGCTCACCCGGATCTTTTGCCATGCATTTTCGAACGATCCGTTGAAGCTCTACCGGAGTGTTTGGATTGCTCTCTCGAATAGGAGCTGGTTGCGAATAAACGATTTTGTGAAGCGAATCGATCAGCGAATCGCCTTGAAAAGGTCGCTGCATCGTCGCTGCTTCGTAAAGCATGCACCCGAAGGAAAAAATGTCTGATCTATGATCAACCGGTTTTCCCTGCGCTTGTTCTGGAGACATATATCCGACGGTTCCCATCACGACGCCGGCCTGTGTCCGGGCCATGACCGCGGTCTCCGCTTCTTCGAGACTCGAGCCCGAGCCGCCGCCGGTTCGCTCCGGCTCCACCAGCTTTGCCAGACCAAAATCCAGAATCTTGGCGTAGCCGTCGGACGTTATCATGATGTTTTCAGGCTTCAGATCGCGGTGAACGATTCCAGCTCCGTGCGCCTTCGCCAGACCGTCGGCGACTTGCGCGAAGTACTCCAGCAGCCTCTTCGGTTCGGTTCGAAGTCGATGGATGTGACCATGGAGCGTAGCGCCATCGACAAACTCCATGGCAATGTAGTGAACCGTCGTAGGAGCGCCTTCTTCAGCGACGCCGCCCTCTGCTTCTCCGATGTCGTAGATCGCTACGATGTGTGGATGGTTCAGCGCCGAAGCGGCTCGCGCCTCGCCGACAAATCGGGCGACCCTGTCCTGATTGCTTACGAGCTGCGGCGGCAAAATCTTGAGGGCAACCGAACGATCCAAACGCGTGTCTACCGCCTTGTACACCTCACCCATTCCACCGGCGCCAAGGGCTGCAGTAATCCTGTAGTGTTGAAATGTCGTACCCACTGAGTAATTCATACACCTACGATATCCTTAGGTTGTATTATTCGAGCCTTTTTGTTTCGCGAGATTAGCATCTGGTGATGGCAATTTCAAACCGGTGCTTTTCCGAAGTCAGGCACGACAGCCACCTGTGTCTGTCACGTCTCACCAGCCATTCCGGTCCCGCTGTTACTGGTTGCGCCTCACTTATCATGCCTCAACACCTCTTGTAACGCGCTTCGATCCGCGGATAGAATTCCTCCCGCCCTGAAAACCAGATCAAAGAAGACGCTGATTTGACGTCTCCGTAATTCGTTTTCTTACACTTGCTGGCCAGTTTTTTTAAAGAAGGACCCGACTATGAAACGACTGCTTTCGTGGATAGCGATTTCCTTGTTAACCAGCTTCGCAGCTCGCGCTCAAACAAAGCGCGCTCCGACCCCGGAAGACCTGTTTGCAGTTAAGGATGTGGCGGACGCGCGGCTGTCTCCTGATGGAACCACCGTCGCCTTCACCGTGACCACCATCGACCGGGCTCGCAACACCTATGACTCTCACGTGTGGACGGTGGCCACGTCAAGCGCTCAGCCGCTGGAGCTGACGTCAGGTGCGGCTCGGGACTCATCGCCGCGTTGGTCTCCGGATGGCAAAAAGATCGCGTTCGTGTCAAACCGCGATGGTAAAGCGGGACTTTGGATTGTCGATGTAACGAGTCGTGAAACAAAGTTGATCGCGACCTTTGAGGGAAGCAACTCTTTTCTCTCGAAAGCTGGTGAGATGTTCTGCTGGTCACCCGACGGGCGGGAGCTTGCATTCGTGGCTGCGGAGAAGTCGCTGGAGCAGTCGACCGACCCGCGAGTAATAGCCCGAGCGCAATTCAAATCCCGCATGAGTTTCTCTGACAATCGCCGCACGCACATCTTTGTTGTTTCGGCGGCGGGAGGTCAGGTGCGACAACTTACGCGAGGAAACTACGACGAGCACTCCATTGCATGGTCCCCGCAAGGCGATGAAATTCTGTTTCTCTCGAACCGCCATCCCGATCCTGACCTGGAATTCGACTACGACCTGTTCGCGGTCACGGTCACCAACGGAGTAGAGCGACGGCTTGCAAGCACAGTCGGAGTCGAGATGTATCCTTCGTGGTCACCTGACGGAAACACAATTGCGTACATCGCGACAAAGAGAAAGGTCACTACGATTGACAGCGTCGCCGAGGACGCCCACGTCTGGGTCATGGAGAAGAAGGGCGGAGAGGGACAGGAACTGACCGCGGCACTCGACCGGAGAGCTGGCGCGCCGCAGTGGTCGGCGGATGGACGCTCGATCTACTTTCTTGCGGGAGATCACGGCCGGACTTCGATCTATCGAGTGGGAAGAGATGGAGGTCAGGCCTCGGCGGTGTTGACCGGAGGGTATCAGATCAATTCCTTCAGCGTGGCGAAGGACAGCTTAGCATTCACGTTGAGCACCGACGTAGCTCCGTCAGAGGTGTTCACGTCAAAGGATGCCGGCGGTGCGATGCGACAACTCAGCAACTTCAACAAGGAGCTCATGGCTCAGTTGAATATCGTGAAACCGGAGAACATTCGATTTCAGAGCTTCGACAACACGGAAGTCGAAGGCTGGGTAATGAAGCCATCGGGTCTCGAGCCCGGAAAGAAGTCTCCGTTGATTCTCGAGATTCACGGTGGACCGCACGGGATGTACGGCTACGGGTTCAACCTGACGAACCAGATTTACGCCGCTCGAGGTTACGGTGTGTTGTACATGAATCCGCGCGGAAGCTCCGGTTATGGTCAGGCATTTTCAGATGGATGCGTGAACAACTGGGGAGGAGGCGACTATCAGGACCTGATGAAAGGCGTGGACTATGCCCTTGCGAACAACAACTGGATCGACCAGCACCGGCTGGGAGTAACCGGTGGAAGTTACGGCGGGTTTATGACCAACTGGGTGATTACGCAGACTGACAGATTTAAAGTAGCGGTCTCGGTCGCGAGCCTCAGTAATCTGATCAGCTTCTATGGTACGTCGCTTTATCAGGATTTGATTCACGCCGAGTTTCCGGGAGCCACCTGGAACAACTACGATTTGCTTTGGAAGTATTCACCTATCCACTACGTGAAGGCGGCAAATACGCCAACGCTTTTCTTGCACGGTGAGCAAGACAACGACGTTCCGATCACTCAAGCTGAAGAGATGTTTCAGACTCTCAAGCGAATGGGAGTGGATACTGTGCTGGTCAGATATCCGCGCGAGGGTCACGGGAACCGCGAGCCTGCTCACCGGCTGGATCAGATCGTAAGAACGTTGGCCTGGTTTGATAAGTACATCAGGCCCAACGTGGAGTGAACTGCCTGCGCAGCCGGGATAGACCTGGCTGCACTCGATTCGATTCTAGTGAAGAGCTACCAGAGCGTCGGTCAACTGGCCCACGACTTTTATCAACGACCTTCCCGCTTCATCGAGGTGATTTGCCGCGGCCTGACCTTCGGCTGATTGTGCCAACTTTACGACTCCCGCGACGCTTGAGTAGTAGTTAGTCAGCGCGGGGTTTGACCTGAAACTGGCTTCGAGCTGTTCGAGACCTACGCGGACGTTTTTGATGCTGTCTTTCACTTTGGCCTTATTGCGTTCAATCTGATCTGAAGGCATGGCGAGGTAGGACGAGTCACCGCTCCGATTGGCTTGTTCAGCGGTCTCTATGCCCTTGGAAACCCCTGCCAGCAGGTACAGGAACTGGCTCAAGTTTTTGATCTGCGCTGCGATTCGTTCTCTGCCCGATTGGATCTCCGCCTTCTGTTTGTCCGCGTAAGATGTCGAAGGCTTCGTAGTCCGTTTAGCGCTACGTCGAGTTTGTGTGGACGCGAAAGACGTCGAGGTAACTCCGATTACAAGGATCCAAACAAGAATGGAACTGGGGACTCTCTTCACCGCCGGCCTCCTTTCAAATGGGACCACTAGAAACTTATACCCGCGCCGCACGGTGGGTCAAAGAATAGTGCTGAGCCCTGAGTTTTGAGTTCTGAGTGCTACCCCGCGGGATTGCACTCGGACTCGGCACTGTATTCCTCCCCGCACTCAGCCCTCAGCCCTGGTTCACGCAGATTTAATGTCTCTAAAACAATCTGGCAATCTTGCCCGGTTATATTGGCCCGTTGCGCCTAGTATCGAGTCAGAAATCAATCCTAGTGTCTGAAATCAATCCTGAAAGGACAGTAAATGAACGCCAAGAGCCTCCTCAGTCTTTTACTGTCGTCCGCGCTCGCGGGCGGCGTGGCCTTCGCCCAATCAGCCGTACATAGCAACGTCCCCTCAGCGAACCAGCGAGCGGGCCATCCCGACAACATCGTGGCCAAGGGTTTCTCGCTTGTCCAAATCGTGCAGGGATCGGACCCACTCGAAAACCCATCAGGGGTCATAACAAACTTTGGACTGTTGAACGACTCTCCACCTCAAACCGTTGAACGCACCAGGACCGAGCCCGACGAAAACACTTACCTTATCTTTAAAGACGGACTTCCTGGCCCCACATCTGGCTTCGACTACGGCACGCACTTCCTGTTTCAGGGTCACGAGAACGCAAACGATCTGGCCTACATAACACGCGTCAATCTAGACGTGAACGACCCCGCTCATCGAATAACGCTGCTTACGCCGGTAGGCGACAACGGAAAAACTGGCTTCAACTCGATCGACGGTTCGACGTGGAATCCGTTTACTCAAACGCTGCTGTTCACCCAGGAGACCGGTTCTCCAAGAGGCGGTGTGATCGAAGTGACCCCGGGGTGGCCACCGGTAGTCAGAAGACTCGATGGCATTTTGGGCTCCGCCGGATATGAAGGCATTCATCCCACAAGGGCCGGGAACCTTATTTTTTGTGAGGACGCCGGAGGCACGACGGTAAATGTTGTTCAGGGTGACACCACGAGCCCGCTCGGCGCCCGGCAGCCGAACTCGTTCGTCTATATGTTCGTGCCGAATAACAAATCGGACCTCTCGGAAGGCGGAATGCTGCTTGCGATGCAGGTGTTGATTGACCGTCAGCCGGTCACCTTCCACGCATCGGACGCGGTTGGCGACGTCTTCTCCGATGCCCAATTGAAGCTGCACACACCCGGCTCGGCGTGGCCTTTCAGGTGGGTGGTCGTTCACGACACTTCGGTTGATGGTACGGCGTCGTTCAACGCAAACGCGGCTGCCAAAGCCGCCGGCGCAACACCGTTCAAGCGGCCCGAGAACCTGGCATTTCTTCCGGGCTCCGATTTCCGCACCTTCTTTTTTGATCCCACAGGCGACACCAGTGCAGCGTCAGGCAATCAACCCGCGCTGGCCGCACGCGGAGCGTGGGGTTCGATATTCAAAGTGACGATGAGCGGACCTGGAGTTGATGGAGGTTTGATTTCTATCTTCTTCCGAGGCGACAGCGTGCACGCGGCTTTTGACAATCTGGCGATGGCTGACGAGAACACGCTGCTTGCGGCTGAAGATCGCGGCGACGGGTTGCACAGATCGCTCAACACTCTGGATTCGATCTGGGCGTTCAACATCCATCAGCCCGATACACCGCCTCGACGATTTATCGCCCTGGGTCGAGACGAAGAATCGGAAGCCGATGCTGGATTTCTGGATGCTGGAACACCGGGATTTCAGAACGACGGAGACAACGAGCCCACTGGTCTGTTTGTCTCCGAGGGAGGGACTACGATTCAGCGGCTCTTAGGAAAGACCCCTCCTCGCAGGGAACAAGCGCGTTGGTTCTTCACCCAGCAACACGGAAAGAACCGGATATTTCAGATCATCAGATCTGACGACTGAAAGCTATGACTACCGAGTGCCAACCCTTTTTGGGTTGGCACTCAACTCCCCTTTATCACAGCTCACCGAGCTGAGCGAGCAGCGCTCTCGCACGTATTGCAAAGCCATCAGGAGGATTCGAATCTGATAAGGCCAGCGCATCCTGCAGACTCCGAGCGGCCGCATCGGACCGTCCCATTAGAATCAGTACCTCGCCCCTGTTTGTAAGCGCGGAAACGTCCGTAGAGTCGGCTTCTATAGCCGAATTGAGATGAGCCAGCGCAGAATCCAAATCGCCCGTCCGAAGCTTGAGCGCACCTAACGCCGAATGAAAGTACGCGGTTGCCGGCGCCAGGGCGGCTAGCCCTTCAAACACCGCAATCGCCTCATCATTTCTACCCTGCTCCGCAAGACCGTAGCCAAGCTCCGCCACGATCCGGATCTCTTCCGGTGTCCAGCTTGCCGCCGCACCCAGTGAGGCTCGGCCCAGGAGACGAACCAGAAACCCTAAACCCCAAAACCAATCCTACTGCCTACTGCGCACTGCCTACTGCCTAACAGGCTCACTACGTTGACACCTTAAAGAGTAGTCAACTATCATCGAGCCAGTTTACTGTTCGGTGTTTGCCGGTTCAGCTTGTGCCGCACGATGAGGAGATTTGGATGAGGAGATCTGGATGAGGAGATCTGGATGAGTAGCGTCGACTTAACCAACAAAATCCAAGACGCGGAACGCGAGTGGGAAGAGAGAACGCTCGAGCCGACGCTTGCCCGTTCTCCTGAGACCAAAGACAAATTCACCACCACCTCACTGGTGCCCATCGATCGTCTTTACACGCCTAACAGTGTCCCGGACTTCGACTACGAAACTGACCTTGGCTTCCCCGGAGATTTGCCTTATACGCGCGGCATTCACGCCACGGGCTATCGTGGAAAGCTCTGGACGATGCGGCAGTTCGCGGGCTTCGGCTCGGCCTTCGACACGAACAAGCGCTTCAAGTATCTCCTCGAACATGGACAGACCGGATTGTCCACCGCATTCGATCTTCCCACGCTGATGGGCTATGACTCAGATCATCCGTTCAGCGAGGGTGAGGTCGGCAAATGCGGAGTTGCGATCTCGTCTCTGGCGGATATGGAAGTGCTGTTCGACGGCATTCCTCTCGAGCAAGTCACCACTTCGATGACCATCAACGCACCCGCTTCCATGGTGCTGGCCATGTTCCTCGTAGTGGCGGAAAAACAAGGCGCGGATTGGAAAAAGGTCGGCGGCACACTTCAGAACGATATCCTAAAGGAATACATCGCGCAGAAAGAGTGGATCTACCCGCCTCGCCAGGCCATGAAACTCATCGTAGACACGATTGAGTTCTGTACGAAAGACGTTCCTCGATTCAACCCAGTATCGATATCCGGATATCACATCAGAGAGGCAGGGTCCACCGCTCTTCAAGAACTCGCGTTCACGCTGCGAGACGGAATCGAATACGCGCAATACGCGGTCGATCATGGAATGGACATCGACGACTTCGCGCCGCGGCTCAGCTTCTTCTTCAACGCTCATAACGACTTCTTCGAGGAAATAGCGAAATACCGCGCGGCCCGGCGCATCTGGCAGCGAGTGATGAGAGAGCGGTTCGGCGCAAAGAATCCGCGATCCTGGAAACTTCGTTTTCACACGCAGACGGCGGGAGTCTCACTGACAGCCCAGCAGCCTCTCAACAACATCGTCCGAGTCGCTATACAGGCGCTTGCCGGTGTGCTGGGTGGGACCCAGTCATTGCATACCGACGCATACGACGAAGCGCTGGCGCTTCCGTCGGACGAGGCCGCCCTCATTGCCCTGAGGACGCAACAGATCATCGCGCATGAGTCGGGCGTAACAAACACGATCGATCCCCTCGGAGGTTCGTACTTCATCGAGAAACTGACCCGCGACATGGAAGAAGGAGCGTTCGAGTACTTTCGAAAAATCGACGAGTTTGGAGGAATGATCGAAGCCATCGACGCAGGCTATCCACAACGTGAAATTCAAGAGGCGTCCTATGAATTCCAGATGGCGGTTGAATCGAAGGACAAGATCATCGTCGGCGTCAACGAGTACACGATGGAGGAAGAGCCTCGCGAAGTGCCGCTCCTGCAGATTAACGCGTCGGTGGCCGACCTTCAGCGCGAGCGCCTGCAGAAACTGAGAGCGGAGCGAGACAATAAACGCGTTGACCAGACGTTGAAAGCGCTCGCGGACGGCGCGCGCGCCGGCGCGAATACGATGTACCTGCTGCTCGACTGCGCCCGCGCGTACGCAACACTGGGAGAAATGTGCGACACGCTGCGGCCGATATACGGCGAGTACCAAGAACCTGCATTCTGAATAAACTATCGAGGTAAAAATGCAAAAGCTAAATGGACGACGTTTTCTCGAAGCAATTCTGACGCTGGTTCTGATCCCACTGATGGCGGCGATGGTTTTTTCGGGTTCAAGACCGGTAGTTGCGGGACTGAGCGCAATCCCTCAGGAAGCACAAAAAGAGGAGATAAAAACGATCCAGCCGGAGGACCTCGCCAAGCAGCTCGCTTCAAGTAAGAAGCCGGTTGTGCTGCAGACTGGAATCGTCCATCTGTATCGCCTGAGTCATATTCCGGGCTCGAAGTTTGCCGGCCCGGCGAACACACCCGAAGGTCTCGCAAAGCTGAAGAAGGAAGTCGAGCCAATCTCCAAGTCGAGTGAGATTGTGTTGTACTGCGGCTGCTGCCCGTGGGAGCACTGTCCAAACATTAAACCCGCCTACGCGATGCTGCGTCAGATGGGCTATACCAACGTCAAGGCATTAAACCTGCCACACACCTTTACTGAGGACTGGGTTTCAAAAGGCCTGCCCGCCGAGAAGGGCGGCGAGTGACCCGCGACGTCGAACGTCGATAACGGTTCGACCTCTCTCCCGGACGCCGATCGCGCTCAAAATCTGTTTCCGATGAGCCGCCGATTCGCCGACCGGTGCGATGCCTCTGCAGCTTCGCACCGCAATTTGACTATTCACGAATTCACCTCTTTGTTGTATTTTGTGCGCGTCACGTTGCAGGCTCTCGCGAAGCGAACAATCGAAGAGGGAAGGAAAATGACTACGATGTCGCGTAAGAAGCGCATTGTTTTGTGCAGCGCCGCCTCAGTCAACATGCTGATCCTCGCATTGCCATTCTCTCCAGTGCTGAGCTATCAACAGTTGTCTGCTCGCCGCACCTCGGCTCAACGGCTCACAAGCTCGATAGCCAAATCCGCTGCGGCTTCGATCTCCGCCGGCATAGAGCCCCTCGACCTGACGGGTCGTGAAACGGGGTCGAGGCTGAATTTCCTCGCGCAATCGGATCTCTGCTTCGAGCCCAATCAAGGACAGGCGCGCGACGAGGCCCACTTCGTGTGCCCTGCCGCGTCGGGAAAGCTGCTCCTCAGCCCCACCGAAGCAATATTCGCGAATAACTCCGCAGGAATCACTGGTTCGACAAACGGCCGAGGCCGTTCGGAAGTACGAATGCGACTTGTCAATGGCGATCTGAACTCAGAGATGTGCGGCGTCGGTCAACTGGTTACGCGCGCAAACTACCTGATAGGCAACGACCCCTCGCGATGGCGAACCGGAATCCCGACGTTTTCATGCGTCGAAAGCAAAAACGTATATCCCGGTATCGACGTCGACTACTACGGCAACCACGGTGAGTTGGAGTATGACTTCATTGTCGCGCCGGGAGCCGACCCCGGGCGCATACAGTTGCGCTTTGAGGGTGTCGAGCGTCAGGCAATAGACCCTGAGGGCAATCTTGTGCTGACTACCGGCGCCGGTGATCTAGTTCATCGCAGACCGCTGTCATATCAAGCCTCCGACGGTGTGAGGCGCGAGATTCGATCGGCATATCGACTTGCTGATGACGGCGTGGTCAGTCTTGAGTTGGGGGACTACGACAGAAACAAAGAGCTGACGATCGATCCGATTCTTGCGTATTCCATGTACTTCGGCGGGAGTCTCGCGGAAACCGGCAATGCAGTTGTTGTCGACTCGAGCGGCATGGCGTACATCGCGGGAGACTCGCGCTCATCGGACTTCACTCACGGATCGGCGGACAACTCTGATGTCTTCGTTGGGAAACTGATACCTGGCGGCGGCGTGCTCACCTATATCTTCTTCGGCGGGACCTCAGATGATTTTGGCACCGGCGTGGCGTTCGATGCGGACGGCAACCTTTACCTTGCGGGCTCGACTCAATCGGACGACTTTCCGATGTTGAACTCCGTCAATCAATCGCTCTTGGGGACAAGCGACGCCTTTGTCACAAAGTTCAGCCCCGGAGGAGATCAGTTTCTGCTGTCGACCCTGATCGGGGGAGGTGGTGAAGAGACCCACGTGTCGATGGCGCTCGACAGCGCTCGCAACATCTACGTCACCGGAAAGACCACATCAACCGACTTTGTGACTACCGGTGCCATACAGCCGGCGTTCGGAGGAGGCGACTCCGATGCGTTTGCAGCTAAGATCTCTGCCGATGGATTGACCACGTTCTATGCAACGTACGTCGGTGGCAGTGGAGATGAGGACACGGCGGGAGGTACGGGGATAGCGGTCGATGCCGACGGCAACGCGTTCATCACCGGCGACACCAAGTCCGCCGACTTTCCGACTAAGAATGCGCTGCAGGGGACGAAAGGCGCCGGCGCTTCGGTATCGGATGCGTTCCTGACAAAGATCAATCCGGCTGGCTCCGATGTTGTCTATTCTACTTTCATGGGAGGAGCGGGCGAGGATGCAGCGTTCGGAGTCGCGGTAGATTCGCTGGGCGAAGCCTTCGTTGCGGGCCGAACGTCCTCATTGAGCTTTCCCGGCTCGTCCTCCAGCAGGTCTCCTGCTTCGACAAGTGATGGCTTTGTAGCAAGGTTGAATGCGACAGGGATGTCTTATCTGTATCTGACATTTGTTGGAGGGAGCGCGAATGACGAGATTAACGGCGTAGCAGTAGACTCGCTCTTTGTCGCTTCGATTGCCGGGACTGCGGGTCCTGGGCTGCCGACGATTCGATCGATTCAGAGCTACTTTGCGGGGGGAGAGACGGACCTGTTTGTTGCGACGCTCAGCCCAACCGGCACGATTACGTTTGCGACGTATCTGGGTGGCACCGGAAATGACAAGGCAGGCGGCGTCGCAGTGGATGAGCAATCGGCAATCTACGCTGTTGGAACAAGCGACTCAGCGGACTACCCCGCGAGCATTCCGGTCTTCCGCGAGAACGCTGGAGGAAAGGATCTGATCATCTCCAAGATCGATCCTGTGCATAACCACCAGGGTCCTCACATCTTGAAGGTCACGATTGATGGAAATCAACTGAATGTGTTCGGGCAGAACTTTGACAGCGGTGCAGTGATTCGAGTGAACGACGTGCCTAAGGGGACAAAAAGCGGGAGCGATGCGACGCAGATATTGATTTCGAAGAAGGGTGCGAAGAAGATCAAGCCTGGCCGGACGGCTCAGGTACAGGTGGAGAACTCAAGCGGCAAGCGGTCGAATCTTTTCTTCGTCACCCGCCCCATGTGAAATCTGAAATCTCAAATTTGAAATTTGAAATCTTAGATGTGAAGTGCGAAATGCAGCGCAAGCGCTAATGGGCGCTCAGCACTCAAAGCTCAGCACTCACAGCGCAGCGCTCACTAACAAGACAGACTCTGCTTCCCTTAAACTCCCTACTTCCCCTCAAACCACTACTTCCCTTTAAACTCAGGTTTGCGCTTTTCAAGGAATGCACGAACGCCTTCCTCCTTGTCCTCACTGGAAAAACAGAGCGCAAACAAATCGACTTCCGCGTCAACACCCGCGCGCAGGTCGAGCCTCCCCGCGTTCTTGACCGACTGCTTGGCCATCGCCAGAGCCACCGGACTCATCTCCGCAATCTTGTTTGCGAGCTCCATCGTCTTCGCTTCCAGCTCTTCAGCCGCATAAACGTGATTGACCAGTCCGATTCGTTCGGCTTCCTCGGCGGTTATCATATCGCCGGTCATGCAGAGCTCCATTGCCCGGCCTTCCCCAACCAGCCGCGTGAGGCGCTGCGTTCCGCCGCCACCGGGAATTATTCCCAGTTTTATTTCGGGCTGACCCAGTTTGGCTTTGACCGACGCCACGCGAATATCGCACGCCATTGCGAGCTCACAACCACCGCCCAGCGCGAAGCCGTTGATCATCGCGATGACCGGTTTCGGAAAATCCTCGACGGCGTCAAACGCGCGGCGTCCCTTCATAACCGCTCTCTGCCGCACCGCAGTCATGCCGGCGAATTCACTGATGTCCGCACCGGCAATGAACGCCTTTTCACCGGCACCGGTTATCACGACTACGCGAACCTCGTCGTCTTTTTCGAGCTGATCAAACGCCGCAAGAATGTCATTACGAGTCGCAATATTCAGCGCATTGAGCTTGTCTGGACGATTGACGGTGATGATTGCAACTCGCCCACGCTTCTCTATCAGTACATTTTCAAGTGCCATATGCCTCCTGCGACTGCACTACCACTCATAGAATCCGTGACCTGACTTCTTCCCAAGCTTTCCTTCTTTTACTTTCGATCTGAGAATTTCCGGAGCGCGGAACACTTCCGATCCGAGCTCCTTGTAGAGATAGTCGGCAATGCTCAAGCGGATATCGAGGCCAACAAGGTCGGTCAAGCGGAGCGGACCCATCGGGTGGTTGTAGCCCAGCACCATGGCCTTGTCGATGTCTTCGGCGCTTGCCACTCCCTGTTCAACCATTCGCATCGCTTCCAACCCGACCGCAACCCCAAGCCTGCTCGTGGCAAATCCCGGAAAATCTTTGACCGAAATAGCTTCCTTGCCCATCTTCGATGCTACATCGATGACGGACTGCTGGGTCGCCGAAGTCGTTTCCGGACCCACTACTACTTCCACGAGTTTCATTATGTGTACAGGGTTAAAGAAGTGCATGCCGATCACACGGCCGCGAGTTTTCGCGGCCGAAGCTATGGCGGCAATGCTTAACGAAGAAGTGTTGGTCGCAAATATTGTCGAGGTCCCGCAAGTCGACTCAAGCTGCGCCAGTAGTTGCTTTTTCGCTTCCAGCTCCTCGACTATCGCCTCGATTACCAGATCCGCACCGTAGGTAGCCTCGCGAAGATCCGACGAACATCGCAAGCGCGCCAACGCGTCACGTACCTGCGATTCAGTAAGCTTTCCCTTCTCGACCCCCTTGGCCAGGTTGTCCTTCATTCTGGCGAGTCCCCGTTCCACCATCTCGCCGGTCACATCCTGCAGGACAACATCGTATCCGGCTTGCGCGGCGACTTGCGCGATGCCGTGGCCCATTGTGCCGGCTCCGACTACTGTAATCCGTTGGATGGTCATAACCGATTAGCGATGGTGGTAGGATTGATCGCCGCTCGCTTCAGCGACGGACTACCGTCTTCCAACCTTTGACCAGCAAAGTCGCAAGAGCAACCTTGATCAGGTCAGCCAGCAAGAACGGTTCAACGCCAACTTGAAATGCGGCCACAGGGTCCTGTGCGGTGACCATCAACAAACGCGCCACACCACTGCAATAGATGACAATGAGACCAAGCAGGAGTCCGCCGGCGATCCGAACTGACTTTGAGCTCGGTCCGACGGACCAGCCCACAATCATCGCCACGAGCGGATAGCTCATCAGATATCCGCCTGTCGGTCCGACGAGCACCGCGAGTCCGGCACCCGGAACCCCCGCGAACACCGGCGCTCCACTCAGACCAAGACCGAGGTAGGCGAGCTGGCTGAGCGCCCCGAGCCACGGGCCAAGTATGGCTCCTGCGAGCAGCACAGCCAGTGGCTGCATGGTCATGGGCACCGGACTGAACGGTAGGAAAACTTTGAGCCGCGAGGCGGCAGCGGTCAGTGCGACAAACAAAGCCACTCCGCCAGCCTTCACCAGAGCGCGGTTAAACGCCACCGCGCGTCGATACTCATTGGATACCTTAGTACTGTCGCTCTGCATCAATCTCCTTGAAGTAGTGCTGAGTGCTGAATGCTGAGTGGTGAGTGCCGAGTGCTGAGTGCTGAGTTTGCTTAGCCATTATCTGTGTGCCGCAATAAATGAAACTTATTCGCCGCCACGAAGAGCCAACTCAGCACTCAGCACTCATTCTCCCGTAAACTCCGGACGCCGCTTTTCACGAAATGCTCGAACACCTTCGCGATGATCCTTGCTCTTGACGAGTATACTTTGCGCGAGCGCTTCGAGCATTCGCCCCGTAGCGAAATCGCTGGTCACCGAATGCCATAACAATCTTTTAGCCAGCCCAAGCGCTTGCGGAGCCCTCGTCAACAAGTGCTCTGCCAGCTTGCGAGTGTAACTCATCAGCTCGCCATGCGGAACGACTCGATTAATCAATCCGATTCTCTCGGCTTCGGCCGCAGTAATCATCTCACCGATGAACACCAGCTCTTTGGCTTTGCCATATCCTATGAGCTTAACCAGCCGTGAGCATCCGCCAGCACCCGGAATCAACCCGATGTTGTTCTCGCGGAAGCCGAACTTTGCCTCGTCGGAACCAATTCGCAGATCACACGACAACGTTATCTGCAGACCAGCGCCGGTGCACGGGCCGTTGATCGCGGCGATGACCGGCTTCTCAATCAGCTCCAGCTCGTCGAAGAACTGTGTCAACCGGTGGTTCTCCGCGCGGAATCTGGTGGTGTTCCAGTCCTGTTCGAAGTACTCGATATCTCCGCCCGCTGAAAACGCGCGACCAGCTCCGGTGAAAATGACTACGCCGATCTCGTCATTTGTCTGCAGCTCCGAAAACAGCCGCGAAAAGTCGTCGCGCATCTCCTCGTTGATCGCGTTCAGCCGATCAGGTCTGTTCAACGTAACCGTTGCTATGCGATCGGCCAGTTCGAACTTGACGGTCTTGTATTCCATTGGCCGCCCTTCGTCTTACTTTGTTGAAACAACTACCGATTTGGTCTCGGTGTAGTAGTCGAGCGCTTCGATGCCGTGCTCTTTGCCAACCCCGCTCTGCTTGAACCCTCCAAACGGCAGCTCGTCATAGATGATCTGGGCCGAGTTGATCCAGGTGTAACCCGCTTCGATTCTCTCCGCTGCCTTGGTCGCCCGATTTATGTCGTTTGTCCAGATCGAGGACCCGAGACCGAAAATCGAATTGTTGGCCTTCTCGATTGCCTCATCCAGATGGCCCACTCGGAAGATAGGCAGCGCCGGTCCGAACACTTCTTCGGTCGCAACTCGCGCATCTTCGGGCACGCCATCCAGCAGCGTAGGCTCGTAAAAGTAGCCGGAATCAAAGTCCTCACCGCGCGGTCGCCGGCCGCCTGCAATCACTCGCGCACCCCGATCAACTGCATCCTGAACCTGCGACTCTATTTCATCTCGCTGCGACTCGCTGTGAAGCGGGCCCATCAGCACGCCATCGGTCATGCCGTTGCCCACTTTAAGCTTCTTGACTCTCGCTGTAACCCGATCTATAAAATCGTCGGCTATCGATTCAAAAAGATAAAGGCGTTTGATCGCGAGGCAGGCCTGGCCGCAGTTGAAGAACCGGCCGACCGCCGCCGCCTTGGCCGCTTCGTCCAGATCGGCATCGTCGCAAACAATCATCGGGTCCGAGCCCCCCAATTCGAGAGTGACCCTCTTTATAGCGCGAGCGGCAGACGCCATCACGCGTCGACCCACCTCTGTGGATCCGGTAAAACCGATCTTGCGGACCTTTGGATTTGTGACTATCTCTTCGCCGACAATCGATCCCTGACCGGTCACTACGTTCAGAACCCCGGCGGGCAAGCCTGCGTCGAGAAACAAAGAAACAACGCGAAGATCAGTCAGCGGTGTCGTCTCGGCCGGTTTGATAACCATCGTGTTCCCTGCCAGCAGGGCCGGGCCGATCTTGTTGCCCATTAACGAGACCGGGAAATTCCAGGGCACTATCGCACCGACTACGCCAAGTGGACGCTTGATGATCAGTCCGTACTTGCCCGGATCGATTTGAGGAATATAACCGCCGCGAATGTTCTTTCCGAGCCCGGCGTAGTACTCGATGGTATGAGCAAACCTTCGAATTTCGAGTGTTGCCTCGCGCAGTGGTTTGCCCTGCTCCTTTGTCAACAGTATCGCAAGCTCTTTTTCGTTCCTGCGGAAGAGATCGACCGCCTTGCGCAAGACATCCGCGCGTCTGGCTTGAGTCCAATCGCTCCAATCAGCGAACGCCTGATGCGCGACATCGATTGCGTCGCGGGCATCCTCGGCGGTTGCGCGCGGCGCCGTATCCACCGCCTCGCCGGTAGCGGGATTCATCACTTCGATCAGTTCACCACTTCGCGAGCCGACCCACTCGCCGCCGATAAGCATCTGCGCCATTTCTGAGTCTCCGTCTAACCGTTTACCGTGTGATCACTACACCCTTTGGCTCCAGATAATACTCGAGCGCCTCAGGTCCATGTTCGCGGCCGAACCCGCTCGCCTTGACTCCGCCAAAAGGCAATTCGTCGTACCCATAGTGCAGTGAATTGACCCAGACATTACCAGCCTCGATCCGATCAACCGCGGTCTCGATGTTGTCCAGGTTCTTGGTCCAGATCGAAGAACCCAAGCCGTAAATCGAGCGATTTGCCTTCTCGATCGCCTCGTCCAGACTCGTCACTCGAAATACTGGAAGCAGCGGACCAAACGTCTCTTCAGTCACCGCACGAGAATCTTCAGCGACGTTCTCCAGAATTGTGGGCAGATAAAAGTTGCCGCGGGCGTACTGGTCGCCTTCCGGTCTCGCGCCGCCCAATAACACTTTGGCACCTCGGTCGATTGCGTCCTTCACCTGATCTTCGATTTCGTCTCGCTGCGCGGCTGTGTGAAGCGGACCCATACGAATCTTCGGCTTCTCCGGCCGGGTCATGCCGTCTCCGACTTCGTAGCGCGCAACCTTGCTCACGAGGCTTCCGACAAACTCATCATAAACCTTGTCGAAAACAAACAACCTCTTGACTGCCAGGCAGGCCTGGCCGGCATTCCAGAACCGTCCGACCATTGCGCCGGTCACTGCCTTCTGAACATCTGCATCGTCGCAAACGATCATGGGGTCCGAACCGCCCAGCTCGAGCGTCACGCGCTTGAAGTCGCCGCACGCCACGGAGGCAACGTGCTTACCGGTGGCGGATTCGCCGGTGAACGCGATTCTCCTGACTTTCGGATTTTGCAGAAGCTCTTCTCCAACGACGCCGCCCGGCCCGGTGACCACGCTGAGCACCCCTTTTGGAAGTCCGGCCTGATTCATCAACTCGATTACTCGAATGGTCGTCAGCGGAGTTGTCGAGGCGGGCTTGACGACGATTGTGTTACCGGCGGCAAGCGCTGGTCCAACTTTTGTTCCCATCAGTGTTATTGGGAAATTCCACGGGACGATTGCGCCGCAGACACCGAGCGGTTTGCGTATCACCATTCCATAAGCGTTCTTTGCCGGCAGAGGCACCTGCGATCCGCGCACTTTGGAAGCGAGACCCGCATAGAACTCGATGCCGTGATGAAAGTGTTCCATTTCGCCTGCGGCTTCCTGGACCGGTTTGCCCTGCTCGCGGCAAAGCAACTCGGCGAGGTTCTTGCGTTCGGCGTCCACCAGGGCCGCGGCCTTGAACAGAAGGCGCGCGCGCTCTTCAGCCGGGGTATGCGACCACTCGTCGAAGGCTGCTTGAGCTGCATCAACTGCGCTCCGCACGTCCTGTTCATTTCCTTTCGGGACGGTATCAACGACCTCGCCCGTCGCCGGATTCCTGACTTCATAGGTTTGGCCGGTCACCGAATCCGCCCCTTCACCTGCAATGAACATCTTCGCCATCGTACTCTCCTTCTTTGTAGTGCTGACTGCTGAGTCCTGAGTGCTGAGTCTGGATCTCGATGCTTTCTATGAAAGATTTCTTGGAACCAAGTCCACGAACGCCTGAGTTCGTGCGGCGCAGCACTCAGCACTTTATCTCCCCTTAAACTGTGCCTGACGTTTCTTCGAATAAGCTTCCAGGCCTTCCTTAGCATCTTCGCTTTCAAAAAGCTGCTGTAGCAACTCTCGCTCGAGTCCGAGCGCTTCGGCAATTGGTAACTCGTAGCCTGTCTGCACCGACCTCTTGATCAGACCGACCGCATGGCTCGCCTTCGCTGGAGCTACAAACTGCCGGGCGTATTCCTTCACCTTGCCCATAAAGTCTTCATCGTCGAAGACCTGATTCACAAGCCCAATACTCAATGCCTCATCTACCGAAATTGTCCGGCCCGTCGCCAGCAATTCCATGGCCCTCGCCTTGCCGATTACTCTAGGCAAACGCTGCGTGCCACCCATCCCCGGAAGCAGACCCAGATTTATCTCCGGAAGGCCGAGCATTCCCGGACCGCGCTTCGCAATGCGAATGTCGCACGCAAGCGCAATCTCAAGACCTCCACCCACCGCGTGACCATTCAGCGCGGCAATCACCAGCTTGTGCGTGTTCTCGATTCTCAACAGGACTTCGTTGCCGTGCAGACTGAAGTAGTAACGAAACTGCGACGTCGCGCTGTTCAGCATTTTGATGTTGGCGCCCGCGCAGAAGAACTTTTCGCCTGCGCCGGTCATCACTATCACGTGGACGTCTTCGTCCAGCCGGGCCTCGAGTATCGCGTCATCAAGGTCCCGCATCATTTCATGCGTGTAGGTATTGGCCGGCGGATCGTTCAGCTCGATCAACGCGATTCCATCCTCAGCGCTGTAGTTGATCAGCCGGTTTGCCATTGCTTCTCTCGACATAAGCTCTCTCCCAAATGCATTAGTCCATCATTGCTGCCAGATCGTCGCGGGACGCTCGAGATGAGATCGATCAGAAGCGGTCCGCTCGGCCTCGATCGATTTATCGCCGAGAAACCCCGACAAGAAAATCCGAGTAATGTTCTGCGCCAGACCTCGCACGTCGACGTCCTTCCTTGGGTCGTACCAGTTGTAGATCCAGTTCATCATCCCAAACAGCGAAAAAGACGCCACGCGAATATCCACGTCTCTAATGCGGTGCTCGCGGGCAGTCTCGTCCAGCAGATTCATCACCAGGTCGACATATTGGCGTTTCTTGGCGTTCACTTTGCGGAAGAGGTCTCCCGAAATCGAGTTTGCTTCGTGAGACAGCACCTTCATTTCGTTCATATTGTGAACGAAGTAGTTCAGATGGTTTTCGATCAACAGGCTGAGGCGAGTAATCGGATCCCGGACATCTGCGATCAGTTTTCGACAGTCTTCGACGACAGTGGTGAAGCAGTAGTCCTGGATCAGAAATAGGAGTTCGTCTTTGCTTTTGAAATAGTAGTAGAGCCCTGAGAGACTCATGTCGGTAGCGCGTGCAATATCGCGGATGCTGGTCGAGTGGTAGCCTTTTTCGGCGAATATAGCAGCCGAGGTCTTGAGCACGTGAAGGAGCTTCTGATCATAGCGTGATGGGGCTTCAGCTCGCATAGGTGCACAGGCACGAAACAAACATTTCGAACAAGTGTTCGATGATACGGTTGCCACGACAGGTTAGTCAAGGATCGCCCCTTAACCCAACTCTTGCGTCCCGACGCACCGACCACTTTTTGTCGTCTCTATCGAGGCAAGGCCGACGCCAGGGTGTGGAACTGAAGGATGGCTTCATAGGCTCCTAGACCGATGCCATTGGCCAACTGGTCCAACTCAATCATGTTGTGCGCCAGGAAGATCAGCACCGACCCGTCGTTCAGATCGGCCTGCCACCAGCCACCGAAGGCGCCTGGCCAACCTACCGCGCCAATGCCGCCTCCGCACAGCGTCGGTCCAGCCTTCTCGGGATCCAACACTACCGCGAACCCGTGACCCGCGGCGAAGACCTGAGCTTCCCCCCAAAAACTGAACAGGACCTTAAGGTGATAAAATCGCTGCCGGAACGCGGAGGAAACAGATGCCAAGGCAGCGAAGGAACTTCACCGCCGAGTTTAAGACTAAGGTCGTTCTGGAAGCAATAAAGGGTCAGCGAATGCTCCACCAGATTGCGCAGCACTATTCGATTCATCCTGACCCGAGTGATGAATCGCATTAAGGCGATCTTCAGGTCCCGAGCGATTGCTTGTGCGGGCAGAGATGTCTACTGCACGCGCAACCGTGAGCAATGGCTTGGCAAGCTGACTGCGCCAGGCGTTCGAGCGCGCACCGAGTTTCTCTACAAGGAACTGGATCATCTTCGCCTGCTCCGCCGCGACGCAAAGAACGCAATGTTGAGAGAAAGCTGGGCGGCACCCGGCTTTCAAAATCCTTGAACGAGTGCCGGTGCTGGGACCGATCCGCGTGTCGCAGATCATCGGTAGTGTCGGATTACCTTTTCGCTTTCGCACCATGCGCCAGTTCTGGAGTTACTGCGGGCTGGCAGTGGTCACTCGTTCGTCGGACGATAATCGCTTCAATGACGGGCGTCTTGAACGCACGAAGAAGAGTGTTGCTACCCGCGGCCTGAACCACAACGCCGACGAGTTGACGAGCAAGCGCCTGCCGCTCAATGATTTCGTCGGCCTAGTCGAGTAGATCGTCGCACGAGCACGAGAAAGGAGTCATCCAGCAATGAAAGACCTGATTGGCAAGCGTGTCTTCTCACTGACCTTTGGGCTTGCGGCTCTCTTCGCCCTGCTCGCCACGGCGGCGTTGGCCGGCGGGCCACTCCTCTTGGGCAGTAATAATCAGCCGATTCTGTGGCCGCCCACCGTTGTGCAGGGTGGCCCGTTGAATTCGCAAACCGTGGACGGGCAGGGGCGGGTGCTCTATCGTGTGGACATGGGTGACCTCGGACCCATCCCGCACGACAAAGCGGTCGCCCTGATTGACCGCATCTTCAACGAATATTCGAGCATCCCGACTTCGACGCTGCGGTTTGCTAACGCCGGGCCGATCCGCGACCCGAACACCGGGCAACCGGTGGACATCACGTCGTCGAACTTCGGGCTGGTGCACAGCAGCAGCCGCCCGACCTTCCAGAACCCGATCGTTTTCGACAGTGACGGGCTGATTACCGGTGGCGGCGGCGTGTTGGGGTTTTTCGGGTACTTACAATTTGACGACGCGAGCAACACGATCCAAGAGGGCTTCGTGGTGTTAAACGGCGCTTCGGTCAACAGTGTGGGCGGCGCGGCGCCATTCCTCGGCGTCTTTACACACGAAATTGGACATCTGGCCGGGCCGCTCGATCACGAGCAGATAAACGGTGCGATTGCTTCGGGCAGCAGCAGTTCGGTGCAGCCTGCGGGCTTTACGCGTTCACAGGTATTCGACCTGTTCACGCCGTTTACCGAGACTCTTTATCCGTTCATCTTCAACAGCAATAACGCCAGAGCATTTGATTCAGATCTTTTGGCCCAAGGATTTGGGAGTTCCGGCTTTTTCATTGCGTCACTCGACTTCGACACCATTACAGCAATGTCGAATCTCTATCCGACGCCGGAATACCTGGCCTCGAACGGCTCCATCGAGGGGCGTGTGTTGATTCAGGCGGGGACAGGGGCGATTCCGCTATCGGGCATGAACGTCATCGCCCGCCGCATTGACCACGGCAGCTATCCGCCGCCAGTTAGCGCCACCGCCTTCCCAGGTTTTCCGAGCGTCAGCATCCAGGTGGATGGCGACAACGTACCGGTTGTGCCGCCGGCGCAGGACAGCACAGATTCGCTGGCGATGGCGGCGAGCGCTGTGACCGGGCTGCAATTCGGCAACGGCACCTACCGCATCGGCGGCTTGCCCCCGGGGCAGTATCTGGTGGAGTTGCAGCGCATCAATCCAAATGCGACGGGCGGCTCCGGCATCGGGCCGCTGGGCAGCCAAATCCCGCTGCCGGTGCCCGAGGAGTACTACAACGGTCCCGGCAACTCGTCGAACTCGCCGAGCGTTTTCGTGCCAGTGAACGTAGCAGCGGGCAGTATCACTACGGGCATTGACCTGATCGTCAACGGCTTGAATCTGACTTCGTTTTCGACCATAACAGAACCAGCGTCCCATTTTAAGATCAAGAAAGCGCCGACAATTCAACCTCCCATCGAAATTAATGGCTCGGCGTCTTTTGAGGATCCAAGTCAATTCAAAATCAACCTGCCCGATGGCAGCAGCGCTCCGGTTGAAGATTTCTTCAAATTCGAAGTTCCGACCAGAGGAATCTATTTCATTCTGCTGGAGCCCGTGGAAGGTCAACAGGGTGACCTTGATCTCTACCTCTTTAACGCTGACACTGTCGGCAAAAAGAAAGCCAACCTCAATGACACGACGGTCGTAGTCGGTTCAAGTACGAGTCCAAAAGCAAACGAAGCGGTTGTGCTAACGCTCGATGCAGGCACTTACATCGTTGGCATCAGTCCTTTTGGAAACAGCAGCGTTAGTTATAAACTCCGCATCATTGCCGCACAATAAACGGGAAAGGAGGGTATTTAAGTAGGTAGTAGAGGCACATAGATTGAAGACTACGACTCAAAAAGTGAAGTGCCGGCGTTGTTAGAAGCGGTTTGCAATTCGCGAATTTTGTTCTTAAGTGATTGATCAGATTGCAACGCCAAATCCAATCGCGCCCGTGTAAACGACAAGCTGGTGAATAGTCACGACAACATCGTACGAGTCAGTAAATGCGGGATTTGGCTGAATGCCGGCCTTGCACTCGCGGACCGCGAGCACCTGTGCGTAGGGAATATGCACTAGCGTTCCCCCAGCGCGCACGCTGAAATAGTCATCGCAGGCTTTCACAACGGTGCAGCGACTGTAGAACGCGGGACCATCGATGTTGAGCGCGATCGATTGGCATCTGTTTCCTCCACGTTCCGGCAGCGATTTTATCACCTTAAGGTCCTGTCCAGTTTTTGGGGGGAAGCTGCACACAAAATGGCTAACCGAGCTTGGTGGTCCATCTTAAGAACACGAATAAGAAGGCTGATACTAACACTTGCTGGCATATCAATGAGCGCTTTTGCTGCTTGCGGGTTGCCATCTCGAATCCCGCATGCTGCGCCGTCGAGTGGTGATCCTATTGCAAATAGTTACGGTTCTCAATTAAGTCAAGATGCCCTGTCTCACAGTTTTACAGCCACTGGTTTATCGTCCCCAAACCGAAAATGGCAGCTGGTTGTTAAACGTGATAACGATATGGATGATATCAGCGGCTTTTACAGCGCGAGACTCATACACGCTCAATCAGGCCACGAACCATCTCCAAATTCAAGGCGATCATTGCTTTGCTAATCTTGGGCTCCTAAGGCAGTCTTTTCGTTGGGTTGGTCATAATTTTTAACAAAAGAAGAGAAACGCTGCGTAGTGATGCCGATCGGGCTGAGACTAAAAGATACTCCAGTCATGGGGTCTGCTCTTCCCCGCGGGATTCGCGAAACCTCTTGCAGACATCACAACGAGGGAGGCCCGCGCGTCAGAGATGACAAAACACATCAGCCCTGAAAAATCACCGGGAGCCCGTCAGGCCCGGCTGCCGGCGTTCGTTACACCGCAGCTTGCAACGCTGGTCAAAGCGCCGCCCTCGGGTGACGAGTGGTTGCACGAATTGAAGTTCGACGGCTATCGCATGCTCTGCCGCATCAATCAGGGGGCTGCGAGTTTCTCGAGCAGAAACGAGAACGATTGGTCTAAGAAGTTCTCAAACCTGTTGGCCGCCGCTCGAGACATACACGCGGAAACGGCGTTGATCGACGGCGAAGTAGTGATCTTCGATCGCGACGGCCGATCGAACTTCCAGAAACTCCAACACGCGATTCACAGCATAGCCGCCACTCGATTTATCTTCGTTGCGTTCGATTTGATTCACCTCAATGGATTCGATTTGACTCAGGTAGCACTCGAAGAAAGAAAGCGCCTCTTGAAGAGCTTGTTCGAATCGATTCCCGCCACGAGTCCTTACCGATACAGCGACCACGTTGAAGGCAACGGCGACTTGTTCTTCCAGCATGCATGTAAGACCGGTATTGAAGGCATAGTCTCAAAGCAGCGCTCCTCCTTTTACGAATCTACGCGCAGCCGGAGCTGGCTGAAAACAAAATGCAATAAGAGGCAAGAGTTTGTGATCGTTGGTTTCGTAGACTCTGAAAAAGGACTGCCCGGTTTTGGCGCTTTGGTACTTGGAGTCTACGACGGCAATCAATTGATATACGCCGGTCGAGTCGGCACCGGGTTTACGATGAAGCAGCGCGTTGATATCAGAGCGCTTCTGGATCCGTTGGTGCGCCATTCTTCTGCCCTGTCGGTCATACCAAAGGATCCAGGTTTGCGCGGAGCTCATTGGCTTGAGCCGAAGCTCGTTGGCGAAGTCGCTTTCACTGAATGGACCGATGATGGATCAATCCGGCATCCTTCCTTTCAAGGCTTACGCGAAGACAAAAGGGCGCAGGACGTACGACGCGAGTGACAGCTCGAAGCACGATTACCAAGTTAATGTAGCGTCGATTTGGCTCCGGGATTCTTTGAGCAGAATCTCGGCGGGCAATGAGTGGCAGGAGTGAAAAATGAGAGGCTTAGATAAGATCGGGCACTACGCAACCGTTATCACAAGGTTCCTTCTATCCCTCGGCGCGGTGTTGGCGTTTGGCAATGGCGCTTTGTTTGACCGCTATGATGACAAGAGCCGAACCAGGCGTTCGGCGCGGCCTCGCGCGTAGTCGAAGAGTTACCTGCCTTCACTGCGTGTGCCTCGGAGAAGTAAGCCCGCATGGGTCAGCGGTGCACGAGGGAATATTATGCTGTGCCTGAAGTCCATGCTGACGACGTCTGACACTACTTTTGTTATGCTTCAGCGCCATGAAAACAGGCCACCGCTTCAAACGCGCTATTCAAATCGATACCGATCAGCTTCTGCTGGTGATCGATCTTGCTGGTACTTTCGTTTTCGCAGCTGAGGGCGCAATCGCGGCCATAGCGGGTCAGCTCGATTTTTTTGGAATCATGGTTTTGTCGTTTGCAACCGCGCTGGGCGGCGGCATCATCAGGGATGTGTTGATCGGCGCTATTCCACCGGCGGCACTTCGGGAAAACCGCTACGCGATCTCTGCATTCATTGGCGGAGCAGTGGTGTTCTTCTTACATCAGTTCGTTCCGAGAGTGCCAGGTCCTTTGATCATCACGCTCGATGCAGCGGGATTGTCCCTGTTTGCCATGGCGGGCACCGCCAAGGCGATCGAGCGCAAGATCAATTCGTTCATCGCGGTGCTGATGGGGACTATCACCGGGGTCGGCGGGGGGACGGTTCGAGATATTTTTCTTGCTAGAGTCCCGGCGGTTCTGCAGGTGGATATATATGCGGTGGCGGCGATGGCCGGTGCGGCAGTGATGGTCACCGGCCTCAAGCGCGGGTACTCACGCACTCTAATGATGACCATCGGTGGAATCGTGTGTTTTCTGCTCAGGGTGGTCAGTGTGTGGCAGCACTGGAACCTGCCCCGAGTGACGAACCCGTAACTGTTTATCGAAGGGGCGACGCGTAGACGCGGAGAGGAGTGACGCGGAGACGCGGGGAGGCGTGACGCCAGTCACTAAAACGCAATCTGTTCTGATCGCCCTTAGCCCTTTCTCGCCCCTCGCTCCTCTCCGCGTCACTCCTCCCCTTCGCCCATTCGCTCATTTCGCAGTCGCAGACTGTTCGCGACTACCGACACGCTGGAGAGAGACATCGCTGCGCTCGCGATGATCGGCGACAGTAACCATCCGGTGAATGGATAGAGGACTCCAGCCGCGATTGGTATCCCAATCACGTTATAAACAAAAGCCCAAAAAAGATTCTGTTTGATCGTGCGGATCGTAGCCCGCGACAAATCGATCGCGCGTACAACGCCTTTCAAGTCCCCGCCGATCAGCGTGATGTCCGACGCCTCGATGGCCACGTCAGTTCCTGTCCCAATTGCAATCCCAATATCGGCCTGAGCCAGCGCGGGTGCATCGTTGATACCGTCGCCTACCATTGCGACAGTCTTGCCCATCTCTTGTAGCTTGCGGATCTCGCCGGCCTTTGCACCGGGGAGTACTTCGGACATCACCTGTTCGATATCGACTTCCAGGGCCGCGGCGTGGGCGGCCCTCGTGTTGTCGCCGGTGATCATCACAACTTCGAGGCCGAGCCGCTTCATGGCCTGGACAGCTTCGCGAGCCCCGGGCTTCACCTCGTCTGCGACAGCTAGAACGCCGGTTATTCTCCCGTCGACCGCCACGAAAATCGGAGTCTTACCCTTGGCCGTGAGTTCCTCTACGCGCGTTTCGAGGCCGTTCAGCGCGATTCCCCTCTGAGCCATCAACTTTCGAGTTCCGAGAAGCAACTGTTTATTGTCCGCTGCAGCTTCAACGCCGTAGCCCGCGAGCGCGTTGAACGACTCGAGCCGCTCGACTACGAGCCCGCGATCATTCGCGGCGCCTACTATCGCTTCGCCAACCGGGTGCTCACTTCCCCTCTCCGCCGCGGCTGCGATCTGGAGCAGCCGATCTTCGCTCATACCCTCCTCTGCCGGAATTACATCGGTCACCGCCGGAGCACCCCGAGTCACAGTCCCAGTCTTGTCGAGCACGATCGTAGTCAGCTCATGCGCTTTTTCAAGAACGTCCCCACCTTTTATCAACACGCCCAGTTCAGCGCCGCGGCCCGTACCCACCATAATCGCAGTCGGAGTAGCGAGACCCAGCGCGCAAGGGCACGCGATGATCAGCACCGAAACAAAATTCATCAACGACATCGACAGCCTTGCTTCGGGAGGCGATACGATGAACCAAATCACGAATGTAATGACTGCGATTACTATCACTACCGGGGTAAAGATGCCGCTAACCTGATCGGCCAACCGCGCGATGGGAGCCTTTGCCCCTTGCGCTTCCTGTACCATCCGGACAATCTGCTGCAGTACCGTGCCGGCACCGATCCTCGTAGCTCTGAAGGTGAACGATCCGGTTTTGTTTATCGTGGCACCGAACACCTCGTCACCTGTCTTTTTTTCCAGCGGTAGACTCTCGCCCGTCAGCATAGATTCGTCGATCGAAGACGAACCGGATAGAACGACGCCGTCCACGGGCACCTTCTCTCCAGGGCGCACCACAACTTCGTCGCCGATCATCACCTGCTCCAAGGGGACGTCGAGCTCCTTGCCATCCTTTACGACTCGAGCCGTCTTGGCTTGTAGCCCAATAAGCCTTCGGATCGCGTCAGTAGTTCTAACTCTTGCGCGCGCCTCGAGGTACCGTCCCAGCAGGATCAGCGTGATGATCACCGCAGCGGCCTCGAAGTAGACCGGCGGACCCTCGACCCGGTGGCCCATCGCCGCGTGCGAAGCGCTTACGAAGAATCCTGGAAAGAAGGTTGCTGCGGTGGAATAGACGTAGGCCGCTCCGGTGCCCAGAGCGATCAGTGTAAACATGTCAGCGAAGCCATGCTTCAGCGCCGCCCACGCTCGCTTGTAGAATTGCGCACCGCAGTACAGGACTACGGGAGTAGTCAAAAACAGTTGCAGCCAATTCACTCCAGGAAAATCCAGTGCATCTATTCGGCCGTGAGACATGCTGATTACTACGACGGGAAGCGACATGATCGCGGCGACTATGAACTTGCGCTTTTGCTCCTGGACTTCGGCTTCGGATGCCGCTCCGTGTTCGTGCCCGCCGTGTCCGGAGTCGCCATGCTCGTGACCGCCATGCCCCTGAATGCCGTGGGCTTCGAGATGATCGTGATCGCTCGTCCTGGCGATCAGGTCTTCCGCGCCTCGAACGTCGTAACCAACATCTCGGACAGCTTTGACCAGCCGGGGCACTCCAGTCGTACTCGAGTCGTAATAGACCGTCGCCCGGCCGGTCGCAAAGTTGACACCTGCCTGAAGTACACCAGGAGTAGAGCTGAGCTTCTGTTCTATGTGATGGGCGCACGCAGCGCAGGTCATCCCGCTTATTGGAAGATCTATCCGCTGTCTGGCAGAGGTGATGTGTTGGTCGTGATCTTTGGAGATCTCGGCTGGTGAAGATTCGATGACAGGAGCTGAATTCTTATCGTCGGGCCGGCCAGTCTCGAGAACGGGGAGGAGCGCGATTCGCGAGGTTTGAGTTGAATGCGAATCATCCGAGTCGAAAAGGTCCGCAGCGTTGTCTTGATCAGCAGTCTCCTGATCGCCGGTGTCTTGACTGTCTGGCGGCTCGGCAGAATCACCCGCTGCACGGGATTCTTTCGGTAGGGTTTCACTTGCTGATTTAGAGTCAGCGGGTGAGTCGTTCTCCTGGGCCGTTGGGAGGAACCGCTCAGGATCAGATTCGAAGCGGTGTTTACAGATGGTGGAGCAAAAATAGTAGATTCGGCCACCGTGCCAGCTTATATCAGGAGCGGAGCCGGGATCGATTTCCATTCGGCAAACCGGATCAAAGAATGTGGCACTCATAGGTAGATTTTAAACCCCGTTGTGGACTACTGGAAGTTCTGAGTTCTGAGTTCTGAGCAGAAGGCAGTAGGACGGTTTAGGGTTTAGGGTTTCCGGTTCGTTTGATTCAATAGTCTTTCGTCGAGCATTGCTCGCCATCCGAGTCTCTATCTGACGAACCCTAAACCCGAAACCCTAAACCCGAAACCTGCCTACTGCCTACTACACAAACTTCCCTGTGGTACGATTATCTGATGCCGCAACAAGAGATCGTAGTGATTGGTGGTGGGATTATTGGCTGCTCAATCGCTCTGCGGCTCGCTAAACTCGGCGCGAGCGTCACCCTTCTCGAGAAAGACCGCATCGGACGCGAGGCATCGTGGGCAGCGGCGGGAATGCTCGGCCCGCATTCGGAAGCGTCCGGCCCCGACCCCTTTTTCGATCTGTGTATTCGCAGCCGGGACCTGTACGCCGGCTTCGCCGCCGAGTTGCGGGAAGACTCCGGCGTCGATGCCGGGTATCGAAATGATGGCGGATTCTTTGTCGCGCTGGAGCCGCACGAATCGCTCGATGCCGCCCGATGGTCGGGCTGGCAAATTGATTCGGGCCTCGAGCTGCAGCAGGTGTCTTCATCCGATCTGCGATCGCACGAACCGGAGATCAGCGATCAAATACATTCTGCGATCTCCATCCCCGGCGATCATCAAGTGGACAATCGCCTGCTGATGACTGCTCTTGAAATCGCGATTCTAAGAGCCGGCGTGAAGGTCGTACGCCACTGCGAGGTTGCGTCGCTGGAGCTGAAGAACAACCGCGTTAGCGCGGTGTTGTCACACGACGCACGCTTTGATTGCGAAGCGGTAGTTCATGCAGCCGGTTGCTGGTCGTCCGTTCTCTTAAAGCAAATCGGTTTAGCGATCGACGTAGTGCCGGCTCACGGCCAGATGTTGTCGGTGAGGGGTCCGCATTTGAATCACGTCGTGCATTCCAATGACTGTTACCTTGTGCCGCGCGCCGACGGAAGGCTTCTGATAGGCGCCACCGTCGAGTACCAGGGCTTTAGAAAAACAGTCACTGCTGGAGCGATTCATTCTCTCCTTACTTCTGCGATGCGTCTGGTTCCTTCGATTCAGAACGCCCAATTGGTCGAGTGGTGGTCGGGGTTGAGGCCCGATACAAGGGATCATCAGCCGCTGCTCGGACCCGCCGGCCCGGACGGTCTGTTCCTGGCAACTGGCCATTTTCGAAACGGGATCCTGCTGGCTCCAATTACTGCCGAACTGATTTCCAGTGCGATAATGTCCGGCAAGCCTGCCTCCGATCTCGGACCGTTTCGAGCTGACAGATTCCTGGTGAAACGCGCCGGATGATGAAATAATCGCCGCTCCCGTAGTCCTCCTTGAACGAGAGTGAACCCAACTGCCGCTTCAACAGTCACCGGGAAGCCGGTTCGAGCCACGGTGATCGTGGTGAGTTACAACTCACCTGACAAACTGCTGGCCTGCCTCGGATCCGTTACTGGTTCTCTTCCAGCCGATTGTGAACTCCTGGTCATCGACAACGCATCACCCGAGAACAATGCAGACGCGGTTGCTGCTGCTTTTCCCTCGGTGAGACTGTTGCGTTCGCCGGAAAACCTCGGGTTCGCCGGCGGAGCAAACGAGGCGGTGAAAGCGTCGCGTGGAGAGTTTATCGTTTTGCTTAACCCCGACACGACGGTGCGGGAAGGTTGGCTTGATCAGTTGATTGCTCCGCTTGTCGCATCGGACCACATCGGAATGACCACCTCGCGGATTTTGCTCGCCGCCCGACCTCAATTGTTCAACGCATCCGGGTGCGAGATTCATCTGAGTGGAATATCGCTCTGCAGAGGTCTTGGGAGGAATCACCGCGAGTTCGATCCACCACGCAACGTAGCCGCAGTCTCGGGCGCCGCGTTCGCCATTCGCAGAGAAGTATTTGACCTGCTGGGTGGGCTCGACTCCGACATGTTCCTGTACCTGGAGGATATCGACCTATCGATGCGAGCCAGACTGGCAGGGTTCGGGATCGAATACGCACCCGGGAGCGTGGTGCTGCATGACTACGAGTTGCGAATAACCCCGTTGAAGGTGTTCTGGCAGGAGCGCAATCGTTATCAGATGCTGCTCAAGAACCTGAGCTGGCCGACGTTGCTTGTGCTGCTCCCCACGCTCTTCCTGGCAGAAGTCATAACCTGGGGATTCGTAGTGCTGAAAGACCGCAAGAACATAACCAACAAGCTGAATGCGTATCGCTGGGTTTTCGAGAACTGGGGAAAGATCATGAGCAAGCGGCGCCAGGTGCAGTCGCTCAGGAGGGCTTACGACCGCGACATACTGTTGAGCACCAGCTATCGCCTGGAGTTTGAGCAAGCCGCCACCGGGGCACTACCGATTGCAACCGGAGCAATACTGAATCCGATATTCTTTCTGCTGCGAGCGATCGCGCTTGCACTTGTGTGGTGGTAACGATTTATTGCCGTCCCCGGAGGGCGCCACCAATCGAACTCAGTTTCACACAAGGCCGCAAAGCGTCGCAAGGAACGCAAAGCGCGGAATCCCTGCGGGCTTTGCGGCTTTGCGTGAGACCCAACTCATGTAGCAACGCAACCCCTACAGGGTTGCGTTACCATACCAATCGCGCGTAGTGGTGACAAACGCCAAATCAAAAGCTCTCTTGTGATATCGCGAGTGTGCTAGCAGAATATAGGTTCAATTTTTCGGCGGCCTCACACGCATTTTTCACTGTCATTCAGAATCAATGTAGATGGAATCGCAGGCGTTGCAAAACAAGTCAAAGCCTTCTGCACGAATCAGGCTGATATTCGCCGCCGGATTTGTCGTGCTGAGCACGCTACTGGTCTTTCCGTTTTTTTATTCAAAGACGGAAGTGATCTCCGGCCGTCGCGTGTACAAGATGCTCGGGACTCACGATCTGCTGACTCACGTAAAAATGATGCAGCAATTCGAACTCTCGTTGAGCGCCGGTATCATAGAACCGAGGTGGTTTTCCGAAGTCAACAACGGCTACGGCTCCGCGACTTTCAACTACTACCCAAGACTGTTCTACTACGTGACAACGCTCGTTAATATTCCCTTCCATGACTGGCACACAACTCTGTTGATCCTGTCGATCGTTTGTCTCGCGGCATCGGGCGGTTCGATGTACTGGATGGCGCGAATGTTTTACAGCCGGCCCGCCAGTGTAATTGCCGCATTGCTCTACGTGTTGTTGCCGTATCATCTGCTGGACCTGTATTGGAGAGGCGCTCTGACCGAGTATGCGGGGTTCATTCTTCTTCCGCTAATTCTTCGCTTCGCAATAAAGGTTGGAACAGAACCGCGAACTCTCAATTTTGCGGGGCTCGGTCTTTTTTACGGCATACATCTTATGACTCACATGCCCGTAGCGTTGATGTTCAGCTACGGCATGGTCTTCTTCGCGATAATCTGGGCTGCGCAGAAACGTGACATCAGAATTCTGTTTCGGATCGGCGCTGGAATGGCTGTCGGAGTGCTCTTGAGCGCTACCTACTGGCTGCCCGCAGTGCTTGAGACATCGCTCGTATACGAGTGGGCGAGCCTCATGTTTCCTTATCACAGCGTGTACATCACGCCACTTGAAGGCGCGAACGCTTTCGACACTCTCATCATCCTGACCTTCAAGTACAACCTCGTGCTGGTGATCGTTGCCGCGCTTGCTTTGAAGTACCGCCGCCGTGACGATCAAGAGCAAGACAAAGGGTTTTCGTGGGATCGAATGTGGGTAATCATGGCGGGATTTGCGCTTTTTATGTGCAACGCGTTGTCGTATGACATCTCGAGACTCCTGCCGAAAATCCAGGCCGCTGTACCTCCATTTCGCTGGCTTGCCATCGCAGCTCTTTTCAGCGCCCTGCTTGTCGCCGCGGTTGTCGAACGCTGGCGCGCAGCCGAGTTGCGGTTGTTGGCCCGCGTAGCCCTGGTAGTCATTCTGGCCCTCAACGTCTGGCTTGCGGTATCCAAGTCGCTTCTCTCGTCGCTGGTCAACGGACCGATGCCTGCTTCCGATATCTACCTCGACGCCGGATTCATTCCCGCAGGAGCGGCTCAACCTGGAGCGTTGCGCGATTCACCGCGAATCGAGCTTCAACCGGAGGGCGGCCTTGCCGAAACCACTCGCTGGGATCCAG
This sequence comes from Blastocatellia bacterium, assembly GCA_035315885.1. GTDB lineage: Bacteria > Acidobacteriota > Blastocatellia > UBA7656 > UBA7656 > DATFXM01. The sequence continues at coordinate 178,269 of DATFXM010000194.1, forward strand.
AAAACCGGGAGATACGACTCAAGACGGATCAGCCCGCTACCGTCCGAATCAAAACCTACAACTTCCCGGGCTGGAAGGCTTCTATCGATGGCAAACCGACGACAATCTCGAGCGATAACGACGGAGTGCAAACCATCAGCGTCGAACCCGGCACGCACGTAATTGACACTGCGTTCAAAAACACTCGGACTCGTACCGCTGCGCAGTTAGTCAGCCTGTTCGGCCTGTCCTCGCTTGTTGGGCTGGCGATATACGGTCGCCGTCGCGTCGCGGCAGATCAGCAGGAACCTAAGCTCAAGCGCGAAACCGCACACGCGACCGCAGGCGCAATGCGTTTGCTTGGTAATCGCAGAATCGCGGTGGCCGTCGTCGCCGCGATTGTAGCTGCAGGTGTAGCAATCGCCCTCGCTTTTGCCAGACCGGGTCACGACAAATCAAATAGTGGTTCGAGAGCGCCGGCGGGCGGCAGCGCGTCGCCTTCGGGATTGCCGGCGGATTCGGATGCTTCGCTCTTCATCCCGAACGCTTCAACTATCTCGGTCGCGGTAGATCCAGAGTCGCTCGATCAATTAGTGGAATCTCTGGCGCGTCACGACGCGGATAGAATCGATGAGCTCAGTCATTCGGGCAAGGTTCTCGTCGTGGAGAATCGAACCCGGGTTCGCGTGTTGGAGCGAAGCGCCGGCAAGGTAAAGGTGCGGTTGTCCGAGGGGAGATACCAGTGGGCCGAAGGGTGGGTGCCCGACCCCTGGGTTCGATGAGTTCAATGCCGATATCTTCAGACGTCAAACTCGGGAAGGCGGTAAAGATTTTTCAGCCGGATCTGGTCAATCTCTACGGCTGCAGCATCGGGGACGAGACGAAGATCGGAGCATTCGTCGAAGTTCAAAAGAACTCGAACATTGGTGCGCGCTGCAAGATTTCATCGCATACCTTCATCTGCGAAGGTGTGACGATCGAAGACGAAGTGTTTGTCGGGCACGGGGTGGTCTTTACTAACGACATCTATCCGAGGGCTACAAACGAAGACGGTAATCTCAAGACCGCCGAAGATTGGGCGGTTGTGCAGACTTTGATCAAACGGCGGGCTTCCATCGGAAGCAACGCGACGATTCTTGCCGGGATTACTATCGGAGAGAACTCGATGGTCGCTGCCGGTGCGGTGGTCACGCGCGACGTTCCGCCCAACGCAGTTGTCGCAGGGGTTCCAGCCAAAGTAATTGGAGATGCCAAAAAATAACGCGGCCGCGTGACGAAGAGCGTAACGACCAGGGTACGATTTACATATGATCAACGTTGGAGTAATCGGATACGGCTACTGGGGGCCGAATCTCGTACGCAATTTCATGGAAGCTTCCGGCTCAACAGTCGCTTACATAAGCGATCGGCGAGCTGAATGCCTGGCTGCAGTGCGACGCCGATACCCCTCGCCGAAAACCACTCTCGACCCTTTTGACTTGATCGGCGATTCATCAGTTGATGCGGTCGCAATCGCCACCCCGGTGGCTACGCACTTTGAGCTCGCGCTGAGGGCTTTGAAGGCCGGCAAGCACGTCCTCGTGGAAAAGCCCCTCGCAGCAACCTCTGAACAGTGCGCAACGTTGATCGAAGAGGCTTCTCGAAAAAATCTGGTGTTGATGGTAGATCATACTTTTGTCTACACCGGCGCGGTGAGAAAAATCCGCGAGCTGGTTACGAGTCGAGTTCTTGGGGACATCTACTACTATGATTCGGTACGGGTAAATCTCGGGCTCTTCCAGCACGACGTGAACGTGATTTGGGACCTTGCGGTGCACGATCTTTCGATCCTGGATTTCGTGCTCGATGGCAAGCCGGTAGCGGTATCGGCGACGGCGATCAACAACATCGCCGGTCAGCCGGAGAACGTCGCGTATATCACGCTCTTCTTTTCGGGAAACGAAATCGGTCACATTCACGTGAATTGGCTTGCGCCGGTCAAAGTCCGGCGTACGCTGATCGGCGGGAGTGAGAAAATGATCGTGTACGACGACATCGAGCCCAGCGAGAAACTGAAGATGTACGACAAAGGGATCAGGATCGAACCTCAGCGCGAAGAGCTGTACGAGCTCTTAGTGAGTTACAGATCGGGCGATATGTGGGCGCCAAAGCTGGACACCACCGAAGCGCTTCGCACCGAAGCCCTGCATTTCATCGAATGCATCGAACGCGGCAAACGTCCGCTAACGGATGGCGAGTCCGGTCTGCGCATCGTCAGATTGCTCGAAGCCGCTGAAAAGTCGGCGGCGGGTCGCGGAGCCCTCGTCGAACTCGCGAGGCGATGCGCGTCGTGACTCGCAACCCGACCAACAGGTCGACTCACATCCAAAGTCCAGACAAAGCCCACTCGCAGTCCGTTCAGCCGGTTGCCGACGCTCGTCTCGAGCGAAGCGGCTTACCCAGCGTGTCGGTGTGCTTTCCAGCTTACAACGAGGAAGCGACCATCGAAGATGTTCTGCTGGAAGCCGGAGAGTTGCTGTCGGGCTCAGGACTCGACTTTGAGATACTGGTCTGCGACGACGCCTCGAAAGACAGCACTCTCAACATAGCTCGCCGCGTGCAGCAACAATTCCCGATGCGCGTGTTCGTGCACGAACGAAATATGGGCATCCGCGCAACCTTCGAACATCTCTATGCGAATGCGACCAAGGAATTTGTCTTCTTGAACTCAACGGACCGTCAGTGGGATACGTCCGTGCTGTTTCAGATGCTGCCGATGACCGCACAGTTCGACGTGATAATCGCATCGCGCCTGGACAAGAACTATGGACCAGCCCGCGGACTGGTATCGTGGGCATTCAATGCTATTCCACGAGTGCTCTTCGGAACGAGGACCTATGACGCAGGTGCGGTCAAGCTGGTCAAACGAGAGATCATTCAAAGGTGCGAAATCGTTTCGAAGTCTCCATTCTCCGAAGCCGAACGTCTAATTCGAGCTGCGCGCGCCGGCTATCGCATAGCGGAACATCCGGTGGTCACGAGGCCGAGGGAAAGTGGAAAAGCGAAGGGGGTCAATGCGGGCGTGGTGTTTCGAGCATTGGTAGACGTCGTGCTTGTATGGTTCTCTCTTCGCAAATGGAAACTTCGAGGAGATAGTTAGCCGGCAGTGCCTGGGTTTGCCAATCTTTGCGGTCCTGGCGTGAAAGCCGACTCACCTCATCGCGCATAGCGGGGCAGCGCGAAGACATTTAGTCGCTTGCAATCAAATTAAGACGCCGCCCGAACCCACCTCAGTTTGACACAACAATCCTCGCACGTTAGCATTTTCGTCATTCTTTAGGCCGGCCATTCTTGCAACACGATTATCGATGTCTAAGCGAAATAAATCGAAAACACCAAAGAAACCCGCAACCAAAGAGCAAACTCCAAAAAAACGCGAGGCGGTGGGCCTTTCGCGTAAGCTGGTTCTGACGTTGGTGCTCGGAGTCACGATCATCGGTTTCGGTAACACGATTTTCAACGGGTTCGCTTACGACGATAACACGCAGATCCTCGAGAGCGAACTGATAAGGAACTTTGCAAATCTGAAGAAGGCGTTGGTAACCGATGTCTGGTTCTGGCGAGCGGAACAGGACAAGGATCCCTTAAAAGAAGCCGGGCCGAGCACGCCGTATTACCGCCCGATATTCATAATCTATCTGATGATCGGATGGCACCTGTTTGGAACGTGGGCAGCCGGCTGGCACATGGCCAACATCCTCGTCCACCTGCTCGCGGTTTATCTGGCCTTCCTGTTGATTGAACGGATCTCAAAGGACTATCGGCTCGCGGGATTGGCGAGCCTGATCTTTGCCATTCACCCTCTCCGCAGCGAATCCGTCGCATGGATAAGCGGCGTGACAGACCCGCTGCTGGCAGTGCTGCTGCTGTCGTCCTTTTATTTGTTCCTCAAATATCGAGAAGAGCGAAAAGGCAAGTTTTATGTCTGGTCGCTCGTGCTTTCAGCGTTCGCGTCGTTTTCGAAAGAACCGGCGGCATGCCTGCCGATGATGGTAATGGCGTACGAGTTGTTTCTCGCGAATCAGGACAAGCCGTTCCGCGTGCGATGGCAGATCTCGGTTCAGCACTTTTCCGGATTCGCCTTGATATCGGCTTCGTACTTCCTGATGAGGCAGCGGGCGCTCGGATTTGTATTGTCAGATCCGCACTTTTCGCCTCATTCGCCGGTCCATGCGGTGCTGACAATTCCGATTGCGATCTGGAAGTACATTGCTCTGTGGATCTGGCCTGCAGATTTGAGCCTGTTTCACTACACCCCGCTGGTCACCAGTGTTCTGAGCTTCAGGTTCATCTTGCCATTCATTGCACTGGTTGCGCTGGTTGCGGCGCTGGCGCCTCTATGGAAATCCCGACTGACCCGGTTCGCGTTGATCTGGTCTGTAATCAACCTGCTGCCGGTATTGAACCTCAGCGCCTTCTCCGAAGATCACTTGATCCAGGAACGCTATATCTATGTTCCTTCGATCGGATTCTCGATGCTGGTTGCGATCGGATTGATGAAGCTTCCGCAGTTGAAATGGTCTTCGGCGACGTTGAGACGCACGGCGGTTACTGCCTCGATTGTAGTCTTGTGTCTTGTGCTCACTGGAAAGACGATGGCACAGAACGAAGTCTGGAGGGACGACACAAGTCTGTGGAGTCACGGTACCGAGGTGGCGCCGGATGAGCGCGCACCGCACTTTATACTGGGCTTTCACGAATTGAAACTGGAGCACTACGACCTGGCTGCGCAGCAGTTTGAGCAATACCTCAAGCTGAAGCCAAACAGCGTCATCGTTCTGAGCAATCTCGCGGCTATCAACCTGTTCAAATACCAGAACCAGGCCGCGGTGAATCGATCTGGCGCCGATCGCGCGCTGCTGGACCGGGCGATTGCGCTTTCGGAAAAAGGGCTGGCGCTGGCCAGTCTGGGTCCGCTCTGGGACACGCTGGGCACTTGTTATACGTTCGATACGGACTTCAAGAATCTGGATCGAGCGCTTGCGTGTTATCAGCGGGGCCTTCTCGAAGAGCCGGACAACGCGATGTTGGTGTTTCACACGGGTGCGACCTATTTGAAGAAGGGAGACTACGATCAGTCGCTGCGATATCTGCAGACGGCCCGCGATCGTCAGCCGAATCTGGCAGACGTTTACAAGATGATCGCGTATGCGGAACAGGGTAAGGGACAGATTCAGGCGGCGATCGACGACTTCAACCGTTATCTGCAACTTCGTCCCGAGGCATTGGACGCACCTAAGGTCGCCGAAGACATCAAGAGCTTGCGAGCACAGTTGCAACAAGCTAACGGGCAGAGTTAACAGAAGTAGGCAGTATGCATACTGCCTACTGCCTACTGCCTACCACTTTCAGCGCTGATTGTACCGCGGCTTTCAAACCCTCGAGTGTCTTGTCTTTTACTTTCCGGCCATTCACAAACACAGTTGGAGTCGAACTCACTCCGGCGGCGGTACCGTCGCGCAGGTCCTTCTTGACTGCCGCAGCGTATTGCCCCGATGCCAGCGCTTTATCAAACGCAGCTCGGTCCAGTCCCAGCCTCGTTGCATACTCCTTCAGGTTCACGACCTCCAACGCATTCTGGTTTTGAAACAGAAGCGCCGTGTACTCCCAGTACTTGCCCTGCGCTCGCGCTGCCTCCGCGGCCTCCGCCGCCTTCGCTGCGTAAGCATGCTGATCGAGCGGGAAATCCCGAACTACAAGCTTAACCTTGTCCCCAATCTCGTTCATCAACTGCTCGAGTACCGGCTGTGTTCGTCCACAACTCGGACATTGAAAATCTGTGAATTCAATTATCACTACCTGTGCGTTCGGATTCCCTTTCCACGGCCGATCGTCGATCGAGATGTTGTAGTAGGGCGCTTCGGGTTCAATCAGGTTGTCCTTGAGATTTGCCGTAGTCCGAAGCTTCCCCGCAAAAGCGGTGGCCGCATTCGTCTGCTCCTGCCCCTCCAGATACTCCACGATCTGCTGCCGAACCTGCACGTAACCGCCTTGAATCCTGTCACGATTCTGCTCGTAAAAAGTCCGCGCATCGGTCTCTCGCACCGGCTTGATGAGCGGCGCAATCTCAGCTTCGTACAACGAGTCTGCCGACAGATTCCGCTTCTTCGCCTCCTGCTCCAGAAGCAGGCTGTTTATCCGCGCGTCGAGCTGCCCCCGCCGTAGCGTGTAGATCTCTTCCTGAGCATCGTAGATCACCGAACGAAGCGCGTCCTCGAGATCTCCCGCAGTTATAGGTTTGCCCGTCACCGTAGCCAACACCCGCGCGCGCTCCGCATCGTTCTTCGGAGGCGCGGCCGTCGCGACAAGCACCCGCACTTGATAGGACTCTGTGAGACCAGCGGCAAATTTGTTTATCAGCTCCTGCCGGCGCTGGTCCCTGAGATAGCTGATGATGCTTGGCTTCCATTCGCTGAATTCACCCTGAATGTTCGCTTTGTTCTGGTCGTAGTAGGCCCTCGCTTCGGCTTCGGTTGGTTCCTTCAAGGTAGAAACGACCTGTTGCTCAAGCTGGTCAATCGTAACGCCTCGTTTCGCTGCCTCCGCATCCATTACTCTTTTTCTGAGCTGGTTCTCCAACTCGCGGCTTCTCGCTTCGGCTACTTGTTTGCGCAGTTCGGCGATACGAACCTTGATCTCGTAGTCCACCATTTCCCGAGTTATCTTTGCACCGTTCACCGTTGCCAGAACGTCAGACGGAATCCCCGGATCGCAACCGCAATCAGGTTGGGGTTGCGGGTTTGCTTGCGCGGTCTGCACCGCTTCAATTCTCCCACCACCATAAGCGAGCCCACCGGACATCGCCAGCACCAGAACACTCGACAAATACTTCTTCATCCTGCCTCCACAGCGGCCCGATCACATGTTTCGATAATTCGGACCGCCGCCTCCTTCGGGAGTGACCCAGTCAATTATCTGATAAGGATCCATGATGTCGCACGTCTTGCAGTGAACACAGTTCGAAAAATTGATCTGAAGCCTTCTGTTGTTCTGACTAGTATCCACCATCTCGTAGACGTTCGCCGGACAAAAATTCTGGCACGGGTTGCCGTACTCCGCGGTACATTTGTTCACGCATACGCTCAAATCGAGTACCCTGAGATGACACGGCTGATCTTCGTCGTGATGGGTGCTCGAGTAATATACGTCGGTCAGCTTTGGTATCGTAAGCTTGTCGTCGTACTTCAAGTCAGCGTAACGATCGCTTTGGTTCGCTCCGAGCTTCTCCATGTGCTCGTGGCCCGCCTTGATCGCCAATTTTCCGGGCAATCGCCCTCCGGTAATCGTTGAGATTCCGGCGAGCATGAGACCAGCCATTCTCCCCCCGTCGAAGCCCTGGTGGAAGTTTCGCGACTTCTCGAGCTCGCGACCAACATAGCTCTTTCTGAGCCGAGTCTCATAAGCTCCGAGAGTCTTGCGTGAAAAGTCACCCGCTACCAAGGCTTCGAGTATCGTCTCCGCGGCGAGCATGCCTGCCTTAATCGCTATATGGATGCCCTTCAAACGTTCGCCGTTCAACATGCCCCCCGAGTCGCCGACAATCATAACTCCCTCGGAGGTAAGCAAAGGCATCGTGTACCATCCGCCTACCGGCATCGCCTTCGCCCCATAACGGATAAGCTTGCAGTCCTTCAACAGTTCACTGATCAGCGGGTGAGTTTTGAATAGCTGGAACTCGTGATGAGGATCGATTCGCGGATCTCGATAGTCAAGTCCAACCGCAAGACCCACGTCTATGATGCGATCGCGCATACCGTAGATCCACGAACCTCCGAACGTGTGCGAGTCAAGCGGCCAACCCAGCGTGTGTATCACGGAGCCTGGCGGAAAACGGTCGTCCGGCGCTTCCCAAAGTTCCTTGACCCCCACCGAGTACACCTGGGGATCGCGCTCTGAATCGAGCTTCAAACGCCTCACGAGTTGCTTTGTGAGCGACCCGCGGACGCCTTCTCCCAGCACGGTAACCTTCGCCTGGATATCGACCCCAGGCTCGAAGTTTGGCTTTGGCTCGCCGTTCTTGTCTAAACCTTTGTCGCCGGTGCGAACGCCGATCACTGCGTCTCCGTTGTACAGGACTTCGGCGCCGGGAAACTCAGGAAAGATGTTTACTCCGGCTGCCTCGCACTTCTCGCCCATCCAGCGCACCAGTTTGTTGAGTGAGACAACGTAGTTCCCATGGTTGCGCAGAGGCGGTGGAAGAATTGGCAGCTCGAATTTGCCGCCGGCCGACAGGAAATAGACGTGCTCTTCCCCGACGGGCGCTTCGAAAGGGGCGCCTTCCTTATCGAAGTCGGGAACAAGCTCGCGCAGGCTTATTGGATCCAGCACCGCCCCGGACAATTGATGGGCGCCGATTTCCGCAGCCTTTTCGATGACTGCAATATTGATTTCGCCGAGCTTCGTTGCTCCGGTGCTAGCGGCCGTTTCGTCGTGTTTCGATACCAGGTTAGCGAGGTGAAGCGCACAAGAAAGGTTTGCCGGCCCGGCCCCCACCAGCAGGACATCCATTTCCAGCGTTTCGCGTTCGATGGGCATGATTGGTTTCTGGTTTCTGGTTCCTGGTTTACGGTTCCACCTTGCCGATTGCTCGCAGCCCGGGCTGTTCGTCGCATTGACTCACGTTTCGGACACCAGAACCGGACCAGAAACCAGGAACGAGAAACCAGGGAACTCAGTCAACTGTTTTCCTTTGCTTTGGCGATCTCGGCGGTCAGGGCGGGAACAATTTCAAACAGATCTCCGACGACTCCGTAGTCGGCAATGTCGAAGATCGGGGCCTCCGGATCCTTGTTGATCGCGACTATCGTTTGAGAGTTCTTCATACCCACGACGTGCTGGATCGCGCCTGAGATTCCTACCGCCAGGTAAAGCTTGGGCGCGACTGTTTGACCAGAACTGCCAATCTGGCGATCCATCGGCAGCCACTCGTTGTCGCAGATTGGTCGCGAGGCTGCAAGCTCAGCGCCCAGCGTGTCGGCGAGCTTCTGCACCAGCTCGAGGTTCTCCTGCGCCTTGATCCCACGGCCGACCGCCACGATCAACGGCGCCTGCGTCAGATCGACTGCCTGCTTTGCTTCCTGGAACTTCTGTTCGGGCACGCTGCGGATGTTCGCCCCAGCCATATCGACTTGCAGCGGAGTCACAGGCGCCGCAGAGCTGCCGCTTTCGGCCTTATCCGCTCGATAAGAACCCGACTGGAACGATGCAAACACCGGAGGCGCCGCCGCCACGCGGACGTCCGTGGTTATCTTGCCCTGAAACACCTGTCGCGTGAAAACAACGTCGCCGCCATCTACCTTCACGCCTATGCAATCGGTGACGAATGTTTTGCCGAGAGCCGAGGCGAGGATTGGTGCAAAGTCTCTGGTCTGGTAGGTATGACTCAGGATCACGAAGCGCGGGTCCAGTTTCTGCAGGACCTGCTTGAGCGCCCAGACGTACCCGTCGGGTGTATATTCGGCGAGCTTTTGATCCTCGACGGTGTAGACTCCTTCGAGTTTCTTTCCGGCAACTTCGCCGGCCACCGAAGCAATACCCGACCCGAGCACCACTGCTGAGAGCTTCTGATTCAGATCGGTGGAAATTGCCTGTGCGGCGACCAGTGCTTCGAGAGACGTCTTGTTCAGGGCTCCGTCGCGCTGTTCCGCTATTAAGAGAATCCCGTCACTCATTTATTCCCCTCAAAATGTCTCAAACAATCGATTACATCACGCGGGCTTCAAATCGCAGCTTCTCAACCAACTTCGCGGCGACCTCAGCAGGCTTCCCTTCGAGCATCTCTGTCCGCTTGGTCTTCTCGGGCAGATAAGCCCGCTCCACGGTCTGTGCGGGCTTGAGGTCTTCCGCGGTCAATCCAAGGTCCGCAGCCTTGACGTCGCGAATCTCTTTCTTCTTCGCCGCCATGATTCCCTTCAGCGTCGCGTAACGTAGCTGGTTGATACCAGATTGAATCGTCAAAAGCGCGGGAATCGGAAGCCGCACCCACTGGAACCAGCCGCTCTCCAGTTCGCGCTTTACCCTGACCGAACCTTCCTCAGGCTGAACCTCCATCACGATTGTAGCGCTCGCCAAATTGAGCTGCTGCGCCAGTATCAAGCCAACCTGCGCAAAGCCATGATCGTCCGACTGCAGCCCGGTGAATACCAGATCGTACTTCTCGTTCTTTAGCGCGCCGGCGATCGCCTTCGCGATTGCCGCAGCGTCGGTAGCCGCGTCAAACAACGGATCCTGCAAATGGATGGCGCGATCCGCGCCTTTTGCCAACGCTTCCTTTATCGACTGCCGCACGCGCTCCGGACCAAGGCTGATGACGATCACCTCACCGCCGTGCTTTTCCTTCTGCCGAAGAGCTTCCTCCAGCGCATACGCGTCGGCCTCGCTCATTTCGTAGCTGAGGTCCCGTTCATCGATCCACTTGTGATCCGCGGCGATCCTCAGGATCGAATCCTTCTTCGGGACCTGCTTCAGACACACAACAATGTTCATAAGCGTCCTTCCATCAGATTGTGATCGGACTGGCTTTGGCCGGAATTGACGGGTAACGGAAGTCGCTCGGCCGCCTGTTGAAAGCCGGCCGCAGTCTTATCTGGTTCCGTTTTCGAATCTCTTCATCAACAGCGCCGCGTTCGTTCCTCCGAACCCGAACGAATTCGAAAGCGCGTACCGGATCGGCCTCCGACGCCCCGCACTTGGAACGTAGTCCAGGTCGCACTCCGGATCCGGCTTCTCATAGTTGGCCGTTGGAGGCGCGATCTGATTGTACAGAGCGAGCGCGATAACGCCCGCCTCAACACCACCCGCGGCGCCCAGCAGATGCCCCATCATCGACTTCGTCGAGCTTATCGGGATCGAATAGGCCGAATCGCCAAAAACCTTCTTGATCGCCATCGTCTCGAGCTTGTCGTTGTAGTAAGTGGACGTGCCGTGTGCGTTGATGTAGTCGACTTCGTGAGGGTTTATTCCAGCATCGCGAACCGCGTTTTGCATCACGCGTACCGCACCGTCCCCATCTTCCGAAGGCTGGGTTATGTGGAACGCATCGCTGGACATCCCGTAGCCCACCATCTCCGCATAAATTCTCGCGCCTCGTGCCTGAGCGTGTTCGAGATCTTCCAGCAGCAAAACACCCGCACCTTCACCGATTACAAAACCATCCCGGTCTGCATCAAACGGACGGCTGGCGCGAGTAGGTTCGTCGTTCCGCGTAGAGAGCGCCCTCATAGCCGCAAAACCGCCAACGCCCATCGGAGTGATCGCGGCCTCAGCTCCTCCGCACAGCATCGCATCGGCATCCCCTCGCTGGATTATCTTGAAGCTGTCACCAACCGCGTGGGCGCCCGTCGAACAGGCGGTGCAAGTTGCTGAGTTCGGTCCCTTCAACCCGAACCTTATCGAGACCTGACCGGATGCCAGGTTGACGATGGCCGCCGGTATGAAGAAAGGCGAGATCTTGCCGGGCCCACCCTTGAGGAACTTTTCGTGTTCGCGTTCGATAACGCCGAACCCGCCGATGCCCGAGCCGATGTACACACCGCACCGAGTAGCGATCTCCTCGGTGACTTTCAACCCCGAGTCGTCCATCGCCTCCTGAGCCGCGGCGATCGCGTAGTGGATGAACGGGTCCATCTTCTTGATCTCCTTCTTCTCGATGAAGCTCAGGGGATCAAAGTTCTGGACTTCGCTTGCGATTCGCACAGGAAAGTTGGACGTTTCGAAGCGGGTGATCGGACCCACGCGGCTAACGCTCGCCAAAAGGTTCGACCACACCTCCTCCTTGACGTTTCCCGCCCCGCAGATCAGTCCGATACCGGTCACCACGACACGACGGTTCAAGACAGCACCTCCGCGTTTATCACCAACGCGAATTCCTCATTTCGCGTGCTTCTGGATGTACTCGACTGCGTCGCGCACGCTGGCAATTTTCTCTGCGTCTTCATCCGGAATCTCGATGTTGAACTCCTCTTCAAAACGCATCACCAACTCTACGGTGTCTAAAGAATCCGCGCCGAGATCGTCGATAAATCGGGCGTTTGGAGTCACCTCCGCCTCGTCCACTCCCAGCTCATCGACAATGACTTGCTTCACTCTCTCTTCGATCGAACCTTCAGCCATTTTCCAAAGCCCCTCCTAAGGTATTTCGCTCCTAAAAACCGAAACAGGGTACAGACCCGATCATCGTTTCAGAGCCGCGAGGCTCGCGTCAAGCGACTGCGCGTCTTCGACGTTGAGAGCCTGACTCTCTCGACTGATCTGTCTGATCAATCCCGAAAGTACTTTGCCGGGCCCTAACTCAACAAAAGTACTCACGCCACGATCTATCAGCAGCCTTATCGATTCGGTCCATCGAACCGGCGAATCGACTTGAGCTATCAGGCAATGCCGCGCTTCGCTCCCCGATTGAATGATCGAAGCCTCAGCATTGGTAACCAGCGGCACCGCAAGATCTCGAAACTCGATCTCATTCAGAACCGGCTCGAGTCTGGCCGCCGCCGGCTTCATGAGCGCGCAATGAAACGGCGCACTCACCGGGAGCATCACTGCACGCTTTACTCCCCTCTCCTTCGCAAGCAAAACGGCCCGCTCGACCGCCGCGTGATGTCCCGCGATGACAATCTGGGTCGGCGAATTCAGATTCGCCGGCGAACAAACTCCCAGTTCGGACGCCTCGCGACAGATGTCCTCGACCACCTCGACTGACTGTCCGATAAGCGCCGCCATCGCGCCCTCGCCTGCCGGGACGGCCTCCTGCATAAATTGCCCGCGCTTGCGAACGGCAGTCACTGCATCTTCGAAGTTCAATGATCCCGCCGCTACCAGTGCGCTGTACTCTCCAAGTGAATGGCCTGCCACCACGTCAGGGTTTATTCCCTCGTGCTTGAGGGCGCTGAATGCCGCTACCGAAACCGTCAAGATCGCCGGCTGCGTGTTTGCGGTCAGTCTCAGGTCTTCTTCGGGTCCCTGAAAACAAAGGCCAGACAGATTCATGTCGAGCGCGCTGTCCGCCCTTGCGAAGACCTCTCGAGCCTGAGGCGAGCTCTCCCAGAGAGCCTTGCCCATTCCAACCTGCTGCGATCCCTGGCCAGGAAAAACGAATGCGGTCTTCATCTGTAACCGTCTCGACCGGCCGCGACTGCAGCGCCGAGCTGATTCTCGATTTTTACGTTCATCTCGCCGACGCAGTAGTTCCTGGCGACCGCTATCGCGTTGCGTATCGCCTTCGGGCTCGATCGTCCGTGACAGATAACCGTCACGCCTCTTATCCCAAGCAAAGGCGCGCCACCGTATTCTGCGTAGTCCAATCTTTTCTTGAACTGCCTGAACGCCGGTCGAGTCAAAACCGCTCCCGCCTTCGTCTGCAAAGAAGCCTTTAGCTCGTGCTTAAGCAAAAGCATGATGAATTCGAACACGCCCTCGCTAACCTTCAGGGCTACGTTTCCGGTGAACCCGTCACAAACCACAACGTCGACCTGACCGGTATACATGTCGCGGCCTTCGACGTTGCCCACGAAGTTGAGGGATGAACTCTTCAAGAGCTTGAAGGCTTCCTTTGTAAGATCGTTGCCCTTGACTTCTTCTTCGCCGATCGACAGCAACCCGATTCTCGGACTCCTCACGCCTACGATCACACTGGAATAGAGAGAGCCCATTACCGCGAAATCGTAAAGGTGTGCAGGCTTGCACTCCGCGTTGGCGCCAACGTCGAGTATGACGGTTCCCGGACCGGCAAGAGTTGGGAGTACAGTAGCGAGGGCGGGTCGATCTACGTTTGGCAGCGCGCCGATCACCAGCTTGGAGGTCATCATCACCGCTCCGGTGTTACCGGCGCTTACGAGCGCCTGCGCCTGCCCATCCCGAACGAGTTTTGCGGCAATGCGAATCGAGCTGTGCTTCTTGCGCCTGACGGCGACCGCGACCGGGTCGCTCATAGTGATGACTTCCGGCGCGTCGACGATTTCGATGTTAGAGCTGCGCCAGTATTTTGCGCGTCCGAGGGCACGGCTGCGGCGGTGTTTATCCAGCTCGGCCTGGATCAACTCAGATCGGCCGACCAGAACAACCCCGACTCCCAGATCGTGGACCGCTTCGAGGGCGCCCTCAACCTCGCTGGCTGGAGCGAAATCCCCTCCCATTGCGTCGATTGCGATCTTCAGCATAAGTCAGGACCGAATGCTCGCTGCGGGCGCGTGCTCGAAGTGAACCTCACTTTGGGCGCGCTGGATCGGTAGACCGGAAGCGGCAATCAGGCGCCGGCCCCTTACTCTTCTTCCTTGATTTCGATAGCGACGCGGCCTCGATAGAAGCCACACTTCGGACAGACTCGATGAGGCGGCCGAGGTTCGCCGCAATTCGGGCAGTTGCCGACAGCCGGCGCGGTCAGGTGGTCGTGGGCTCTCCTCTTTCCAGTGCGCGACTTGGAATGTTTTCGCTTAGGATTTGGCATTATTTACTCCCTATGAATTCGTCTTCAGCTATCAAGTTTAAATTGTTTCAGCGCCGCCCATCGCGGATCTGCAGGTTCTCTCTTGCAGTCACACCGCGCATCGTTGAGGTTTGCGCCGCACTCCGGGCAAAGCCCCTTGCATTCTTCCCGGCAAAGCCTGTGCATCGGCAACGCCAGTTCAATTTGTTCGCGCACGACATCGTCGAGGTCAATAACCTGATCTCGATAGAAGCCCACTTCAAGATCTTCTTCAACCAGCTCGCTTTCATCTGAGGTTCCGAGCGGCGGAACATAGACGAGATCGAACTTCTGCTTGACCGGTACCCGAGTCGAGCTCAAGCACCGGTCGCAATTAAACTCGACTTCTGCGTTGAGCTCACCTTCGAGCTCGACCCGATCACCTTCGCGCGTTGCCATGGCGTCGAGCGTCGACTTTCCAACCAGTCTGCTTCGCTCTCGTTCGCCTAAGACCGGCTCGCCTTCGGGGTAGACGTGGTGAATTGTGAGTCCCTCGTCTTCTCTTATCTGAGCCACGTTAATGTTCATTTGAGGGCTCCGCCCGAAAGCCGACCCCGTCTGCCACCGTGACTCGACCCCTAGGAGGCGATCACACAGAAAGGCGCTTCAACGCAAAAGATAGTCATTATATAAGACACTCCTCTATTGTCAACTTAGCCAGTTATTGAGCGAAGGGCGCGAAGGGGCGAGGGGCCCTGCCGGTGCCAGACCCGGATGAATGCCCTTTGTACACACTGTACACTCGCGCCTCTCTTCCTCCGCGTCCCCGCGTCTCCGGTTCGCGCATTCGCCCCTTCGCTCTCCCCTCCCCTTAATTTCAGGAACTTTACGCCTCCCCAGGCGTGTTTGTAGGCGGTATAATCTGGGAGGTTGACTAACGACGGAGAAGAAATCGGGCGAATGGCCGCGATTACTCATCAGGCGCAAACAATAGAGCTGGGCGGCAGCCGTTCTATCGAATCGGCGAACGACCACGAACTTCTGGTCGCGATCAGAGACGGAGACGAGTCTGCCTTTCAGGAAATCGTGCGTCGCTACCGCAATCCAATAACCAATTTCATCTATCGGATGCTCGATGACTACGACCGGTCGGTGGAATTAGCGCAGGAGACGTTTATAAGAGTGTACACGAGCGCGTCGCGATACCAGGCCAACTACAGCTTCTCGACTTATATCTATCGCATCGCCACCAATCTTGCGATCAGCGAACTGCGCAAGCGGAAGCGGCGCAAACTCGTGTCGTTATTCTCGCCTTATACGAACGAAGACGGCGAGACTCTCGAGATGGACCCGCCCGATCAAACCACTCTGCAAGACGAGGCACTAATCGAAGACGAGCGGCGGAAGGCCGTCTCCCGCGCGATCAAGTCGTTGCCCGAAAAGTATCGCGCGGCGGTAGTCCTGCGGGATGTTGAAGGGCTCAGCTATGATCGGATCGCTGAGGTCATGAATCTTTCTGAAGGCACGGTGAAATCGCGCATCAACCGCGCCCGAAATCTGTTGAAGGAAAAACTGAGCGCGTATGTTTAGACTTCCGTCTGTAACCCGGGGTGAAAGTTTTATGAATGGCTGCGAAAGAATAATGAGCTTGATCGACCAGTCGCATCGGCCGGACGTGCTCCCTATTGAGGCCGAGGCGCACATCGACGCGTGTGAGTCGTGCCGCTTGTTTGCCAATGAACGCGCGGCATTGCGAGATCTGCTGGCGTCGAGCGCCAGAGTCACTGTCCCTGAGAATTTTGACTTTGTGTTGAAACAAAAGCTGGCAGCGAGCAGTTCGCCAGCCGCGGCTTCGTGGATGACGCCGGCTTTCTATTTCAGGTTAGCTGCTAGTGCAGCAGCGGTGGTGATCCTGGCAATCATTTTTGTGCCCAGGTATTTTCAAGCCGGCAAGTCCGGCCCTGTGGCGATTGACAGGGTAGAGGCGCCAAAACCGGGGGCGGACCAGGTCACTCCCTTGCCTGACATCGTTCATTCGCCGATAGGCCCGAGCGTCACACCTGTCGTTCTTAACGGTCGCAATTCATCGCGTGGGCAGTCGCGTGCGAGATACACGCCGCCACCGCCGGAAGAAGTCTACCTGGGCGATGACCGAACAGGTACGTTGTTGATCAGGAGCGATGCCGGAGATGTGGAGCTGCCGATGCGTACCGTGAGCTATGGATCTCAGTCTCCGTTCTACGGAGCAGAACCGCGGCAATCGGTTCGAGCGACGCCTCGAACCTTCTAGGTTTTTCTCTGGTTGAGGTCTCTAGTAGTCCCAAGACTGAAAACCGATGATTAGTAGAGTAATAAGTTCAAGCTTTTTGGTGGCGCTTGCCTGTGTTTCGGCGAGCGCACAGATGACCTACAAGACGAATGTTGAACGGTCGAGCATTCCCTGGGCAGTTTCCGTAGTCCATACTATCGATCTTCAGAAGGCACTTGCGCAGGTCAGGCAAAACGGGAAAATCCGATTCGGACTTCCGCCCTCTGCTCCGGCAGTGCTGTATAACGTGGCAACCGGCGTCCTGGTCGACGACAAGGGCCATGTCGTAACGCGGCTCGGATTCCTGGACGGACCGGCGGGTGAGCAAAAAATAACCGTGGCTGCCAGCGACGGCACCAGCCTGATGGCGAAGCTCGTTGGAGTCGACCTTGCAACCGGATTCGCGGTGCTCGAAGTTGCATCCCTTAAGGGCTCGGCTCCCAAGGTGGCGCCGCCCGATTCAGTGGCGAAAGCAAACGTGCGCATCTTGAGCACCGACGTGTCCGAAAAACCGGCAACACCGAGCGGCTCCGCAAAGCTCTACCTCTCGGCATTTTTCAAACAGTCACAAGGCCGAGTAATAGAGGACAGCCCGTACTCGAAATCCTGCGGCGCGCTGACGCTTTTGTCGGATAGTTTCAGGTCAAAAGGCGACAGCAGCCTCATAACGACATTCGATAATGAATTGATCGGGATGGCGCAGTATGCGGGTTTCGGACGCGCCTACGTCTTCCCGTTCGCCTTCATTCGTGACACGGTTGCGCGGCGCGTTATCGAAAACAATGCCGACGTACCGGCGGGCTGGCTCGGGATATTAGGCGTCAGTGCAGCGACGCTCTCCGTGGAGCAAGCGTCTCAGATAGGAATCAAGCCGACTCGTGGAGTAGTGGTCAGTGAGATCGTGCCGGACAGCCCCGCGGCGAAGTCCGGAATGCGGACCAACGACTTGGTGCTGGCGGTCAACGACGCTAATGTCACCGGAGCACCTGACCTTGCCCGGATGCTGTCGTCTTATTCGGCGGGGGCAAAGGTTTCGCTGCGAGTTTTACGAGAGAGCAAGCCGCTCGAGCTTCAGTGCGTGCTGGGCGCAAGACATCTTTCAGATCAGGAAAAGTTTGCGCAAGCGTTTCCCGGACCCGAGCTGACGGTCAATTCAGAGATTGAGGAAATAAAAAGGCGACTAGAAGAGCTCGGAGCAGTGTATCGCCAGTACCTGAAAACTCCGGCGTCGCCCGAAACTACTGAGGCGTTGCGCGAGATCCAGTTTGAGATCCATTTCCTGAACGACAGCTTGCGCGCATTGTTGCCGCCGGGATCGGAAACAACTGCTCCGCGGCCAGCCGCTGCCCAGACTCCGCCGGTAGATCTCACTCAAGATCCTGAAAGCAGGGTGCACCTGTCGCTCGGTTTCTGGGCTCGCGAGCTGAAGCCGGGATTTGCGTCAACGGTGTTTGGCATTCCTGGTGGAATGCTTGTAGACGCAGTCGGCAGCAACACGCCGGCCGACCGCGCCGGGCTGAAAGCGGGAGATGTCATCGTAGGCCTGGCCGACAAACGTCTATTGAAACTGGCGCAGCTTCAGGCAGCGGTGGCGAGCACTACGACTCCTGTCGAACTCAGAGTGGTGCGCAACAAAGAGCAGATCTCGATCACCATTGCGCCTTAGGAAGTTCTGAGTTCTGAGTGCCAACCCCGAATGGGTTCTTACTCAGAACTCAGGGCTCAGAACTTCCTCTTCCCTTGCTCCATTCCAACGACTTTGTGATACTTAGCAGCACTCGCCGTGATAAACGACCGTAACCCCCGATGGGCGACGTTGTTGCTTGTTTTACTCGCGATCGCCACTTCTCCCTACTTCGTGCGCCTCGGTGCCTCTTCGCTGTGGGACTCCAACGAAGCCTTTTACGCCGAGACTCCTCGTGAGATGGCCGAGTCGTCGGACTTTATAAGCCCCCGCTTCAACTACCAGCCCCGCTTCAATAAACCTCCGCTTTCCTATTGGATTGTCGCTGGCTTTTACGAGTTGTTCGGCGTCTCGGTAACGATTGAACGCCTGGCAATCGTGCTCGGCGGACTCGGAATTGTTGCCATCGCCTATGCGCTTACAAGGATCGCATTCTGTCATGAGGCCGCGCTTGTCGCGGCGGCGATGCTGGCCTCATCGCCGCGCCTGTTGATGTTCGCCAGGCGAATCATGATTGATGTCTATGTCTCGCTCTTCATGGGACTGGCGTTGTTGTTTTTCGCCCTGGCCTCATCTACACCCAACCGCCGAAGAACCTATCTTTCGTTGATGTACTGCTCTATCGGACTTGGCGTGTTAACAAAAGGACCGATCGCGCTCCTGCTTCCAACCGTCGCAATCGGAGTTTTCCTGATCTTCGCGCGAAAGCCGGGAGAAATACGAAAGCTGATGTTGCCGGCCGGCGTTTTAATCATCGCCGCCATTGTGCTTCCGTGGTACGCGGCAGTGTACGCTCAACATGGCTGGCGCTATATCGAGGCATTTCTCCTTGAAGACAATCTCTCGCGATACGCTGAACGCGCGTGGGGTCCGACTCGCAGTTTCCTTTTTTATATTCCCGTTCTTGCCGTAGACCTGTTCCCCTCTTCGATCTTTCTGGCTCCAGGAGTCTGGCTCGCATTTAAACTGCAACGCGCGCCGGCAACCGGTTCCGAGCAAACCGAGGAAAAAGAGCAAGAGCAAAACGCCGAACAGACCCTGCGCAACCGCCTTCCGCTGCTTTATGCGGTCTGGCTTGCGGTCATCGTAGTGTTCTTCTCGCTATCAAAGAGCAAGGAAGACTTGTACATCCTTCCAGTTTATCCTGCTGCTGCGGCGTTATCTGGAATCATCAGCTGGCAACTGCTGAGCAGGCAGCTCACGGGTCGAATGTATACAGCCACGCGCTGGCTGCTTGGGTGCGGAGGACTTCTTTTTGCGATAGCCGGAGCTGCGGGAGCTTACCTGCTGTCATATCGCGAGTCATCCTACGCGCTTGCCGGGGCGGGCTTGTTTGGCTCAGCGGCGTTTGTCGGAGGCGTGCTCACGATTCTGAGCGCAAAGCAGCGTCTGTCGACCCTGGCAATAGTCGCGCTTGTAGTGTTCGTGTCGATCATAAACTGGGGCTTTGTGTTGATCACCCTGCCGGACTTCGAGCGCTACAAACCGGTGGCCCAACTTTGCAAGACGATTCAGGATCGCGCGTCGGACGATGCACTCATAGGCTACTACCGGCTGGCGTCTCCCAGCATGGTCTTCTATCTGCGCAGGCCGGTCTTCGAGTTCTATGAGCCGAAGGAGCTGCAGCAGGCTCTCTGCAGCGGCAAGGAAGTCTTTTGTATCATTCCTCGCTCGGACTACGAAGCACTGCGTCCACTGTTACCGGTGGAAACGCATGTTCTTGCCAGCAGTCCGGTGTTTCAAGTAAAGTTAAAGCGCATTCTTGATAAGGTGTCACCTCCTCAAGTATTGCTTATATCCAACACAGTGGAGCAAACCACCGAGCAATGAAGAAAACTCTGCTGACCACGGCCAAGGTCGTAGTAAGCGTCGGCATACTAACGTACATATTCACTCACGTTGTCGACATACGGCACCTATGGGCCAACCTCAGGGAGGCTGACTTCTCGTTGTTCGCCGCCGCCGTCGTTGTGTATTTCGGTGTTCAGGCGTTGAGCGCTTATCGATGGCATGCGCTGCTAAAACCCCAGGGAATCGAGGTCAGCTATCCGCGAATTCTCGCCTTTTACTTCCTGGGCATGTACTTCAACTTCTTCCTGCCGTCCACCATCGGCGGAGACGTCTTTCGCATTTACTACCTGAGAAAGGAATCGGGGCGTTTGAGCGCATCGAGCGCTTCAGTGTTCCTTGATCGCGACATTGGGATGGGAGGGCTTGTGCTGCTCGCCACGGTAGTAGCAGCGGCGGCAGGAATCGAGTTCAAAGGAGTACCGCTCGCTCTGCCTTTCGGTGTCGTAGTACTCGGCTTCGTCATTGCGAACCTGGCGATTTTTTATCGCCCGACTTACAACTTCATACACCGGCTTCTGTTGGTCTTCAGAATGAAGAGTGCAGATGTAAAAGTCGAACGGATCTTCGAGTCGGTCAATTGCTACCGCGGTAAGTGGCGACTGTGGGCAGTGACTTTGTTGATGTCGGTCGGAGTGCAGGTAGGTTGCGTTCTGGTAAATACTCTGTGCGCCGCCGCCATTGGGATGCAAACCAGGCACGGCTGGTTAGACTTTCTCGTCTTCATCCCGACGATCGGCCTCGTCAGCATGATTCCCGTATCGGTAAACGGCACTGGCTGGCGAG
Source organism: Blastocatellia bacterium (assembly GCA_035315885.1). Taxonomy (GTDB): domain Bacteria; phylum Acidobacteriota; class Blastocatellia; order UBA7656; family UBA7656; genus DATFXM01. The sequence continues at coordinate 199,311 of DATFXM010000194.1, forward strand.
AAGCGTCATACATCCTGCTGTTTCAGTCGGTAATCACCGATCCGGACCAGACTCACGCGGCGGCTCAGGCTGCGACCCTCGCCCTGCTGTGGCTCGGTGTGACAGTCATCGTGTCCTTGCCCGGCGGCATCATCTATGTGCTGAGAGGCTCTCGCAAAGAGGATCGCCCACCAGAGTCGGCCGATTTTCTTGAACCCGACCCAAACGCAAACGGAAGCAACCTTTCAACGTTGCAACACGACGAAGAATCGGTTTCCACGGTTTGAGAAATTGAAACGGCTTCACCTCAGCCAGCGTTAGCGGTAGAGATAATTTTTTCTTTGAGGTTGCTCGCGTGATCAGTACACTAAAAGCATTATCGATGATCCTGCTCTTTTCGGTCGCAGGATTCGCGCAGGACAAGAAACCAACTCAAAAGCCCCTGAGCCAGGAAGAGCTCAATAAGATGGATGCCCACGCGATGAGACCCCCTACAGGGGCTTCGTTCTACATCGAGGCAATCAAGGACGCGATGGGTCAGTACAGCGTGCTGCTTGGAGATTCGAACAATCGTATAGTCACGGGCACTTATCAGGGATCCGAAATCGCGGCCTTCGAGGCCGTTCTTTCCAGCGCCGTCGATTTTGCGAGAACCGACGAGGCAGTAGGTCAAACCTCTCGCTTCGCAGACAAAACAACCAAATCAGTTTTCGTAGACGTCGAAAAAACGCCAAAGGCGAGCAAATACTGGGTGACACTCATATATGGCCGAAGCAAGGTCACCGTCGATTGCGGAGCGCTGGATCGCAGCGGAAAAGCCGTGAGCCGCAGCGCTCTCATCCTCGACATACTGGAAAAAGTCAAAACGGCCAGGGCGAACGCGCCATCACAATAACGCAGCGACATCGGGCAACCAGAACCCGTACTCGCGACCGCCGTACTCACGTCGAACCTGCATCAGACACATTGAGCCCAGCTCGTCTGCAGCACGGCCGAGATAGGTAAAGTGCGGCAGATCTCCAGTCACTGTTCTGAACCACCCACAGTCGTTCAAAACAATTTCGACTCGGTCATCCTCGTACTCTTTGAGATCGAACGCGAGCAACGAGAGGTGTTGCGAAGCTCCGGGGGCGGCTACCGAATACAGAATCGACTTGTCGAAATAGGTTCCGAAGAACAACTCGCCACCCTGTTCCAACTCCAGGACCGCGCCGACCTGATCCGGGAGAGCCAGCGCCGATATCCGCGCAGCCGATTCCTCGTCGATCCTCCCAAGCGACTTCCAATGCTCCAATCCTCTAGTGACGTTTCGAACCCACAGCCTGACCGTGTCCGCATAGACTCGAGCGCCGGAATCTTCCGCACGAGCGGTCAGACTGAGACCGGCCCTCGATGCGCGGGCCGCGGCTTCTTTTAGCGCAGCCATCGCGTCGCGCTGCAAAATCATTTCGTAATCGCCAAAAAAACCTGACGCGGTCGCGAGCGCGGATTGATATTCTGAGACTGCTTGCTCGTCCGAGAAGATCACCACGGGCGGTGGAGTCGCGGTTGTGACGAACACAGCGCCGTACTCGGCAAACAACCTCTGGTGCACCGCAGGCCCCAAGCTGGAACGTACTCGCTTCAGAGTTTCGCAACCTGACATAGCTTCGGTAGTCTCTCGCTAGGCTGAGGTCTATACCGGCCGCTTGAATCCTCGCTCTATGTCTCGCAAACCCACTCGCATAATTATCGGCCTGCCGTGTGGGCAAGTCATCGGGTTGCGAGTCTTCATCAACTCATCGATCAGCCACTGCATTTTTTCTTGCGTGAGCGGCATATTGATCTTGATCGCAGCTTTGCATGCGAGCGTTGCCGCCACTTCATCACGAACGTGCTCAGGAGTACGAGTTCGTCTTTCCTTCTCTACAGCAGTCAGCACCTCTTTCAGCAGAGACACTGCGTCGGAGGGCGCGATGCTCGACGGCAACGCCTTTATCGCAATCGTTCTACCCGAGAGCTCGCTTACTTCAACCCCCATGGCCTCGAGGTCCGGACGCACCGCGTGAAAAGCCTCTGCTTCGGCCGGAGTCAAATCGACCGTAGTAGGAATCAACAGAGGCTGGACTCCTGCAGATGTCGCGAGATGACGATCCCGAAACAACTCGAACAGTACGCGCTCGTGGGCAACGTGCTGGTCCACCAGCAACAACCCCTCGTCGTCTGTGGCTACGATGTAGCTGTCTCGTATCTGTCCAAGCGGTTTGATTCCGTGCCCAAGTCCCGGGAGCACTCCGTCCGAATCCGTCGCGGGTTGCCAGTCGGATCGATCTTGTGTCGCACCGCTTGCCGGCTCTTCAGTCAACTTTGACTGAGGCATTGCAGACTCAAAACGATCCGCGGCGGACTCGATCGAATGCGCGCGCTGTACCGTGTTACCGCGTTGGCCTGCGATATCCGGCGCGGGGCCGATGAGCGACTCGCGCAGCCTAGCCAGTTCGCTTCCCGCGCGAGGCCCCGGCGGCAAAGTCGCTGCGGTCCCCGCTGTTGTGCTGGACGCTGCCAAGTTTGAGTCGAAGTCTGTCGGTGCGAGCTGTCCGGGCGTTGTTCCAGACGCCTGGAAATCATCTCTTTCAGAGTCTCGATTCGACTTGAATCCCGGGAGCGGCGCGATGGGTCGGGACGAAGTCAGAGCTTCGGCTACTGCATCGCGAATAAATGCGAGCACCACGCTGCCGTGAAGGAATCTGACCTCGGTCTTCGCGGGATGAACGTTCACGTCGACTTCTGAATGAGGGGTTTCGATGAAGAGTACCGCCGCCGGATACGTGCCAGACGGCATCATCGATCGGTACGCCTCGGTCAATCCCCTTCCGATCAGTTGATCGCGCACGAATCGGCCGTTTACAAACAGAAACTGTGAGTCTCTCGATGACCGCTGTTCTTGTGGATTTGATACAAATCCCTTGACGCTCAGGCCACCGCTGCTGCGATTGACTTCGACCAGCTTTGATAGCAGCACATTGCCAAGAACTTGATAAGCTCTCTCCTTGAGGGTGCGAACCGTCTCGACCCTCACCGCGTCGCGTCCATTATTCACAAGTAGAAACGACACTGCTGGATTCGCCAACGCATAGTGTTGAACCAGGTTCGTTATGTGAAAGCTTTCTGTCGCATCGCTTTTCAGAAATTTTCGACGAGCTGGAACATTGAAGAAGAGGTCTCGAACTTCGATTTCAGTGCCTTCGGGCCAGGCAATGTCCCGGACACCTACCAGTTTTCCTCCGCTGAATTCGACTTCGGTGCCCTCCAGGTCGCGCGCTGTCTTAGTTCGAAGGAACAGACGCGAAACGGAAGCTATGGAAGGGAGAGCTTCGCCACGAAATCCAAGAGTCGCGATTGCTTCGAGGTCGGACGCTTGTCGGAGCTTTGAAGTTGCGTGACGTTCAAAGGCCACGATCGCGTCGTCCCTGGTCATGCCTTCGCCGTCGTCTACTACCCGAATCAGGCGCTTGCCGCCCGACTCGACTTCGATGTTGACGACGCGCGCGCCGGCGTCCAGGGCGTTCTCGAGTAATTCTTTTACGACCGATGCCGGGCGTTCGACGACTTCGCCCGCGGCGATCATGTTTGCGAGCGTATCGGGCAGGACTCTTATTTTGGACATCGGCGCACTTATGAGTTTCTGGTCTCTCGTTTCCGGTTTCCAGTTTGGGAGAACTCGGTTTTTTTTCCGCAGGCGTTTTTCTGACCAGCGGCGTAGTGCATCACGCATTAACATTAACGCCGCGGCGACCTAACTCGAAACCCGAAACTCGAAATCCGAACCGAGTCTAAGTCGAAGTATGATCGTGAATGATTTTCCAGCCCGATGCGAACTTCTTGAACGTAAGAGTAAAAAGCCCACTGGATTCCTTGCCCGAAGCCTTCAGCCGATACTTGCCGCGAACGAATGCTGCCTGTGGCCCTAACAATTCAATCTTAAGGTCCAGGAATTCAAGAATCCCCATCTCGTTCCCGGCGCTGCGATAACGCTGCTGGTAGCGCTGGATCGTCTGGTCCCACCCTGACGTTTCAACACCGCCGGAGTAAAAAGTCAATTGAGGCGAACGCCAGTAACCCTCCATAAACCCCTCGAGGTCTCCACGGTTCCACGCTTCGACCTGGCGATCCAACACTGCCCTGATCTGCTGGGCAGCGGTTGCGTGTGTGCGGGCGGACACCGAGGCAGTCACAACAGTTGATAATAAGACCACCACCAGAATCTGAGCGCTGACCGCTACCCTTCGAGTCATGTCACTCCTCCACGACAAGTCTGATATATTCCGCCTACCCGATGATCAAGCCCTACGGTTCCGAGCTAGATGAATTGAGTTCGTGCAGCATCTGCAATTCAACAACCGCGCGCGTACTGTATACGGCGGTTGACCGGCTTAGCAACTCTGGCGAACGCTTTACGATTGTGGAGTGCGAGGGCTGCGGCGTTCTGCGCACCGCGCCGGACATGAGTTACGCGGAACTCGCGAGATTTTATCCAGAGGACTACTGGGGCGATTCCGCTGAACCCTCGGACACTTGGATCCGACGCTCTCAGAGAGAAAAGCTGGAGTTTCTCGGGCGATGCGGACTGACAGGTGGTCGCATTCTGGACGTGGGCTGCGGAGCGGGGTTCTTTCTCCGAGCGCTGGAGTCAGACAGATGGGAACGATTTGGCGTTGAAACCGGTGATAAAGCGGCAACGATTGCACGCCGTTTCCTCGGGGATAAGATCGTGCAAGGGACATTCTCTGCCGCGCAGTTTCAACGCGAGTCCTTCGACGTAGTTAGTTTTTGGTCGGCTCTAGAACATACAAACGAGCCGCGTGAGAACCTCATCTCAGCCGCGGAACTCTTACGGCCGGGAGGGACATTGATAGTGCAGCTACCGAATGCCACCAGCTATCAGGCTCAAGCGTTCGGAGGCGACTGGTTTTCTCTCGATGCGCCGCGTCATCGCTATCACTATTCTCCGTCTGCGCTTGAGAGGCTGTTGAAAGAAACAGGTTTCTCGGTCTATCGAACGAGTTACTTTTCGAGGGCGCACAACGCGCACGCACTACGTCAGAGCTTGAAGAAAAGGCTACTGAGTGCCGGGGCTGGCGCTCGCGTGGTGTTCTATTTGAGCATTCCGTTCATTCGGCCGTTTGATTCATTGATGAGCGCCCTTGGCAAAGGCGCTACGATGACGGTAGGAGCGAGGAAGTTCTGAGTTCTGGATTAAGTGCTGAGTGCTGAGCGCTGAGTGCTGAGCGCTGAGCGCTGAGTATCAACCCCGAAGGGGTTGCGTCGCCCGGCCCAGGGTTGCCGTCCGCGGCTACCCTGGGTAGGACGCCAAATATCTCGCCAACCCCGAAGGGGTTGCGTCGCCCAGCCCAGGGTTGCCGTCCGCGGCTACCCTGGGTAGGACGCCAAATATCTCGCCAACCCCGAAGGGGTTGGTACTCAGCACTCAGCACTCAGCACTTCCACAACGCCATCACCTCGCGATCGGTGAGCCGTGCCGCAGCTCGTTCAGCCTTTCGACGCTCTCGCACTTCCGGCAGAAGCCTCAACGCTTTGATCACTCCTCGAACAAACCCAAACTGAAACCTCAACGGTGCCGATAATGTCAGCAGCACAACCCAAGCAACGTGACTCGTCAGCATTCTCCAGTCGTGCAGATGAATCCAGTGGTAAAGGAGCCTGTTGCGCTGCTCGATGACTCTCACCTTACGCTGGTCCAACTTGCGAATCGTCGATGAAATTGAGTGCCGAGCCGTCGATCGGGGTTCGTATAGAACCCGATAGCCGCGCTTCCACGCCTTGTAACTCAGTTCGACATCTTCCCAATAGAACGGGTTGAGCAGAGACTCAAAGCCGCCGACCTCCAGAAATTTCTCGCGATCGATCATAGAACTGCCGCCCCCGGCAAACATCGAGAAGTAATCCCGACCCGGCCCGGTCGACCCCGGCGGGGGCGCCCAACTGTCATGAACCCGAATGAATCCTCGAGAAAAAGATCCCCGCTTACCAATCCCGCATTCAACCCCTGTTCGCATGTCGATAACTTTACAGTGCGCCGCAAAAATTGAACGGTCGCGAAAATTCTCGACCAGCTTGCCGATCGCATCGCCGGCCACTTCGACGTCATTGTTGAGCAACAGAATCAAGCGGTAGCTCGACGCGAGAACTCCGGTATTGCATGCCGCGCCGAAGCCTTCATTTCGATCGCGTACAACAACCCGCAACGACGGTGACGCTGGACGCTCACCGACCTCGGCGGCCGCCCTGTTTTCCAACTCAGCAATACTGAATCCCTGTTCCTTCAGCCACCATACGCTCTGATCAGTGCTCCCGTCGTCTACAACGATTATCTCAGTTGGGGCCGCCGTCTCTTCCCGGTATTGCTTAGCGGCCTGGAGGACTGAAGGCAGAAACTGCTTGAGCAGGTCGATTCCGTTCCAGGTCGGAATGACAATGCTGACTGGCGCGGATGCCATTCGAGGGTTTACCGGACTGAGGTTCTGGCGGGGTTTGCGAGCTTCTCAAGCGTTTGAACGCTCTCGTGGCTGCCAATGGCCACAAAGACATCGCATTCCTCGATTGTGGTGTCGGCGGGCGGGTTGAAGATCATGTGCCCGTTCGCACGTTTGATCGCGATCACGATCACTCCGTGTTCCGTTCGAATTCCGGTGTCCTTCAGCGCTCGACCGATGAACGGCGATCCCGGGCCGATCTCAACCTGTTCAATCTCCAGCTCGAGCCTCTCGGTCATGGTAGCCAGCTCCATGAAATCGGCTACCGCGGGCCGCAATAGCATTTGCGCCATCCGGGCCGACCCGGTGAGTACCGGCGAAACGACTCGATTCGCGCCGGCCTTTCTAAGCCGATCGACCGCCGCTTCATCGTTGGCTCTGGCGATGATTAACAAGTCCTTGTTCAAGTCGCGCGCTGTTAGAGTTATATAGAGGTTGTCGGGGTCCGAGGCGACGGCGCACACCAGGCCTCTGGCTCGTTCCAAGCCGGCTGCCCGCAGCACAACCTCATCCGTCGCATCGCCCATCAGAACCAGCGCCCCCTCGGTAAGCAGCTTTTCGGCGCTGACCTCATCGCTTTCGATGACAACATAGTCGTGACCGCTGTGGGCGATCTCTCTGATAACCCGAGATCCGACGCGCCCCGCGCCGCATACAATGTAGTGCCCGTGAAGTTTGCCGATGTCTCTAAACATTCGTCGCTTCCCAAACGCCGATATTACACCCGATTCGACTACCGTTTGTACAACCGACGACAAGGCGTAGCCCAATGAGCCTACACCAAGAATGATCACTGCTGAAGTGAAGTACCGCGCACCTTCGGTCATGTTGGCGGGCTCGGAATAACCGATGGTAGAAACTGTGATTAATGTGAAATAGAAGCAATCAAACCAGTCCAGATGCAGAAGCAGCTTAAAGCCGATCGTTCCAAACGCGAGCAACAGCCCGAGCAGAATCAGAGCAGTCCTAAGCTTTTTGTTTGATTGCATAACAGCGTCGAGCGCTTATGTTAGCCGGTGAGTGCAGGCGAGGCAAGAAAGGCAGTAGGCAGTAGGCGGTAGGCAGTATGCAGTAGGCCGGACGCCAGGCGGAATTCAATTCACAAAAAAAGAGGGAGTCATCTAGACTCCCTTTCTTCAACCCCATCAGAATAAAAAAGCAAAATGCGTTACGTCAAAACCGATACTAACGTCGCACGACGTACCGGAGTCAGCCGGTGAAGTGCCTTCTGTTTCTTTTCCAGCGTCACGGTGACTGTCTGCTCGGCTTTGTTCCGTACAATGCGGAGTGTAATCTGGCCTTCAGCTTTCTTGTTGATGGCGCGCCGCACTGAAGCCACATCGTCTACCGGTTCGTTGTCAATAGCCACGATCACATCGCCTGCCTTGAGGCCTGCCTTGGCAGCCGGCCCATTCTCGCCTACGTGTGTGACCAACACGCCCTTCCCTTCCTTGACTCCGAAGTAGGTGGCAAGCTGATCGGTCAGAGATTCAAGGGATGCATCCAACCGCGCGCCGCTAAAAAAGAAACCGTACTCGCCGGGCCCGACGAAGTTGAAATTGCCGAAGTTGTATTTGAAGCGACCGAGATCCTCGGAGTACTTCTTCGTCAGCTCTTCGGATTGTCGAAGTTGCTCCTGCGCCTTCTTCATCGCCTCCTCAGTGCTTCTTCGCAGTTTCTCGTCCAGTTCCGGCCGCCATACAAAATTGTTCTCGCGCTTTGTCAGAGCGGCGCTCACTGTCTGATGAGCCCGCCCTCGGACAAACTCGATCGAGACGTTGCGCCCCGCGGGAGTCTCGCTCAGAAGCCTCTGGAGTTCGCGAACGCTGTCCACTCTGCGACCGTTGAACCCGATTATGACGTCGTTCTCTTTCAGGCCCGCTTTCTCGGCGGGACTGCCCTCGACCACCTTCATCACAATCGCACCTCGCTCCTCGCTCAGCGAGAGCTCCTTGGCGCGATCTGGCGTCACTTCCTCGAGGTAGACTCCCAGATACCCACTCTCGTCGAAAGGAACTGCCAAAGTCATCAGTGGCGCAGAGTCGTCTACCAGGGTGGTAAGCTGGTCCTTCTTCGCCTTCTCCGCCGCTTTCTGGGCTTCCTTTTCCTTCTGCTTTTCTTTCTGATCGTCGCTGGCCGCCGCGACTCCCACTCCGAGCACAAGAATGAGAACGGTCACAAGATGCACAAGCTTCATAGTAGTCGTTCCTCCGATTTGCGTGTCCGGTAGTCTCGAATTAACTCTGCTATGCCGAGACACGCCCCCAAAACGCAAAAGTTCCAAATACTTATTCAGTTTTTTCCGCTCCGCCGCCTGCACGGGTCGCCTTGAATACCCTTCGCGCCAGCCATGGCACCCTGGATAGCACACCTACCGTGAAATTTGCCGCGGCGGGTGAGGAAACGATTCCCCTTAACCAGTTAGCTGCTGTCAGCCGGTCCGAAAACTCTCGCCGGTACAGCTCGCCATAGCAGCCAATAGCCTCTTCCGTACCAACCGATCTGCTGACTGCTTCTGCCGCCAGCTCGCCGGTCCGCAAGGCCATCTGAATGCCAGTCCCGGTGAACGGGTCGATCATCCCTCCCGCATCGCCTATCGCGATTACACCGTCGCCGCCGAGGCGCGTCCTTCCAAATGTGAGCGGCCCAACCGTCAGCCACGCACCCTCTACCTCGGCGGTTCTCAGGCGATCACGTGCTGTCTGATTCGCGCACATGGTCCGTTGCAAAATCGCTTTCGGATCCGAGCGCGCGTCGCGCAGCACTTTTTCGCCAAGGATGAAGCAGATGTTGACCAGACCATCTTCGATCCGCGACAGGCCGCCGTATCCCCCTGGAAAAAAGCACAGATCGAGCTGATCGTCGAGATCGGGGACTCCTGACAGGTGGGCCTCCATCGCATAAAGGCGATAGCCCTTGAGTCCGCCAATTCGTTCGTGCTGCCCAACAACCAGTCGCGAGTTTCTGCCTGATCCGTCAAGCACAAATGCGGATCTGAATCGAACTGCAGAACCCGATGGAAGCGAAACTGCTTCGACACCAATCGTGCGCTTGCCATCAGACAACCTTTGTTTGACGGCGGTGCCATCCATGCACGCCACGCCAATCTCTGCGGCGCGTTCAAATAGAACCTGATCGAAACGCGCGCGGCTCAAGCTGATCGCGGCCTCTTGAGTCGGCGAAATATCCGGAACCTTGGACTCGACTGTTCTGCCGCTCGCAGTTACAACCCTGACTTTTGAAATCCGCTGCGCCCCGGCGTCAATCATTGCTTCAAGCACTCCTAGTCTGCGAAGGGTCGGCAGGCATTCAGGTGTGACAAATTCGCCGCAGAGTTTCGGCCGAGGCATTCGCTTCTCTTCAAGCAATAGAACCCGCGCGCCAAGCGTTGTGAGAGTTATCGCCGCTGAACAGCCTGCGGGTCCGGCGCCGACTACGATGACATCGAATTCGTCCACGAACTGACCTTTACATGTGAGCAATGAGCAACAAGCGATAAGGGAACAGCCGCCTGATTTCAACATGATCGAGGCCTGCGCTCCGCGAGAAACCGAGAAGCTCATCCCTCGTGAACCCTCGCAGCACCGAGACTGGGCCATCGTTTCGAGTCAGAAAGCTGGTGGCCAGAATTGGACCGCTCATTCTCGCGAAATAGTAGGGCACCAGATCCCGAACAAGATCGTTGACGATCACTGCTCGACGGGCAATCTTAGAGAAACTCATCAAAAGTTTAACCACATCCTCGTCCTTGAAGTGATGCAGGAACAGCGACGCGGTAACGAAGTCGAAGCTCCGCTCGGCGAACGGCAACGCAAGCGAGTCGGCTTCGACAAGCTGTACACCTCTGCGGACTCCCAGCTTCGATTTCGCGACTCGCAGGTTTCGTGCGCTGTAGTCGACTCCGACCACTTCAGCGGCGAATCCGTTCGCCTCGCTCCAGTCCAGGACCGCTCCCGGTATGTCTGCCGAACCTGTGCCAACATCCAGCAGTGAAAAAGCGTCGCCTGAGGTCACTGACTTCGCTTCACGGCGATTGTCCGGATTCGTGGCGATCTTCGATTGCTGAGTTGTCAGCAGTTCCGACAGCGCGGTCAGGATCGCGCGAGTTCCGCCAAGCCACTTGTTTACACGTCGCAGGTCTTGAAGGTTTTTCGCGACGTCATCGTCGGTTCCAACGCCTGCGTCGAGCAGTTCTTCTTCGTAGATTCGCTTTGGAGTCGGCATCAGGGCTGGAATCATAGCATTTCGGCTGCTTGACTTTGAACAATACCATCCCTAGAATCGCTACGTTTTTACGGTTTTTCAATCAGGTTGTATTTTATGTGTCAGTCGGTGATGCAAGCCCTCCGACTCCGCCGTTTAAATCAAGTCGCGCAATCTCCCAGGCATTCCTAGAGGCCACATGTCTACCAGGACCCTCACAAATGCCCGTGGAATAGATGAAGCGTTGGCTGCGGGCCGCGCCGCGATGGAGGCGAGCCAGTTCGAAGAGGCAGCCAACCACTTCCGCCAGGCGTTGCGCATGGGTCCGCGTCCGGGCGACGAAGAAGCTCTAATCCGCTGCGAGCTGAGCAAAGCTCTAGAAAAGCGCGCGCTGAACCGCGAACAGCTCGACGCGATAGCGAAATACGAGAAGACAACAGAATTCAGCAGACTTTCCGAGCGCTGGCAGTTGCAGGTGCTGATCCGGCTGGCGAGTGGCCTGTCGGTCAACAACGACGTTCCACGCTCAATCGCTCTGTTCAATCAAGCCATCAAAATCGCACGCGACCGGCAGGACGACTCGGCCATCGGCGCGTGCTATTTCGGTCTGGGCCGCGCATACCGGAACCTCCTCGAAATCAGAATCGCGCGGGACCAATACGTCTCGGCACTCGAACACTATCGGCGAACGGGCGACTGGCGGAAGCTCGCCGAATCGCATTTGTACATAGGGTATATCACGGCTTACGAAGGGGACTTCCGCGGCGCTCTTCAATCGCTCAAGCAGACTCTGGCGTTGGTGGGCAATCGCGAAGAGCACGACCTGCTGGGCCGGTGCTATATGTACATGGCGATCGCTTATGACAATCTGGGTTCGACCGACAAGGCGCTCGCGTCGTGGGACAAATGTCTCAGCCATTTTGAGCGGGCCGGGAATCGCATTCACTATGCGATAAACCAGAACAATCTCGCGGTCAAACTTATCTGGCTGGGAGAATGGTCGCGCGCTGAAAGCCTCGCCAGGCAGGCGATGGAGGTACTCCGAGACTCGCCAAGCATTGCCCAATACGCTTCGGTAGTCGACACGCTGGCCCGCGTCTATGTCCTTCAAGGAAAGCTCGACGAAGCCGATCAATTGCTTGCGCACTCCCTGGAAGTTATCAATTCGATCAAGACTGGCGAGTGGGTCGAGATCAGCACTCGCATGACCATCGGCCTCAGCTATTTGATGAAGGGTGACCCCGAAAGCGCCAAGCAGCCACTCGGGCGGGCCGTCGACATTTGCCTGCGCGGCAGTGATCTGCATTTCGCGTCAGAGGCGCAATTGCTGCTTGCGGATTCCCTTCTCCAAACTGGAGAGGTCGCGCAAGCACGAGAGATTGTCGATTCGGTGCGCAATTACCTGAGAGACGCACCCAACATGCTTTCGTGGGGCATGATGATGCGCATGCTTGCGAAGCTGGAGGCTGCTGAAGGCCATCTCGCCGCAGCAATTCAGTCGCTCGGGCAGAGCAGCTCGATATATACCTTGCGAAGAAATCGATACGCGTGCGCGGTCAATCGAATAGTTTTGGCGGAGCTGCTGGAGCGTCAGGGACGAATCTCCGAGGCCCTCGACGAGGTGTCGAGCGCGCTGACTACATTTGCCGAGCTCGGCGCGGCTACCGACGAAAGGAATACGCAGACCAGGCTCGATACGCTCAAGGCGCGCGCCCAGGGTGAACCCGGCGAGGCGCCCGAGCCAAAGATAGTGCTTCGGGCGCCTTCATTTGATTTGGCCTCATCTCTCGTTTCCTCACTGGACGGCTTCATAGCTCAACGCCTCGTTCAGGCATCGGTGTCGCGTGACCTGCTGCTTCACGAGCTGGCGGCCATCATCTCCGATCTCTCGCAGAGCCGCGGAACGATTGTAGCTGAGATCGCCGGTGAGGATCAGACAGCCTTTCACAGGCTCAATCTCAAGATCGCTGCCGGCGTAGGCCTGTCGGATCGCGAAGAGGCCGAGTGCCTTGCGATGCTGGCGGAGTTGCCGGTTGCGCACTATCACACCCGTTTCGTTTATCAATTGAACGACAACCAGCAGTCTCGGTTTTTGCTCTACATTGTTGAACCTCACGCCGAGCGATTCCTCGAAGGCAAGGTCAACATTCAACCGCTTCTCGATATCGGGGAGCTTGGCCTCGAAGCGTACGTGCTGAAAAACAAGAGCAGGCGGACCCAGGTGTTCGATCCTGCGCGATTGCTGGCCCAGGTTGAGCTGCCGGGTTTCATATGCGCGAGCCGAGCAATGAGCAACGTGCTGGAACAGATCAATAAGATCCGTTCGTCGGACGTAACGGTGCTCATCACCGGCGAATCGGGGACCGGCAAGGAACTGGTCGCTCGAGCGATTCACGCGGGCAGTTCCCGGAAGATGAACACGTTCCTGCCGTTCAATTGTTCCGCGGCGCCGCACGAAATGATCGAGAGCCAGCTTTTTGGTTTCAGAAAAGGCGCATTCACCGGTGCGGTCGCCAACAACGAAGGCATAATCCGGGCTGCCGATCGCGGGACTCTGTTTCTGGATGAAATCGGAGACCTGCCGTTAAAGCTTCAGCCAAAACTGCTGCGTTTTCTTCAAGAGGGCGAAGTACATCCACTCGGCGAGAGCCAGCCGATCAGAGTCAACGTGCGGGTGCTTGCAGCGACCAACTCAGATTTGGAACGCGCGGTGGCCGAAGGCCGCTTTCGCGAGGATCTCTTTCACAGGCTTAACGTTATTCGCATCCAGGTACCACCGCTTCGGCAGCGCCGCGAAGAGATACCGGCTTTGATCAATTACTACTTGAGTCAGTATCTTCAAGACGCTGCGAAGACCGACATAAAGCTTTCTGAGGAAGCAGTGGATCTGCTTGTGGTCTATGACTGGCCGGGGAACGTTCGGCAGTTGTGCAATGAGGTACGGCGAATTGTGGCTTACGCCGACTCCGGAAGCGTGGTCACCCCGGACGGACTGTCGGAAGAGATTGTTCGAGCGAGCCGTGAGATCGACACGACGCCGACCCCGGTTCAAAAGATAGGGACACCGGTTGCGTCATCGACCGACTCGACGCTGTCGGAAGCGGTGGAGGAGCTGGAGCGCCGGATGATTCAGGACGCGCTGAAGCGATCCAGTGGCAACATCGCACGAGCTGCCAAGGAGCTGGGCCTGTCTCGAAAGGGTCTGTACCTGAAGATGGACCGTCTGAACTTCGACATTTGAGTGCTGAGTGCTGAGTCTTGAGTGCTAACCCCGAGGGGGTTGCGTCCACCAGCCCAAGGTTGCCGTCCGCGGTTACCCTGGGATCCCCGAACACCTAGATCCAACCCGGAAGGGGTTGCGTCGTTGAGCACACGGTTGCCGTCCACGTCTACCCTGGGAACCCGAACACCTAGATCCAGCCCCGATGGGTTTGCGTCGTTGAGCCCACGGTGCCGTCCACGTCAACCCTGGGACGCAATCCCATCGCGGTTGTACCCCACCACTCAGAACTCAGAACTCAGAACTTCCGAGTGTGTACCTGCTTTACAGGTGTGAACTCACTACACATACCAGCTTAAGTTATTGAATTTCAAACAAGAGACTCGACTCGCGCTCGGAGATGTGTAGCTAGTTCACACTTCGCTCCGCCGGTTTCGTTTGGGCATTAGCCTGCCAACTTGTTGTATTCACGAGGTCGCAACTCCAACAAAGTGGTTGCGTCGTGCAGGCACGGACCTTGCACAAGTCATAGCGAAGGCAGGGCTGAGGCGATCAGGTGAGGGGTTGCCGAGGCCAGGCCGTTAAGCCCTGAAAGGAGAGACAACCATGTGCAACTCAAGCTTCCACCTGAACGAAGGACGAATTCTTTGCGATGTCCAAGCGCAATAAGAGGTAAGAAATCGACCTTTTGTTCAGCCACCGACAGAGGTGCGAAATTAGTTAATAGTCACCTCGTCGTCAGCCAAAGGAGAAACAAAGAATGGTTGCGAATGGACTCCAGGCTAAGATCGGAGTGATCTTTGATGAGGTCGGGATCGAAGAAGTAGTCGCTCCCCGTTTTTAGGACCTCTGAAGCATCAGCACGAGTTCGTAGGCACCGCAGGCGTGGTGAGGGACCCGCCTGCGGCGGCCTCGTTCTCTGCAATGGCCGCACGAATTGAAAGAAAGACGAGCGCTGGGCTCGACTGTCCTGCATTTGTCGAGCTCAGCCCCCTAATCAAAGAATCGGCCTCGCGAGACACTCCCGACGGCGCCCAAGACAAAATCGCCCCGGTCGCCGAATTCGAACACCGGGCCACAACTCGAATCTAGCGCGAATCGGCACCGAGTCAGACGTGTGCTCGAAATCACGTCCGGTGGTTCGCCTTAACAACAGCGAACACCCGTGCCGTCGTGGCGCATCGATGCGGCTCGGCAAAAATATTCACCGACTATTCAG
The DNA here is from genome assembly GCA_035315885.1 of Blastocatellia bacterium. Classification (GTDB taxonomy): domain Bacteria; phylum Acidobacteriota; class Blastocatellia; order UBA7656; family UBA7656; genus DATFXM01. Next base: position 214,465 of record DATFXM010000194.1, read on the forward strand.
TACGTACTGATGCGATATAAGTCGCACTCGGCGCTGGGCTGTTTGAGTGCCCGAGGTTTGAATCTGCGCCCTTCTTTCACGTTGTCATCGGGCGTCGCCACGAAAAGTTTGCGAGTCGGCCGCTCGCAACACCACGATGAAGTCGGGGCACAATGATTGCGAAAGATGCGCCGTGAGCTTTCAGCCGGTGCGGCTCGAGCAACTCTCCTGCCGAGGGCACCGCACCGCTAAGGCTCACGAACTTGTTGAGTGCTGAGTGCTGAGTGCTGAGTGCTGAGTGCTGAGTGCTGAGTGCTGAGTGCTGAGTGCTGAGTGCCAAGCCCGACGGAATTGCGGAAGGGCCGATCAAACCAGGTTTCCGGACGCAACCCTTTCAGGGTTGCAGAGATTTGACCAACTTGACCCAGGGTAGCCGCAGACGGCAACCCTGGGCTGGACGACGCAACCCCTTCGGGGTTCCAGAGATTTGACCAACTTGACCCAGGGTAGCCGCGGACGGCAACCCTGGGCTGGACGACGCAACCCCTTCGGGGTTCCAGAGATTTGACCAACTTGACCCAGGGTAGCCGCAGACGGCAACCCTGGGCTGGACGACGCAACCCCTTCGGGGTTGGCGCTCAGAACTCAGCATTGATAAAGCCGGCACTCACCATTTGATAAGTTCAGCACTCAGCACTCAGCACTCAGCACTCACGCTCAGCACTCACACTCGCACTCAGCACTCAGCACTCACACTCATACTCAGCGCTCACACTCACACTCGCACTCAGCACTCAGCACTCACGCTCAACACTCGCACTCAGCACTCACGCTCAGCACTCGCACTCAGCACTCAGCACTCAGCACTCAGAACTCAGAACTCAGCACTCAGAACTCAGAACTCAGAACTCCCCTCCTTCCCCAGAAACAAGTCTTGATCTATGCTATCCACAGTTAAAGGATGGCCGATATAGAAGCCAACGAAACACTCTGTGATTGCGGCGCAAGACTCACGCCTAATCTGCGTTACTGCCTCTCTTGTTACCGCCCAGTTAAAAATCGCGATCAGATGCAGGCGCACTTCAACGCTGCCCGAGCCGTGGACACTACCAGACGCTTCGACCCAACCACCGTTTTCCTGCCCGAAGTGCACGAAGCTCTCGCAAAACGCGCGAGACGACGCAAACGGCTCCTCGTCGCAGGACTGATCGCGGTGTTGTTGATAGTCGCTGGTCTCTTTGCGTTCGATTCGATCCATCGCCGGCGCCAGTTGGCGGAGCGCGCACAGTCCCGGGAGAGAATGGCGCAGCGAGAACTCGCGATGTTGGCCGACGGTCTCGAGAGGTTCAAGGCTGACGTAGGCCGCTATCCGACCGAACAGGAAGGACTCGCGTCGCTCACTCGCAGGCCCTCAAAAAACTCTTCGGTCGATGTAGCGCAGGCGGGCGACTGGATGGGCCCTTACATAGAAGGCGTCTTTGAAGTCGACCCTTGGGGTAACGACTACGTCTATCGCCTGGTGGACAACGGCGCAGCTTTCGAACTGATCTCATACGGCCCTCAAGGCGACTCCGGCGCGGGTAAAGTGTTGCGCGCGGCGCCACCTCGTGAAATATTGCGTTGATCGTCTGAAGTGGCGACTCATCGTCGACCGCCGTTCAGAACGGCGGATCCCACGGCTGGCCTGGCACACAAAAGCGCGAAAACTTATCTCGGCTGCCGTGATCGCTTTGTAGCAAGGGCCGTCATCATGGATAATTAAGCCGAAGATAATGCGAGTGACTGATACGACAACCCGGGCTGAGGCGGGACCGGGGATCGGAACTCTTGGATCACCCCTGGCCGAACTGTCTCACAGAATAGACCGGCTCACCGCAGTTCCGACCCTTGCAGAAGTCGAGGCGTGGTTCTCCCAGCTCACAATCCGCCCTCGAGATTACGAATCCTACCGGGTTTTCACCGAACGAAAGTACGCTCGAAATCTGATCGCTCGCAGCGAGTTTGCAGAGCTGTTGCTATTGTGTTGGCGCGCCGGCCAGCGGACTCCGATTCATGATCACGGCGGCTCAATAGGCGTTGTGATGGTGTGTGAGGGTCTGCTCAACGAAACTATGTACGAGCGCGACGCCGACGGGCGAGTTCGTCCTTACAACACGCATCGGTGGTCCCCGGGTGGAATCACTGGCGCGGACGTTCCCGATATTCATCAGCTGTTGAATCTTCAACCCTCGGGCCGGGACATGGTGACCCTGCATTGCTACGCACCTCCGTTATCGGTGCTGAATACTTTTTCCCTCCGGAGCACGAGGGTTGGACGTTGGCGGGAAGGTTACTTCATTGGCGGCGCCGGCATCTGATCTGCAAACTCGATAAGGGAGTTTCCAATAATGTTCAACAAAGTGAAGGCGCGGGCGGCCACGGGATTTTGCGCCCTGACCGCCATCCTGGTTGGCACTTTGGTGTTGACGCCGCACGGAGGATCCTTTGCCCAATCAGGCCGGAAGATCCCCAAAAAGCCACCCGGCACTCAGCAGCAGGACTCACCGCCGCCATCCGATTCAAGCAAGTCCAAAGAAGCATCGAACGACAATCAGTCAGATAACAAGAAGCCCGCGATACCGGTGGCGGTCGTCAGCAACGTGGCTTTCGTCGGAAGTTACGATCTGCAGCTTGCCGGGCTGGTTACGGATGGAATACTCTCGCGGCTCTCTGAAACCCACGCAGTGCAGGCCAGCACCGCTGGAACGAATTTGAATCGCAAGGAGGCGAGCGACCTCGCGAAGAAATCAACCGACACTTACGTCCTGTGGTTCGAGTTGCAGGCCGACGTGATCGATAGTCGGTCCAGTATAGGTGGAGTTGATCCCAGAAGCATGTATGTTGATTTCGTAGTTTTCGCGCCGGGGAGCAACAAACAGAAGACGTCCGGTCACGTGTATCAGCGCGGGCGAGGTCAGGGCGGAATTCCTGGTAATGGACCGTCGTCCACCTGGACCGTCGAATACTCGCTTCGCAACGCCGGGCGTGAGACAGCCGACCGGCTGCTGGATGCACTGGGGTTGGCATCGCTGCCCCAGATACCTCATTAGATCCTCTATTGCTGAGCGCCAACCTGCAAAACAAGACAGGCCACGAGTAGTTCGGCCGGAACACCGAATGAAATACGGCTTCGTAATAGACCATCGCAAATGCATCGGATGCCACGCCTGCACCATCGCTTGCAAGTCCGAGCATCAAGTTCCGGTGGGCTCGTTCAGGACCTGGGTCAAATACATTGAAGAGGGTTCTTACCCGGACACACGTCGCCACTTCGCGGTTCTGCGTTGCAATCATTGCGAGAATGCACCCTGCGTCACCATCTGTCCGGTCAGAGCTCTGTTCAAGCGGGACAATGGAATTGTCGATTTCGACGGCGACCGCTGCATCGGCTGCAAGGCGTGTATGCAAGCCTGTCCATACGATGCGCTGTATATAAATCCAAATACCAATACCGCCGAGAAGTGCAACTACTGCGCGCATCGCGTCGAAAATCTGATCGAGCCGGCATGCGTGATCGTTTGTCCGGTTCAGGCAATAATCTCCGGAGACCTGGACGACCCTTCATCGCACATCTCGAGGCTCGTGGCTACTGAGTCCACGCTTGTTCGGAAACCCGAAGCCAGAACAAATCCAAAGCTCTATTACATTGAAGCAAGCGATACGGCGCTGCGGCCGGCCGAGCAATCGCACGCCGGAGGATACATCTGGTCCGAAATCCAGATGGACGCGATTGCTCGTGATGCTCAGGCGCTGGCTGCCTCCGAAGCGAAGGCCCGCACCACCTACGACGTTTCGCACGACCGGCCGTGGGGATGGAAGGTCTCGGCTTATCTCTGGACCAAGTCGATCTCGGCCGGCGCGTTTCTGCTTGCGGCGATAGCGATACTGTTCGGATACGTTCGCGGTCAGAATTGGCTGTTCAACAGCGCGGCACCTCAGGTCGCGCTGGTGTTTCTTGGTCTGACACTCTTTCTATTGATCGCGGACCTTAAGCGTCCCGAAAGGTTTCTGAGAATCCTGCTTTGGCCGCAATGGAAGTCATGGCTTGTGGTTGGAGGGTACATACTGCTGGCCTACGGAGCGATCGCCGGCGGGTGGCTCCTGCTTCAGTGGTTTACTACCGATGCCGACCTGGACGCGGCGGTCGTCGGCGTTGGCGGAGTTGTTGCAGCGGCTGCTGCGGTGTACTCGGCATTTCTCTTTCGCCAGGCGCGGGGCCGGGTATTTTGGCACAGCCCCATCGTTGCATTTCATTTGTTTGTTCAGGCGTTGTTGGCCGGCGCGGCCGCGCTTATGGTAGTACTCGCGGTCGATTCTGCCCTCGAAGGGAATCTGCTCTTCGGCTCGAGCTATGTCTTCTTGCAATACGAACTGGCGGGAAGCCTCGTCGCTCATCTCATACTGATGACTGGCGAAGTATTCATGCCGGAAGAGAGCGCCGAACGAAAACGAGCCGCGCGGTTGATAAGCCACGGCATATTTGCCTGGAGATTTTGGTTGGGCTGCGTGGTCATCGGCGGGTTGATTCCGTTGGCGATGGCCATCAGAGGCTTCGAACAGATGCCCGCAGTGGCGATCCCCGCTTGTGTTGCCGCCCTCGCGGGGCTGCTGCTCTGGGAACATATCTGGGTACAGGCGGGACAGGCGGTCCCGCTTAGCTGATTCAGAACGCAAGATTTTCTGGTTAGAGGATTCGAGTTAGAGGATTCGAGTGGACCGCATCAGCCAATATGAAGTGCGCGAGTTATACAGTGCGCCGGATAGAAAGCGGACTCACGACCAACAATGTCACAAGATGAGCAACACAGAAAACTAACTCAGCTCGCGAAGGACGCTGAGGATCGCGGAGGGCAACTGCAGAACTACCCGCCTCCTGATAAATGGGACGACTGGGTTGAGTTGGATGCGCGCGCATGGCCGCGACGAGTCGAGCGTCACTATCAACTGATCCCGACTGTGTGCTTCAACTGCGAGTCGGCTTGCGGCCTGCTGGCCTACGTGGACAAACAGACCGGAGAGATCCGCAAGTTCGAAGGCAACCCTCTCCACCCCGGGTCGCGCGGGCGCAATTGCGCCAAGGGGCCGGCGACAATCAACCAGATCGATGATCCCGAACGAATCCTGTATCCGCTGAAGCGGAAAGGTAAGCGTGGCGAAGGCGAATGGGAGCGCACAACCTGGGACGAGGTTCTGGACACTTTCTCCGCACGAATACGGAAGGCGCTGATCGATGGGCGTCGCGACGAAGTCGTCTACCACGTCGGACGCCCGGGTCACGACGGGTACATCGATCGAGTTCTTCAGGCGTGGGGAGTTGACGGTCACAACTCTCACACGAATATCTGCTCTTCGTCCGCGCGTCTCGGTTACGCGCTTTGGCAAGGAGCGGACCGGCCCTCGCCCGATTATTCAAACGCCAGGTTTATTCTTCTGCTCAGCTCGCACCTGGAAACGGGGCACTACTTCAATCCGCATGCTCAACGAATAATCGAAGGCAAAATGAGCGGCGCCAAAATCGCGGTGATCGATCCGCGTCTTTCGAACACCGCCTCCTCAGCGAACTATTGGTTGTCACCGTATCCCGGCACCGAAGCTGCGTTGCTGCTTTCGATGGCCTCAGTCATCCTGAATGAGAATCTCTTCGACCGCCAGTTCGTGCGACGCTGGGTGAACTGGGAAGAATTCATGCGCTTTGAGCGGCCGCACCTCCCGTCTTCATTTGAATCTTTCATTGACGAGCTCAGGCAAGTGTATTCAAGCTTCACGCCGGAGTTTGCTGCTGAGGAATGCGGCGTGGAAGCATCCACGATTGTCGAGGTAGCGCACGAGATCGCTCGAGCGGGTTCCGCGTTTGCCTCGCACGTATGGCGCAGCGCGGCAAGCGGAAACCTCGGAGGTTGGCAGGTTGCACGCGCGTTGATGTTCCTTAACGTCCTGACTGGAAGCGTCGGAACTCGCGGGGGTGTTTGTCCTAACACGTGGAACAAATTCGTGGCGACTCCGTTTTCAAAGCCGGAGCCACAAAAAGTATGGAGTGAGCTCCTGTGGCCCCGCGAGTATCCCCTCTCGCATCACGAGCTGAGTTTCCTGCTTCCCCATTTATTGAAAGACGGGCGAGGCCATCTGTCGGCGTACTTCACTCGCGTTTACAACCCGGTTTGGACCAATCCTGATGGATTGAGTTGGATTGAGGTGTTGCGCGATGAGTCACTGATTGAGCTTCATGCAGCGCTGACGCCGGTATGGAGCGAGACCGCGTGGTTTGCCGACTATGTCTTGCCGATGGGCCTGGGCGCTGAGCGGCATGACTTGATGAGCCAGGAGACGCACTCTGCTCAATGGATTTCGTTTAGACAGCCGGTCAAACGAGTGGTCGCCGAGAGATCCGGCGCCCACGTGGACTACACGTATCAGGCCAACCCCGGCGAGGTTTGGGAAGAGGACGAGTTCTGGATCGAGTTGTCGTGGAGGATCGATCCCGACGGAAGTCTCGGCGTACGCCGACATTTCGAGTCCCCGTACCGGCCCGGCGAAAAGGTGTCGATCGAAGAGTACTATCGGTGGATCTTCGAAAACAGCATACCCGGCCTGAAAGAACAGGCAGCGAGCATGGGCCAGGAGCCGCTCGACTACATGCGACGGATCGGCTCGTTCTCGGTAAGGAAGAATGTCTACGATCTGCACGAGGCTGCGGTCTCCGAGGCACAGCTCGAAAACGCACGGATCGACGATCAAACCGGAAGGATAATCAAGCCCGGGGTGGGTGCGATGAGCGCCGTCGGCTTGATGATCGACGGAGAGCCGCGCGTCGGGTTCAACACGCCCTCGCGGAAGCTCGAGTTGTACTCCAGGACGATGGCAGAATGGAAGTGGCCTGAGCACAGCCTGCCGGGTTACATGCGCAGTCACATACACTGGAGAGACCTGGAGCGCGGCTCGGGGGAATACATTCTGGTGCCTACTTTTCGGCTACCTACGCTGATTCACACTCGCTCGGGCAACGCGAAGTGGTTGTATGAAATCTCGCATACGAATCCGTTATGGGTTAACCCCGGTGACGCGAAGGTGCTCGGCTTCGAGAATGGGGCGCTGGTCAGAGTGAACACGGAGATCGGATACTTCGTGATTCGGGCCTGGGTGACTGAAGGAATCAGGCCTGGCGTAGTTGCGTGTTCGCACCATCTCGGCAGGTGGCGTCTTAAGCGTGAGGAAGGCGCGGACCGCTGGGCCTCTGCCCTGGTAGATCTGGAAGAACTCGGTGAAGGCCGGTGGAAGCTGAGACGCGTTGAAGGGATCGCGCCGTTCGAAAGCGCGGACCCCGATTCGGAAAGAATCTTCTGGCGCGAAGCAGGCGTACATCAGAATCTGGCTTTCCCGGTGCATCCGGACCCGGTGAGCGGAATGCACTGCTGGCATCAGCGAGTGCGACTGGAAAGCGCGAAAGACGGCGATCAGTACGGGGACGTCGTGGTGGACACGAAGCTGTCTCGAGATGTCTATCGCAAGTGGTTGGAGATGACGCGGCCCGCTCCCGGACCCGAGGGTCTGAGGCGACCGCGATGGTTCTCACGTCCGGTCAGGCCCGCCGATGAGGTGTACGTCATGACGGTTTAGAGTCTTGGGTTTAGGGTTTAGAGTTTTGGGTTTAGTGTTTCGGGATTAGTGTTTCGGGGTCCGGAGATTTTGACGAGGAAGAGTTCTGTTATCGGCTGCTGCCTTCAGTCGCCAAAGACAACCAGAGACCCGAAACCAGAAACTAGAAACCCCGAAACCCTAAACCCGAAACCTAATTTAGGTTTTACGATTCACGATTCTCAAGGTAGGCTTAGAGGGTAAAGATGAGAATAGTGGTTATCGGATACGGCCGAGTGGGATTCAGAACCGTAGCCGCGCTGCTCGAACGAGGACATCAGATCGGTCTTGTCGACAAAGAGGCCAGCCGCCTCAGTCGCGCGTCCCACCTCGAAGGTGTTGAGCTCGTCCACGGAAACGGCATCGACGTAGATATCCAGCGTGAAGCCGGCGTGGGTGAAGCCGATATGCTTCTTGCCGTCACTTTCGACGACAATGTCAATCTCATGGCCGCTCAGGTCGCTCGAACGCACTACCGCGTCCCGATTGCGATTGCGAGGGTCTACGAACCGACCCATGCGGAGGCCATTCAAGAAGATCCTCAGCTCGTGGTCGTCTGCCCGACATTATTTGCCGTAAAGCATATCGTCGAACAGGTGGACATCGCCGCGGGGCAGGCAAGGCCGGAGCCCAGAGCACCCGTTGAGCCTCCTACACCGCCGCCGAGACCGCACTACGACGCAACGGACGACTTTCGCTACATCCTGATCGCCGGTGGCGGCAAAGTCGGCGTTAACCTCGCGCGCGAGCTCTACGAGGCCGGTCACGAAGTTGCCGTCATCGAGCGCGATCCGGCGCGAGGCGCCGCGCTTCTAAACAAGCTCAGTTGCCCGATTTTCGTGGGAGACAGCTCGACGCACGATGTACTCGAGATGGCGGGAGCTCAACGAGCTCGCGTATTCGTAGCCGCCACCGGGAGCGATCAGGACAACCTGATTGCCTGTCAGGTCGCCAAAAAAGTGTTTGGTGTCCCGAAGACCATAGCTCGTGCATCCAATCCTAAGAACGAAGACGTAATGATGCGTTTGGGGGTCGACTCGACCGTCAGTTCAACCGCAATCATCGAGCAGGTAATCGAACGCGAGCTTCCGACAGTAAAAATCAAAACGCTTCTGAGCTTGCAGGCGGGAGCGTTCCAGATTCTGGAATACACGATCGACGTGAACTCGCCGGCTGCTGGAAAGCTGGTGCGGGACATCAGCCTTCCAACGGACAGCAACCTGATAGCTGTTCTTCGCGGTCAAACTGCTGTCGTAGCTCGAGGCGACACCCGGCTCGCAGAAGGAGACCTGGTTGTCGCGCTGGTTAATACAGAGCAGGAATCTGAATTGAGAACCGCGCTTCTTGGCGCGTGACAGAAAGGAGAATTGCCCACCACAACTGGACATGAACAAGAAAGTACTGGTTGTTGATGATCATCACGACACCTCATTGCTATTATGCAGGGTCCTGAAAACCGAAGGGTACGATGTACACCACGCAATCGACGGAGTTGTAGGGTTAAGCTCAGCAAAGCGGGTCCATCCCGATCTAATCGTAACGGACGTGCAGATGCCGCGGATGAACGGCATCGAGATGATTCGATTGCTCAGAGAGAGCGATGAGTGCCGGCGGGTACCAATAATCGTAATCAGCTCTTATGGCAAGCACGTTATGGAAGACGCGCTCAGCGCGGGCGCGGATCAGTTCGTAGCGAAGCCGATAGATGTCGACGAGTTGTTGATCCAGGTGAAGACGCGTCTGGCGAACTAGTCTACTGGGCGTCAGCCGGTCCGTATATGATCGCGGAACTATCCACCATCTGATGGAGTGAGTCTGGTTTGTCTATCTCCGGGTCAAAGACGCAGGTTCGATTTCTGCCGCTCAGCTTTGCCCGGTAAAGCGCCTGGTCGGCTTTCTGGACCAGTTCGAGAGCAGTCAATCCGTCTCGCGGGAAGGATGCGACGCCGAGGCTGATCGTGATGAGCATGGTTAGGGTCGGATCGGTCGCAGACGCGTGGAACGCGTTGGACTCAACCCTTGCTCGAATGGCTTCCGCGACCTTGAACCCGTTGTTCTGCCCTTCGACGTAGGCCATGTACTCTTCGCCGCCGTACCTTGCAGCCTTCTCCACGCTCCCGACGATCTCGCTTATTATCTGACCTACATCGCGAATCGTGTAGCTTCCGACCAGATGTCCGCGGCCGTCGTTTACACGTTTGAAGTGGTCCAGGTCCATCATCAGAACGCTGACCTCTTCGGTTTCGGCAGTGCTTGCGGCACGATTGATCAAACGGTCCAGATCGGCAAACAAGCTCCTTCGCGAGCGAAGCCCGGTTAGGTCGTCGTATTGAGTCATCTTGTGAAGCCGTTCCTGGAAGTCGGCTTCAAACTCATCGAGCATCGCGAACTTGATCACGTGATTTCCGACCTTCACCCGGTCCCCGTCTTCCAGCAACTGCTGAGCGGTCAGCCGTGCGCCGTTGAGGTAGGTGCCGTTTGTTGAGCCGAGATCGCTGATGTAGTACTCAACGCAGGTAGCTTGATCGAGTCTGAGGATTTCGACGTGAAGGCGGGAGGCGATTTCGTCTCTGAGGACGAGGTCGGCTTGAGAGCCCCGGCCGATCAGGGTCTGCTCCTTCTCGACCTTTATGGTCAGACCTAAGGATGGGCCCTGCAGAACGACGAGCACCGGTCGTTTTTTGAGATTCGACTGCGGCACGTCCCGCAGATCCAGCTTTACCGTTCGTTCCGCGTCACTCATTTGAATCTTTGACCTGCTGACTATATCAACAACCGGGTGGAATCGTAAATCGTGAATAGTGAATAGTAAATGGTTTCTTGGCCCGGCTTCTGGGTTTCTGGTTCCTGGTTCCTGGTTCGAGGAATTGCGACTCTGCGATGGTCGGGAGTCGTTTGCCTAAGTCCTGCTTGCTCGGATGACAAGCATGCCCGCTAAGGAACAGCTGTTTCAACCAGAAACCCGAAACCAGAAACCCTAAACCCTGAACCCTAAACCGTTCCGAATAACCCTTACCCCTTGCCTGACGTTGCGACCACCAATAGAATCTCCTTTGAGCATGGAGATGTCATGAACAAGAGTAACGGTCAGAGCCTGAGCGAGTGTCTCGGAGTTCAACGAATCGCTGAGGCCAACCTTCCAACCGAGTTGGGAGAGTTCCAGATCATTGCCTTCAAAAGTACCCTGGGGAACGAAGAATTCCCGGTGCTGGTCAAGGGCAACCTGAAACCCGACATAGCGAGTCTCGTTCGAATCCATTCCCAATGTCTGACCGGGGATGTATTTCACTCGATCAAATGTGACTGCGGCCGCCAGTTGGACCAGGCGATGCGAATGATCCAGCAGGAAGGTCACGGAGTGATCATCTACCAGCAACAGGAAGGCCGCGGCATCGGCTTTACCAACAAGATACGCGCTTACGCCCTTCAGGACGCGGGCCAGGACACCGTCGAAGCAAACCTCTCGCTGGGCTTCGAAGCCGACCTTCGCCAGTACGAATGCTGCGCCGAGATCCTCAAGCAACTTGGTCTTCGACGAATCCGGCTCATGTCAAACAACCCGGACAAAATCGAGGCGATTCGCCGCGCCGGCCTGGAGATTGTCGAGCGCGTATCGATCGAAGTCGAACCTGACGAAACAACCGCTCAGTACCTTCGCACCAAAAAGGAAAAGATGGGGCATCTTCTGGACCGGATCGAGCCCTCACCTCAGGCTGAAAAGTAAGTCAACCTCGAAGCGACGACAGCGCTTCTCCAGTCAATGCCACGCAAGCCGAGGTTTTCAAGTTCAACAACAGTAAGAACTCACCCAGGCCCGCGGCTACAGTACCGGCTGCGACCGCCCGCTCGCCTTCCCTGCGCGGCGCGCTTAAGACCGAAAGCGCATCTGCCGGCAAGAAGACTTCGTCTCCAGCCTGAATCACCCAGCGTCCGGATTCTTCGGCGGTAAGCACCGTTTCGATCTGACCGCGGCGAAAAATGACCGCATTCAATTTCGCGAGTTCTCCTCTCAGAACGGCGGCCCACTTAGCCGCCTCTCGCGCATTGAACGCCACGCGTCGATCGGACATCACGAACTCGATGCCTTCGGTTGAGGACCTGATCACAATGCTCGATTCAGGTAGCGCTGTTTCGGATCGTTCTACTTGTCGTGACTCGACAAATTGTTCAAGGCAGGATGCCACCTTGAAGCAAAACGCCAGCGGAAGCTCCAATCCTTTAACCTGAATCCGGGGAGCTCTGCGCCGTACAGTTTCGGAAGGCGATTCAAGCTTCGTCCTTCGCGAGTCGAGTTCCTGCAAGTGGTCGGGGCCAAGCAGCACCCAGCGCGCGTTTCGCTGATCGCTCAACAGAAGCTGACCTTCCGATGCCGAGGCTATGAGCCAATCGGGCAATGAGCATCGGGTATTCGCGGCGTCCGCGCCCGACTGCATGCGCAGCAGGCATTCAATGTCGGGCGCATCGAGCCAAATCTCGCTCTGAGGAAATGACAGCAGCAGGCCGATCGCGGTGTTGGCCATCACAATCTCTGCTGATGAACGTCGGACTTCGAACTGTTCCAGTCGCAGTCGCACCGTAGCCCAGAAGTGACGCGCTTCGAGGGCTCCGAGTTTCACTTCGCGATCCTGGTGCCGGATTATCAGCGCTCCATCGGCGCGAATGGTAAGCCCGCTACCTCCCTGCCTGATGACTTCCGGAGTCGATTTTCCGTCTTCGATGAACTGCGACAAGGAAGAGTAAAGATAGGGAGCGAAGGCCAGACTGCAACGTATGGATAAAAGATTCAACATCGTTTTTCTCTCGGTGCGCTACTGTTAGCGTAGCACGCACGAGGCCGGTCCTTCTATCAACATTGCTAAGCGCGATGTAATTCGGTAGAAATCAATCTATGTCAGAGAAGCGCGCGAGGCCGAGTGATGCGATTCGCAGAGTATTGAGCGGCAGTTTGCTTGCCGCAGAGGGAGACAAGCTTGCGAACGGGTTGCAGGAGCGAAGCGTTCATTTGGGTCCCGACGGGTATGTTTATCAGTTGGCCACGAGTGAAAGGCGAGGTGTTCTGGAGACTTCGATAGTCGGCAAGCGCGCTGTCGGCGAGTACCTCAGATGGGTTGACGGACTGTTCCGGCCGGGCGAACTGCCAGGCGAAGAGAACGGCATTCATTTCCGCGCAGCACGAAAGCTGCGCGAACTAATCTGAACGCAGACATACGAGGACGAAGGCAGATTCGATGAGTGATTTGCTATTCAGGAAGCCGAGTGTGGGTAAGGAAATTTTGTCTCATTGCGGCCGCTGCAAGGACGAGCGGACGCACATTGTGACCGCGATGGACGGCGATGTTGTTCGTCGGGTCACCTGCTCGACGTGCGGCAGCACGCACAATTACCGGCCGCCGGCGACGAAGCGGCCGGTAAGAAGCGGAGCCGGCCGTACCCGCAGCGAAGGGGGAACTCAAAAGCAGGCCTTTCGGATTGATCCGAGCCGCCCGGTGAGAGACTACGACATGCACGCAAACTTCAGTGAAGGAGAGGTGATCAGTCACCCGAAGTTCGGACTGGGTGAAGTTCAGACCTCTCTTGCGCCTAACAAGATCGAAGTACGCTTCACTGAAGGCACACGGTTACTGCTGCACAACATGAAAAGTGCTGAGTACTGAGTGCCGAGTGCCGAGTTGTGAATGATCAGCTCGGGCCGCGGAGACGCCGCGGCCTGCGCAGCGACAGTTGAGGCGCTCAGAGTTTCACTGAGGCACAGTTGAACTGGCCACGCGAGAACTTGCAAGAGCTGTGGTGCGCTTCTAGAACCGGCCTTTACTTGAAGAAGCTGGCGTTCTTCTGGATGAAGTGACGCCATTTGTCTGGGACGTAGGCTTCCACAAAGATCGCAGAAACGGGACAGGCAGGGCGGCACGCGTCGCAGTTAGTGCAGGCGGCCGGATCGATGTACATCTGTGGTTCTCCCGGCCCCCCTTGAATGCAGTCTTCCGGACACACATCGACGCAATACAGCTCTTTTGCGCCTATGCACGGCTCACAGATAACGTAGGCCAAGCTAACTCCAAAATGAGTCTATTTGTAGTGGTCGGCATTAATCTGGGTAAAGTGCTTCCACTGCTCTGGCAAGTCGTCTTCGGTAAAGATCGCCTGCACCGGACAGGCCGGCTCACACGCGCCACAATCGATGCACTCATCCGGGTGTATGTATAACAGCTCCGAAGTTTCGAAATCCGGCTCATCCTTCCGCGGGTGAATGCAATCTACCGGGCAGACGTCCACGCAAGCCGTGTCCTTCGTCCCGATACACGGTTCTGCTATAACGTAGGTCATCTAGCACTCCTTTCGTGATTTCTCGAAGCAAGGCATTAACAACTATAGAATGATTCCTCAGCCAGCCGATACAAATTTGCTCAATTTTTTTTAAAGAGTCAATCCCAAACTTTTAGTAAGCGAACTGGCGAAGGGACGAATCGGCGACGCGGAGACGAGAGACGAAGTGACGCGGAGAGGAGGGACGGGGTGAGGAGGGATGCGGTGACGCGGTGAGGAGAGACGCCGTGACGTGACGCGTCCGTTGGTCGCCCCTTCGCACTTTCGCCCATTGCCCCTTCTCTCCCCGTCCGTCCCTCCTCTCCGCGTCTCCGCGTCTCTCCTCTCCGAGTCGCCCTTCTCCCCTTCTCCCTTCGCCCATTCGCTCCCCGTCCGTAGTCGCGTTCAGTCATGCTTGGGCTCGAAGGTGACATGAGGAATCATCGTGGCCTTTTCCTTCATCGTTACACGACCGGCCAGCTTCTTCTGCACGCGCTCGGCCGGCACAAATGCTACCTTGCTGTCTACAAGCTGCTGGTTGGGCCGATAACCGAGCCCAAACTCAGGCAGCTCCGGCCGATTCGTCAGGCGCTTCAGGTCCCAGATCGTTTCGTTCCTGCTGTACGCGCAAATCTCTGTCTCGCGGCTCATGATGATCGCCTCTTCCGGACAGGCGTCTACACAGAACCCACAAAAGACACAGCGCAACATGTCGATTTCAAATCGAGCTGGGTACTTCTCGATCTGCGGATCAGGATGCTCTGCAGGCTCGATGTAGATACAATCGGCAGGGCACGCAGTAGCACACATATAACAGGCCACGCACCGCGGCGTCCCATCTTCCCTCGTTGTCAGAATGTGAGCGCCCCGATAGCGATCTGAGTAAGCGCGGCGCTCCTCCGGATACCGGATCGTGGCGTCAACTTTGCCCGTCAGATTGTCGATCATCCGCGTCATCGTGAGCCCCATTCCCGAGAGCGGAGCAAGTACTTCCTTCGCGATCGACGACTCTGCAGCCGTCCGGTCCGCAACGTTTATGACCTTCGGAGTCTTCTTCATAACTCAACCATTTGCCAGCACACCCGGAATGCGGGTCTGCTCGATAGTAATACCCTTGAGGGCGGGCTCGGTGAGGGACATCTCCTGGAACACTTCCTCTACCGACATCCACGGAGCATTCTCGCCCGATGCATGAAGCAACATCGCAAAAACCTCCCAGGCCGGCAGCGCATCGGCTGGCGGATCAATCGCCCGACCCGCCCACTGAACTCGCCCCTGGAAGTTTGTATAAGTGCCATCCTCCTCGGACCACACCGCGAGCGGCAGAACAATATCTGCTCGACTCTGCCATTCGGCCTTATGTGCGGCCATCACTACCGAGTATTCGAGTGACTCAAGAAGCTCTGCAAGCTTTGCTTCAGCGGCCTCATCGCCTTCTCTTCGAACCAGCGGCTCGAGGTAACTTATTATTCCGGTCTTGACCTTACCCGACTTTGCTGCCTGAATAGCTCCGTCGATCGAGCCCAGCCCGTTTCCAAAACCCAGCTTGAGTGCGCCAGATGTATTCGGGTGTTTATCAATTCGCCTGAGAATCTGGTCTTCGCGTTGGGTCACCGCGACATCCTCGTTACCAAACCGAAATTCGATGCTGGTTGTGCCAAGCCCGCCAAGATACTTCTTAAACAGATAAAGCGCCTCGTTGGTCAAACAGGAAGAGGCGAAGCCCAACACCGAATTGCCGCCGCCGTTCGATTGAGCTGACGCAATTCTGGACACCACTGCCCGCGCCGCATCTTCCCAGGTCACCGGAGCCTGTAGGCCATCACCACCCTTCATCAAAGGCCGGGCGATTCGATCTTGTTTGGCGATCTCGTGAAAGCTGAGACGGCCTTCGTCGCAAAGCCAACTGCTGTTGACCTCTGTGTTGCGTCTGGGAAGCAGCCTGAAAATTGTTCCGTCGCGATGATCGATGCGGACGTTGCAAGCCGTTGAACACCCTGCGCAGATCGAGTCGGTGCTGTTCAGGAACCAGACTCGGCACTTGAACCTGAAGTCGCGCGACGTCAAAGCACCTACCGGACAGATATCAACCACGTTTCCTGAATAGGGGTTCTCGAGAGGCCGGTCTTCGAACGTGCCGATCGCCACGTGATCGCCTCGATTGAAGAACTGCATCTCGCCCGTTCCGGTTATGTGGTTGCAGAACCTTATGCACCTGGAGCAGAGTACGCAGCGCTCCTGATCGAGCACGACCATCGGGCCAAGATCCACGGCTTTTCGTTTGTGGACCTTCAACTCTAGCGGGATCTCGCTCGTATGAAGCCCGTAAACCATGTAGTAGTCCTGCAAGCGGCACTCGCCGGCCTGATCGCACACCGGACAATCCACTGGATGGTTTATGAGCAGGAACTCCAGAACACCTCGCACTGCCTGCTTGACCCTCTCGTTCTCCGAGCGCACAACCATGCCTTCGCTGACCACCGTGGTGCAGGAGGGCGTCAGCTTTGGCATCTTCTCGACCTCAACCAGACACATGCGACAGTTGCCATCGATCGGAAGGTCCGGGTGATAGCAGTAGTGCGGGATCTCGACTCCGTGGTCTGCCGCGGCCTGAATTATTGTCTGGCCCGGCCTGGCTTCGATCTCTTGGTCGTTTAAGGTGAACTTTGGCATTTTCTTTAGTTCTGAGTGCTGAGTGCTGAGTTGTTGGTACTGAGTTCCTGATTCTCAATACTGAGTTTTGGTCATGTGATCCTCGGATTTGAGGAGCTTTATCTCAAGAAACAACTCAGCATTCAGCACTTCAATTACAGCAGGCTTCAAATTCGTGCCTGAATTTTGTCAGAAAACTCCTGATAGGCATTACATCCGCATCGGCGAGCGGGCAAATCGTCTTACCCTCCATGTTGTCCACCACCTTCAACAGCAGGTCGATATCCGATCGCTTGCCTTCGCCCGCTACCATCCTCCTAAGAAGCTTCGCCGCCCAGCCCGTTCCCTCGCGGCATGGAGTGCACTGTCCGCAGGACTCATGCGCATAAAAGTCTGCAATAACCGACAGCGCAGCGGGCATGCTCACCGTTTCGTCGAACACGATCATTCCACCCGAACCGAGCATTGAGCCCGCCTTCATCAACGACTCGTAATCCAGCAAAACGCCTTCACACTCGGCGGCAGTCAACACAGGGACAGATGACCCGCCCGGTATTACTGCTTTCAGCTTACGGCCGTCCTTTATCCCTCCGGCCTCGTTGTTGATGAAATCCATGAGCGGATACCCCATATCGACTTCGTAGACTCCAGGCTTGGCTACGTGGCCGGACACCGAAAAAAGTTTTGTACCCTTGCTCTTCTCGGTTCCTATCGCCGCGTAGGCCGCCCCGCCGTGCTCAATGATCCACGGCACCGCACAGAGCGTCTCGACGTTGTTGACCACGGTCGGTGATGCAAGGAAGCCGCTCGTAGCGGGAAACGGAGGCTTGATTCTCGGATACCCGCGATACCCCTCGAGCGATTCAATCAGCGAAGTCTCTTCGCCGCAAATGTACGCACCTGCCCCCATATGCAGATGGATATCCAAGGCGAAGTCTCGGCCCATCACTGAAGGGCCCAGAATGCCGGCTTTGTACGCTTCGTCAAGCGCGGTCTCGATCACCTCCTCGAGAAAACCGAACTCACCCCTCATATAGATGTATGAGAGATGGCACTCCAGCGCGAGACTCGCGATTGCCATGCCCTCTATCAACAAGTGAGGGTCGCGCTCAAGCAGTAGCCGGTCCTTGAATGTCCCGGGCTCGCTCTCATCTGCATTGCACAACAGGTACGTAGGCTTGCCGCTGTTGCGTGGAACAAAGCTCCATTTCATGCCGGTCGGGAACCCCGCCCCGCCACGCCCGCGCAGCCCGCTAGTCTTAACCTCTTCAACGAGGGTGGCCGGCTGCATCCCCAGCGCCTTTTCGAGGACCTTGTACCCGTTGCGCTCGCGATATGTCTGGATGGACTTCTGGCCCGGCTTGTCGGTGTTCGCCAGCAGGATTTTATTCATTGGCAAGCTTCTCGATTGTTTCTCGCACGCGCTCGGGGCTTAGGTTTTCAAAATAGCGATCCCCAACCTGCATCACCGGAGCGGTGTCGCACGACGCAAGACATTCGGTGAAATCCCAACTGAACTTCCCATCAGGTGTTATCTGACTGCGATCAACCCCGAGCTTCTCCTTGATCACGTCGGCGCATGGATACGTACCCATGAGCCAGCAACTCACGTTGCGGCAAAGCTCCAGGTGGTACTTACCAACCGGCTTCTTTCGAAGAAGCGTGTAAAAAGTTGCGACGCTCAAGACATCAGCGGGAGGATAGCCCATCAGACCGCCGACGTATTCGGCGACCTCCTGCGAAATCCACCCAAACTCGCGCTGAGCAAGAGCGAGCACCGGTACTAGAGCTGCCCGCTTCTCAGGATAGTGAGAGAGAATCCTCTCGTAGCTGCGTTGCGCCTCTTCGCTAAACTGAATCATCGATCGAGCTCTCCAGCGATGATGTTGTAACTACCTAGTGCGGCAATGGCATCGGCAACCAGTGATCCCTCAATCATCTTCGGATACGCCGAGAAGAGCGAGAAGCACGGGCCGCGTGCGTGCACACGCCAGGGCTGCATCGATCCATCGCTGATGATGTAGTAGCCCAACTCGCCGTTTGCACCCTCGGTGTATCCATACACTTCACCCGGAGGAGGTTGTATTCCATGCATCGTGAGCTTGAAATGGTTCATCAAGTCTTCGATGTTGGTATACACGCCTTTTTTTGGCGGCAGGGTGATACGCCGGTCATCGACCTGAAATGGGCCCTCCGGCAGATTCTCGAGCGCCTGCTCTACTATTCGCACGCTCTGCCGCATCTCTTCCATCCTTACCAGGTAACGGTCGTAGACGTCTCCCCGGTTTCCAATAGGCACTTCAAAATCGAAGTCATCGTAGCTCGAGTAAGGATGCACCTGACGGATGTCGTAGGGCACACCCGTCGCTCGCAACATTGGACCCGTAAACCCCCAGTCGATTGCGTCGGTCTTGTTTATCTCCGTAACTCCGACTGCACGTTGTTTGAACAGACGGCTGTGCGTGTTCAAACGGTCCAGATCGTCAATGTACTTCGGCAGCCGCTTTAAAACCTCCCGACAGCGCGGGACAAAGTCGGCAGGCAGCTCCGAGGCAAGTCCGCCAACTCGCACGTAGCTGACCATCATCCGCACGCCGGCTGTCATCTCCAGCAGATCGTAGATCTCTTCTCTCGGCTCGAACGAGTACCAGAAGTTGGTTATCGCGCCCAGGTCCACCAGATTTGCGCCAATGCACACCATGTGGTCCATGATGCGGGACAGCTCGCCCAGCAATACCCGGATGTATTGCACTCGTTTTGGTACTTCGATCCCAAGAAGCTTCTCGACGGCACACGCATACCCGACGTTGTTCAAGAACGACGAACAGTAGTTCAAACGATCGGTGTACGGTATTAC
This sequence comes from Blastocatellia bacterium, assembly GCA_035315885.1. Lineage (GTDB taxonomy): Bacteria > Acidobacteriota > Blastocatellia > UBA7656 > UBA7656 > DATFXM01. The sequence continues at coordinate 233,927 of DATFXM010000194.1, forward strand.
CTGATTCCACTGGTGGGTCTCGGCCATCTTTTCAAAACAGCGATGCAGGTAACCTATCTCCACATCGGCATCGACTATTTTTTCGCCGTCCAGACGACAGACGATTCGCAGAGTTCCGTGAGTAGCCGGATGCGATGGGCCCACATTGACGATCGTCGGCTCAGGGCTCAGCCGGTCCTGCTCGTGACCCTCCCACTGAGTCCGGTACTCGATCGGCAGCTTGTAATCACGAGATAGCGGCGTTCGCGCTCCCGCTTCGTGATCCTTCCTGAGTGCGTATCCAACGAATTCCTCGTGGCAAAGAATGCGGCGAAGGTCGGGGTGATTCCGGAATCGAACGCCGAACATGTCATATGTTTCGCGTTCCCACCAATTCGCCGTCTTCCAGATTGAGCTGACCGAATCTATCTCGGGCGCCGACTCCGCCAGGGGCACCTTCAGCCTCAGCCGGTGCCCGTGATCTATCGAGTACATTTGGTAGACGACGTTGAATCGCTCCTCGCGGGTCGTATTCGGATAGCCCAGATAGTCTGCACCGGTGATCGAGCTCAGCAGATCGAATTTCGTTGACGAATCAGCTTTAAGAGTACGGCAGATCTCCACGACCTGGTCGGGTCTGACGGTGACCGCAAGATCCCCACGAAAGTCGTTCACGTCCAGAACCTGATCCTTGAATCTATCCTGAATCAAGGCCGCGATGGGATTCTGCGGCGCCGCGGGCTCTCGGGTTATATGAACCAGTCTGACTGCCTCGTGGGCCTGCTGTTCGGCGATCAGCAGCGTTTTGGGAGAACTTTCGGTGATTTCTTTTTTCATCCGCTCGCGCAGCTCGGCGCGGGCATCGGCATCAACGAAGCGCTCTTTTTGAATGATCTCTCTGATCATCAGGACCGCTTGAAGTACGGCTTCGGGCGAAGGAGGACAGCCGGGAATGTAGACGTCTACCGGGATCAACTCGTCGATGCCCTGCATCACGTGATAGGCGCGGTAGAAGCCGCCCGAGGTTGCGCACGCGCCCATCGAGATCACCCACTTCGGATCAGGCATCTGATCGTAGATCTTCTTGAGCACCGGACCCATTTTGTCGGTGATGGTGCCCATGACCATGAGCAAATCGGACTGGCGAGGGCTGAAGCGGACGACTTCGGCGCCGAAACGTGCGAGGTCGTAGTGGGCAGAGACCACGGACATGAACTCAATTGCGCAGCAAGCGGTGCCGAAGGGCATGGGCCACAGCGAGTTCTTCCGCCCCCAGTTTGCCATTTCGCTTACTTTGGTTGTCAGGAAACTCTCGCCAACTGTGGAGGCAGAACTCATGTTGTCCCTCGATTGTTTTTGCGTAGTCCGCTCAGAAGTTGATCCTATTTGTCCGCGGTTCGAATTAAATCTTATCTCTGGGTATGGAGCCCGTCAAACATGGCGGTATTTTTTGGGGTGAGGAGATAAGGCGAATTGGCGAAGGGGCGGTGGCGTGATGCGGAGACGGGGAGAGGAGGGACGGGGGAAGGAGGGAATGGGCGAAGGGGCGACCCGCACGGTTCAGCTGACACGGTTGCCCATTCTCTCTTCGCCCATTCGCGCCTTCGCCCATTCGCCCATTCCCTCCTCTCCGCTCCCTCCTCCCCGCGTCCCCGCGTCGCCCCTTCGCTTCTCTTCCGCTCCGCTTGTGTCCTTCTCTACGCTACTGCATACTCGCTTCAGCATCTTCAATACGGCCCCTGGAGAAAATGACATGCGGATATTCGGAAAGAATCTCTCAGACTACATTGCAGTGCAGAAGGGAATGCTTCTTCTGATCGCGCTTGTCGCGCTCGGGCGGCTAGCGCTCTCTCTGGCAGGAGTGTCAAATTCCGCTGCGAAGTGGCTCAGCGTCACCGCAGTGATGGCTCTCGGAGCAGTCTACGCCGGGATCAAAGTCAACAGCAGCGGCTTTGGCGGCTTCAGACACTTGCTCCCGATGGTGTTCTTCCAGGATGTCCTTGCCCAGCTTGTCGTTGCCGGCGGCATCGCCCTGGCAATCGTTACTCAAAAGGACAACATCTTCAGCGCGCCTGAGTACTCAGGAAACCGCGACGGCAAGACCTGGTCACATTCGGTCGCTCACCTTGTGCTCGGATTTATCGTAGCGCCGCTTGTGTCCTGGGGAATCTCTTCGTTGGTTCTGTTGCTTGCGCGCAAGACTTCGCCCGGCAAGCGCGACGCCGAAGCCGCAAGCGCGTAGAGTACGCGGAGGAAGGGGAGATGAAGAGATGAGGAGATGAAGAGATGAGGAGATGAGGAGATGAGGAGATGAGGGGATGATGCGAAGGGGCGAAGGGGCGAGAAAAGTCAACGGTCTTCCGGATAGTATGTCTCCGCGTCACCGTGTCTCTCCTCCCCGCGTCCGTATCTCCCCTTCGCCCTTTCGCATATCTCGCTTCCCTGCCTCGTAGTACTTCCGGCCGCGCAAATTCTCAGGCAGACAGTCCATCTCCTCCGCCCTGCCTGACTCAAATTCATGGGCGTATTGATATCCCTGACCGTAGCCCAGCCGCTTCATTAACGAAGTCGATGCGTTACGTAGGTGCAATGGGACGGGCTCGCGCTCAGTTTCCAACGCATCCTTTTGCGCCGCCCCGTAGGCCTCCAGCACCGAGTTCGATTTTGGCGCGAGCGCCAGATAGAGTGTCGCCTGGGTCAAGGCAAGCTTCGCCTCCGGCAAGCCTATGAAATGAGTGGCCTGCATCGCCGCAACTGCCTCGACCAGCGCCATCGGGTCGGCCAGTCCGATATCTTCCGAAGCATGGTGAATGAGCCGACGAGCCACATACATCGGGTCCTCTCCTGCTTCCAGCATCCGAGCAAGCCAGTAAACCGCCGCATCGGGATCTGAGTTGCGGATCGACTTGATGAACGCGGAGATCAGGTTGTAGTGCTCTTCCCCAGCTTTGTCGTAACGAAGCGCTGCCCGCTGCATTGCCTCAGTGACGATTTCGGCAGTCAACTCCCGGCCGGCCGGCGATTGGGGAGCAATCGAGGCGGCCAGCTCGAGCGTGTTCAACGCGACGCGAGCATCCCCCGACGAGTAGTTCGCAAGCAGGCTTAATGAATCGTCGGTAATCTTCAAATCCTGATCACCCAAACCGCGCTCCTTCTGGGTAAGCGCCCGCTTGAGAAGACTGATCAGGTGCTCGGCGGACAATTCCTCCAGCACGAAAACCTTCGAGCGCGACAAGAGCGCTGAGTTGACCTCGAACGAGGGGTTCTCCGTGGTAGCGCCGATCAGGATGATGGTGCCGCTCTCAACGTAAGGCAGGAACGCATCCTGTTGCGCTTTGTTGAATCGATGAATCTCGTCGATAAAAACGACCGTGCGGCGATTGAAGCTTCGTCTATAGCTTTCCGCGGCCGACATTACTTCGCGAACCTCTCGGATTCCCGAGACTACCGCGGAGAACTGTACAAATCGGGCTTTGGTCGTTTCGGCGATGATTCGCGCCAGCGTAGTCTTGCCCGAGCCCGGTGGCCCCCAGAAGATCAGCGACTGGAGTCGGTCCTCCTCAATCATTCTGCGCAGCGCCCGGCGGGGGCCCACGATTTTTTCCTGTCCTACAAACTCGTCAAGGGTCCTCGGCCTCATTCGATCCGCGAGCGGACGTGATGACGAATCGTCGGAGATCTCCTGTTCGAGTTGTCCGGGGTCTTCGAAAAGCATGCCCTCCTCACCCGATCGCTTTGAAGTATTACGCAGTCGCGGCATCGACGCTCCTGGCGCGGCTCTATATCGGGAATTCCGATACTCGACGTAGAATTCATTGTAAGGTCTGGACCTGAATGGGACAAACGGCATTTCTGAGACCCGTTAATGACCCTCGTGCCCGATTGTGCAAGGCGCAGAAGCTGCATGACTCACAAGTCGAGGTGGTTTGGCCGTTGCTGCTTAGGATTAAAGGGAGTTGTATGTTTGGTTTAAAAGAGGTCTCCGGTTCCCCCTGCTCCGTTGACAACACATGCCGTGCTTTGTTAGTTTGTTTTTTAATTTACGCGCGTAGGAACGGCGTCCTTGCGGGCGCCACTTTCACATGGAGTCACGATAGACGGTGAGAAGCATCCGAGTTCTTGCTATCGCGCTGCTCGCGACATTCTTGCTCGGTTCGGCATGCGTAACGCGGGTTCCCGTAAACGAATTGCTTAAGCCAGCCGATGCGGATGTGCCAACAAGCGTACTGATCGACCGGATTAACTCTTACGGAGAGGTGAGGACCTTCTCCGCAGAAGCCGGCATCCACTTCGTCAACTATTTCACAGGCCTGCGCACTAAGGCGGACAAGTACCCCGAAACCACCGGCCTGATCCGGTTCATGCGTCCGGAGAACACTCGGATGCAGGTCAAATTCTACTCTAAGAGGCTCGCCGACATGGTAAGTGACGGCCAGCGCTTCAGGCTTGCGATTTATTGGCCCGACGATAAACGAAGGTTTATCTTTGGAAGCAATTTGAAAGACCTTGACCGCATGGATGTCCAGGAGCTCGAGAAGATGAACGATCAGCGGTTGAAGGAAGCCGGCGGACTGGTCAACATGCGGCCGCAGCACATCACCGATACGTTTTTGATAAAGCCCATTGCCGATGCCGACCGCAGCAGCGTCTTCAGGGAAGAGGTCCGGCAGGTGGATCCTCGAGACTTCCGTCCCGGAAGCAAGACGACCAGCGAACGCCTCTACTACGTCCTTTATGTAGTAGAGCGCGACGAGAAAGGTCAGGCCAAGCTTCGCCGTAAGTTCTGGTTCGACCGTACGCAAGCCGGGACGCCTCTTGTCAGGCAGCAGACCTTCGAGAACGGAGAAGGTCGCCTTGCAAGCGATGTCTGGTACTCGAACTGGTTCTTTGTCGAGGGTACGAAACAGAACTGGCCGGGAACGGTTACGATCGATCGTCGGGCCGACGGCTACCGGCTCGAACTGACTCTGGTTCGCGATACCGTGCATATCAATTCCGACGATCTGACCGGGACTTTTGAGTTGCCCAACAGCGAAGGCCTGCCCGAGCTCGATCTGGATTCTCCTCGCAGTCCCGAGCCTCTCCGCAAAAAACCGGCGGTCACACAGTTCAATAACAACTCGCCACGAAAGTAGTCGAAAGTAATCAATGGACAGCCTTATCTCGGCAAACATCTCACAACGGCCATTGCGCACGTTGATCAGCATGAGCGGTGTTGCGCTGGGCGTGATCCTGGTGCTGCTGTTCGTCGGCCTGGCTCGCGGAATGATGGGTGACGCAGGCCAGCGGCAGGCAAACGTAGATGCAGAGATCCGGGTCCTCCCCTCGAACACCTACGCATTCAACGCAAATCCGTTGATGTTGCCTCAAGGATACACCGATGCATTCGTGCACGGAATCAACCCGACTGCCGAAGATCCGGACCTTCAGCCTAAACCGCCGATTGCGGGGATAGCGGCGACAAGTCCCATCGGCGAATGGCTGCAGACCGGTACGGGTAGCATTGGATTCGAGTTCATCGACGGCATCGATTACGCGAGCTATACCACAACTACCAGGCTCAACATCGTTGAAGGGCGGGGTTTGTCCGACGGGTCGACTCTGGATACTGCATACGAGGCCATAGTCGACCGCTTCTACGCTGAAACCAACAAAGACCGGGAGGGCAAGCCCATCAAAGTCGGCAGCAAGGTGACCGAGCTGGGACAGGACTTCACCGTCGTCGGGATCTACGAACCCTCACAGCTCGCGCGGGTGAAGATTCCACTTCGTACTCTGCAGGAACTGATGGGTGGCGCCGAAAACTGTACCTTCATCAATGTCAAATGCCAGCGGCCTGAACTTGTGCAAAAGGTCGTCGAAGACCTCAAGGCCAACTATCCGAGTCTGAGCGTAGTGCCTACGGATCAGATCCCTTCACTCTACTCCCAGAGTTTTGGGGTGGTGGAAGTTTTCCTCGACGTGGTGATCGCTCTGGCAGTCGTGATCAGTACTCTCGTCATACTGCTGGCGATGTACACAACGATCGTGGAACGCACTCGCGAGATAGGGATTCTCAAGAGCCTCGGCGCTTCGAGGGCGTTCATCGTTGGCGCCATCGAAAGAGAGGCGGCATTGATCAGCACGCTGGGAGTAGTGGTTGGCTTCGGCATCGCCACCGCGGCCAAGTTCTGGATTGAGGCGAACACCCGATTAAAGATTCAGCTCGGCCCGCGGGTACTGATATTGGCGGCGGTCATCGGGCTATTGAGTGGACTGGCCGGGGCGCTGTTCCCGGCGTTCCGGGCAGCGGCTTTGGACCCGGTCGAAGCCTTGAGCTACGAATAGTGACAGACGGCGTTTAATTGAGATAGAGTTCGCTTTTTGTTGTTGCCCAATCGTATGGATGCCGTACTTGAAACAATCGATCTGAAAATGATCTACCGCGTCGGGAGAGTCGATGTGCCGGCGCTCAGAGGTGTAAACCTGCGGGTAACCGCCGGGGAGTACGTTGCGATCATGGGCCCGTCGGGTTGCGGCAAGTCAACTTTCTTGCACGTGGTGGGCGGGATGCTCAAGCCGACCTCGGGGCGCGTCATGATCGAAGGCGAAGATCTGACAGAGATGACCGATGCGCAACGCACCGACGTAAGGCGCCGTAAGATTGGATTCGTGTTTCAGCGCTTCAATTTGTTCCCGACTCTGTCGGCTGAAGGCAACCTGAAGCTTGCGCAGCGAATTCATACCGCCTCCAGAAATGGCGGAGACGCCGGTCGAAGGCGCGAGATCATGAAGTTGCTGAGGCTCGAGGAAAAGATGCATCACAGACCGCTGGAGCTTTCGGGCGGAGAGCAACAGCGCGTCGCCCTTGCACGCGCGATTATCAACGAACCGGCGATCATACTTGCGGATGAGCCCACCGGAAATCTCGATAGCGATAATTCAGCCGTGGTACTGGAAATGCTGCGCGAGCTGAATCAGAAACTCGGACAGACAATTGTGATGATCACGCACAACTCTGAAGCAGCGGCGCGGACCGACCGGATCATCGAAATGCGGGACGGTCACGTGGTAAATCAAGGTTGAGCGATGAAGTTCATATTCACGACGCTGAAGAAGACTCTGTTCTGGTCTTACGATCGCGGGAGCTGGCAGTACGACCTCATGGTGTTGGCAATTCTCGTGTTCGTGTTTGCGGCACCAAACCGGTTTTTCCCGAACCGCGATAAGACCGGTCCTGAGGGTTCGTGCGACGTCATACGCGGAGACGACCTGGGAACGGTCGCGCCCGCCGAGCTTGAAGGTGCGTTGTCCAGGCGATTGTCAAAAAAACTGGGACATCCGGTAAAAATATTGCGTGTAGATCAAGCACAAGACGAATCGGGGAAGGTCATCTATATCGTCCATCACCAGTGAACGACTCTCATCATTACTCGGAGTACTGAGTTCTGAGTACCTTGCTTCTCGGTTTTGCATCGAATACTCATGACTTGAACTCATCAGGAGCGTTTTATGCACAGAAATTTAATGAGTCTGGTATTAGCCATTGGGATTTGCGCTTCTTCGTTCACGCCGGCATCGGCAAACGGCAAGCTGGATGAGATTCTTCAGAAGATGCAGCAGGCTGCAGCGAAGGTCTCCAGCGTCAAGGCTCATCTGGGTCAAGAAACAAAAGATCGTACACTCGGGGGCGCGCCACAAACCTCGAGCGGCAATCTGACATTCTCGCACAGCGCCAAGGGGGACAAGCTTCGCATTGATTATGACCGTCCTTCGGGTCAGGTGATTCTGGTAGTGGGCGACGAGATCAAGCTTTATCAACCTTCGATCAAGCAGGTGACGGTCACCCGGCGCTCGAAGCTTGCCTCAAAGAACGAGGAGTTTGCCATCATCGCCACGCCTTACAATACGGGCTCGCTCAAGCAACGATACGACGTGGCATATATCGGTGATGAACAAGTAAACGGGGTGGCAGCCTCGAAGCTGGAGCTTAAGCCAAAGAATCGGGCCTCGTCAGTAAAGAGCCTGATTATATGGGTGAGTCAGGAAGTGTGGCTCCCGTTGAAGTACCAGGTTCAAGAGCCCGATGCTGTGTCGACATTCACCCTGAGCCAGTCGAGTCTCAATCCGAAGCTCGATTCAAGCACGTTCGAGCTGAAGTTGCCGCCCGGGACCAGCGTTGTGAGGCCGTAGCATCAGGTGAAGTATAGAAGGACTACCACAGCTCCAATCAGAGCGACGGCTATCGTCCAGAACAGAACTTCGTTGAGCACAAAACGCGATCGCGGGTAGGTTCGGTTCGCAGCCTTCATCCTGCGGTGCTTGAGCGCAAGCGCGGAGTGCGCCATGTAGACGCCTACGCAAAGTGCACCGAAGGACATCAGGCGGAGCGGCCATAGAACAAACACCCACTGCATCTCTACAAGCAGCAATAAAGGAAGGCCGAGACCGAAACAGGCCAGTGCTCCCATTATCAGGCCAGCAAGATCCGGGTCGGAAACCGGAATCCCAAGCGTGCCTGCTTTCCTTGCGGCGTACGGGTCGAAGCGCGGTTGCTGGGGACGTGGAGTAACCTTTGGCGGCCGCTGCTCGTCGTAGGCTCGTCTTGTTTCGGTGTCACTCAGAATATCGTGTGCTTCGTTAAGCGACTTCATTGCGTCTTCGGAGCCGCCTCGATCGGGATGATGACTGCGGGCTTTTTTGCGAAACGCGCGGTCGATCTCTTCAGGGCTGGCGTTTTCTGAGACGCCGAGCGCTGCATAGTAGTCGGCATTCGAATCGAATTTCCGCGCTGCCATGTTTAGTGAATGGTAAATAAGTTAAGCGCCAATAGTCGAGGCGGATTGGGGGGATGAGGTGATGAGATGAGAGGACGCGGAGAGGAGAGACGCGCGGAGGAAGAGCGAAGGGGCGAATGGGCGAAGGACGAACGCTTCCCCGCGTCTCTCCTCTCCGCGTCCCGTCGCCCCTTCCCATTCGCCCATTCGCCCCTTCTTCTTATCCCGTTGCTCATTTACTATCTTACGCATGCCAGTTACGCCTAAAGATGCAGCCGCCGTCATTCTATTGAAGAACCCCGCAGATCCACTGGTGTTCTGGGTTCAACGCAATCCGAAACTCGCATTCATGGGAGGATTCCATGCCTTTCCCGGTGGGCAGGTCGATAAAGCGGATCCCTCGGTTCCGGTTCTGAACGCCGCCGACGAAGAGAACGCGACTATGAGAGCGTGCGCCGCTCGCGAGCTCTTCGAAGAAACCGGCGTGCTGCTCGCCAAAAACGCTTCGGCTCCTCCGCCAGCCGCGAGTGTCTCTTCCAACCGGCCCAGTCGTGAAAGACTCGAGGCAAGAAGGCGCGCACTTGCAAACGATGAAGTCTCATTCAACAGCATCCTCGAAGAGCACGGACTTCAAATCGACGCCAATTCCATGATCGCCGCAGGCCGATGGGTGACGCCTCCATTTGCACCCCGCCGCTTTGACACCTGGTTCTTTCTGGCATGGCTCCCCGAGGGTCAGGAGCCAACCATAGAGTCCGGTGAACTGATCCACGGTGAATGGATCCGACCGGCCGACGCCCTCGAACGCTGGATGCGAGAGCCGGTCATCCTGGCGCCGCCTACGCTGTACATAATCAGAACTCTCGCGGCTACGTCACCCGACCTGGATGAGAGTGCTCGCGCTCTGGTTGCAATTCCCGAGTCGAAGCGCGGCATAGTCCGGCGCATCGAGTCCAGACCCGGAATCTTCTTCTTTCCGGTCAAGACTCCTACATTGCCACCGGCTACGCACACGAACTGCTACCTGGTCGGCGGCGAGGAGATGATTGTTATCGATCCCGCGTCGCCTTATGAAGAAGAGCAGCAGGAACTGGATCGCTTTATCGATGGCTTGATGACCGAAGGTCGCCGAATAAGGGAGATATTTCTGACTCATCATCATCCGGATCATATTGGAGGGGCAAATCACCTCAGCCAGCGTTTGAACGTGCCGGTGGCCGCCCATCCGCTCACTGCGAGCCGCGTCTCTCACGTAGTTCGAATCGATAGGACAGTCCAGGATCGAGAGTTGATCGAGCTCAAGGGTGATCCGGGTTGGCGGCTTCGAGCGTTGTACACGCCGGGCCACACGCGCGGGCACCTCTGCTTTTACGATGAAGTCTCAGGATCTGTGATGACCGGTGATCTCGTCGTGGGACTGGGCACAGTAGTCATAGACCCACCGGAGGGGAACATGCGTCAGTATTTCGATTCGCTAAAGCGACTGCTCGCGTTCGAGCGGCTGACGGCTCTGTTTCCCGCGCACGGACCGGCCATCGGATCAGCGCGGTTCAAGATCGAGGAGTACATCGCGCACCGCACGATGCGGGAAGAGCGAATTCTCGAGGCGGTCAGATCGGGGACAGGACTCCCGCACGAGATAGTTCCGCTCGCGTATACGGATGTTGCGCCGGCTATGTACGGTCTGGCGGAGCGATCTACGGTCGCCCATCTGGAAAAGCTGGAAGAGGATGGCCGTATCGAGAGATTCGATGGCGGGTACAGAGTGAGTTCTGAGGCCTGAGTTCTGAGTCGGGAGCTCTAAGACAAAAGAGTCGCTTTGAAGACAGTACTCAGAACTCGGTACTCAGGACTCAGTACTCAGAACTCAGTGCTCAGAACTCGGTACTTCTCAAGCGTCCTTCGCCAGTGCACCATCGAGTCAGCGAGCACGATCACTACGCAGGCCATCATTATTGAAGTAAGGGTGGAGTTCAGATACCCACGAAAGGCGGTTTCGGGTTTGCTGGCCTCAACCATGAATATGCCGGTTATCGACTGCCATCCCGCCGTAAGCGTTGTCGTAGCCACAAACGCCAGCGGGGTGATGGTGACCCATGCGTACTTCGCGCGTCCCGAATTGATGATCACCGTGGTACCGACGCACAGGGCTATCGCTGCGAGGAGTTGATTCGCGATTCCAAACATCGGCCAGATAGTTGAGACCGAACCGGTGCGGATGAAGTAAGTGAATCCTCCCACGATCATCGCGCTGGTGATGACTGCGCCCGGCAGCCAGTCGGCGCGTTCTAAAGGCTTGTAGAACCTGCCAAGAAATTCCCCGAGCATAAAACGAGCTACTCTGGTGCCGGTATCGATGGTCGTCAGAATAAACAGCGCTTCGAACATTATTGCGAAGTGATACCAGTACTTCATCAGACCGCCCATACCTGGAAGGGCCGAAAAGATCGAAGCGATTCCCACCGCCAGCGTTACCGCGCCTGCAGTGCGGCCTCTCAAATCTTTTTCGCCTGTTTCTCGGGTAAGCTCATCCAGCTTCTGTTCTCGAACGTCAAAGCCCTGGGCGACATTTGTCTCAACGAACTGGACGTAGTTGGTACGATTGCGGTCTACGTTGATCGAGAAGTAGTCGCCGGGCAAAAGCGATGTCGCCGCCACCAGTGCAACAACGCCGACCAGCCCTTCCATCAACATGCTGCCGTAGCCAATCATTCGTGCATCGGTTTCGCGCATCAGCATCTTGGGCGTCGTGCCTGAACTGATCAGAGAATGAAAACCGGAGATCGCACCGCAAGCGATGGTTATGAACACGAACGGATAAAGCTTTCCGGGAATGATCGGGCCGCCGCCTGCTACGAACGGGGTGATGGCAGGCATATGTAGATGGGGAGCTACAAACAGAACGCCGATCACCAAAAAGGCGACCGTCCCGATTTTCAGAAATGAGCTCAGGTAGTCTCGAGGGCAAAGCAACATCCAAACCGGCAGAACCGACGCGATGAAGCCATAAGCCGCCATCAGATAAGTAATCGACGCTTCGGAAAAAGTGAATGCCGGCGCAAACGAAGACTCGGCGATCCGCCCTCCCAGTATTACCGCGACGAACAAGCCGATCACGCCGATTATCGTCGCTTCCCGAATCCGGCCTTTTCGGAAGCGATACATATAAAGTCCCATGAACAGGGCGAGGGGAATGGTGAAACCGACGGTGAAAGTACCCCAGGGGCTTTCGCCCAGCGCCTTTACGACGACTAGGCCGAGACCGGCCAGCGCGATGATTACTATGAACAGGATTGCTATGCCGGTTATCAGACCGGATAGTGGGCTTATTTCGGTCCTCGCAATCTCGGCGAGGGACTTCCCTTTCCTCCTGACGCTCGAGGCGAGGATGATAAAGTCGTGCACCGCCCCGCCGATTGTTACGCCGATTACCAGCCAAAGGAGGCCGGGCAGATAGCCGAACTGCGCTGCGAGCACCGGGCCAACCAGAGGTCCCGCTCCTGATATTGCGGCGAAGTGATGCCCGAAGAGCACCCACTTGTTTGTAGGGTAGTAGTTCTGGCCATCGAACTGCGAATGAGCGGGAGTGGTGCGAGAGTCGTCAAGCGCAAGCACGCGGGCACTAATGAAGGCGCTGTAGTAACGGTATGCAATGGCTAGCGTGCAAAGCACGCCGATCATGATTGGCAATGCGCTCATGAGTTCTGAGTACTGAGTGCGAGTTCTGAGTGCTGAGTGCGTAATGCTTAATGCTTAATACTGACTCCAAGGCCGCGACTCAGAACTCCGAACTATCTTTTACCCGGAGAAGCGGCTGCCGCGGCGTTCCTTGATGATCTCACGGTAGTCCGCGCCTTCCATGAGAATAGGCCGGCACATTTCGTGAAGCCTGGACCGCAGTCTTACTCCAACTCTATCCGTGAGACTCTCGTCATAGGCGCCGCCCGTCGATAAGTCGAGATAATTTGAGGTGAAGATCGTGATCTTCTTCTCGTTATACCGCTTGTTGATTATGTGTGTGATCGTTTCCTGTACCCACTCGGTCGGCTTGCTGGCACCCAGTTCATCAAGTACGAGCACGTCCGCCTCAAATACGGGTGCAAGAATCTTCAGTTCGGAGGTGTGAGTATTCGGATTGAAACTGTCTTGTATTTCTTTCAGCAGGTCGCGAAAGTCGTAGAACAGTCCGGTCGCGCCCTTGCAAACCAGGCCCTTCAGCACGCTAACTGCAAGGTGAGTCTTCCCTACTCCGCAGCGACCCAATAGCAGCAGCCCGACATCAACCAGTGGATATTCGTCCACGAACTTCTTGGCTGCGAGAAGGGCTCTACCCACCGAGATGCAAACGGGCTGAAAGTTGTCGAAGGTACAAGGACCGAACCGTCGCGGAATGCGTGCCTGCTCGAGAACTAAATCGCTTCGCCCAAGTTGCTTGCAGGAGCACGGCCGGACGCCTCTGCCCTCGACCAGCTCCCATCCTGAACCATGGCAAAGCGGGCATACCGCCAGTTCTATGTTAGGCGTCTCGGACCCCATCCTGGTAATCCCGGTCAGTAATCCGGTCAGATCCCGATGCTAATCACTTGATACGCTGGTCGATTCGGCTTCTTGAATTCGGCTTCGTCGATGCAGTGTTCTCGATTAAGTTCCTCGCACCTCAACTGTCCCGCCTGTGAGATCCCACTCGGGACAAGTTCTCTTGTGTTGAGCCGCGTAAGAGAGGGTTCTCTCTAAAGCGACGCGGATTATATGGGAGCTACTCCCAAAAGGCAATCTCAAACCGAAACTAATAATGAAAAAATGTGATCGTTTTGTTAACTCAAAAACAACGCAGTGTGGCGCAGCAAACGACCTCAATTTTTCCCAACAAAATCGGATTTTTTGACGTCCTTCGGAGGTCTCACTCACGCAAGGATTCTTTCATTTTTGCGTCGCTATTGTCAGGGCTTGAAGAGCCGTTTAAGCGAACGCTTCAGTACGGCTTCGATCGTCACCTCACCCTGTTCGGCGAGCGCCGCGGCAACGGCCCGTTCCGCCATCGGCTTTGGGTAACCGAGCGCAATGAGCGCCGCTACCGTATCGCCCCTGACCGATTCCAACTGGCCTTCGTGAGCGGGCAAGGGCTCGGCTTCTTGTAAGTCGGTGGCATCGGAAGAAACTTTATCCCTTAACTCGACTACAACTCGCTCTGCGGTTTTTCGCCCGACCCCGGGGATCGCAGTAAGTTTCGCCAGGTCGCCGGCTTTGATCGCCCGGATCAGGTCTCCTGCAGGCATGCCTGACAGCATCGTGATGCCGAGTTTTGGTCCTATTCCGCTTACGCTGGTGAGTTTCAGAAACAAGTCCTTCTCGCGGTATGTGCGGAAGCCGAATAGTTGAATGGCGTCCTCGCGGACATGGGTGTGGATCTTGAGCGAGACCTCAGAGCCTGGTTCGCCGAGCTCATAAAAGGTGGTAACTGGAATGTGAACCTCGTAGCCCACGCCGCCAACATCGATGATGGCGGAATTGGGCAGCTTATATGTTAACTTGCCGGTCAACTGAGCAATCAATAGGTCGACCTCCGGTAGGTGTTTTCGGTTTCGGAATTCGGTCCCGTTGTGCCACCTCTCTGGCGAATTAGGAAGTCGGCGTTCACGCAAGAAACACAAAGATTCGCAAAGCTGACGAACCCTTGCGGTCTTTGCGAGGCTTTGCGTTGCCTGAAACCTGACTCACCCAATCGCGCATTCGGGCGACAAGGCCACCATCTAATACGATCAAACTTGGACATCGTGCCCCGCAACGTCCACTTGCCAGTTGGATTTTGGATTGAAAAGGACCGCTGTGCCAAGCCGCCGGCGTGAATGAGTCTACGCCGCCGGCGAAACGACATGAAAACCAGAAACTCGAAACCAGAAACCCGTAACTCGAACGCCCAACCTCTTCTAACCGAAACTATTGCAATCCCTTCACGTTGCTGTATACTGGCTCGGTAGTTCCCGCCCCTCCAATGTTATCTATCACTTCCGCGTGCCCCTCGTTAGTCACTCCGCCCCATTTGTTCCGAGGCCGACGATGAGTGCAAAAGATCTGCGCGTCACGCTAAAGCGCATATTGTGGGTTTTCATCCCTGCGGTCGTTGTTCTGGTTGTTGGTGTGGGGTCGCTCGATTTCTATCTGGTTCACAGGCTGACTCACCCCGCGCGTCAGGCGATACACGCTTCTCCAAGAGACTTTCAAATAATTCTACAGCAGCCGATGTGGTCTGAGGAAAAATGGAAGAACCACGACGGTACATCGTCGGTTGGCTGGTTCCTCAGCCAGGGCAAGCCGGCGCCTGCGATCATATTAAGTCACGGCTACGGCTCAAACCGCGGTGAAATGCTTACGCTCGGATTCGAACTCTGGAAAGCGGGCTATCACATTCTGCTGCCCGACTCACGTGGCCACGGCGAGAGCTCCATCAAATGGTCCGGACTGGGAATGTACGAGAAGGAAGATCTGCTGTCCGCCATCAAATTTCTCAAGAACCGCAAGAACGAAACGGGTCAGGATATCCTCGACGGCAGGGTGGGGCTCTTTGGTGTAGATCTTGGCGGCTATGTTTCGGTAGTGGCATCGAGCCAGAGTCCGGTGGTGAAGGCCGTTGCGGTGGATTCGGTATATCCGGACGCGAACGCGTTCGTGAACCACGAACTTAAGGCGTTCGCTGGAAAGGACAGCTCCTTCGCCAACAATCTTATCGATTCGAAAGCGACTCAGCAGCTTGCCGCGCTCGGAATGCAACTTTATCTCATGCGACATGAGGATTCCGTTCCCGCTCTTGAATCCGTGAAGATGTCGGCGGGTCGACGATTCCTGTTTATTACGGCGCCGGGAACCGGCAGCTACGATAAACTGACTCGCGAGCTGTACGACAAGACGAAGGACCAGAAGGAAATCTTCGAGGTTCCAAGGTCCAGGATGGAGCGGCTATACGACGAAGAGCTGACTGGCTACGATTCACGAGTGGTTGCGTTCTTTCAGGACGCAATTCCGACGCCGCCTCAAACGCCTGATAAGCCTCGAAAGAGATGACATCGTCACCATCTCAATCGGACCCTGTAGGCCAACGCGTCTCCCTGTTCTGAAAGCAGTTCGACATCAAACCGGGGATCAGTCTCGAGACCGCGGCGCCAGTTGGACGTCGTGATTACAATTGCGTGCTTGCCTGCTTCAAGCTCGAGCGCCCTGGCGAGAATGTCTTCACGGAGAGCGTTCAGCACGTCCATCCCCTCAAAGTCGCAGATCACCCGCCCACGGTCGTAGAACACCGGCGCGAACTCTTTTTTGATGAAAAAGCAAATTCGCTCGCCGGGTTCGAGCCGTTCATACACGTCGAGGGACATCGGCTTGAGACTCTGAGTCTCGTTGAGTTGGGATAGCGAAAGAAGAACCACAGCAACAACTGCCACACAGACTGCCGCTACCGTAGTTGCGGGAAGCAGCTTCTCCCGTTTGAGAATAACCGATCCCAGTGCGGCGGCCGCGCACACCAACAGCAATCCTGCGAAGATCCAGCGGCCGAACGGTGCATCTATATTGAATCGCCTGAGGTATAGAATCAGCACCGCAGGGAGACACGTCACAACACCCGCGAGTATCCAGCCGGCAACCCTTAAGGAAAGCGATCGCTCGCCAGATATGTATTTCTCGACTTCGAAGCCGATCACGATCGCGAGCGCGGGAAAGACGGGCAATATGTAACCGGGAAGCTTGGAGCCGGACAATGAGAAAAACAGCAATGGCACTCCGGCCCACAGCCATGCCAGCATCAACAGTGACTCAATACGGCTTTCAAGTGGTTTCAACCGGCGAATACGGCCTAACGCAGGGATCATGAACGGAGCCCATGGAAGCGTGCCAAGGATTGCGACTACCAGGAAAAAATAAAACGGCTGCGGATGATGAAACTGATCTGACGTGTAGCGGTTGAAATGATGTTTGATCAGAAACTCATCCACGAACAGCCAGCGGTGTCTGAGCGTAACGGGCAGATACCACAACGCGCACACCAGTACGCAACAACCCGAAAGCGCCGCCAGCCCCGCAAGCCTTAGCGCTCCAAGCCGTCGCTGAAACAGCATGAATGCTCCAATTATCACCGGCACCAGGACAATGGCTACGAGCCCTTTCGCAAGAGCCCCGAGTCCGAGTGCCGCTCCGCACAACGCCCACCGGGCCGTCCGGCGATTGGCGTCGCCCGTCACCGCGGCGAAGCCGGCCAGCACTGCGCATGTCATAGCCGCAGTCAGCAGCATGTCGGGAGCCGCGACCCTGCCGTAGCCGATGATGATCCCGCTGGTTGCCGCCACTGCGGCAACGATCATTCCCATCCTCCGTGACACGAGGGCGGCCACGGCGTAGTAAAGGATCAGCACCATCAAGCATGCCGACGCCGCCGATGGAATACGCGCCGCCAGCTCGTTCACACCTAGTACTCGATACGATACCGACGCCACCCAATACAACAATGCGGGCTTCTCAAACCATAAGCACCCGCACAACCTCGTCGAAACGTAGTCGCTGCTCTCAAACATCTCCCTTGCCACTTCGGCATAGCGCGGCTCGTCGGGTCCAATAAGCGCGAGCCTTCCGAGGCCGTAGAAGAATGTCATCGCGCAGATCAGGAGGATCAAAAGGACGTCCGGAGTTCGCCACGTTTTTTGCGGACTCGCAGTAGAACCTGGGATGTCAGTGGCGGGAGAAGGCAGTTGTTCAGCCGTTCGGGTTTTCGATAAGAAGGCGCGTAACAGGTCCACTGCTGCGGCGGATATTCGGCGAGCTGTGCCGCCGCCCAATCCGCCTCTTAGTGGCGCGCAAAACTTGGCATCGCTGTACGGTTCCACTAATATTTTGCTTTTGTCGGATCGCCTGGATGCAAACTGGATTCAAATAAGTCCACAGTCTATGAATCGCGGCTGACACCGGTCAAGCTGTGATTCCGCAGATTCTATGCAAGCAAGAGAGCATCGATGATTCGAGCGGGGGTTGTAGGTGTCGGGCACTTCGGGCGAGAGCACGCCCGCATCTATTCATCCAACGACCACGCAAAACTTGTCGCGGTGTGTGATCTCAACGAATCGCGCGGGCGAGGCGTCGCGGAGACGTACGGTGCGGAGTTCGGCACCAACTATCGCGATCTGATGGGACGCGTGGACGCGGTCAGCGTAGCTACATCTACCGTCTCACATCAAGCGATTGCATGCGAGTTGTTGGAGGCAGGCATTGCGGTGCTGGTGGAAAAGCCCATCGCGGCTTCGCTTGCGGAGGCCGAAGAGATGATCAGCGCTGCCCGTCGAGGCAAGGCCGTGCTGCAAGTTGGCCATCTGGAAAGATTCAACCCCGCGGTCACCGCCGCTTCGCGGATCGTCACCAGGCCGCTGTTCTTCGAAGCGCACCGGCTCAGTCCCTTTACTCCTCGCAGCCTCGATATCGATGTAGTAATGGACTTGATGGTACACGATATCGATGTAGTCTTGTCGCTGGCCCGAAGCGAAGTTCGCGAGGTCCGCGCATCCGGTGTGCCGATCCTCAGTTCCAAAGTCGATATCGCAAATGCGAGAATTGAGTTTGAAAACGGTTGCGTTGCGAATCTGACCGCCAGCCGCGTCTCGGCCGAGCGGGTGAGGAAGGTTCGCTTCTTTCAACCACACGAGTACGTGTCGATCGATTATTCCGCTCAGGAAAGCATGGCGGTCAGCATCAAGACTCAGCCTTCGGGAAGAATGGACTTCGACATCCGGGCTTTGCCCGTCGAACGGGGCGAGCCTCTCTCTCTGGAAATCGAATCCTTCCTGAGAGCGGTCAGCGGTCAGAAAGTCGAAGTCAGCGGCGAAGATGGAAAGCGCGCGCTCCAACTCGCGTTGGAGATCAACAGCAACATTCTCGCTCACGCAGAGAGGGCGGGTGTCACGTTCTAAATCGACAGAAGCGGATGAACTTATGAACTTAAATTCCTGTTATCGCTCCCCTTCTCCG
>DATFXM010000195.1:0-41231 GCA_035315885.1 Blastocatellia bacterium
CCTTACCTCCGCCGCCGCCGCCGCCCTTGCCTCCGCCGCCGCCCTTACCTCCGCCGCCGCCTTGGCCTCCGCCGCCTTTGCCACTCGATTTGCCTGCCATCGTTCCTCCTTAGGACTGAATTGCCTTCTTCCGCTGGGCCCACTCAAGTCTCGGAGCCAGACCGAGCAGTGTCACAGATAAATGACAAACCGTTTCGACACACGGACCTTCCGGGCGGACTTTCGACAGTCAGCCCGAAAGGTCAATGGAGTCGCGTCACTGATTCTTTGTATTCTGGTTAAGAGGTGGTCTGATGAAGCCATCCAGGCCGTCCTTCGGTGGCTTCGGAACATAGCCAGGTTGGGACACCGGTGTACACGCCGCGTTTGGTTGCGGATCCTTGGGGTCGCCAACCCGGAATACTCCCCAGGTTCCCTGTCTCGCCTGGATGGGAACGAAAACGGTGTACAGATAGTCGCCTTCCCGCCCGGCCTCGCCTCCCGCCTTATCCACTACCAGATCGAAGTGGTCGGTTGACCCATGATTGTCTCTGGACCCCAGCCACTGCGAGAGAGGCTGAGTTCCGATTTGTTTCGAGTCACCGACGTACGGGTTCCTCTGCCATACGTGCCCGTGCAGCGTGAATACCTGAGAGGTACCCGTCCCAAACGGATGGGAAAGGCGGAATCGGACCTTATTGCCAACCCCGGCGGTGAAGATGGGAGTTTGAGGATTGTTCTGAGCTTGTTGAACGAGCAGATTCGACAACATGCATGAGAAGTCATTCGTAGCGTTGTTGGTGTACCGGAACTTGAACGGCTCGGTCCGGAAGTTCACCGCCGCACTGTTCGTTGTACCGTCCGCATTAGGGGAAATCCGAATTTCGTCGCTCAGCATCAGCGAGAACTCTCGGAATTCCGTCTTGTCCGTCAAAGTTATGGTCGCGGAAGCCCGCGTCGTGGGTGCATTCTGGCCAGTTGCATCACAGCTCGTTTTAGTGCCAACCTCGCCGCAATTCCACGACGAGCCTGGCGGCTCGATGATCATCTGACCAATCAGCCCGTTGATATGCTGGAAGAACGGATCGGAAGGGAACAGGTTGAGCGTGCCGAATTCCACCGGCGTGTAGTTAAGCTTTCCTGACGCGTCGCGATCGATCTTGCCAGCGTACCATTGGTACTTCACCGTCTTGCCAAAAGCCGCAAGCTGGTTCGTCTGACCCTGACTGTTCCAGCCAACGTTCATTCCGTAGCTTTGGGCTGCGTCGTAGGACAGCAGTTGGGGATGAAGCCCAACGTAGCCCGACATCTGGGATTGGAACACCGGCTGCCCAGTCGACGGGTTCGTCCCGTTGAATGGAGGCGCCATAAAGAATCGCGCCTGGAAGACATCCGATGACGGATCGATTGCGTTGGTCAGATTCACTTCGACGCAATCTCCAGCATTGGCACGCAGAATAAGAGGCTCAACTGGTCCTATCAGCTTACCCTGTGCATCCAGGTCTTCGCTGCGCACATACAAAACTCCCTGCTTGTTTGTCAGCTTATTGCTTCGATCGTTGAACACGATCTGACCGCCCGCTACCGCCTTCTGAGATGTTACAGCAGTGATGTTGAACACCCGCTTCACCGCCGGCGGAGTCAAAGCCGCGGGACACGTCGAATAAGACACAGGCGAGCCCGCACCGATCGGGTTGTTCGGAAGCGCCGCAAGCGCATTGGCTGTCTGCGTCGGATCGTATGACCGGAACAGTCCCCACAATCCGTTCGATAGCCCGCTCCCATCCATACTCGGGCTGTACAAATAATCGGCGCAGTTCCCGCTCGACCTTCCATCGGGACACTTACGCCCGGTGCTTGGAGCCGAAGACGCCGGCACCTTGAACAGAAGCTCAAAGTGCTCGGACAGTCCCATCGGTTGAGCGCTGCGGTATCCGGAGTTCTTCCACGAAGGTTCGGCGAACCATGTCGGACCTAACAAGTCAAACTGATGCGCAAACACATGAGCTCCCACCAAAAGCCGGACCTGAACGTTGTCGTTTTGATAGGCGCGCATCAGCGGAGTCCCGGGGTCCCCGTTAGGCGGCAGATTGCTTGCCTGTTTGAACGCCGAGTCGTAAACATTCGACAAATCGCCAAACTGCCCAACCCTCCACGCAAGGGGATCATTCAGGTAGTTGACTGACTGCGTCCCCGGTGGAACCGCACTCGTTCCGGTGCTGATCAGCGTAGGCGCCGCGGACGTTGGACTCTGAGAGGGCGCATTGATCGCATAAGCCGGATCTATCCACCCCTTCTTCGGGTCAGGATTCGGCTTGGTTATCGGAGGGCTCTCGCTCCCGATTGTCGCCCACGCATACGCGAGCTGCATATCCTGGAACTCAAGCATGAATTCCCGATAACTGTCCGCCGGCTTCCTGGTCAGTATCCGCGCTTGCCAACTCGTAGGACCGCCATCCGATCGTGAACCGAAGGTCGTTGCTCCGTCATTTGACGTCCACGTCGAACCCTGCGGCTCAACCAGCAGCCCCGCATAGAGGCCAGCCTGCTGGTGAGTCGATGGTCCGAAGTGATCGTGCGTGAACACTGTCCTCAGAGTTCTGTCCACGCCCGAGTCATCGACCAGCGGATCAAGATACCAGCGTTGAATCGTCGTTTGCGCGCCGAGCCAGTCGTGCGCACACTGAGCCGGCTGTTGAGGTCCCGAACAGATATCGGCAGGCGGCGGCTGCGGCGGTCGCAGGTCCGTTGGACAACCCGTGCAGTGGGTCCACGATCCGCCAGGCTTATTGAGCGCGGCGAACATCTCCTGGACTTCTTCGGGGCTGAACGTGCCGTCCTCGTAGTTGAAGCCATTGCCCGCGCCATCCGACGAAGTGACGTCGAACTTAACAAGGTGAATGTGCTGGCCGAGGATGTCGGTCGGAGTTCTCACCTGAAAATCATCGACAAGGTAATAGTTCGGTACCAGATTGGTGTGCCAGTACTCGATGATGTCGCCCGAGTTGCCGCGGAAGAACAGCGGTTCCGGCTGACGGCCGCTAGTGCCGTTGAACGCGAGCGTCGGCGCTACGTCGTTCCACAGCGAAAGCATGCGCTGCTGCGGGTAGTGCCATCTCTTCTTGTTGAAAACAACGTCGAGCTGAAATGCTGCCGCCTTGTAGGTTCTCTTCGTCCCGACTGGCTTGCCGTTGTCGTCGATCGCAGGATCGGCGAACGGCGCTCCCGGTTGAGGTCCGCGCGGCAAGCCGTTGAGCAAGAACCCGGTCGGAGGTTGATTCAGAGTGCTCTGCGGATTCTGGCTTGGAGGCGACGGGCACTTGCCGGGCGTGCCATCCGGGAAGAAAGTCGGATAGCACCGCTTGCCAAAGAAGGTCATCGCCGCCTTCTCCACGTCGGTTCCGACCTCAGGCAATTGCACCGCCTTCATGGTTGCGAGGTCCTTGCTCCAATCGAGCGTGTCGTGACTCTCGTTCCCGATCGATCCACCGGTCACCACGTGTCGCGGCATGCCCCCGTCCAGGAATCCACCCGCTCCGTCAGGCGCGAAATCGAGCGGCGGGTGCGGCGCCCGCGCTCCGGCAATCCCAGGTATGAAGTACGGGAATCCGGGATTCAAAATCTGATTCCCCGGCGACGGCTGAAACTGTCCGGTCAAGGTCATTCCATTGAACTGGCTGTTCAATACCGTCCCGTTAAGTTGCGCTCCGTTGGTGCAACCGCCGATGACGTCGAGACCATTGATCTTGTTCGACTGACAGGTCCCGCCGATCACCACCTGCCCTCCGAAGGTTGTCGCAACCCCGTTGACCGTCGCGCCGTGCTGGATCTGTGCGTAAGCCGGAAGCGGAGCCATCGGTATCGTGGGCATCGGGACAATGGCGGGAGTGGGACTGCCGCCCTCAATCTCGCCATCCGGAAGCGCGCGAGATCCGGGCACCACTTGACCGTTTGGAAAGACAAACGTTCCAGACTCGAACGTGTCGTGGGTGCGCCACATCGCCCACATTCCCGCAGCAAAGTGCGGATAGAAGTGACAGTGGAATATCGAGTCTCCTACTACCTTGTTGCGATTTCCGCTGCCGTTGTAAACCATCTCCAGCGTATAGCTCGCGCCCGGACTCAGCATCTGACTGTCCAGATAGCTCCCCTCGTCGCTGTTGGGCGATTGTAGCCATTGATGCGCGTGCTGGTGATGGACGTGCGACACGTCTCGTCCGCTCTGAAGTATCCTGAACTTGACGTGATCATTTATGTAGCTGTGATACACGTTCGATGGGTCGTCGGGGAAGAACGCCGCCGTAGCCTTCATCTGCGGAGTCATCGTGTAAGGAAAACTGTTGCTAGACCTCTGACCCCCGCAGGGCGGCTGGTTGAAGGATGCAGTCGTGTTGCACGGAGGCTGAAATGGCGGGTTCGTCGCAAGCTGCTGCGAGTTGGCAGGCTTGTCTACAAGCATCGCAGGATCCCCAATCGGCCACGCGCTCAAGAAGAACTCTTCAAACTTGCAGTCCGAACAAGCGCCCATCGGACCTACGCCGATGCGGTTGGCGTAAACCTCAGCGCCAATACCGCCGGTGCCGTAGTTGATCGCGAACGCATCCTGACCCGCAACCAGCATCTGCGCTATCGTCGCCGATGAACCCGGAGTCTTGCTGCTGTCGGCAAAAACCGGAAATGCCTGCGCCACTACCGGAGTCAAACCTCCGTGATACATCACGGTGATCTCTCGATAGGGCTGCTTGCGGTCGGGTGACGCTGGATTCCCGCAGAACAGCGGATCTATCTTCCCGCTCGGCAGCGCAGGGTTGTTCTCTGCGTTGCACGGCGGCTCAGGCTTGTTTACGCCGGTGGTTCCGGGGAACCTGCCTGCCTTCGGCCCGGTGATTATCGCGGTCAGATCGCTGTGCACGATGTTGTTGTTGTTGTCCAACATCTTGAGCACCGGCTTTCCAGAAGGATACTTCGCGTTGTAGTCGACCAGAGGATGATTATCGAGCGTATTGAGAAATCCGGCCGGCGTCTTGAGCACTTTCGTGGAATGACCATTCAGGTTGAACACGCAGTTGGTCGCGTTCGAGCAGTTGAGCGAACCTGGCGGTACCTGATCCGGCTTGTTGGCATTGTAAGTCGCAAGCAGCAGGTCGTCGGCGGTCACCTGACTCCTGTACCACTCGGCGCCGGCAGGCTGCACGTTGAGCGAGCCGAATAGCCCTCGCACGAGCTGCTGACCTAACGAGCTCGTGTCTCCCATCGTGTACATCAAGAACACGCCTTCTTGTCTTGCGAATACCGTATAGGTTAGCGTCTGCGGAGGCATCGGCGCTGGTGACCCAGCCGCGCTCGCAAGACTCGAGTTGTTCTTGCCCACAAAAGCAGCATCATCCTGAGGCCCCTTAACCCACTCGACACCCTGTATGTGAAGCGACACTTCGGTCGTTCCCCCGCTCGCGCCGCTCATGAACGTCGTTGTGAAGGTGCTCGCCGGTATTGCGTTGGTGAAGTTGATCGTCAAACAGTCACCGACGTTTGCGCGCAGGACCAGCGGCCGAGGTCTCTTCCCGGGCCGCAGCGCAATCCTGTTGCCGGTCATGACCGTATCGCCCTTGAGCGCGAAAATGAGGCCATCGGGTATTGCGGCTCCCAGCCGGTTCAGCATCAATGGCTGAGGCATTGCTACAACGTCGGCCGTAAGCATCCGTTTGCACGGCGGGGCCGGTTGCGGTACAGGATTGGTCGTCGGGGTCACCGCCGCCTCGCCGGCGTTGGGAGCCGGGCCGTCCCCTTTGTCCGTCGTCGGCTTCTTGTCACCGGCACCGTTCTCCGCGACCGGCTGAGTAGCTGGCACTTCTTTTGTAATCTCTATTCCCGTCGATGTAGGGGCGGCCTGCTGAGCCCGGGGCTCCGGCTTGGGTCTGTCCGGCGACGCACTGGAGACTTGCGCCACCGCGGACAATGCTGCGAGCAATGCGATGATGACGGTTGTCGATACCTTTGCGATCTGTGCGCCAATTATCTTATAGGAAAGCATCTTAACTTCTCCTTTGAATTTGCCGAACAGCAATCATCAAAGTTACTGAGGAGATCGGGTTAGGTTGTAAGTAAAAACTCCGGCGGAGGTTAACGAGCTTACGGCTCTTGTTGGAAGAGCGTGTCAATTACTCCAGTAGAAGCACTCGATTCGTCGCCGTGCGAAGCGTAGTTCTTCTAACTTTTGATGTCAAGCAAATACTTCTTCGAGTTTGCAAAAATTCTCACACGCGTGTCGCGTCTCGCTCAATTCGAGATGCACTACAATCCGTGACTCGCGTTCCATGCGCTTTCTGGTGGTCTTTAGCGTAGTCGATACCTATCGGCGGCCATTCCTCCCAAGCCGTCCAGCTCGACTCGAAATGTACTTTGCCCTCCAGTCCGCTCCGCCGGAGATTCTTGAATCTCCATTCGGAACGCGAGCAACCCCAGCCGTAACTCGACCAAATCTCAACCGCGTGGTTCGAAATCGAGACTACACTTAATGACGTTTTGTTCGCGACTCGCGATTCATCGCGAACGCTTTGCGCCTTGAAGCGCCTTTTGATCCGAGACGTCCGCAATAACTTTCACCAGCTTCGCCGGCGCTGAAAGCCCATACGCTCGAGTCCAGGTGCTTGTCGCATCATTGCCAATCAACACCATCGGGGTGTGATCGTCTTTCAGCCCTACTGCCCCACCCAATGCCTGAAGCAGCAGATCAATGTCGCCCTTCTTACCGGTCACAAACTTCCAGCCCGGTCCCGCGCCGAATTTCGCGGAGAAGACGCGAAGCCTCTCCGACGTGTCGGTAGTGGGATCGACGCTGATCGAAATCAACTGAACCTTCAGGCCTTGTTGATCGAGTGACTGCTGTACCCTGCGAAGAGTAGCGGTCAACGACGGACATATCGTGGTGCAAGTCGTAAAAATGAAATCGATGGCAACTGTTCTGCCCTTAATAAGATCGTTGTAGAAGTCGAGCTTCGTCCCGTCCTGGTCGTACACCGTGAGATTTTGCAGTCGGCGAACCGCCACCGCCGCTCCGCCTCCCGCCGATCCATCGTCTGACGCTGGTTTCGCCTCTCTGCGCCCTTCGGTCGAACTGTCTTCCAGTCTTAAGGACATCCCGCACTTGGGGCACGTTCCGGGTTTGGCCGAAGCGACATCGCCGTGCATCGGGCAGACGTATCGGGAGGTTTCCTGTTGGCTCGAGCAGGAACCATGAGCGCATGCCATCCGTGCGGTCGCGCAAGGCGAAGCAATGCAAGAAAGCAGCAAGATCACGGTTGCTGAAAGTCTCTTCGAGCGCATCAAACTTCTCTCCCGGACTTGAACCGCTTCAAATCTCAACTTCAGTTCACATCAATCCATCCACTCGCGGGCACTAACTGGCGATTCCTGAGATCTACCTTGACCACGTACGCTCCTCGGGCGCCGATCCTTCGGTTTGGTCCGTAGCTGATCGCGGGCGTCAGCCCGGTCTGATATTCGTAAACAGACTCGAGCGACTGAATGAGCTTCTCGCGGCTCAGGTCCTTCCCGATTTTTCTCAGCGAATCAACAAGTATCTTGGCTGCGCCGAGCGCAGAGATCTGTGCATTCAAGTGACCCGTGCCGAGGTTGTACTTCTCGATGAGCGACTGAAGCTCTCGTCTGCCCTCAACCGTTTGATCCGTGGGTGCGATTGGAAACCCGAAGAAGATTCGGCCGTTGAATCGCTCAGGCGCTGCGAAAACCTCGACGCCGCCGCCAACCGGCAAACAGAAAAAGGGAGACCAGTCCAGCTTCTCCGACTCCTGCATCAACGCAAGAGCCTCGTCTCCGCTTCCAAGGCAGAAAACTACATCACAACCGTCCTGTTTCAGCCGCCGGGTCACCTCAGCAGCGTCAAGCCCGCCGTCGAACGCAATGAAACGCGGCGCTCTTATGCCGGTCTTCCTTGCTTCGTCACTCATCGCTTCTACAATCGACGCGTTGATTTCGTTTTTCTGGTAGACCACGGTCACCCGTGGATCCGCTAGCTCCAGCTTCTTCGCAACAAAGTAGAGCAGCGCGCGCGCCTGTCCGGTTACTCCCGATTGCAAATAAAACACGTAGCGGTTCAACGCAGCGTCGGGCTGCGGGTACAGAGTCAGCGGACCGATCAACGGAATCTGCTTCTGCGACATCAGCGGGATTACTTCTTTCTCAGCTCCTGCGATACACGGAGCAATCACCGCGAAGATTTTTCCGTCTGAAATCGCGCGCTCAAAGCTTGTACGGGCCTCGGATCCCGACGCACCAGTTTCTATGAACTTCAGTTCGAGCCTGCGGTTGTAGACACCTCCGCCGCGGTTGACTTCATCGAAGAAGGCCGCAGTCACCTCTTTCACCGCGGCTCCCATTTGCGAAAGCGGACCGCCTGAGGGGGCAGCGGTTGCAATCACGATCTTGTCGTCGCTGATTCCGGGATCGCAGTCGTGTCCGAGCTGCTCGATGTAGGCAACCAGATCTGCCAGATCGTCACGGGACATGACGAATCGCGGCATTACGTTGAGCAACTTGTTGCCGCCCGGGTCCACACCACGCGTGATAGCAAGCTCGAGCCCGCGTTGCGTATACGGCGGATGTTGTCTGCCATCGCTGTGCCTTAGACCATAAGGCTTGGTCAACACTTCCCACGTCAAATCAGATGGTGTTACATCACCCTCCGGCTTTCCTTTGCCGTCGAGGCCATGACAGTTAGCGCAGGCCACGGTACTTCCGGGTACCTCCAGGGACGATTCTCCTATGTAGGCGAGAATCTCTTTTCCCGAAGGGCTCGTGCCCTGCGTGTATATCTGCTTGCCGCGGCTCTCGCGACTGGTCGACACTTTTTGCGCAGCGAGGTCGGTCCGGCCCCCAAACACGAACAAAGCTGAAGCAAACACCAGCGTCATCGCCGCGCTCAGTGCGAACGAGCGGCATTTGCCAGTGCGGCGAATTTGTGTGTTGTGCGTTGTCACTTCTGATTTTCGGGCTGATCGTTCAGCACGCTGTTGACTACTTTTACCAGCTCCTCATCGCGCGCGAGACCGAATGCTTTCTTCCAAAGTCCGGTGCGCTCATTTCCTATGATCAAAATGTTGAGATGATCCTGTTTGTCGCTTACGAACTGTCCCAGCTTCTTCAGCGCGAACTCGACGTTTTCCTTTTCGCCGGTCATGAAGTACCAGCCCGGTCGCGCATGCAGTTTCTTTGCGTACTCTTTGAGGCTTGCCGGATCGTCCATCGCCGGATCGACAGTTATTGAAATGATGTTTACGTCTCTGCCCACTCGATCACCGAGCGCGTCCTGTACCTTCTCCAGATTGCGAGTGAGCGGCAGGCAAACACCCTGGCACGTCGCGAAAAAGGCATTGATGATGACTACTTTGCCGCGCAGCAGATCGGTATAAAGACGCATCTTCTCGCCGTTCTGATTCACCAGCACGACATCAGTGAAATACTTGAGAGCAGGCGATTCGTCCGACGTCGTTCCATCAACTGCTCCCCGCTGGACGCCGCTATTGTGACTAATCGATGCTTCAGCATTGGTCGTTGGCCCGACTTCAATCGAGACTTCGGATATCTCGCCCGGCATCTCAGCGATGCCGCGATGCAACGAATGTTTTGTTTGTGCCTCGCTGACCACGACCGAGAGCGCCAGCACCACGATGCTCGCGACTAAGAAGCCCTTTCTCATTGCCTGAATCATGATCGACGATTCGGAGTTACTCATTGTGTCTCCCTTGCTGGTTCCCGCAGACGCCCGCTTGATGTCTCGAGTAGCGTTTCAACTTCCGATCACTGTGCCGCCTCGATCACAACCGGCGACAATTGATTGAACTGCAAACCGAGCGACGCACATCGAAAGAAAACGTAGTAGGCGCCCGGTTGCGGCGGCACAAAGGCGATCTCATAAACATCATTGCCGATCGCTTTGGCAAGCTGACGCTCCTGCCAGATTCCCGGAGCCAGAAATACCAGAACTTCGACATCCCCCAGTCCGGTCTTGGCCTTACCCGACGCCGGGTCTATCAACTCGAACCTCAATTTGTAGGTCTTGCCCACTCGCGCGGTCGCAAGCCTGGAGGCTTCGGCGACTCGTGCAATTGCGTGATTCGAATCGGAGGC
Organism: Blastocatellia bacterium; assembly: GCA_035315885.1. Classification (GTDB taxonomy): domain Bacteria; phylum Acidobacteriota; class Blastocatellia; order UBA7656; family UBA7656; genus DATFXM01. The sequence continues at coordinate 10,126 of DATFXM010000195.1, forward strand.
GGTCGCGGGTTGAATCTTCAACGCCACCGGAATCTGTTTCGGCAACGCGGGATTATCCGCGACTTCCAAGTCGAAACAGCTCACCACGCGCGGCGAATCCAACAGAAAGGCAACGTCGTAATGGCCCGGAGCACCCAGCCGTACCGTAGTCTGGTAAACACCGTGAGTTGTCTCGAGCAAGCTGTTGTCGAGCACCATCAGCGCTCGGGGATCGCGACGATAGTTGTCGAAGCTGCCCATCGGCGCGCCCATGCCCTCGGTGTAATAGAAGATTGTTTTGTCGGCGGGATTCGCCACCAACACTGCGCCCTCTTCCGGCGCGGCCACGATTAAGTCGCCCAGCGAGCTTGCTCGAGACGCTTTCGGAGCACGTTGTCCCGCAGGAAACCAGGTGAGCGCTACTCCCTGACCAACTTTGTCAAGGTCACGCAGCTTTATCATCGCCACGAATTCGCTGCTCGCCGATCGCACGTACGCGAATTCCCGCGTGAATCCGATCTGATCCGGTTCCAATCCAATCTTTATCGAATGCAAGAGCCGGTTCGATGACAAGTCCAGGATGTACACTTCGCTGGTAGTTCGATTCAGCACGAACGCGCAGCGGCCCTCGCTCGGGATTCGAATTCGCCCAAGCCCGGGCCTCGCCCTTACGGTGGTGAGAATCGACAGGCGACCCGGGTCTACTACCGAGATCGTTCCGTCGCCCTCGTTGGCGACGTAAACCGCCTTGCTCAACGTTGAAAAAGCTATCGACGAAGGCTGCAAGCCCACCTTGATGCTCGAGACTACCGCTAGCTTCCGAACATCGATGACCGAGACCGTTTGATTCAGCTTGTTGGTGACAAAAGCGAGACGATCATCTTCAGTGAAAGCGATCTCGTGATTCCCCAGACCGGTCTTGATTCTCGCAGCGACTCGCGCTTCGACGGTGTCGATCACTGTCACGCCGCTAACGGTGTCTGAAGCGTCATCGTTGCCGACCCAGAGGTATCGGCCGTCGTGCTGGAGCGCCACGCGCGATGGTCTTGTTCCAGCATCGATATCCGCGATGACTTTCCACATCTGAGTATCTATCACCGCGACCTGGTTTACCTGCGGCATAGATACGTAGAGCCGTTTCTTGTCCGCGCTCATCACCCAGTCTTCTCCCGGACTGCGCAGGTTGATCAGCGTGTACAACCGGCTTCCGCCAAAACCGCCAAGCGGGTCCAGAACCGAGATGTTGGGTTCGTTGTTCAACGCCAGAATGAAGTAGACGTTTAGATCGTTTACCGGACCCCTGTTGAAGTCCGGTTGGAGAAACGATTGAACCTTCTGGCGACACTCTCTCGGATCCAATGGCAGATTGCTGTCGCGGCGATCGATCCATCCGGCCGGCTTCAGATTGCTCAGGACTTTACCAGCGTTAACATCTTTGATCTTGAACCGTATAGTTGCATCCGTTCCGGCCAGAAGCTTCTTCTCGTCTTCATCACCGGTCGAAAGCGGCTCAATGCTGAATTCAACTGATACACCTTCGCGAGTAATGACCTGAGGCGCGGTCGGACCTTTTGTCGCGGGGCGTGGGCGAGCTTCGTCTGACTTTCCGGTTTGTGCGTGAGCGATGCCTGACAAGACTCCAATCGTCATGCTTGCAACAATGGCCAGTCTTACGAATGCGCTGCCCGACCAGAGCGTGCGTCGCGTCCAACCAGACAGAACACCGGACACAGCGCCCGTCACAGCGACGGTGATTGGGGTAAATACATCCATAGCCATCGGTATTTTGAACACGTGAATCAGAAACTGTGTCTGAAGGAGAGAGGCAACAAGTCTTGCCTCTAAGCTTTCAGACGGAATTGATTGCGACTTTACTGCAACTCGCCACTAAGAGCTCAGGTCCTGCCCGAGCAGCAATACGCGTCGAACGGTGGCAGACCCAACGCGCGTACGCACTCAGTACTGTGCTTCGAACCCAAGCTCATTAAACCGCAGGCTGATGGCCTGCTGAATCTGTCTTGCGCAAGAGACGAACGTGTCCAGGCCTGAGCCGACTGGATCGTCTACGTCTCCTGTGGGGTCGAGGCATTTCGTCTTCGCCTCGGAAAACGGATACATCTCGATGATGGCACGCCGGTGCGAGTCGGCCATGCAGTAGATCACTTCAGCTTCTTCGACCATTTGAGCAGTCAGGCGGCGCGTAACGTGGTCGGGAACGGTGAACCCCAGGCGCCGCAGTGCTGTTTGCGCCTCAGCGGTCATCGGCGCTCCGGGCTTGGCAGAGACCCCCGCGCTCAGCATCTTGATAGTCGGTTCACGTTTGAGCTCAGCCGACAGGTTCAATCGCTTCGCCGCTTCTGAGCGGCCAATCACCTCAGCCATCGCAGAACGGCAAGTGTTCCCGCTGCAGACAAACAGGAACAGCCGGTCGATACTGCTCTGGTTTCCGGCAGTGGCGCGAGTCGGACGGCCGCCACCTTCGAAGCTCCCCATAGATAGCTGAGACAGGAGCTGACTCGAGGCAAGAGCGTCGGTGAGCCTGCGCCACACACGGATGTGATGCAGAGGCGATAGCAATCCGAGAGCGATCACAATCAGCCCCGCACCGGCGAGCTGAGCGGAGCTCGGAGGCGCCTGCCCATAGATCAGCGTGAGCAACCACGACGCTACGATTCCCGACAACATACTCGAGCCGCAATGCATGGGTATGCAAAAAGTATTTTCACGACGGTCGAGGAATATTAGTGTCGTGCAAACGCATAGCGCAGCGTAGAAGACACCTACAAACAGTACCGGCACAACGGCGTCGCTGGCGAGCATGAGGGTGAATCCCCTCCGAAATCCCGTCAGGATCTCGCCGCTTCCAATCATCGCAAGTACTCCGAGCACCAAAAGCAAAACCGGCGTCGCTACGATTTGCTCCTCGACAAAGTACCGCATCGTTATGTTCCGGTCATCACTCTTGGCGATGCGCGTCATTATTCGAAATCTGAAGAAGTACCCGGTGAGGTAGGCCAGAATCACAAAGACCGACAATGTAGTGAGCCGGTAATTCGAAACGTCAGCGAGCGCGACAATCAAAGCAAGAAGGCTGATTGTCATCGCCGCCCACGAGAACCATCTGACTCTGCGCTTGAGCGAGTAATCAACTATGGGACCGATGATCAAGGTGCCGCCACGCAACAGCACAAGCACAAGGACTATTGAGATTCCTTCGAAGGAAAACGCCAGCGTAGTAGTGCCGATGATCGTTGCGATGCACAGTCCCGACAAAAAGGTCAATCGACTCGGAAATGGGATACTGACGCCGAAGAATCTTCGACGACCTGCGTATTTCCACCATCCAGCGGCGGATATGATGAGGAACATAGTGATCACCGTGGCGAACACCGAAGCAGGGAGTAGCTCCGGACCCGGCACGGATCTTCTGTCGCTTGAAAGCAGTCCATTCGAGACTGCCTTTGTCAGAGCGCTGTATGGCGTATAAAAGACGAAATACCCGAACCCAAGAACCCATATGCCGAGACTGAACTTTCGACCCTCACCCTTCATCGATGTTCCTCTGCGGTTTACGAGAGAGATTTTGTAGTTCGGTTATGGCTTGTAAAACGACCGGTCGTGAGGCTGACCAAGAACTTCCTTGCCGATCGTGGCCAGAATATGATCGTCGTTGTCGTGACGCACATAAAATGAGAGGTCACGATAAACGCGCTCGAGGACACTTGGCCGATTGAGACAACGAGCTCCGCACGCTCGGATGCAGTGCCTGACGGTGCTCTCCGCCAAGTGCTCGATCACGTGGCGAGCGCGGCTTCCGGCAACCTGCGCCTCTTCGTGCCGGTTTGACTCCCACAATCTGGCCACGTGCCTCAGCCACAAGTGAGCAGTCTCCACGCTTATCGACATCTCGCCAATGTGATGAAGCACGTAAGGATCGCCGGCCTTCTTTTGAGAAGTAACGTATTCTATGGCGAAGTCGTACGCGGCTTCGGCGGCGCCCAGAAATGTAGCGGCGTAGTGAGGAATAAAACACGTCTGCCAGGACTCGCGCATGTACTGTCCCGGATAACCTATCATCTGCGCTTCAGGTATAAACGTCCGGTCAAAACGTACGAGATGACTGACCGTAGCTCGCATGCCGATCGGGTCCCACCACGAACCGTCGATCTGGAGCGAAGGGTCGGTTAGATCGCACGCAAGAAGAATCTGATCTTCGGGAGCACCGGTCGCATGTCGAATTCCACCCGGTCCAGCCATGTTCACGAGCAGGATTGCCCACTGAGCTCCACTGGCGCTCGTTGAGAACACTTTGGTGCCGTCGACTACGTACCCATCGCTCACTCTCTTAACGTAAGTGCCAAACCGAACCGTTTCACCCGGAGCGCGAGCTTGCGGCTCACCGCTCCAGGCCACCCACTTGTGACCCTTGCGCACTACGTCGCCGAACCAACGATCCTTCTGATGATCCGCGGCCATTCCGTCTATCAGAACAAGCGAATTGACATGCCCTTCCCAGCAGCGCGCGAGCGAAAGGTCGGCCTTTGCCATCTCTTTGGTCATCATCCAAAGAGTGAACACGTCACCTTTGTACGGGCCGAGCCCCAGGCCGCCATGTTCGACAGGCACCGCTGCGGCATGCAGACCCTCTTTAAAGAGGTCGTCGAAGTCTTCCTCGGGAAAAACCGCCTCCCGATCGTATCGCACCGCCCGATCCGTGAATTTATCGTGCGCTAGTGCCTTGACTCGATCGATCAGGTCCTTCTTATCCCGCTCGAGATCCAATTCTTTGTAAAAGTCCATCGTCTGCCTACCCGGATCGCTGATGTCATCGACCTGATAACGGCTTTAGCCGCCGCTCGAAATAAGCCTCTCAACCGATCGAGGCATTTACCGAGAGCGTATTCGAGCCCTGAGGATTCATTCCGAGAATCTTCAATGCCAGATCGACGGGCATTTCATGCCCGGTCATCAGCTTGAACTGGCGACGCACTTGAATGAACAGAACCTCTCGACCGTCGATTGCAGTCCTACCCAGCGCGAGGACTTTGGCCACCAAGGATGTCGTCTTGGCTCCATATACAAGATCTACAATCACCGCATCATTGCTCAGACCTTTGAGCTTGAACGGCAAGTCGCCGTTATCCCGGCCGAGCGGCGTCGCGTTGACGATCACCGAAAAGCCTTCGACTGAGAACTCCGACAGAGGCACAAACGGCAGGCCGAGCAACTCGATCGCGCGAAGCCCGCGCTCGAGTCCTCTATTCACAAGGGTCACCTCGGCGCCGGCCTGATCGAATGCTGCGGCTATGGGCCTGCCGGATCCGCCGCAACCCACGACCGCCACGCGTTTGCCTCCCAGATCGATGCCGCGTCGCCGAATCGCCTCGACAACACCTTCGGGGTCTGTGGTGTCGGCCTTCCAAGTCCCATTGTTGCGGACGAAGATGTTTGTCGAACCAGCTCTTCGAACCATGCTGCTAGTCGCCGATGCTGCGCTGAGCGCTACCTCTTTGTGCGGAGAAACGACGGTGAATCCCTTCATAAGGATGCCGAGCGATTCCAAGGTCCCTTCTTCAACTACATCGCGCCAAAAGTCGCTGAAAGACTCGGCGTGAAAAGGCAGGAACATCGCTGGATAGCCGAGCGCCCGGTAAGCCGCGTTGTGCAACCTCGGAGAGAGCGAATGCTGCACCGGGTCTCCTACGATCCCATAGATCTCTTTCAGAGGCATCAACTTTGGAAGATGATAATCCTCGATTAATTGCACGACGGTGGGTTCCCCGGGCGCGACTTGCTGCCGCCCGAGCGTCCCGAAAATCATCGGCGATCCAAGATAAAGTGCGACAAATCGGCTCCAGAAACTCGCCTTTCCTGTCGTATAGGCAATGACGTCTCGTCTGCCCGCGGCGTTCAACGCCTTCAACAATGATAATGCCGCGATTTCATCACCCGCCTGCTCTCCCATCGGCACCAGCTTGTACATGCGAGCGCCAACTGAGGAGAATCTGTCGAGCCGGCGCTGCAACGCCGAACAGGAGGTCGCTGGTCCCTGCCAGGAAATCAATCTCTTATTCGGGGGAATAGCTTCGAGCAACTCGGGGGCGAGATCGCGCTCGCCTTCCAGCTCGATGCAATCGTAATGTTTAGCATTTTGCAGAAGGCGTTTGCATCGCTCTCTTGGCGAGCCTCGGAATACTCCCCCTTCGATCTCGCTTCGTAATGTATAAACCAAGTTTCCAGAAAACTGCTCACGCAAGCGCTCTGGGTCGAGATCTCCAACGAGGTCGGCGCGAACGTTTAGCCATTTGACCGCATCAGGAATCGGATCGAGCTCCGCCGGTCCAGCAGGCGATCCAACGGCAGACAGATTCACGAGCGTACCGACTATTGTGGCTTCAGTCATAAGCCTGTTCTGGTTTCCTGTGAGGAGAGAACCTCAAACCGAAAGATAGGTGAACAATGCATCACAAGGGCTGCAAGGATCCTATGTGACCTTGCGATTATTCCCCTGTGTTAACGGACAAACGCGCCTCGGGACTCACGAGGGTACGACTTTTAAAGAGGATACGACCTTCAGCAACATGAATTCCTTGCAAGAATGCACCGGTTCTTCAGAAGTGTCAAACACAAAGCATTCAACCGATGAAAAAAATGATTCCGGCGTGCCCTCGTCCGGCTCGCCGCGAAGTCTACGTAATTTCTCTTACAAGCCAATACTATGGAGCGCTGGCGGGCGAGCGGGTGCGCGACTCGCGATTTAGCAGGAGGAGCCTGTTTATAGAAACTACAAGCGAAAGATACATGCCCTCCGCCAGGAGGGCTCTGTTCGCCTGGATTCCATTGTCGTGTGTTGCAGAATCAAAAAAGAGCCCTCCTGACGGAGGGCAACATTCTGACTCCAATCGCGCGTTCGGTCTCACTCAATTGCCCATGACTTTTCCCGACAGACGCCGGTAGGAGGGCGCTCGTTGTTTTCATTCGATGTGTAGAACCGAGGGTCGAAGGCTACCTTGTTGGAAAAAGGAAATCGCGGTCTCAGAAACTGATCGATAACTGATCAGACCAACGTCGCGCAGCTTGTCGATTGCGCGGACTTACGCAAACCCGTTCCACTGCCCACTGCATACTGCCTACTGTTTTTATTGTGAGCGAATCGCCTGACTGTTCTGTTGAAGCTTGCCGCCTTTAGCTGAGAGCATCAGCTTGATCATCTCTTCGGTGACGTTGGGCTCGAGTCCTTCCGTGTGACCTTTTTCAAGCCTTACAAAGTCGGCCACCACCCTGCCGTCTTTGCAGTTCGGGTAGACAAAAAGCTGAGCCTTGCCCGGCGCGGGCAGCAGTCCCCATGCGGGATTCGGCGGGTTCTGACGGGTGCCGTCATAGACGTAGCCCGCCTTCGTGTCGGCAATGTCTTGCGGTTTGCTACGCGGACCGCAATTGAATCGCGCCGCCCATTCCGATTTTTCAGGCAGGCCCTTGTCGTCCATTTCCCGCTGGCCGGTTTCGAAGATAAACGAAAAGTCGTTGGAGGGGAGTTCCCTAAGCGCAGCCATTGCCGCACTGATCGAGGCGGACGTGGGTTGCGTCGATGTAACGCCCGTTGTAGGGGAGGCTGCAGCGGGCGGGCGAGGCGGTCCGAAGTTTGCCGCGCGACCCGGGCTGCCGCCCAGACGACCGCCCGACAAGCTGAGCCAACCGTCCACTTTGTCCTTGAAAAAGTCTGTTCGGATGATCCGGTTCGACGTGAGACCACCTTGCGAGTGCCCGACAAGCCAGAATGCTTTGATGTTCTCTCTCCCAAGTTGGTCAATCACCGAAGTGGCAATGTTCTGCAGATATGTGTCATCGTCAGCAGACCAGACTCGCGTCGGAGAATTTGGCGTCGCGATGACCAGGCGATACTTGTCTTTGAAATCCATGATCGGGAAGTAATGACGCTGCCAGTTTCCATAAGATCCGGCACCATGCAGGCTCAGAATGAACGTGACCTTCTCGCCTCGTTTCAGATCGCACGGATACTCGAGGAAATAGGTGCGACGGGTCTTCATCTCGACCACCGGGCCCTGGTTTATGACCCTGTCGGCTGGACAGTCCTTGTCCGGGCAGTGAAGCACCGGCGGGTTTGTACAGGCAGCGCCTGTCAGGCGCACGAATTCCTGAGCGCGGGCCGGCGCTGCCAAGGCTGCGACTACACCAGCCAGCGCGAGCATCCTGATTGAAATTGAACAGTTCATATTTCCTCCGGTAGCGACGTACGGCGGTCCTGAAGAGGATCGCAGTCATGTAGTTTTTTTTGGACCGAAAGAACCAACTGACCGGCCGGTCAGCGTGAGACAGTATTCTGCTCAAGTGGAGAGCTTGTCAACAGGGGATGATGAGTGATGAGTGCTGAGTTCTGAGTTCTGAGTGCTGAGTTCTGAGTTCTGAGTGCTGAGTGCCAACCCCGAAGGGGTTGCGTCGTCCAGCCCAGGGTTGCCGTCTGCGGCTACCCTGGATAAGGCGTCAGATATTTCCCAACCCCGAAGCGGTCGCGTCGCCCAGCCCAAGGTTGCCGTCTGCGGCTACCCTCGGTAACACGTCAGATATTTCCCAACCCCGAAGGGGTTGCGTCGCCCAGCCCAAGGTTGCCGTCTGCGGCTACCCTAGGTAACACGTCAGATATTTCCCAACCCCGAAGGGGTTGCGTCGCCCAGCCCAGGGTTGCCGTCTGCGGCTACCCTGGGTAAGGCGCAGTATATTCCGCAACCCTGAAGGGGTTGCGCAAGGGCCGATCAACGCAGACTTTCGGACGCAACCCCTTCAGGGTTGCAGGACTTGATCATTTCGACCCAGGGTAGCCGCAGACGGCAACCCTGGGCTGGACGACGCAACCCCTTCGGGGTTGGCACTCAGGACTCAGCACTCACGACTCAGCACTCACGACTCAGCACTCACGACTCAGCACTCAGAACTCAGCACTCAGAACTCAGCACTCAGAACTCACCATTTCCCTCAGCCGTCGTTGCAGAAACTCCTGCTCCACTCTGTTGGTGGTGTACTCCAGCGCTTTGCGGTAGGCTTGCGCCGCCTCGTGTCGATGGTTCATCCTCCGCAGGATGTCCGCCCGAGCGGCGTGATAGAGGTAATAGTGTTGCAGTTCGACTGACTCGCCCAGCGCGTCGATGCGTCTCAACCCTTCAGAAAAACCAACGCTCATCGCTACCGCCACGCAGTGATTAAGCGCAACCACCGGCGATGGGTTCATTGCCTGCAGCCTCTCATAGAGAACCGCTATCTCTTGCCAATCGGTATCGGCCGAACTTCTGCCCTGCGCATGCTCCGCGGCTATCGCAGCCTGTAGCTGGTAAGGACCCACTGGCCCCAGGCGCAGCGCCCGCTCCAAGAGCTCGAGACCCTCTTCTATTTCTACGTAGTCCCAGAGCGAGCGGTCCTGCTCCTCCAATGTCACCAGCTTCGAATCCCGGACCCGAGCTTCTCGCCGTGAATCCTGTAGCAACATCAACGAGAGTAATCCGATGTTCTCAGACTCGTCGGGCATCAACTCGCATAACAACCTGCCGAGCCGAATCGCTTCGGCGCAAAGCTCCCGCCGAACAAGCTGGTCGCCGGCGGTTGCGGCGTAGCCCTCGTTGAATACAAGGTAAACAACAGCCTGCACCGACCCCAGACGCTCGGGCAATTTGTCCGAGGGCGGAACCTCATACCGGATGCGCGCTTCTTGTATCTTTCGCTTGGCCCTCACCAGCCGCTGCGCAAGCGTAGCCTCGGGCAACAAGAACGCCTTTGCGATTTCAGGAGTGCTCAAACCGCACAGCGTCCGAAGCGTCAGCGCAACCTGTGCCCCCTGATTCAATGCCGGGTGACAACAAGTGAAGATCAATCGCAATCGGTCGTCGGGAAAATGCATGATCTGCTGTTCTATGTCCAAATCGTCTGGGACGTGGATCGATGGTGTCTCGTATCGAAGCGAATCCTCTTTTTGTTGGACAGTCTGTTCTCGCCTGCCGCGATCGATGAGCTTCCGGTGTGCTACGGTGGTGATCCAGGCGGCGGGGTTGCGCGGAATTCCCGTTTGAGGCCACGAAGCCAGCGCGGAAGCGAACGCCTCCTGCATAGCCTCCTCGGCCCAGTCGAACGAACCGGATATCCTGATCAGGGTCGCGATGATCCGTCCCGACTGCTCGCGGAAGACCGATTCCACCGCCCCTTTAGTGTCAATCGCCGACATCAAGTCTCAAGATGGTTGCTGAATTTCATGAATCGGCCTTACTTCGATACAGCCTTCGCCGCCGCAACAAGCGGTAGGAATCTTCTTTGCCCAATCGATCGCCTCGTCGAGGTCCTGACAATCAAGAATGTAGTAACCCGCAAGCTGTTCCTTCGTTTCTGCAAAAGGTCCGTCGGTGGTTAGCGCTTTACCGTTGTGCATGCGAACTGTGGTGGCGGTGCTCGTAGGCTTCAGCGGCTCGGCGGCGCGAAAAACGCCCTTTTCAAACGCCTCGTTCATCACCTCGCGGTGAATTCCCGCGATCCCCTGCAGTTCTTCCGGCGTCGCCGAGCTCGTCTCCTTCGAATAGATCAGAAGCATATAGCGCATTCTAGTCTCCTTAGTGTCGCGCCTAACGCTGGTGTTACTCAACTGGAAAGTGCGGGTCTGCCTTCACCTCTGCGATTTGCTTTGTGTGGCGCTCGGTGTGCGCCGCAATTGTGAGCACCCACTGATAGCCGTCCATTGGACCCAGAACCGGGTGCGAGATCAAGTGTCCTCGCAGATCTGCCGACGACTCCAGGAAAGCAATCGTCTTAGCTCTCACGTCGAGGAACTTCTGCAGCACCTCGGCTGGAGCCCAACGTCCGGTAGGCTGCAAAGGCTCCGGTGCTGGAAACTTTGACGAGCGATCCGGGACTCTCGACACGACCATTGAATCTACTTGCGTCGAGTCACGTTCTTGTGGCGCTGAGGGGGCCGAGGCCAACCGCGCCAGGTAGTTAGCCTGGATCAACTGCTCCGAGACGGTAATATGCTCGAGGATCTCGGCTATCGACCAGCGATAAGGCGATTGCTTGTAGGTCAATTGGTCTGCCGTGAGTCCCTTGACCGCTTCAACCAGCCGAGCCCTCGTATCATTCAAATATCGGAGAGCCTTTTCTTTGTCAGCCGCGCTGATGCTCTGACCGGCTCGCGTGAAGCCTCCAAACAGAACCGGCAGAAGTAACAACGAAATTATTGTCAAAACGTTGCGTCGCATCTTAGTTCTCCTTTTGTAAGAGTTCGAAGGGTCGTTGCAGCCTGTTTGACTACATCATCCGTCCACCAGTTTGACGCGCGAGGACTGATCGGATCGACACTTTAGAGAATTTTTTTGTGCAGGTGGCAGTTTGGTTAAGGGTTTCGGGTTTAGGGTCTCGGACTTCATGTTTCTTGAAGTCGAAGGAATTCAAGAAGCATGAAGTTCGAGACCAGAAACCCTAAACCCGAAACCCGAAACCAAACTGCCTACCGCCTACTGCCTACTGTCATCCAGTGGTATAAGATACGAGGTCGGAATACGAAGGGGTGATCGCGGCCACCCGTTGCTTTAACTCAACTGCAAAGAAAGGTATCAAGCATGTCGAAATCAGAAACCGGAGGACTCCCGCTGAGACACGTAGTCGCCACGTTGGCGTACCGTGGAGGCAAAGCTATCCGAGGCGCTCCTGAGGAGTTCAGCCAGTTCAGGCCAGCCGAGGGGTCCCGATCCGCTGGAGAAATTCTGGCGCACATAGGCGACCTGATCGATTGGGCCTTGTCGATTGCGCGCGGCCAGGAACGATGGCACAACGCAAAACCTGGCTCCTGGAGCGAGGATTCCGAGCGGTTCCACATCGCGCTCAATGCTCTCGATCAGTACCTCGCATCAGGAGAAACGCTCCACGTACCGCCTGAGCGGCTCTTTCAGGGAGCCCTTGCAGATGCGTTGACACACGTAGGTCAGATCGCCATGATGCGTCGACTCGCAGGCCACAAGATCCGCGGCGAGAACTACTATCTCGCAAAAATCGAGGCGGGACGCACGGGGCCGGAGCAAGCCGCACCAGTGCGGGAGTTCAACTGAAAACATGGAGCCAGCCGAAACTTTGAACGATTCTCTGTACTGAGAAGGAGGAATAAACCGTGCGCCGAACTCGTGTCCTTCTTCCAATTGTTCTTGTCTGTGTCGTCGCACTCCTGGGGTTGTTCGTAACCAGCCGCGGGCAGGAGCGTCGCAATAGTCACGTGCCGGACAAGATCCCGTCAAAGGCGTATCCGTTCTCGCTCACCGAGGTTCGTCTCCTCGAAGGTCCCTTTCGTGATGCAATGCTACGGGACCAGAAGTACCTGCTCAGCCTTGACCTGGATCGCCTGCTTCACAATTTTCGGGTAACCGCGGGATTGCCGTCATCGGCCAAGCCTCTCGGGGGTTGGGAGGCGCCGGACGTCGAGCTTCGCGGTCATACCGTCGGTCACTTTCTTTCAGCCTGCGCGCTCATGTATTCCGCAACGGGCGACGAACGGCTGAAGGCGAAGGCGGAGAAAACGGTAGAAGAATTGGCGCAGGTTCAGACGGCCATGACATCGCGCGGTTTCAATCCGGGCTTTCTGTCGGCGTATCCCGAGGAGTTCTTTGATCGCGTAGACAAAGCGCAGCGCGTCTGGGCGCCTTACTACACGCTTCACAAAATAATGGCCGGTCTTTTGGATGTGTATGTCCACTGTGATGACCGGCAGGCGCTGGACGTACTGATCAAGATGGCGCACTGGGTGAAGTTCCGGGTCAATCGCCTGAGCGACGAGCAGCAGCAACGCGCGCTAGACACAGAATTCGGAGGAATGGAGGAGGTGCTGGCGAACCTTTACGCGGAAACAGGCAATCAGGACTACCTGGGCTTGTCGCGCAAGTTCGATCACCGTCGAATCTTTGACCCGCTGTCGCGAGGTGAGGATCCGCTCAATGGGGTGCATGCAAACACGCAGATACCAAAAGCGATCGGCGCCGCACGGGACTACGAATTAACCGGCGAGAAGCGTTACTACAATGTCGCGTCCTACTTCTGGGAACGAGTAGCGCACCATCGGTCTTACGTGATCGGAGGCAACAGCGACGGAGAAGCATTCTTTCCGCCGGAGACGTTCTCAAAGCATCTTGGATCATCGAGCACCGAAACGTGCAACACCTACAACATGCTGAAGCTCACTCGTCACCTCTTCGCTTGGGAGCCTTCGGCGGAGAAGATGGATTTTTACGAGCGTGGTCTTTACAACCACATCCTCGCATCGCAGGACCCGGCCAGAGGCATGATGTGCTATTACGTCCCGCTACGACCGGGCGCGTTCAAGACTTTTTCGACCGAGGACCAATCCTTCTGGTGTTGTGTCGGCACAGGGCTTGAAAATCACTCAAAATACGCAGACACGATCTATTTTCACGACGACTCATCTCTGTACGTCAATCTGTTTATCCCATCGGAATTGAACTGGAAGCAAAAAGGGCTGGTCTTTCGCCAGGAAACGCGCTTTCCCGAATCGGATTCCACGAAGCTCACAATCAAGGCTGCGAGGCCAACCAGGCTCGCAATAAGGATTCGATACCCCGGGTGGGCGCAGTCGGGCATCATAATCTCGATAAACGGCGCCCGGCAGGAAGTAGCTTCTAAGCCCGGTTCGTATGTCGCTCTCGAACGCGAATGGAAGAACAACGATGCGATCGAAGTGCGATTGCCTATGAGTCTGAGACTGGAGGCGATGCCGGACGATCCAAAAGTGGTGGCAGTGCTTTACGGGCCGATCGTACTGGCGGGAGACCTTGGAAAGGACAGCTTGCAGGACGCACAGCGGTACGGCCCCTTGGCCCCACAGATGGGCAGAGTGAAGCCCGCAGAGGTGCCCGCGTTCATCGGCGAAGTGAACGGAGTTCTGTCGAGAATAAGACCGGTGACCGGCGCGGCACTGACGTTTCGGACACAGGATCTCGGTCGTCCTCGCGACGTCACCCTGCTCCCGTTCTACAAGGTGTTCGAGCCGCGGTACAGCGTCTACTGGAAGGTGTATTCACCATCGGAATGGGAGAAACGGAATGCCGAGGCGGCCGCCACCGCCGCACGGCGTAAGGAAATCGAGGCGCGCACTATCGACGCCGTGGCCGTTCAGGACCAGGAGAGCGAACGCTCGCATCACTTTCAAGGAGAAGGCGCGCTCGATGGTTCATTCGATGGCAAGCGATGGCGCGCCGCGCGGAATTGGTTCAGTTACGAATTGAAGGTTGCCGGAGACAAAGCCGCAGTTTTGTCTTGCACCTATAGAGGCAGCGAAGGCAGGTTGCACGCATTCGACATTCTGGTAGACGGCGAGAAGGTGGCAGAGCAAACGCTGGAGATCAATCCGACCGAGTTGATGGATTTTGAGTATCCGATACCAGAGCGGCTTACGCGCGGGAAGGGCCGCGTGACGATCAAGTTCGTCGCACACAAAGACGCAGTAGCAGGCGCGGTGCTAGACGTCAGAACATTTCGCTAGCTGTAGCCTCACGATTCGGCTGAACGGTCTACTAGATCGGCGGAGTCAGTTGCCGGCCGCAGATTTCGCTTTGTCCAGCACGTTCCAGTCCGGGGGTTCCGAGCCAAGCAGGTGATGAACAAAGAAATCATTTCGCCTCCGCTCGCCGTAAGCGCCCCCGGGCCCGTGACCCGCTCCTGGAATGACGAGCAGCTCGAAGGTCTTGTTCGCCTTTATTAGTGCGTTCACGACTTGCATAGTCGAGGCCGGGTCGACGTTGTTGTCCATCTCACCAACGATCAGTAGCAGCTTGCCCTGAAGCTTCCGCGCATTGTCTACGTTCGACGATGCAGCATACTCAGGACCGAGAGGCCAGCTCATCCACTGTTCGTTCCACCAGATTTTGTCCATTCGATTGTCGTGACACCCGCATGCGGACACGCAAACTTTGTAGAACTCAGGGTGAAACAGCATAGCGCCCAGCGCATTCTGGCCGCCGGCCGATGTGCCATAAATGCCAACTCGTGTTATGTCGTAAAACGGATACTTCGCTGCAACCGCTTTGTGCCAGAGTATGCGATCGGGGAAACCGGCATCGCCGAGGTTTTTCCAGCACACATCGTGAAAGGCCTTTGATCGATTCGAAGTCCCCATTCCATCGATCTGGACTACGATGAAGCCAAGCTCGGCGAGAGACTGCATTCCGGGTTGAACGCTAAAGGTCTTTGGGACAAACGAGCCTTGAGGCCCGGCATAGATGTTCTCAATGACCGGATACTTCTTTGAGCTGTCGAAGTTGGTAGGACGGATGATCACGCCCCATATATCGGTTTTTCCGTCTCGCCCTTTTGCGGTAAAGACTTCAGGTGTTCGCCAGCCGGTTTTGAGAAGCTCCTGGATGTCGCCTCGCTCCAGTTCGAGCAGCACCTTCTGATCGGCGCTGCTCCTTAACTGACTGACCGTCGGCAAATCTACGCGTGACCATGTATCCACGTAGTACTTCATATCCGTGGAAAATGCTACGGTGTGATTCGCCTCTGCGTCGGTCAACGCAGTCAGTCCAGTGCCGTCAAAATTGATGCGATAGTTGTGGATGAAGTAAGGATCTTTCCCGGGGTACATTCCGCTCGCCTGAAACCAGATTTGACACGCAGTCTCATCCACTTTGTCTACTCCGCGCACTACCCATTCACCTTTGGTAATCTGGTTCTTCACCTTGCCGGTAACTCCATCATAGAGGTACAGGTGGTTCCAGCCGTCCCTCTCCGACATCCAGATTATTTCCTTGCCGTCGTTCAGGTCTTGTCGGAATTTCTTCCCCGAGTAACAGAAAAATGTCTTTGGTTCCTCGCTTATGATTGCCCGTGGGATTCCGGTCACGGCGTCGACTTCGATCACGCGATACACCTGATGGCCACGTTGATTAAACTCAAAAGTAAACGCGCGACTGTCTCTTCTCCACTCGATGTGAGACAACTGATAAGGGTTTTGAAAGAGAGCGTTGTCTACTACGGTCTGCTTTCTGTCGGCGACGTGAAAAAGGACCGGTTGCGGGATGTCCAGCGCGTCACCGGGCTTCGCGTAATCGATCGCGGAGTATTTGGGTTGAAGCTGATCGCCTGGCGACGACTCCACATACTGGATCTTTCGGTGATATCCACTGCGAACTCGGTAAGCGGCGATGTTTTGCGAATCGGGGGACCATGCGATCGACGCGAGCGTGTAGGGATTCCCTTCCGATCCGTCGAAGCTCAGAGCAACCATTTCTTTTTTGTCCTTAACACGCAGAAAGACGTTGTAGTTATTGACCAGCGCTTCCCATTTGCCATCGGGAGAAGACCTTGGATCGGAGGACCCGCGATCATATTGCGGGCCCGGCAGACCGCCAACAATCAGGCCCCGAATGAACCGCTGGTCCACGGGACCGAGCTTCTTGCAGGAATAGTCGGACAGCTCGCACTTCCATCTTGTGTCGTCGATGACAAACTCTAGGGCTTTTTCATTGTCGACAAAACTTATGCTGGTAAAAGGGAGCTTGAGGGCGCTCACGGTCTTGCCAGTAGCTTCGGCGAGAGCTTTCGCAAGCCTTTCGTGATCAAAAGCGGCCTTGCGCATGAGGGTTTCCGCGTCGACCAACACGAACTCATTCCCGTCTCTAACCGACTTCCGATACCAGAATCGAGAAGAGACGCCTATCCAGTTGGCCCTTTCCGGTATGTTGACCGCAAGGCTTTGAAGCCTATTGCGGAAGCTCTCGGCTCTTTCGTAGTCGGCGAGGGTCCCCTGTGCGCTGACCGGGTTAGCGTGAAGTGCGAGCGCGCGGAGCAACAGCACCGCTCCGACAAGAGCCTTGAGAAGAGTTGATCTGCGTTTCATCGCGCCTCCAAGGGGGAGTTCTGAGTTCTGAGTTCTGAGTTCTGAGTGCTGAGTGCTGAGTGCTGAGTGCTGAGTTATCATCCACAAGCTTGCGTGCCTTGTACAGTTCGAATTAGTTTTGGGGCACGCCGCACGATGAAACTGACTACGGAGTTCCGAGTACCGGTTCCGACTCAGGACTCAGAACTCAGAACTCTTAGACCAGGAGACACCATGACGCGAGCTCACAAATCTTTGACTGCCATTTCGATCGCGCTATCGATTATTGTCGCCGGACCTGTTGCGCTTGCGGCACTCGCGCAAACAAAGTCTTCGAGCAACGTCTCAGTACCCGACTTGAAATCCGACTCGAGTGAACTGCGCGATTTCATCGAGCGCTACGCAACCGATCGCTTAAGCCTCGCTAGGTCGTACCCGGTTCTCCTCTCGCCGTCGCGTCAGACTCGACTCAGACAGCTCTACGGCGATTGGCTGGCGGCCCTCGGAAAGCTGAACTTCGACTCGCTCTCTCTCGACGCAAAGGTTGATTATCTGCTCTTCAGAAATCATCTCGAGCACGAGCTGCGACAGTTGGACGTGCAGGCAAAACAATACGTGGAGATAGAACCGCTGCTTCCTTTCTCAAAGACTATAGTGGAGCTGGAAGAGGCCAGACGGCGGATGGATCCGATCGAGTCGCCGCGAGCCGCGATGTTGCTGGCCGAGATGAAAAAGCAGATTGACGCCCAGCGCAAAGCAATTGAGTCCAAGATGAGGCCCGATTCCAAAGGCGGCGAGAAGAACTATGAAAACGCCGAGGGAAAAGGCGAGCCCACCAGAATCACTAAGACTCAGGCGAATCGCGCAGTGCTGACTATCAACGGTCTAAGGCTCACGTTGAGAAATTGGTTTACGTTCTACAACGGGTACGACCCGACGTTTACATGGTGGGCTGATGAACCTTACAAGTCTGCCGATCAGGCCCTGGCTGCGTACGCCACGTTTCTCGGGGAAAAGATCGCGGGATTGAAGCAAGAGATCGCAGCGATAGATTCATCGGAATCACGGCAGGCCGCACGTACGGGTTCTGAGGGCGGTGGACAGCGGGGCCGGGTTGAGCCTGCTGTCACCGCGTCGGCGAGGGCGGCCGATTCCAGCGACATCGTAGGAGATCCGATCGGACGCGACGGCCTGATGGGCGAGCTCGAATACGAGATGATTCCGTACACCCCGGAGGAACTGATCGCTATTGCCGAAAAGGAACTGGCGTGGTGTGAGCAAGAAATGAAGAAGGCTTCGCGCGATCTTGGTTACGGAGATGATTGGCACAAGGCGCTGGAGCACGTTAAGACTCTCTACGTTGACCCCGGCAAGCAACCCGAGCTGATCCGGGACCTCGCTCTTGAGGCGATCAAGTTTGTAGACGATCACGATCTTGTTACGGTGCCGCAACTGGCACGCGATACCTGGCGAATGGAGATGATGACGCCCGAACGGCAACTCGTGAATCCTTTCTTTACGGGAGGGGAAACGATCAGCGTCTCTTATCCGACCAGCGGCATGACTCATGAGCAAAAGATGATGAGCATGCGCGGCAACAACATTCACTTTTCGCGTGCGACCGTTTTCCACGAACTCATTCCCGGCCATCATCTACAGGGCTTCATGAGCGCGCGCTATAAGCCGTACCGCGGTCCGTTCAGTACGCCTTTCTGGGGGGAAGGCTGGGCTCTGTATTGGGAGCTGCTGTTGTGGGACATGAACTTCGCCAAGTCACCAGAAAACCGCATCGGCATGCTCTTCTGGCGGATGCATCGCTCGGCACGGATCATGTTCTCGATTGGTTTTCATCTCGGCAAGATGACGCCCCAGCAATGCATCGACCTTTTGGTAAACCGTGTAGGGCACGAGCCGGAGAATGCGATCGCCGAAGTGCGCCGATCGTTTAACGGAACGTATCCGCCTCTATATCAGGCTGCGTACCTTATTGGCGGACTCCAGCTCCGCGCGTTGCATCACGAGCTGGTGGACTCCGGCAAAATGACCAATCGAGATTTTCACGACCGGATACTGAAGGAAAACCGCATACCTATCGAGATGGTGCGCGCGATTTTGACAAAGCAAGCATTGACGCGCGACTACAAGGCGAGCTGGAAGTTCTACGGATCAAGTCCTGCGGGTCGCTAGGGTGTAGCCGAGTCGCGGGTGAGGTTTGGCCGAGCTATCCAGACATCGGACCGGGCCTGTCGGACCCGGCTACCCTGTGCGATCTCTGCGCCCAAACCTGCAGCGCAAAGAAACGTTGAGAGTGCGGCGATTGCGTCAGACCGCAATCGCCGCACCCTCCCTCTTTAGAAGTTGAGACGCGCAGCGAACTGAAAGGCTCGCGGACCTCCCGTTCCAAACGTCTGACCGACTCGCTGATTAGGCAGCCCAAACGAAGCATTCGGGATGCCCGGCGCGGGTCCGGCCAGATTGAAGTTGAAATTCGTCAGGTTGCTGACGTTGAAGATGTTGAACACTTCGCCGATCAGACGAAGGTCGACGCGCTCGTGCAGCTTGATGGTCTTCATCAACCTCAGGTCTTGAGAGGAGAATACATCTCCAAGCTGAAAATGCGCCGGCAGGGTAATCGTCGGGAACGTGCTTCCGACGGGCGTCTTTGTTCCGGCAATCCGGGAGTTGTATTCCTTCACGAGGTCACGCAGATCTCCCTGGCTGATGAACCCGCTGTACTCGTGACCCAACACCGCAAGCAGCGGAGTGTAAGCCCCGCTCGGGTTGTTCGTGCCGGTGTTGTCAAATCCTGCGATCGTAGGCACTACCGGCGGGTGACTCAAGACCTGGGAGATCACCGACACTTGAAGTTTCCACGGCAGGTCGACAAGTCCCGAGATGTTCAGGTTGTGTCTCGGGAGATCAGCACCATAGGTTGCAAAGAAGTTCTTGAGGTTTTGCGTTACGTCCAGAACGCTCTTGCTGTACTGGAGAGCATAAGACGCGGTGAACTGATACCGGTGCGAGAAACGCTTGTCCACCTTCAGCAAGAGCGCTTTGTAGGCGGACGTAGCGCCGGGCCACCAGAAGTTTATCGGACCGGAAGAACACTCGGCGTTAGGATCGTTCGCCTGCGCCGGAGTGCACTTCGGAATCACCGGTCCTCCAACCGCATTGAAGTGATTGTAGTCGACGCTCGCTCCAAAGAACCCGCCCGGCGTTCCGTGAATCGCATGTCGATATACGAAATCTGCCTGCACCATGAAATTCCAGGGAAGCTCGTGTTGAACGCCCAGGTTGAAGTGCTGCGCCTGGGTGGTCGGAAAGTCGTGGGGATAGATCGCGCCCAACGCATTCGCCTGCTTCGCAAGCAGAATCTGAGGGGCGGTACCAGTGCCCGGGTACTTCGCCTCCTGTTGTGCCCTCAACGCGGGAAGCTGCGCAAGGAATGTACCGTAGCGGTAGGCAAGCGAATTCAAAAACGCAGAGTTGAACGGCAGACCCGAGCCATCCAGTCTAGTGACCGAGTCGTTGCCTATGAATTGCCGGCCTGATGCCCCGATGACCGCTCGTTCTCCAAGTCGCCACCAGCCTAGCTGCGTGTCATAGAAAATGCTGGCGCCGCCGCGAATCACCGTCCGGCCGCTCTTTCCGACATTCCACGCGAATCCGACCGCGGGCTGGAAGTTCTTCCACTCTTTTTCCGGCGCGCTCAAGTCGTTGCCATACAGCGGCGCAAGCAACTGCGGCTTGGGAAGATCGTAGTTCAGGACGTTGGATTCGTGCTCCCATCCAAGCCCGTACTTGAGCGTGAACCGGGGCGTCACCTTCCAGGTGTCCTGAGCGTAGAGGCGGAACCGCTCGTTGCCGCGCGCATTCTCAAGATGGAAGGACGGTTGCGCACGATCCCCAATGCCCAACAGGAAGGCCACGACCGGCAGCCTCTTGAGGTCGTCGGGAGTGTTGATCTTGAGCGGCAGATTCAGCAGCGGGAAGGCCGCTGCCGGCACTCCGACGCCGAGAAGGAATTCGGGCGAGAGCAGATATGCCCGGGCAGGATCGAAAAACCCCCAGTACCCGGTTCCATCGAAATGCTCCCACTCACCGCCAAACTGAATTCGATGGCTTCCATGCTGCAGAGATACGTTGTCCGACACCGGGAACCTGCGCAGGTCGCGCCCCTGCGGCGAATTGAAGTTATTGCCGAGCGCGAAATTCACCGAGTTCAGATAAAAGACTTCCGGCCCGCCTGCACCTATACAGACCTTAGGCCCGCCGGTACACGGGGCTGGGATGTTGCGGTTCTGCCAGTACTGGAAGGAGAACTTGAAGTCGTTTACCAGAGCGGGACTCAACACGCTCGTCACGCTGAGCAGGTACTGGTCTACCCAGTTCTTGTTGGAAACAAAATTCGAAGGTGGGACCGGGATGCCGAAGGGACCGCTGTTGGTGTTGCCGTCGTGGGAGTAGCGGATGAACGCGGTGTGCTTGTCATTCACCCGGTAGTCCACTCTCCCACCGAAGGTTTTCCCTCGATAAGGCGCCGAAGCAATCGTACCGAAGCCTGCAACCGACGGGAGGTCCGGCGTGACCACGTAGACGCCCGACTGATTGGTATATTCGAAGTTTCCGAAGAAGAACGCCTTGTCCTTCTTGATCGGACCGCCAGCCCAAAAGCCCCACTGCCGCCGCGCAAAGAACGGATCGTCGGTGAACGAGTTCCGATTCAAGCTCGGGTAGGCAGCGATGTTGTGATCCCGGAAATAGAAATATCCGGCGCCGTGATAGTCGTTGCCGCCGGAGCGGGTGACGATGTTGATCGCGCCAAATGCCGTAATGCCGGTTGAAAGATCGAAGTTTGTGCTTGAGAGCTGAAATTCCTGAACTATTTCCTGAGAGAAATTCTGTCCGGTGCCACCTTCTACGGGATTGCGGATGTTTCCGCCGTCAACGGTGATCGCAGTGTGAGATGCGGGTCCGCCAAGCACCGAGACATTAAACTGCGCGTTGAACTGGGCGGGATTACCGGGAGCTACGGTGACGCCTGGCTCCAACTGCGCGAGGTTGAGGAAGCTGCGTCCGTTCAACGGGAGGTTGTCAATCTTCTCGCGAGTGACTACGCCCTGAATGGTGTTCGATTCGAGATTCAAAGTGGAGGCCGCGCCCTGGACGTCAATTACTTCGCGAGCTTGACCCACCTCCATCGCGATATTGACGGTGATGGTGGATCCGGTCCTTACCTCGGCGGTTCGTACCAGAGCAGCGAATCCCTTTGCTTCGACCTTTATTTCATAAGTGCCGGGCGCAAGGGATGGCGCTGAGTAATAGCCGGTGTCGCTGGTTTCAAGGACGCGAGTGGCGCCGGTGTCTTTGTTGGTGACCGTCACGGCGGCCTTTGAGATCGTCGCGCCTTGCGGATCGCTGACTGTCCCCGCAAGCGTACCGGTAGGCGCCTGCGCACACAAAGGCGGCGCTGTCACGACTACGGTCAGCAAGAGAAGAACAGAGAGAGTGATGCCTCGTTTCATTGATTACCTCCTGAGCAAGCTGCCCACCTCGAGGCGAGAGCGAGTTCCGTCCGTGGCGAGCACGAGTTGGTAGAACAGCGGGACACCAGTTCAGGCTTCAGTGTCCATTCCCGGAAGCTAGTACGCAGCGGCAGGAGCGCCGCCGCCTGTGCTGTTTTCAATGCGCCGATAGAACCTATTCAGATAAGAGCAGTTTTTTTGCTTGCTAAGTGGTAACAGATGGCCTGCCCGGTCGGTCAAAACCGAATCCCGATAAGTTGTGCAATAGAAGCTACTGACTGACCGGACGGTCAGCGCGGATACTATATTGATCAAGAGAGGTTTGTCAATGGGTTTGGTTTAGGGTTTCGGGTTGAGGGTTTAGGGTTTCGGGGTTCGTCAGATTGAGACTCGGATTGCGCGCAATGCCTCGACGAAAGACTACCAAATCAAACGAACTCTAAACCCGAAACCCTGAACCCGAAACCCGAAACCTGTTCGCCTACCCTCGCGCATGAATTTAAAGAGGCGGTAACGTGTTCTTAAAATCCCGCGCTTATACTCCTCGCCAACTCGAAGACCACTTCCGTAAACATGATCAACTCAAGCTCACAGAGGAGGAGAGAATGCGCAGAAGACCAGTACCCGCAATAACAGCTCTACTATTACTACTACTTCAAGGCCTTCATCCAGTTTCAGCCCAGGTGAACACCGCCAGTGTCACCGGCCTCGTCACCGATCCGGCGGGCGCTGCCGTCGCCGGCGCTTCAGTAGTCGCCAAAAACCTCGCAACCAATGTCACCACATCAACTACTACCGACTCGTCAGGCTATTACACCTTCGCAACCTTACCCGTCGCAACCTATAGCCTCGCCGTCGAAGTGCAAGGCTTCAAGAGATTCGTTCGCGAGAACGTCACACTGGAGGTCGGCCAAAAGGCCCGAATCGATTTCACTCTCACCGTAGGCGCGGTGAGCGAAACAGCAAACATTACCGCTGACGCGCCAATCCTGACTACACAGGAAGCGACAACCGGTGGAGTTATCGAAAATCGTCTCGTCACCGACCTGCCCCTCAGCGCCAGAAACTGGGACGACCTCGTAAGCCTCGTGGCCGGCGTGCAGGCCGATCGATACACCGAAGAGAGCGGAGGAACCGCCAACGGCCGTACCGGCGGCGCAAACGTCCACGGCATTCGCTCGCTCCAAAACAACTTCGTCCTTGACGGCGTAGATAACAATTCCATCTCCGAAAACGTGCAGGAGCTCACAACTCAAATCGTCCGCCCCTCGGTTGACTCGATACAGGAGTTCAGGCTCAGCACAAATCCGTACTCTGCCGAGAACGGGCGAAGCCCCGGCTCGCTTATCAGCGTCACCACCAAGAGCGGCACAAACGGATACCACGGAACCGCATACGAGTTCCTTCGCAATCGAATCTTCGACGCCAATAACTTCTTCAATAATCGCTCGGGGGTCGACAAGCCGCAGAACATCCAGAACCAGTTTGGGGCGAACATCGGCGGCCCGGTCCTCAAGAATCGTCTGTTCTTCTTTTTCAACTACGAAGGTACGCGTATTCGAAAGGGAGTGACTCGCCTGGGCAACGTTCCAACGGGCAACGAGCGCATCGGAGATTTCTCTCCCGCCGCCGCAGCCGCGAATCACGTTACCTACGCGACAATTTTCGATCGTGTCGGTGACTGCCGGGCAAAAGTACCTTCCGCATTCAACGCCGATGGATCCTTCAAGAGCAACCAGATTCCCGCGGCCTGCATAGACCCGCTCGCGCAGAAGATCATGGGTATGCTTCCGTCGCCCAACGTTGGCGCGGCTGCCGGAGCACTGAACCAATTGAATTTTGTTCGCGCACCCGGAATCATCGACGACACCAACAGCTACACTTCTCGTGTCGATGCGCAGCTTACGTCTCAAGATAATATCTTTGTCCGATACACCAACACAGATCGGTTTCGGTATCTTCCCGGGATTTTCGGCGGAGTTCTGGACGGCACCAGTTCATCGGCGAACGGCCGCTTGAGCATGAAAGGACAATCCGCCGCAATCGGCTGGAACCGCACAATCAGTCCGCGACTGGTGAACGAGTTTCGCTTTGGCTGGGGCCGTAACAATTCAAGCGCGACTCAGGATCCGTTTGGTCTGAACACTCTGGCCGAGTTTGGCTTCAAAGGCGTCCAGGACTCGCCTGTATACAGCGGTGGAATCTCGGGTATCGACATCGCTGCCCGGGGAGGCACTCAAACCCCGGGCGGACAGTCCGGCTTCAGTCGCATCGGATCACCTGACTTCCTGCCGAAGTTTCAAAAGACCAACCAGTTTCAATGGAGCGACACCATGAATCTGGCGTGGGGCACGCACCAGATGAAATTTGGCGTGGACATCAGAGGTCCGATGAGAAACATCTACCTCGACGTTCCGGGACTGCGCGGGGGTTTTGGCTTTGATGGCAACCGCACCGGAATCGGGCTGGCGGATTTTCTTCTCGGTTATCCGTCAAACGCACAGCTCACAAATCTCGACGTAGTAGATCAGCGTTTGAAGATGTATTCGCTGTTCTTTCAAGATGACTGGAAGCTCACGCCAAGGCTCACTGTGAATCTCGGGCTTCGATACGACTACGCTACGTGGCCGTATGAAGGCGCGGATCGTATGACAAATCTCAATCTCGCGACGGGGCAGACATTCACTCCGGCGACTTCGGAGGTCGGGCGAAGTCTTGTGGACCCTGACCGGAACAACTTCGCGCCGCGCGTTGGGCTGGCATATCAGGTGTCGCCCAGGACCGTCGTACGCGCCGGGTACGGGCGCTTCTACATGACCTTCGAGCGTGCCGGCAGCGAAGACCAGCTTGCGCTGAACCTGCCTTTCCTGGTGAACAACGTTGCGACTGCAACCAACACGAATTCGACTGCGAATAATATGCGTTTAGCCAGCGGCTTCAATCTGTCGCTGGATCCAGCTTCAATCCTCAACGATCCGGCCAAGCGGATTCTTGTTCGTCTCAGAGCGGTGAATCCGAGCTCAGTCGACGGTAGCGTCGACCAGTGGAATCTGGGCGTGCAGCACGAGCTGGGTAGAAATGTGGTGGTGACGTTTGACTACGTCGGCACCAAAGGCACTCACCTGTCGACGCTTCGAAATTTGAATCAGCCGTTTTTCAATTCGAACGGCACTGTGAAAAACGTTCTATCCAACGGCACATTGACACCTTTGCTGCCGTACCCCGCGCTCGGTCCAATCGAGTTTCGCGAAAACAATGGCAATTCGATGTATCACGGGGCCGAAGTCACACTGGAAAAGCGCTTCAGCAGCGGGCTGTCGTTCCGGACTGCGTATACATTTTCCAAGTCGATAGACGAGTCTCAGGAGCATCTCGCGGCGGGCGGCACCGGAAGCTTCACTCAAAACCCCGCCAACGTGTTGGGTGAGCGGCGCGGACCTAGCGATTTCGATGTGCGGCATCGGTTCGTAGCAAGCTACGTTTATGAGCTGCCATTCGGTCGCGGACGCTTGTACCTCACCGACGGGGTGATGTCACACGTATTGGGTGGGTGGCGCGTCAGCGGCATCACCAACATTAGATCCGGGCGACCATTCACGTTGAAGGCAGGATCGAACAACACCACCATTGGCGGACCTCGCGGCGGAGGGCTGGTCAGCGCGTTTGCCGATTGCCTCAGCTCCGGGTCGACGAGCTCGACACCG
Source organism: Blastocatellia bacterium (assembly GCA_035315885.1). Taxonomy (GTDB): domain Bacteria; phylum Acidobacteriota; class Blastocatellia; order UBA7656; family UBA7656; genus DATFXM01. The sequence goes on from DATFXM010000195.1 coordinate 36,201, forward strand.
TTCAATCAGAGTATCGATCGCTGGTTTGACACAACCGCCTATGCAGTGCCGACCGCGCCAAATCCGACTAAGAACAACGCGGTGGAAGCGCGGCTTGGCAACTGCGGCCGGAACACGCTGCGAGGGCCCGATTACGTAGACTTCGACTTCGCGGTTGGCCGCACGTTCGATTACTTTGGTGAAGGACGGCACCTCGAATTCAGGTGGGAAGTCTTCAATATGTTCAACACGCCTCAGTTCGGGTTGCCACAGAACGACATATCGAACAGCGCTGCGGGTCGAATTTCGACGCTTGCCGGCGATCCGAGAGTGATGCAGTTTGCGTTGAAGTTCACGTTCTGAGCCGCCTCAACGCAAAGTCGGGCGCTGCCAACAACTGAGCCCGCGCAGCGGGCGACAGAATGTAGCCCCCGGTGAGTCCGCGAACCGGGGGTAAAGACACAAGACACTACGCGAGCCCGCGCAGCGGGCGACAGAATGTAGCCCCCGGTGAGTCCGCAAACCGGGGGTAAAGACACAAGAAACTACGAGAGCCCGCGCAGCGGGCGACAGAATGTAGCCCCCGGTGAGTCCGCGAACCGGGGGTTCGGCGCGCCTCCGACATAGGTGAGGAGTTCGACTCACCAGGCACAATGAGTTCAATCACTGCCCCCGGTTCGAGGACTCACCGGGGAATGCGTTCTGTCGCCCGCCGCGCGGGCTCCGGTCTTTCTCGATGATCTTTCCCCCGGTTCGAGGACTCACCGGGGGCTACCCTCTGCCCGCTGCGCTCGGGTGCGTGGCAGTCGGTTATTTCTCCGACTTGACTCCCGACGCGAGGCTCTGTGTATAGGGCTGTCCTCAAACTACGCCCGCCAGGCGAAGAAGTCCGCGCGAACGTTCTGTTATTGCGTCGTAGTTTTCGTTCTGAAGGTCGGTCTCGGTGAATAGCCGCCGCCCCATCGCTACGACAAAAGCTCCCGCCTCAAAGAATTCCACGACGTTCTCCGGCGCTACTCCACCTTCCGCACCAACTCTCAAGTCACTAAAGCGCGTCGTGATCGCCTCAACGTATTCGGGACCGCCTGCCATTATTGCCGGAAAAATCATCACAAGCGGTACGGCCATCGCCCTTGCAGAAGCTATCTCGGTAGGGGTGAACGCTCCGACAATCGGCGATATGCGATGCTGCCTGCAGCTCTCAATCAGTGCTGGACTCGTATGCGGCATTGAGATGAATTGCGCACCCGACTTAATAGCTCGGTCCACCTGATCGTGATCGCTCACCGAAGCCGCTCCGATCACCGCTCGATCGCCGCATGAATGGCAAAGGTCCGCGATTACCCTGAAACTGCCAGGTGTTCGGACCTCAACCTCTATAAGCTTGATCCCTCCAAGCACTGCAGCCTCCGCCGCCCTGAACGCTGACTCGGCAGAACCCGCGCGTACGACCGCGATCACCCTGTGATAACCGACAAGACTTACGAGCTCTGCATCTTTCATATAAAGGTCAGCGTAGTCTCAGGAGCCTCCGATCACTGTTTGCCGGCCCGAGGTCACCGAAGTATAAGCTGAGCACTCGCCTGATGGAAGCCGGCTCGCCTAGGACAACTCCGCTGCTGGGTGTAAGCTACTGGTCCGCGGCATTACCAGATATCAAACCTTAAGAGAATCCCTCGAGGAGTACGAGATGCTCAACTTCAGTCATCGCAGTCATCGTTTTAAAACAGCACTGCTGCTTGTATTGCTAGCTCTCCCAGTCTGGGCCCCGTCGTTTCGCAGAGTGGAAGCATCACCCGAAGGCATACTGGCGGGCCAGCCAAAATCTGTTTATCGCGAACGACGCCAAAAACTTTTGCAGCAGGTCAGAGACGGCATCGTGGTGATGATAGGGGCTCGTGAAGAGGACTTCGGCGAGGTGGGAAGGTTCCGGCAACGCAACGACTTCATGTACCTTACTGGAGTAGAGACGCCGGCAGCGTACCTGATTCTCGTCCCTGGTGGAGTTCTGCCCGGAAGACCGGAAAGCGAAACTGTATTCATTCCCCCGCGAAATCTGACCCGGGAACGCTGGACCGGAATTAAGCTCGGACCAGGTGCTGAAGCGCAGCAGATCTTCGGAATCGCTGACGTAGCGCCTGCCGACAAGTTCAAGGAACGTTTGGATGCGCTTCTATCGGGTGCCGCAGGCTCCGAGAATCCGCCTCCAAAGATCTACACCGTCGTGACGAGCGGACCGGGATCTGAGTTGTCCCGCGAAGCGCGGTTTGTCGAAATGCTGAAGCAGTCCTATCCGAAGAACGAGATCTCGAACGTCGCGGGCATCACCGCAGAGATGCGCAAGGTCAAAGAGCCTTCAGAGCTCGACCTCCTTCAGAAAGCGGTAGACGTTTCGCTCGAGGGTCATCGCGAAATAGCTAAAGCCATAAAACCGGGCGTCTATGAGTACGAGGCACAGGCAGCGCTCGAAGCGGCATTCACGCGACTTGGATCGGAGCGCACGGGTTATCCGTCGATTATTGGTTCGGGGTTCAACTCAACGATCCTGCATTACAACGAGAACCGCAAAAAGATCGCGCCTGGCGAGCTGGTGGTCGTCGATGCGGCGGCGGAATACAGCTACTACACCGCCGACATAACGCGGACGTTTCCGGCCTCCGGCAGGTTCACGCCGCGGCAAAGAGATATTTACCGGCTAGTGCTCGAAGCGCAACGTGCCGCGGAAAAGGCGTTCAAACCCGGCGAGAGCACTATGAAGGACCTGCAGCAGGCGGCGCTTCAAGTCATGAAATCGAGTCCGCTTCGCGACAAGCAGGGGAACACGCTCGAACGATACTTCATCCATGGTCTCGGTCACTGGATCGGAATGGACGTGCACGATGTGGGAAGCTACGGCGTTCTGCCCGCGGGTTCGGTAATCACGATCGAGCCGGGAATCTATATTCAGGAAGAGAAGCTCGGCGTTCGAATCGAGGATGACTATCTGGTGACGAATAGCGGCTTGAAAAAGCTAAGCGCGAAACTTCCCTGCGAACCGGAAGAGGTAGAGCGCATGATGAGCCGCGGGGCTCCGTCTGCGCGAAAGCGAACTAAGTGAGACGGCGAACGGTGATGACGTGAGTTCTGCTATCCCAATCATCGGGCTTCTCGGGTTCGTTCTTGGGATTCTGCCGCTTGCAGCCCTCGCGTTTTTCTCTCCCGGTCTTGGTAGTGAAAAGTCTTGGGGGGTTGCGGTGTTTGCCGCCGGAGTGGCGACTTTGATTCTGTTGTTGCTCTCGGCTCGCAAGCGCCCGCTGTTTTGGGTTTTTGCGGTGGTGCAGGGGTTAATGCTTGCGGCCGTTCTGTTCGAGACGTTCTCCGATGGAAGACTGTACATCGGGACTTGAATCTCGAACCTCAAATCTCGGCTTTAATGACGTTGAACCATGGCCTCAAAGAGGACGGCGACAGCAATACAAGTCGCTTTTTTGGTCAAGCAAACTATTTCTGAAGAAAGGAAGAGACTGTCTCATTAACCTGCTTTGACAGACACGAGGGAGCCAGATGACCGCAATCGCTTTCTAACTCGACGAGTCTCGCGTTGAGCAGACGGGCAAATTGTATCGCTGGGCCAGGGGTCACGACATGATCGCTTTTTGCGATGATCACCAGCACCCGCGCCTTCACTGCCTGGGCGGCGCGCTCCAACGATCCGCCAAACCCCGAAGCAACGTCAAGCGCCATCATGGATTGCACCTGCCTGATCTTGTCGTTGGCATCAAAGCCGGCCTCAGCCTTGCCCTTTTCGATAGCGGTTAGCACTCCTTCGCGCGACATCGTCCGGTTGAAGTGTTCAGGCGTGGTCAAAAGCAACGCGCTGAACTCGTACTCCGCCGCGCGCGCGGGGTTCTTGGGGTACTCGCCGTTGTTCCAGGCAGGGTCATTCACTATCGCATCAATCTGGGCTTGCCACAGCAGGAGGTCGTAAGGCGCAAGGCGAGGTGAGCCCACGATTGGAACTGCTGTGTCCATGAATTCCGGATAGGAAACAATCCATTGAAATGTCTGCATGCCGCCCATCGAAACGCCGACTAGCTCTGTGTGTAGCACCGCAGCAGCCGCGGCGTTCGCCCTCCGTCAGGAGGGCTCTGTGTGTAGCACCGCAGCAGCCGCGGCTTCCCCTCCGTCAGGAGGGCTCTGTGTGTAGCACCGCAGCAGCCGCGGCGTTCGTCCTCCGTCAGGAGGGCTCTGTGTGTAGCACCGCAGCAGCCGCGGCGTTCGTCCTCCGTCAGGAGGGCTCTGTGTGTAGCACCGCAGCAGCCGCGGGGTTCGCCCTCCGTCAGGAGGGCTATGGTACACTCGCAAAAGGCTCATTCATCACTCGAGAACTCAAACAAGTATTTTGGCTCATACCGAATCTTGAATCTATTAAGCAAAGCCAAGTACTCATGCTTGAAGGTCTTCCTAGCATGATGTCGTTCCTGGTTTCGGATATATTTGATCACAGAATCCAAATGAGACTGAGAATACGAGAATGCCCCAAACCCTTCTTGCCAGTTGAATCTACCTCGGACCCATCTCTTCTGGTTAATCAAGCTCGATGATGCTTGTTTAACATCTCTGACCAAATCCGACAGTGCGACGTTTGGCTTTTGACCGATGAGAATATGGACATGATCAGGCATGCTATTTATCGCAATTAGCTTCTGACCTCTTCGCTGCAATATGCCAGCGATGTATTTTTGGACCTCCTCCTTGAACACCGGCATGATCAAGGATTGACGGAAAGCAACGGCAAAAACTACTTGAACGTAGATCTGAGTGAACGTATGGGGCATTGTTTCGCCTCCTCAGAGTAACTGGTTGGTCGAACTGGGTAGCAGAAGTATAGCTTACGAGCTTTCTGACACAAGTCGGCCTCGCTGTGCCGTGCTATGCAGAGCCCTCCTGGCGGAGGGCATGTTTCTCTCGCTCGTAGTTTCTATAAACAGAGCCCTCCTGGCGGAGGGCATGTTTCTCTCGCTCGTAGTTTCTATAAACAGAGCCCTCCTGGCGGAGGGCATGTTTCTCTCG
>DATFXM010000196.1:0-6188 GCA_035315885.1 Blastocatellia bacterium
TGCAATCGGCGCCAACGAATGTTGCGAAGAAAACGGCTGGATAGCAACCTCGATCCTCGCTGAAGTCGGAAAGTTGCCTCCCGTGCATTGAGCTCCGCAGTTATTTGCAACGGGACAGGTAATGAAAAGGTCAACGGGCGTCTCAAGCGAGACCGGAGCAGACGGTGAAGCGACGATCACTGAAGGAATTGCTTCCGCCAGCACCATACTCTTGAGGCAACCAGTTTGTGAGAGGGTACACACTGCTCCAGCGCTTCCTCCGCCAGCATGCGTCGCGCGCTGACGTAGCGCCGAGATGTAGACGATTGAGATGACAACTAGAGCGACAATGATTCTTGAGCGCTTCATTTTTCCTCCTAATGCATCTATCCCGTGGTTGTTTCGCCTGACGAGGCCGCGAAGGCGTTGGCGCCTATCTACGGAGAATCGTACCGTTGTAGCCCACGGCATAGATCGCCGCACTGCTCGGGCTGCCCGACACCCCGAACAAATCGGCGCCCTCATCCGCACCGTGAGGACCAAGGCCTGGATTGTGTCCCTCGTTCCGAATCTCACCTTCCGGGGTGATGTGAAAAATGATTCCGCGTTCACCCACAGTGTAGACATCGCCACTGGCGGCCGCCCAAACGGAGCGAAGATCGAGAGTGGTACCAACATCTACTCGAGCCCACGTTGCTCCATCCGTCGAATGCAGGAGGACTCCTTCGTTGCCGGCTGCCCACACATCTGTGCTGCTAGTTCCAAAGACGGAGAACAGGGATTTGTCGGTGGTGCTGTTTTGCGATACCCACGTTGCCCCGCCGTCTTCAGAGTGGAGGCTGACGCCACCTTCCCCGACGACAAACAACGTGCCCGCACCAGCGGCCCAGATACTGTTCAAAGCAGCCGTGGTACCACTGGTTTGTTGTTGCCAGGTTATGCCGTTGTCGGCAGAATGGAAGATCCAACCGTTAACGCCCACGATGAAGACGTCGAGCGGGCCCGTTCCACCCACGCCGTTGAATGCGAGAAACCCCTTCGACGGCTGTACCAGTGTCGTGACTGGTTTCCACGTCGCGCCTCCATCGGTCGAATGGTTGATTCTGCCAATGCCGGCCGCCCACATATCCTGTCCGCTTTCCCACAGCGACAACATCGTCATCAGACTCTGCTGAATTCGGCTCACATTCCAGGTCTGACCACCATTAGTCGTTTTCACGATATCCGCCACTCCTCCCGTAACAAACGCGTTCGTGTCGGAGGGGGCGAGAACCGCAAAGCGACTGGGGACCGTTTCTGCCAGCACCACGCTCCAATCCCCGCCGCCGTTGGTCGTCCGGAGGATCAATCCTTCTCTGGCCACTACAATCACGTTGTTGGTATCCAATGCCCAGGTGCGCAGAAGGTCCGGCGTCGTCCCGGTTACCTGTTTAACCCACGTCCCCCCTCCATCGACTGAATGAAAGATGAAGCCCCCGGCGTTGATGCCCCACACATCGTTCGGGCCGGTCCCGCCGAGCCCAACCGTATCCTTCGTTCCGCCAAGAGGGAACAGGATTCTCGTCCAATTGGCTCCCTGATTGACGGTGTGAAGAACACCTCCGGGCGCCGAAGCATATACGTCATCCGCCGAAGTTCCCCAGACGTACTCAATCGTATTCGCCAAGCTCAGCCCACTCACCTGCTGTTCCCAGGTCACGCCATGGTCGGAGCTGTGGAAGATCCGGCCCAGGTTGCCGGTCGCATAAACTTCGTCATCGATGCTCCAGATGCCAAAGATGTCAGAATCAGTTTTCGGCAGCGTCAGTTGAGCCCAGGTTTCTCCATCCGCCGAATGCAAGACGGTTCCATTGTCACCGCCGACGAAGATGTCCACATTGGAACCTTCCTCTTCGATACCATCACCGTGTGTCTGTTGCCCCCAAATCGCTTGCAGTCGCCAGTTCACGCCCGAAGGTTGGGGGATGAAATGACCTCCGCGGTCGGGTGAATGCAGAATCAGGCCGTTTGTCCCGCAGAGCCAGATTCTTTTATCGCCATAGCCCCAAACTCCGAAGAGATTGTTTTGGTTGTAGCGAATGCCAACATTGAAACGATCCCAGGTCGCGCCGCCGTCTTCGCTATGGAGCAGAAGTCCGGCATTCCCGGAAGCCCAGATGTTGGTGGGCGAGGAAGCCCAGATGTGGTGAAAGGTATTATCGGCGACAGCATTTGGCTGTGGTTGCCAAAGATCCGAATTGGAGTCTTTGGCGGCCTGCCGGGTGCCAGTTGTCGGTTTGCCCGCAAATGCTGGAGCGTTGGGGAGAAAGTTGAACAGAGCCAAACTCACCAGCAAAGTCAGAAACGATTGACTCCTTTTTCGCGCGATAGTGACAACAGCATGGTTCATTAGGATTCTCCTTTATGGTTGAGTGTTTTGGCCGACACAGCTGTTAAGACCTGCCACGAGGTAACATTGGCTATAGATGTACTATTCAGGCTCGAGCGTACCGCCCTAAGAGCGAGTAAAAATGAACTCCGGAGACAGCGTTCCGTCGGAGTCTCGAACCTGTATGTCGACCGTTTGACCTGGTGCTATCTTCCAACGCATCAGGTCGATCACTATGACCGTCAGGCCGAATAATCGAGTGATATTCCTTGTCATTTTCACAGGAAGCTCCTTTTTGATAGTTACAACAGCGCGTTGCACTCGGATCCTCGTATTAAGGTTGATGTTTGGAATCAAAAAGCGAATTGATGCAGATAAGAAGCAAGCCGTCGGACGTTTCGATGAAGTGAAGCTTCTCTGCCTCCAGCCATCGGTAGATCGTGAGTGAACTGACGCGAGATAAAGCCGCTGCCTCATCCGGAGTCACCATATCGACCTGCTCGGCGCACTCGGCACACCGCGCCAGGACCGAGTCGCCGCGTCTGCGTATTACAAAGACTTGATCGGTCTCGATCGTGATCCCCGTTCTTCGTGTCGTCGTCACGTCCCGTCCTAAAGAACCGACGGGCAGAGGGCGGAAAGCAGACCGCAGAAACGCCTCGCTGCCCGCGCTCGTTGTGCCCGTTGCCTCGCTTGCTTTCTTCTGATTTCCGCACTATTGTGTCTTTGCTTTCCGTCTTATGAGATAGGGAAGCGATGAGCCGAGCGAGGTATCTGAGCTCTTCAACCCAACCCCACTAGCCCACCGCTGGCCCACTTCACGGCGGACAATACTCTCGCAGCAATCGAGAAGTCCTTTGGCGATTCTTTGATATTTCTTAAAGGATTCTTTGAGCGTGCTTGGCAGTTTCTTGGGGCGGTTATGAGTAAACAGGCAAGACACTTATACGAGTTCGGCCCTTTCCGCCTGGACGCAACAGAGCGCCTCTTGTTGCGAAACGGCCAGGCGGTGTCCATAACTCCCAAGGCCTTCGACCTGCTGTTGGTGCTTGTTGAGAACAGTGGACACCTGCTTGAGAAAGAAGAATTGATGAGGCGGCTCTGGTCCGACAGCTTTGTCGAGGAGGCCAACCTGTCATACAACGTATTTGCCTTGAGAAAAGCATTGAGAGACAGCAATGGCGACGATCGGTACATAGACACCGTACCCAGGCGGGGCTACCGCTTTGTCGGGCAGGTGAGGGAAGTTGTGGAGGCTGGCGCTGATCTGATTGTGCAAGAGCATTCCAAATCACACATCGTCGTAGAGCAAGAGGAAGAAGAGAGAGCCGGGAACGGTGAGACGCTGGGAACCGGGAAAACACAGGACATCGCCGCGCCGCCACGGCGCCGTTTCGCCTTTCCAGGCTATGGCCGGTTGGTGACCAGCTGGGAAGACAGTGCACCACAGTGGAGGCTGGGCGCGGTTGCAGCCACTGCCCTGCTCATAATCACTGGACTGGCCGCCGCGTTTTCTTACTTCCGGGCCACGAGTAAGCCCAAGCCGACTGCAATAGCGGCGCCGGTCAGATCGATCGCGGTGCTCCCGTTTAAGCCATTGAGCTCGGATTCCAACGACGCGTACCTTGGGCTTGGGATGGCCGATACCTTGATAACCAAGCTCAGTAGCATTAACCAGATTATTGTTCGGCCGACGAGCGCCGTTCGCAAATACACAGACCCGGGCCAGGATCCGCTGAAGGCTGGCCGGGAGCAACTAGTGGATGCGGTGCTGGACTCAAGCATCCAGAGGTCCGGCGAGAGAATGCGAGTAACGGTAAGGCTCCTGGACGTACGAAACGGATCACCGCTCTGGGCAACGACCTGTGATGAGAACTGCTCGGCAAGTATCTTCGAGCTACAGGACTCGATATCCGAAAGGGTCGCAGCCTCTCTGGTAATGAAGCTGACCGGCCAGGAGAATAGGCTGGTTGCTAAGCGCTACACCGAGAGCCCCGATGCATATCATTCTTACATAATGGGCCTCTACTATTTTCCCAAGTGGAGGGAAGAGGGGTTCGACAAAAGCGTTGATTACTTCAAGCAGGCAATAGACAAAGATCCCAATTACGCGTTGGCTTATGCGGGCCTGGCAGAGGCCTGGGGTTTGAAGGCGGTCCGCGGTGGTTCGCCCGCTGCGGAAATATGGCCTCAGTCGAGGGTCCTGGCGCAAAGAGCACTCGAGATCGATCCCACTCTCGCCCAGGCTCACAACGCGCTGGGAGAAGTGGAGCTGTATTGGGACTGGGACTTGCCTGCTGCAGAAAAGGAATTCCAACTCGCCATTGAGCTCAACCCCAGTTATGCCATGCCCCACCAGTTGTACGCGTCGTGCTTACAGATGACTGGCCGGTTTGACGAGGCCATTGCCCAGAGGAAGCGTGCCATAGAGATTGATCCGCTGGATGTCATCACAAACAGTCAAGCTGCGCAGACCTTTTGCCTTGCGCGGCAGTACGACCAGGCGATCAAGCAAGCGCAAGTAGTAATAGAGATGAAGCCGAGGTTCGCGGATGCGCATCAGGCTCTCGGCTCGGCATATTTGCTAGAGGGAATGTATTACCGGGCCATCGCGGAGTTTCAAGAGGCGGAACGTCTAGCGGAGCTTCAAAAGGGAGCGACCGGCCCTGCGGCGTCTTCGCTTCTAGGGTATGCGTACGCGAAGGCGGGCAAGATGGCCGAAGCGCGAAAGATCCTCCGCGAGCTGAAGCGGATAACAGAAAAACGGTATGTATCGCCTTATTTCTTCGCAGTTCTCTTGACCGGTTTAGGCGACAAGGATCAGGCGTTCGAGTGGCTGCAAAAGGCTTGCGACGAGCGCTCAAACCAAATAATCAGAGCAAAGGTGGACCCCATGCTGGACAGCCTTCGAACAGATCCCAGGTTCCCGAAGCTGCTGCGCTGCATAGGACTCGCACCATGAGCCCAAAGGTCAAGAGTTCAAGTCTCAGCTTGCTTGATTCAGACACGAGTTAGAGGTCAAGCTTCCGCTTGCTTGATTGCGACATCGAGCCTGAAGGTTCAACTCCAAACTCAAGGTCGAACTCCAACGCTCGCGCCATTGATTCAGGAGTCGCCAATGAAAGTTACAAGAGTCCTTGTTTTCCTTTTGCCCTTCTCCTTTTTCCTTATACCTTGTATCAGTCTGCCGACGCTCGCTCAGAGCCAGACGACAGGCAGCATTGCCGGGACAGTCAGGGACCAGACGGGAGCTGTTATTGCCGGAGTGGCCGTCACGGTCGTTAGCCGGACGACCGGAGAAAAGCGGATCGTCACCACTAATGATAGAGGCAACTACGCAGTGCCGCTCTTGCCGCCAGACACTTACAACGTAATCATCGCTGCGAACGGATTCAAGCAAGCTTTGATTGATAACGTCCTCGTGGCTATCACCGAGACAAAATCCGTCAATGCGGAGATAACAGTTGGCGACGTGAAAGAATCCGTCGCCATTCACGCTACACAGCCGCTCATCCAAAATGGGGGGCCGCAGCTCGGCAGAGTTGTTGACTCCCGCGGCGTGTCGGAGTTGCCGCTGGCGACCCGCAACTTCACCCAGATCCTGGCGCTCTCGCCGGGCGTTGTCCTGGCCCCCATCGACAGCACAGCCGTCGGCTCCAACTCTCAGAGCGTCTCGGTTAACGGCGCGCGTGTGTCTCAGAACAACTACCAGATCAACGGCGTGGATGCAAACAACTTCGCAACCAATAACGCACTGTATCTCGCGGTCCCGGCGCCTGAGACTATTCAGGAATTCAAAGTGCAGACCTCGCTCTATGACGCTACCTTTGGCAACTCAGGC
>DATFXM010000197.1:0-4318 GCA_035315885.1 Blastocatellia bacterium
TTCACAGAGTGTTTGTGTTCGCGCCGTTGCAGAGCGCGATCAAAACACGCCTATCGCCGTGCCAGCCTTCCGTAAAGACTGGAATGCTAATGCATCAAGATACAGATGCGCGAGCACGATTGGATACGCCCGTCTTGCGAACACAAAGTAGACCGACCATACGAAAAACATCGCCGTCGACGCAAACGCCATGCGCCATCCCTGATAAAGATGGTAGTAGCCTTGTACACAGCGATCGCCCACAACAGAAGAAGGTCAATCCACCGACCAACTCGCGTTGACCTCTCCATGTAATGCTGATCGCGCATTGGCTCATTAGTTACTCCCCCGGTTTCGGCCCCACACGCCGCGCACTTGCCATCCACGAATCTGAAACTGAGCGGGTCCAGTTCATCCTCATTTCTTGGCCTCCGCCATCCAGTTGACTACAACCGTCAACGGAGAGTTGGCTTCGTTCTCCACCACTGCATCAATTAGAAAGCGCTTTCCATCGGAAGTCACCGCATAAGACCCGAATCCCGGCGCCGTCCCCGCGCGGAACTGAAACAGTGGCACCGCAGCGCTCATATCCAAACTCTCAACGTTGGTGACCGCAGCCGACACAATTTTTCCGTCGCCGGAGTAGTAGAACAGCTCACGACCATCGCTTCGCCAGCGCGGGTTCTCGCCGCCCGACGTAGAAATCTGCCGCTTGCCTCCACCGTCAGGGAACCTCTGGACATATACTTCGGACCGTCCCGACATGTCAGATGCGTAGGCTAACCATTTGCCGTTGGGCGACACCGCACCGCTCCCGTCATTACCTTCCGTTCGGACTAATGGGAACGATCTCGGCTCCCCGTTTTGGTTCAATTCCAACGCCCACAAGTCAGCCTTGTTCGTTGGGTCTAGGACAAAGTAGATGATGTAGCGTCCGTCTCGCGACCAGTCCGTCGGAAATTTGCCAACATCCGACTTCAATAACGGCGCCTCGTCGCCTGCGAGGTTCGCCGCTTTCTCATAGAGATTGGAAGTCCCATCCTCGCTCTTGGCCCATACTATCTTCGTCCCGTCGGGCGACCATACAGGACAGAAATCGTGATGAGGATCAAAAGTGAAGCGAGTGGCGTTTCCGCCTGATTCGTCGTAGATCCAAAGGTCATAGGTCCCGTTCTGCAGGTCGATCCGATCGCCGATGAAGCGCTTCTCGTCGGGCGAAAGAAAGATTTGAAAGATTCCCGCCGGTACGTCGAGCGACCTGATGTTCCTGCCGGACCGATCGACCCATTGATACTGACGACGAGCGCGGGTGATCCCCGGGTCGAAGACCAATACGCCAGTCTCAGACAGCGAAAACGTGACATTGCTGCTCATCGTGATGAGGTCGGTGCCCACCGTAGCGGAAAGCGATACCGGTTCGCCGCTCAATTCGAGGCGGCGCGCATCAAAGGGCTGCGCGAGCAACGCTCCGTCTCTCCCGAATACCACCCATCCGACTCCACCGCGTTCACCACTCACATATCTTGCGGCCGAACCGCCTTCGAACAACCGCTGCTTGGAGCCTCCGTCCAGCGACCCTACGTATATCCCTCGTGTCTCCCTGGCCGCGCTTGAAATACTGAAGAGGAAATGTCTGCCATCCGGCAGAAACGCCGGAAAATGGTAAGAGAATTCCAGGCGGGAGCGGTCAAGACCGAACACCTGACTGACTTCGCCACCTGTTGCGGAGACCCGAGACAATCCAAACCGCACGTGCGCGAACAGAATCACACCGTCCGCGCTCCAGTCCCCTCCCAACGGCACTTCGACATCGCACAGAGTCTGAACCGGTCCGCCGGTGATATCCACTTTCTTGAGGCGGCCATCGGCAAAAAAAGCGATGAACCGACTGTCCGGCGACCAGAAAGGGAAAACCGCGCTGTCAGTACCGGGTACAGGTTTGGCTACGGTGGAATCCATCTCGCGCGCCCATAGTTGCAGCTTGCCCCCAGTCACCGCGGTGAACGCCAGCCAGCGTCCATCGGGTGAAATCGCAATCTGTCCAAAGCTGGACTTCTCCGGTGGGAGAATCGAGAACTTCATGGCCCGCGCGTGCGAAGACGGCCGACGGGCATAGCTTGCCCAGATCAGTCCCGCCACCGCCACCAACAATAACGCCGCCACCACCCATCCTGTCCGCGCTTTGCTGAGAATGTTCGGAAGTGTCCCGGCCGATGCCGCTCGCGCGTCTGTCTCGATCCGTGGACCAGACGATACCGACAACGCTTCGAGCGCATAACCGAGGTCGTGCGAGGAATGAAATCGCCGGTCGGGTTTCTTCTCCAGACACCTGCGAACCAATCGCTCAAGGCCGGCCGGCACCCGGTTATCCAGCCCAGCCAATTCAGGCGGATCTTCCTTCAGGATTGCGTTCATCACTTCGACCGACGATTCGCCTTCGAACGGCCGTCGCCCGCTCAGCATTTCGAACAGGATCACTCCAAAACTGAAGATGTCGGACCGTTGATCGATCTGGTCGCCGCGAACCTGTTCGGGCGACATGTAACCTACGGTGCCCATAATCGTTCCAGGGTTCGTGATTCTCTTTTGGGTCGGCGCATCGGTACCTGCAGTTTGGACTCGTGACGGCACGAGTTTCGCAAGACCAAAGTCCAGAATCTTGACCCGGCCGTCCGTTGTTATGAACACGTTCTCTGGCTTTAGGTCTCGGTGCACGATGCCCTTCTCGTGCGCTGCCGCAAGTCCCGCGGCAATCTGTCGCGCGTAGTCAATTGCGACGCGAACGGAGAGCGCCTCCGAGTAAGGCGGCGACGAAAGATGCTCCCGGAGCTCCGCCCCTTCCAACAATTCGGTGACAACATAAGGCGCCCCTCCGAGTTCAGGTGGGGCGGTTCCGATGTCATGAATGGTCAGAATATTCGGATGGTTTAGAGCAGAGGTTGCGAGGGCTTCGATTTCGAAGCGGTGCAAGCGTTCGGGATCATCGGCGAGCGCCGCCGGCAACAACTTGATGGCAACTTCGCGATTCAACCTCGTGTCGCGCGCGCGATAGACTTCGCCCATCCCGCCGGCGCCCAGGGGCGATACAATTTCGTAGTGTTGTAGACGCACTCCAACAAGCATGAGCTTTGGACCGAGAGCCTTTGTTTAACGCAAAGTCGCCGGGCACTCTTTGGGTTTATCAGGAAGAATCCTAAACTCGAACCAATGTTCGTCGCCCTGACGGCTTGGGTTAAGCACCTCTGATCGGAGCTGGCAACTCAGAACTCATTCCGCGCTTCGTTTATCATGCAAGCAATTCACAATTCTCCGTTCTGCAAATGGCTGTATCCATCCAATTCCAATTGCAGAAGTCTACTTGTGGAGGCGTTCAGATGAAAATCAAATGCGCTATCGGAGTAATTTTGGCAATTTGCACGACGGAGATGGTGTCCTACGCCGGTCATGACATTCACGCCCAGGTCAGCGGCAACGTTGTCTATTCCAACAACAACCGCCGGCAAAGAGGACCAGAGCTGCCACTTGGGAACATCTCGATGGACGATAGCTCCATGCTGATCGAAGCAAACGTCCTTATGAACGTGAAGGCCGATCAGCATGTCGCGATATTCAGCACCGCTCAGGAAGCCAGAACTCTGGAAGAATGCAACCAGAAACTGGACGTACAGATAAACCGGTTCATGGATGCGCTAAAAAAAATCGGAATAACCGAGACTCCGGACGTCGACTTCATCGCGCAGAACCGGATCTATGACTACGAGGTGACCACCGATGTAGCCACCGAGAAGTTAAGCGGCTTCGAAGTCAAGAAGAACATATCCGTACCCTATAAGGACAAAGGAATTCTGGACAAGCTGCTGGCTGCGGCTGCTCGTGCCAATATCTATGACCTCGTCAAAGTCGACTACCTCTTAAGAGACGTTACCGCGATTCGGCAAAAACTGTTGGAGGAGGCGTCAAGGACGGTCAAGGAGAAAGCGGACCGATACGGAAAGTTGCTCGGAATCAAGTTCCGGTCTCAAGTTCAGGTCTACATGGAAAAATACAATACCGTTTTCCCAACCGATAACTACGACTCATACGCCGCGTACGAGACCGGCAACGTCGTCGCAAGTCCTTACGATCAGCGATTCAAAGTAAAGCAGGCGCGCAAAGGGACGACTTTTTTCTTCAACCCAAAAGACGCGGGCGACTTCGATGAGGTCATCAATCCCGTTGTCACCGAGCCGGTGGTACAGTTCAGTTTGTACCTTCGAGTCAAACATTTTATCGACCGTTGAAACAACGGCGTCTGTTATCGCAGCGTCGACTTCACATGGAGATTTCCTTCGCGGGTGGA
>DATFXM010000198.1:0-12328 GCA_035315885.1 Blastocatellia bacterium
TGGCAGTTGATGGCGAGCAACGACTTCCGATCTGTGGGCAGTATCCTCGCAGACGACTTCGTGCTTGATTGGCCTCAGTCAAATGAACGGATAAGAGGTCGAGAAAACTTCGCGAGGATGAACGAAGAATATCCGGCACAGGGCAAATGGCATTTCACTGTCAATCGCGTCGTCGGCAATGATTCTGAAGCAGTCAGCGATGTTTCAGTGAACGATGGAGTTCAAAAGGCAAGAGCCATTTCTTTCTTTTCGGTGAGAGAAGGAAAAATAGTCAGAATGATTGAGTATTGGCCCGACCCTTATCCTGCCTTGGAGAACCGCAAACATCTTGTCGAGCGCATCGCAGTGGACGAGGGATGAGGAGATGAGGGGAAGAGGGACGCGGAGACGCGGGGAGCCTCGACGCGGCGAGGCGGAGCAGAAGGCTGTCTGTTCCCGCCGTAGTCGCAAACCGCAACAAACCAGACCGCACCCTTATCGAAGCCTGCCGAGCAGCCACGATTTCAGAATACCGGGATTGTCGTCATCCGTTGCGAAATACTCCTGAATCAGTTTCTCACTCAGCTCCTCGCGCTCGGCGGCAGTGAGATCGTATCCCAAAGGCATTTGCCCGCCGCTGATAAAAGAGCTGATCACAACTTCATCCATTGGCCAGTTCAAAGCGCCAAGACCCGCGGGCCGGTGACAGGTCGAGCAACTCATCGCCTTTCCCACCGATGTCGCATCGAACCCCTCGCCGAACCGACGCTTTCGCGACTCCCACGTTGCAGAACTGAGCCCAGGACCAAACTTGCTCTCGTCCAGGTACTTGCCAAAACGAGGCGATCCGTAGGTGATGAAGCGGTTGTTGACTGCCGAAACCGCTTCGAGTTCGTCCTTCTTGACGCTGTTAGCTTCGGGAAAGATCGGCAGCACACCGCTCTTATGACAGCGCGCGCAGTTGTCGTCACCCTCGCCAAGTTCCCATCGGCCTTTGATGGTGATCGAACGATTACGTCTGTATGTCCTGAAGTAATCTTTGAAGTAAGTATCGAACGTGCGATCGGATCGTAAGAGCGCCGAGACGACTGAAACGTTGCGAATGTGTGTTCGCGACTTGGGATCGGGCAGCCCGAACTGAACCCATTTCTCCGGGACTCCAGCCGACGAGTCTCCCGGCACAACTATGAGCAGCCTCCAGAAGCTGTCGTCGTTGTCGGGCGTGCCGAGGTGACGCGACTTGTAGCTGAAAAACAGCAGTTGCTCTGAAGGTGCGCGCTCTGAGTTGATGAATCTGAGATAGGCTTTCGCGCGATCCAGCGTCCTGTATCGGCTGACGTAGCGAAGGAAGCGCTGGTCCATCAGGAACTCGGGGATTTGGACGAACTGGCGGGTCTCAGCGAAGTACTGCTTGTCAGGCACCGTGAACCCAAGCTCATGATCGGCCCGTAGATCCAGCGCTGCCGCTTCAACGTACTCGATAAGCTCGCGATACTTGCTACGAAAACTCTCGTCCTGATCCAGATTGTGACGTCGAATGCCGGTCGCAATTGAGCTGAGCAGTTTTTGATAGGCCGGTACCGCCTCATCATCCTTATAAGCCGCTCTTGCAGCTTTGACCAACGCGTCGACTCTACCCTTGATCCACACATCGGCCCTCACCCAGGCATCAGCGCTGGATCGAGCTCTTGTGTTCGAAGCCGCATTCCCGCGAAGGCGTACATTGGCATGCGAGCCAACCGTTCCGCCAACGATCAGACAGAAGACTACGATTCCGAGCCTGAGTCTCACGCCGCCATTTTCCCCCTACCCGCTGCGCCAGCCAAGTCCCACTATGACGCGCGCCTCGCTACTCGATGCAGAAGAACCAAGTCCGCGAGAGATTTGATTTTCAAGGCGTTCACCTCGTCAAACAGTTTCGATCTATGCCGCTGAAGTTGCAGAGGACGTTGCATCAAGTCCAACTGCTCCCGCGTGCGATGATGAGATCGATGGTTTCAAGTTACCGACCAGTGGAACCAGTCTCGAGTTAGGAGCTACCGGCGTTTGCGTTTCTGATCTCCCCGGTCGCCCTGCCCCGGTGGCACCTCAGTTTTTGCGTGATGCCTGACATCCTGCGACAGGGAGCGCCCTACGTCGACGACTTCATCAAATTGACCCTTCTCGTTGCGACGAACGTATCGCTTCTCCTTGCCGGTGTCGATGAGCTCTCTCTTGCTTGTCTTTGCTTTCGTGGCCATAAGGTGATTCTCGCTTTCTCAGTTGGGAATGAACCAAACAAATGGTGTTCTGTTTCTGGACAGTGCGCATCTGGATTTGATCCGAATTCAATTGCACGCAAATCGCAAACCGCAGTTGAGAAAATGCGGTCGAGAAGGATCCGCAGTTTCCATCGCGCTTTTATCGCGACACAGAATTGGATCAACCGCTCGCACCTCTTGCTTACCGAGAGGAGCCCGGTGTATCCTTGCCTCGGTAACCGAGCGAGCAAACGAGCTAAGAGACGAGCGAAGAGAGATGAGCAGACCAATGGATTTGGTCCAGGGGACTCTGGACCTCCTGATCTTGAAGATACTGGCGCTTGAACCACTGCACGGCTGGGCGATCAGTCAACGACTCAAACAAGTCTCAGGCGATGTTTTGCAGGTCAGTGACGGATCGCTTTATCCGGCTCTTCATAAGCTCGAACAGGGCGGCTGGATCAAAGCTGAGTGGAAGCCCAGTGAAAACAACCGCCGAGCCAAGTTCTACACCCTTACCCGACTTGGCCGGAAGCACCTCGAAAAAGAGACGGCTAGCTGGAACCGATTGTCCGCTGCAATCACTCAGGTAGTGCAGCTCAAGGAGGCCTAGCCTCTTTCCCAGGTTCCGCGCCACCTTAGTAACTGAAGGGTGATATTACGGAACTCTCCTTAAAGGCCCATCTTCGTCCAGTCGGTTTTTCCGTGCCCGGAGCCTCCTGATAGAAGGGCGTAGTCTTCAGCTTAACCACCGTTGAATCCATTCCCTCGGACGTCACCGTATTGCTACCAGAACAAGGAGCACGGAACTCAGAAGGCGCTTTTGATGGATGAATGAAAAGACCTGGTGACGTTTTTGCTGAATGTTCAAGACGATCGACCAAATCGATTTCGTATCGAAACACGCAAGCCCGAATTCAGTATTCTACTCAGGCGTTCATAGAAATGACTTCTGTTGCAGAAGCCGGGCATCTCCTAACGGCCTTTTCTTGACCCGTGATCGATAACGCCGGTTGACCTCAAATCTCCGCTCGGCTCGTTGCGGGAAGTTACTAATTCCAACCCGACGGATACTCGTCGTGTGTTCAAAAGGAGAAGCACATGAGCAATACAAGCAAGAAAGCCAAAGCCCTTCTGGCAGCGGTCCTGACTCTGGCCTTCTTGATGATTATGACGCCCACCTCGCTGGTACGGGCGGCAGACCACGGCGATGCGCCGATGGCTGACGAAGACCGCCCGGCCGATATCGATGACGTGTACGCTTTTCTGGACCCCAATGACAATTCAAAGCTGATAATCGTGATCACCTTGTACGGATTCATCGTACCCGGTGAGGCCGTTAACTTCAGCGCGTTTGATCCGAGGGTTCGTTATCTGGTCGGTCTCGAGACCACCGGCGACGCCAGAATCGATCAATTCATCGATATTCGCTTTTCACCCCGGACAGCAACCACTATTCCCCAGACTGCAACTGTAACCATGCCGTTTGGAGAGATAATTAATGCCCCGACCACTGTCCCGACTCTTGCTGACACGCCAAATCCGCCAACGATCACTACTGACCCGGGCACCGGCATTTCGGTCTTCGCCGGTGAAACCGATGATCCGTTCTTCTTCGACATCCCCGGGTTCAACCGGTTTGTCGCGTCGGTGCTGGGCGGTTCGCCGAATCCTGCCGCGTTACAGCGTGGACGCGACAGTTTCGCCGGCTATAACGTGCAGGCCATCGCCTTAAGTATTCCGGTGTCTTACTTCAGGCTGCAGAGGACGCCAGACAATCCGAGCGGTACGGTCATCGGCGTGAACATTCAGACTCAGCGGCAGCGAAAGACTACAATCAGCCGCACCGGTGAGATTCAAACCAGCGGCGGATTTGTAACCATCGATCGAATGGGGAATCCGGCGATTAATGTCGCGCTCATACCGTTCGCTCGCAAGGACGAATATAATCAAGCCACAACACTGGACGATGCCAACGGCAGATTTGCCGCCGACATCGTCTCAACTCTCAGGGCACTCGGTACAAACGATACCAACATCGGTATCCTCGCCAACGTAGCGGTAGCAAAAGGCGATTTTCTCCACCTCGACACCTCGGTTCCCAACAGCGGGCCGGGAGGAGGAGATAACGCAGGAGCAGGGTTTCCAAACGGGCGGCGTTTGAAAGACGACACGATCGACACGATTCTGTTCTTCATCGCGAATCAGAATCCGCTTGGCGATAACGTGAATGCCAACGACGTTCCGCTGCGAAACTCGTTTCCTTTCCTGGCGCCTCCGCAACAACCACGCGCGTCGGGAACTGATGACAATACGCGCAACTAACGCGCAATTTGTTGGACTGCGGGCTCTCAACGAGCCTGCAGTCCAATTCTGCTCGGTGTTGAATCGCCGCCGCTCAGATGCGATTTGTTTCTGGGTCGCGGAGAGGCACGCAAGAAGAAATCGATTGGTGATGAAACGGCGTGTTTAAGAATCCGATTGAGGCTCGATCATGCGAATAAAATCCAGGTTACAAAGATCTCCGGGGCTTGTCGTATTGCTTGTGATGACGATCGCATTGGCGATGGCATCGGCGGGCTGCAGCGAGTCCAGATCAACAGTCTCTACATTCACTCCAACGGCCCCGATTAGTCTGCCTTCGGACGCAGAATCGAATGAACGGGCGATCCGATT
Organism: Blastocatellia bacterium; assembly: GCA_035315885.1. GTDB lineage: Bacteria > Acidobacteriota > Blastocatellia > UBA7656 > UBA7656 > DATFXM01. The sequence goes on from DATFXM010000198.1 coordinate 4,896, forward strand.
CCTGGAAGAACGAGTCAAGCGCGATCGCGACGACTTCATCGCTTATAACAAACTCGCCGAGTTCTATCTTCAACGGCTTCGTGAGACTGGCGCGGTGAGTTATGTGAATCTGGCTCTAGAAGCCTCTCGCGCGTCTCTGAGTGCAATGCCGCCGGAGATGAACAAAGCCGGGCTTGCAGTTCTTGCGCAGGCAGAATTCGCTGCGCACGAGTTTGTGTCCGCAAGAAACCATGCAACCAGACTCGCCGAGCTCGATAAGGGCAAGAGTTATCCTTATCAAATTCTGGGGGACGCGCTGACTGAGCTTGGAGACTACGACGCTGCCGGTCGCGTTTACGCGGACATGGAGAGGCTTGGCGGTGGCGCGAGCGTTGAGACTCGCCTCGCTCGAGCTGCTTTGTTACACGGCAAGCGCGATGAAGCCGTTCGACATTTTACAACCGCGCTTCAAATCGCACTAACGTCCAGCGCGCCTCAGCGAGAAGCGACAGCATGGATTCACTGGCAATTGGGTGAAGTCGAGTTCCTGACAGGTCGCTACGCCGCGGCCGAACAACATTATCGAGACGCGCTTGCGGTATTCCCAAACTACTATCGTGCTCTAGCGGGTGTCGGCAGGTCGCGCGCGGCTCTCGGCGACATCGATGGCGCTGTAGAGAACTACGAGCGGGCGGTCCAGATTCTTCCCGACCCTTCCTTTATCGCGGCTCTTGGTGATTTGTATCGGCTCTCCGGACGGGAGAGCGAGGCCGCAAAACAGTATCAGCTCGTCGAACAAATACAAAAGCTCAACCTTGCTAACGGAGTGCTCTATAACCGACAGCTAGCGATGTTCCACGCCGATCATGATTTGAACGTTAAGAGCGCTTACGCAGAAGCGATGAAGGAGTACGAAACCAGAAAAGACGTTTACGGATCGGATGCGGTTGCGTGGACGGCGCTCAAGGCCGGAAGGATCAAGGAAGCCCAGACCGCAATATCCGAAACATTGAGGTTCGGCACCACCGATCCGAAACTCTACTACCACGCGGGCATGATCGCTCTTGCAAACGGGGACCGGACCGCAGCCCGCGACAATTTGAACCGGGCACTTACGATGAGTCCGCAGTTTGATCCGATTCAATCGGCCAACGCACGCAAGGCCCTGGACACTCTTGCTGGTGAAGGAACAGGCGAGTAAGGAACGGCCAATAAGGAGTCGACATAAAGCTCATGAACTACGCAGGACTGCCAAAACGATTCATCCAGGCGATTGCAATTCTGGCACTGTCACTCATCGGCGCTGCATTGCCGGCGCCGGCGCATCCGCTCGGCAATTTCACGATAAATCACTACTCAGGCGTAGAGCTGAGTGCGGACGGTTTCAACATCCACTACGTAATCGACATGGCCGAGATCCCCGCGCTTCAGGAGAAAGACAAAATTGATCTGGACGGCGATGGTCTGATCGGCGCCGGTGAGCTGAAGTCTTATGCCTCCGCCGCCGGCGCTCAGCTTGCGGAGGGCCTGCGGCTCATCGTGGATCAACAGCCTTTAGCGCTCGCTGTGATTTCGAGCACTGCGACAATGCCTCCGGGCGCTGGAGGGCTTGCGACCTTGAGAATCGATTGCCGGTTTGCCGCAAGACTCGAACGGGTGGTCGACAGCGCGACGCATCGAGTTCACTTTGAAGATGGCAACTTCTCGAACCGAATCGGATGGCGCGAGATCGTGGTCACTCAAAACGCCAGCGCGAACATCTTTGACAGTACCGCATATGGAAACAGCGCGAGTGAAGCGCTCACAGTCTATCCTGAAGGTCTTCTGAGCGCACCGCTGGATGAGCGGTCGGCGGAATTCTCGTTCAACCGGAGCTCAATGCCTGAAGCCGCGGCGGCACTGGTGAATCGAGAAGGAAAACCCGTTGGCTCGCGCCGTGATCGATTCGTCGAGTTGATATCGGTGCGCGATTTGACATTACCTGTAGCACTGTTCGGTTTGGTCGTTGCGATGGTGTTGGGAGCCGGACACGCGCTTTCCCCGGGCCACGGAAAGACAGTAGTGGGGGCCTATCTTGTCGGCTCCAGAGGAACCGCACGGCATGCGGCCTTTCTCGGCATGACTGTGACGATCACGCACACCGCTGGTGTGTTCGCGCTAGGATTGGTGACGCTGTTTGCGTCCAGGTACATTCTGCCTGAACGGCTCTTCCCAATACTCGGTCTGGTGTCGGGTGCGGTGGTGTTGGCAATCGGACTCAAGTTGTTTATCAACCGATTGCGCGCTGCGCTGAAGCGCTCGAATGCGTCGCACGAGCACCATCACGAGCATGATCACGAACACGATCATCATCACGGTCACGATCACCATCACGATCACGATCATCACCATCACGACGGAGAATCGACGCTGGTGCATTCGCACGGGGGACCGGAGCACACCCACGTCCCTCCGGGTGCGGACGGGACGTCGGTTACGTGGCGTAGTTTGCTGGCACTGGGGATTTCGGGAGGTCTGCTGCCGTGCCCGTCTGCACTGGTGGTGATGCTGTCAGCGATCTCGCTGCACCGAGTAGGCTACGGGCTCCTGCTCGTAGTGGCGTTCAGCATTGGCCTTGCAAGTACATTGACCGCCGTAGGCCTCGCTTTCGTGTACGCGAAGAGAATCCTGAGCGTTGGACACGGCGCCGGGCGACTCTCAGTTGCTTTGGTGCGCATACTGCCGGTGGTCAGCGCTCTGGTAGTCGCGTGTGCCGGAGGAGCGATCTGCTATGAGTCTGTGATGACCTCCGGCACAGGTTTTTTCGCGCCGCTCTTTGAGATTGGGCGTCTTTTCAAGTCGTCGACGCCGCTGGAGCACGGCTCAGCCTTTTCGATACTCGGATTTGGTCTGGTGTTTGGGTTACGGCACGCAATGGAGGCCGATCACCTTGCGGCAGTCTCTACGATCGTAAGCCAGCGACGGGGCTTATTGAGCTCATCGCTGGTAGGTGGGCTATGGGGCGCGGGCCACACCATCTCGCTGTTGATTGCAGGCACGATGGTGTTGCTGTTGGGAGTGAGGATCGGCGAGACACCGGCTTTAGTGATGGAGCTTTGTGTGGGCGTGATGCTCATTGGTCTGGGGATCAACGCGATGCGCCGAGTTGTCAGATGTAGAGCAGTTCAAGCACATGGGCGAAACCGCATGGCGCATGCCCATACTCATTCACACATTCACACGCACGGCTCTACCGATTCCAGCCAACATGGATTTCGTATCGGGATTCGCCCACTGATGGTCGGTATGATGCACGGGCTTGCGGGGAGCGCGGCGTTGATGTTGCTGGTTCTGTCTACGGTCTCTTCATCGGTGCTGGGTCTGATGTTCATCGCGGTGTTTGGGATTGGATCGATCGGCGGGATGCTGGCAATGAGCGCACTTGTAGCGTTGCCCCTTCGAGTGACTGCCGACCGATTCAAACGGACGCATCGAGTAGTTCAGATCCTTGCTGCGGTCTTCAGCATCGGTCTGGGCTTTGTGATGGTGTGCCGGCTCGGCATGGCGTGAGGGTGATTATCGAACGCGGTCTCTATCCTTATTTAAATGTAGTACGAACCTCATAACTCCACTTAAACTACAGCAAGAGTGCGCGGACGCGCTGTTCAGGACGGTTTTGCCGAACTCTCACCGGATGTTCGCAGTACATACACGCGCACTGAGTTCGCGCAGCGGTCATTCGTTTTCGCGAGATTCATCCGCGCCGACAACTGGTCTGGGAGTTGCTGACCATACCGTGGAGGGAGGAACGATGAGTACCTCCCCAAAAATGAAAGGCGAGTCTAATGTCCACGGTTTGGCCTTTGGCGCTCAAGCGCTACGGGGTGGCCGTGCTCTGGGTTCTTATCGCGTTGGGAGCGCGATTATTGTCGGGGCCGGTACTGGGCAACAGCTACCCCTTCCTATTTTTCACGCCGGCAGTTTTTGTCAGCGCAGTCTACGCCGGCTTTGGCCCCGGGTTGCTTGCTACCATTTTCAGCGCTCTTATAGCGAAATACATCTTCGTACCGCCTTCTTATTCTCTGTCGCTTCAGGATCCCGCTGATCTCCTCGGCCTTCTCGTTTATCTCACGACCGGCGTGTTGATGAGCTGGCTGGGTGCGCGCTTGCTGAGTCGAAACGAACAAATCGACGATGTCCGGCCAGAGGTGGGCGCTCAAAAGCGTCTTTCAGAAACGACAGAGCTGATGGACGACGTGTTCGAAAACATGAGCGACGGCTTTTTCGCGTTGGATCGGAGCTGGCGGTGCACTTTCGTCAATCGTAGAGGCGCTGAGATCGCAAGGAGGAGCAAAGAGGAGCTGATTGGAAGACGAGTAATGGAAGTGTTTCCGGATGCCGCCGAGCAGATGGATTATGCGTACTATCAGAGAGCGATGCGGGAACAGGAGCCGGCCAGTTTCGAAAACTACTACGAACCTTACGGCCTCTGGTATGAAACGAGGATTCAACCCAGTCAAACCGGGCTGTCAGTGCTTGTTCGGGACATCACCGCGCGCAAGGGACGCGAAACCGAGTTCGCTCATCTTGCCGCGATCGTTACGTCTTCGGACGATGCAATCGTCAGTAAGACATTGGAAGGCATCATCACGAGTTGGAATGCCGCGGCGGAGCGACTCTTTGGCTACCAGGCTGCAGAAGCGATTGGCCAGCCCATCACGATCATAATCCCGGAAGATCGATTGGAAGAGGAAGCATACATTTTGGAGCGAATCAGAAACGGCGAAGCTGTCGAGCATCTGGAAACAGTGAGGAGGAGGAAGGACGGTGAGCTGGTGGATATCTCGCTCACCATATCACCGGTCAAGGTCGATGGCAGGATAATCGGAGCCTCGAAGATAGCTAGGGACATCAGAGGACGGAAGCAAGCGAATGAGATGCTGCAGGAGCAGGCCGATTTGCTGGATATCTCGCACGACGCCATCTTCGTGTGGGAGATCGGCGGAGGTATCCAGTACTGGAATGCCGCCGCCCAGCAGCTCTACGGATATTCAAGAAGCGAGGCCTTGGGCCAGGTAAGCCATAGACTGTTGAAGACCGTACATGCCTCGGGCTCGCAGTTCTTCGAAGATCAAATAGTCGCTGATCGACATTGGCAGGGTGAGCTCGTGCATACCACTCGCGATAATCGTCAGATCGCTGTCGAGAGCCGTCAGGTGGTTGTCGAAAGGCGCGGCAAGATTCTGGTGATGGAAACCAACAGAGACATCACCGAGCGCAAGCGTGCCGAAGCGGAGCGCGAGCATTTCCTGATCGCGGAGCGAGAGGCTCGCGCCCACGCGGAGGAGGCCAGCCGTTTGAAGGACGAATTCCTGGCCACGATGTCTCACGAGCTGCGGACGCCGCTAAACGCGATCCTCGGTTGGGCACAGTTGCTTGAAGACGGCAAGCTCGAAGAGAGAAAAGCCCACAATGCCATAAAAATCATAGAGCGCAATGCAAAGACTCAAAGTCAATTGATCGAAGATCTCCTGGACGTCTCGCGAATAGTGACCGGTAAGCTTCGTTTGAATGTCAGACCAGTCATGCCTGCCGCAGTCATCGAATCCGCGCTCGATGCTGTTCGACCCATGGCCGACGCCAAAAAGATTCGACTTCATTCCATGCTTGATCCAGACGCCGGGCCGATCGCAGGCGACGCCGAACGCCTGCAGCAAGTCGTATGGAACCTGCTGAACAACGCAATCAAGTTCACGCCAAAAGGCGGACAGGTCCAGATTCGGCTGGAGCGAATCAACTCTTCTATCGAAATCATCGTCAGCGACACCGGACAAGGAGTCAAATCGGAATTCTTACCCAACGTGTTCGATCGATTTCGCCAGGCGGACGCTTCCCCAGCTAGAGGAGCAGGAGGGCTCGGACTGGGCTTGGCGATTGTGAGACATCTAGTCGAGCTGCACGGCGGATCAGTGAGAGCGGACAGTCCGGGGGAAGGCCTAGGGTCAACCTTTACCGTTCGATTGCCGTTGATGGTCGTCCACCAGCGAGTGGATGATGAGGGGCGCGTTAACCCTCGAGTAGAGTCGATGGATTTCGAGGTGTTTGATGCGACGCCGGACCTTGCCGGTGTGCGGGTGCTGGTTGTGGACGATGAGCCCGATACGCGCATGTTGCTAAGAGAGATTCTGGAGCAATGCGGCGCGGAAGTGAGAGACGCCGGGTCGGCGGCACAAGGACTTCGAGAAGTCCGCGAGTGGCGTCCGACGGTTATCGCCTCCGATATTGGAATGCCGGTCCGCGACGGGTACGAATTCATGAGGGACGTGCGCCAATGGGAGGAACAGGAAGGAGTCTGGATTCCAGCAATTGCCCTCACTGCCTATGCTCGAAGCGAGGACCGAATGCGGGCGCTGGCGGCCGGATACCAGATCCACGTAGCGAAGCCGGTAAATCCGATTGAGTTCGCATTGATGGTCGCGAGCCTCGTCGGACGGACGTTCAGGGGACTTCGATAGTGCGCAACACGCGGGGTGTGGCGATAGACCCCAACTCTCATCGCCATCCTGGTTGAGCAAGTCGAGACTTCAAGCACATTGCGCTCGTTTTGTGCATTATTCTGTTAGCTACTTTTAGTCATTATGTCTGGGAGAAGCTTCCGATGGTCGAAGTTCCGAGGCCTCGAACGTAAAAGAAGGTTCCCCTAGTCGGCAAATATCCGGCAGTCGCTTCGACAACGCGGTTGTTACGCGGCGCTTTACCTCACAACTGCATTGCGGTTTTCTCGAAGCATGCCGCTCAGGCTCAATTCATACCCGATGAAATCTTCGACTGTCGGAGTAGGGTAGTTGTGCCGGAACAAAGTGGGTTGTGGGTTTATGGGACAACAACCCTATGGCGTTTCGGAATCTTCGTCCTCGCTCCGGCTATGTTGAATCTGCGTTCGAGGGGCCAGCGTATATAGAAAACGTTGGGGCTCGCGGTGAGGGAGTCCAACCCCAAGTGGCATCAAGACAAGGGATACTCCAGTTGACCGGCATGTTTGGGCGGAACTTCGTTTATGTTAGACTGACCGGGTTGAATAGTCTGGCCCAAAGTGTGCTAGGTTTTTTTTGGCCTATCTCCCGTCTTACAAAGGCCTCACTGATAAGACCTTTATTAGAGATCAGACATTATAATGCGCGAATTTGAGATGATGGAAAAAGAGAGGGGACTAACACAATAAAGAGGCACATACCACGGCACACAAAAGTAACCCCTCTCGACTCAATTCGGGATGACCTTTGCGGTCAAATTGCGCGAGTTCGGGGTCCTAAGTTGACGCGGGGGTCGATGATCCGGCTGCTTTCGGTTTTGGTGACCGGTAGGTTAACCGCGGATACGCAGAGAAGAAATTAATGAAAGTTAACTCGATATTAGGCGGTGATGAATCCGATTTGGAATCATCATTCACTTAAGATTACCCGCTCACCGGAAAC
>DATFXM010000199.1:0-3360 GCA_035315885.1 Blastocatellia bacterium
AGCCGCCTGCCATTTGGGTCCAGGTCGCGCCTGCATCCACGCTCTTCCACACGCCCCCGTTGGCGCTAAGCCTATCGAAAACGCCCACGTAGATGATGGCCGTAGCGCCCCCTAAAGTCCCGCCACCTCGATCAAAGGCGACAAAACTTAAGCCCTCATGAGTTTCACCGAGAGGGACCGCATTGACCCTAGCCCATGTATCGCCCCCGTTTACGCTCTTCTGCAAGCCCAGGTTCAGGGAGGCCAAATACATGATGTTAGAGTTGTTAGGATCCACCCCCAGCTTTTCACCGCGCGCCTTGAAGCTAAATTCGCCGTTGGCGTCCGCCAGTAGACCGCTAATTGGTTTCGCAACCCAAGTCCTGCCTGCATCCGTGGACTTATAGATGCCGGCCGGATACCAGTTCCAGGTGCCCGTATAAATCCAAACCGTTCCCGGTACGCCTGGCGCACTCGTCGGATCCACCACCAAACTTTCGATTCCAAAATGGTTGGAGTTGTGGTTCAGACCTATCTCATCAGTGATCGGAACCCACACCGATCTGGCGGAATCCCAACGATAGGCGCCGCCCACGTCGGTGCTTATATATATCAAGCCAGATACATTCGGATCGGCATAAATTCCCGTGACAAAGCCGCCAGCCCCAATAGGTACGTTTTGCCAAGACAGGGTATGCCCGCAACCAGGGAGCAAGAGAAAAGCTACACCGAAAACCGTCGCGATCGACCGCATTATTGAATCCATGGGATCACCTCTCTGTCCTGCGGTCCCGCTGGCTGATAGCGGGTCGGGTAACTCTCGACGCGCCGCGGCGTGAGCGGCTCACTTGCTTCCGATGTCGGTGCCGAGACCAAAGATGTCGAGACGATCCGCGCCCCACGACGCAACCGCAGGCGGACTGTTGAACCTGCCGCCTAGCGCTTCCCACGAGGATTCGGCCCAAGCCAGGCGCGCTGGCGCGCTCGCCGCAGCCAGCAGGGCGACGCTGCCTGTCAGCAAAAGACGACGATCGATAAGCCCATTTTCCGCGACCCCTTGCAACTCTGGTTGGCGCAAACTGTCGTATGTGCCGCATGGAAACCTCCCGCATTCAGACGCTCATGATGCTACCCGTCTGAGCGCTTTCACGACTACATAACTCACGCCCGTGCCAGCAGGTTGCTCACTGACTTGGCATACTACTGGCCGCCGTGTGGCATGGTGATACCGCCAGCGTTGAGAGCGTCAGCGGTTTGAGGGAGGGACGTAGCGCCGGCGCGCCGCTGCAGGATCAAATGAGAGGCGCTGTGAGCTACGAGTTGCCCGAGCAGCACCGTGAGTGGCGCTATGTCACCAACTTGACGGTCTCGACCAGCTCGGCCAATTTCTTGCGCGCAAAAAACATGCGCGTCTTCACCGTGGCCTCGTTGATGCCGATTATTTTCGGCAACCTCTTTGACGCATTTGCCATGATAGTAAATCACGTCGATGACCTCGCCGTGCTCCAGTGACAGCCGTGCCAAGGATTGGCGTAGCACCTCTGCTCGGTTCTTCTTCTGCAGCACAAGCTCAGGATCGTCTGCAGGGTCCGCGAGCGAGGACGCGAGTTCGTCGTCCAGTTCAGCGTCGGTCCTGCGGCGCCGCGCCGACAGTGCCTTGTAGCGTGTGCAATCGCAAACAGCCAGGTCGAAACCGACGAGCGCGCCTCGAAAGAGGCGGCGTGCCGCCCGCCACACGTCAAGAAACACTTCACTCAGGAGGTCTTCGGCCAAAGCTTCATCGTCCACGAGGCGCAGCAGCCACCGATACAACGCCACCCGATACCATGCGAAGGCGCTCGCATAGCAGATTGGTCGCCTGCAGCGATCCGTCTGATCAGCGCTTCATCGGAAGAACTTTCGCGAGCCGCTGCCCATTCAGGCAATGCGGCGGCCCCTCCACCACGGATGCAAACCGTAGCCATCGGAGATCGACCGCCCGAGATGAAGTTGCAATCCCATTGTCCATCACTTGGCTGTGAGGTTGCGGCCGGAGTTTTGGGAGAGATAGTCGCTTGCTGACTTCCTGTTACTGGTGTGGGGTTGTCAACTGAAGCCCGCGGCCTATTCGGCGAGAATGGTGATGTGCGGGGAGTGATTTTGAAGGTCGCGGACCCAGCGTCCTTCAACATCTCGATCAGGTCAGCTTCGTAAGGACAGAATGATGACGGCGACATTCCGCTGCCCGGATCGGCCAAATCTTCCTTCCACCATTTGCCACGATAATTCTTTCCCTTATGGGTGTAGACAAGCGCCGGCCGGTCTTCTGGCTCAATGTAGTGTGTGCCCAGAAAAAGCGTTCTGGATTGCCGTCTCATCCAGATCAGGGCTTCCATCGGCTCCGGCACGTGATAGAGCACCCCGAGACAAAACACGAGATCGAACGGGCCAGAAAATTGCGGCTCCTCTTGACCTTTATAGGCAGCTCCAAATCGTGCTTTAGAAACACGGTGTGATCGAGTCGATACTTTTCCTTCCTACAAGCTCTCGAACGTGTTGTTCGTCGGTCGCAATGTCTTCGTCCTTTAACCTCCACTGGAACACGGACGGTGCGACGTGAATGTCCTTGAGCAAGAGCCCATCAGGCCGTTGCTTGGCCTGCGGCGCTTCCGCCTCAAGGCGCTTTATGTCATCAAGTGTGACAAGGCTCGTTACTCGCTTCAGCCTTGCTGCGCTTCGTTGGCTTCTTTTGGTTCGACGTTATCATGGCACTCCCGTGGTTTCGGCAGCGGCGCTGGAGAAGACGGTCTTTCTCAAGCCTTGGCGAATGGCCTGACGGAAAACCAAAGCCCCTCTTGGGCTTCGTCCACGTGGTTTTCAGGATCAATCACAATCTTGCTCATCGCTTCCTTCAGCGCCTTGTTCACTGAGTCGCTGGTTCAAAACGTCAAACGATTGTCGCGAACGCGACGATCATCTGCTTCGGTCATGAGAGTCACTAATTGCTGGAAGGTCGTCCTGCGCCTCCAGCCGAGGGCTTGTTCTGCCTTCGACGGATTGCCGCACGAGTGGGTGACCTCAGTCGGGCGGTAATACTTTGGATCAATGCAGATGAGCGTGCGTCCGGTTTTCCGATCGATCCCGCGCTCCTTCAGGCCTGAGCCTTCGAAGACGACATCAAAGCCTAGCATGGCGCTGGTTGCGAATACGAACTCGCGAACCGTATGCAACTCGCCGGTCGCGAGGACGTAATCATCACCAGCTGGCTGCTGCAGCATCATCCACATCGCTTCAACATAGTCCCCAGCAAAGCCCCAATCCCGCTTGGCATCGAGATTCCCAAGATAGAGCACGTCGAGCTCACCATGCTTGATCCTAGCGAGCGATACGGTGATCTTTCGG
>DATFXM010000200.1:0-70433 GCA_035315885.1 Blastocatellia bacterium
GAGACCGGCGAATAGCCCCAATAGTTGACGAGCCCGGGCGGGCAAGCCTGAGCATCGAACTGGAAGATGGGCAGCAACTGGACCGCGGTAATCCCGAGCCGCTCGAGATACGGAATCTTTTCAATTAGCCCTCGGTAAGTACCCCTTAGCTCCTTAGCAACCCCCGAACTCGGATGGCAAGTGAACCCTCGCACGTGCATCTCGTAGATGGTCGTTTGCGAAGACGGCCTCCTGAGCGGTCTGTCGCCTTCCCAATCGTATCCGTCCGGATCTATCACCACGCTCTTCATCGCCACCGCGGTGTTGTCACCTGGCTCGGACGCGGCGTCGCGGCTGTAGTTCTTCGGAACCATCACCCCGCGCCCGTACGGGTCGAGAAGTACCTTTTGCGGATCGAATCGCAAGCCGTTGGCAGGATCGTACGGTCCCGAGACTCTGTACCCATAGATCTGACCGGCCTCGAGCTTCGGCACCAACACGTGCCAGTAGTGATACGTCTGATTTGTCTTCGGCGATATGTTGATGACCCGAGTTGGGCGAGGGTCGTCTTCGCGGTCAAATAGCAGCAGCTCGACCCCGGAAGCCCCTCGAGCAAACAGACTGAAATTCACGCCATCATCAGTGAGCGTGGCGCCCAGCGGCGAACTACTCCCAACTTTTTCGAGAGGCTTCATGATTGGTGTGTAAGTCATGCCAACCGCCGAAAAATATGACTCGGGTTCCGTTCCTCGTGACGGCGCGCTATGCGATCAAGCTGCTCAACAGAAGCGAGATCACAATAGCAGATATAACAGTGACAAGCCCCGGCAACATGAAGCTATGATTGAGTAGATACTTTCCGATCTTTGTAGTTCCGGTTTGATCGAAAGAAACGGCCGCCAGGAGCGTGCCGTATGTGGGCAGGAAGAAGACGCTGTTTGCGGCGGGGTAGAACGAGATAAGAAACCTGACCGGCAGTTCCAGAGCCAGTCCCACCGGTACGAGTATCACTACGGTAGCGGCCGCACTGAACAACAACGCTGAGAGCACAAAAAGTCCAGCCGCGAAAGTCGATGGGTAGTGACGTATAACATCCGAGATCCCGCTCACTATGTACGCGCGATTCCCCTCAAAGAATGACGACCCAAGCCACGCAATGCCGATGATGCAAATAATCGCAACCAGCCCGCTCCGCATCATCGTTCCCTTGACGGTGGCCTCCGGCGAGGCCTTGAACAGAATCATAATCAATCCCGCTATCGCGAACATCACGATCATGATCGCCATTCCCATATCCACTTGATCGGTTTCCAGGACGCCCTCGGTCATAACCGAGTACGTTGGTCGCAGCTTCGGAAAAATGCCGATCAACACAACGATGACGATTCCAGTCAGAAACAGCAAGGTTGATCCTCGAGCGTTGGTCAGGGCGCTTTCTTTCATTGCAGCCGCGGTCTCCGTCGCGGTTTCAGGGGCGCTCGCAAGCCGTGCCTGATACTCGGGATCATCGCCCAGCCTCTTTCCACGCCACGCAACTGCCAACGCGCCGATCAAAACAGCCAGGAAAGTAGATGGGATCGAAACGGCCAACAGGTGCGTAAGCGAAACTCCTTTTGCTGCGAGCAAGCCGATCATCGCTACCGTGGCCGCCGAAATCGGCGACGCAATGACTCCCTGGAAGCCGGCAATCACGCTGATTGACAGCGGTCGCTCAGGCCTCACGCCTGACTTCCTGGACACCTCTGAGATTACCGGCAGGAGCGCGTAGATGACGTGCGCGGTACCTGAGGCGAGCACCAGCGCATACGTGACAATCGGCGCGACAAACGTGATGTACTGCGGCCGCTTGCGCAGGATTTTTTCGGCGAGCGAAACCAGATAATCGAGCCCTCCCGCCGCCTGCATCGTGGCGAGCGCGGTTATAACCGCGATGATCATCCCTATCACAACACCGGGCGGGCCACCGGGCGGGAGCCTGAGAATAAACACGAAGACCACAAGCCCAAGCCCTGCGACTGTGCCCAGCGCAATGCCTCCAAGGCGGGCACCGATCAGAATACACACCAGGAGAATCAGCAATTCAATCCAGATCATCGGCTCAGAACCTTGAAGGGCGGCTGGATCATCAATACGCGTAGAATAACTTCTGGATATCGGCTGGGCTGCGCTGTTTTAGCAGAGCAAGCGATAGAAGGATCCGCGCCTTTTGCGGATTGAGTTCGTCCGATGCGATGAATCCTAACTGGTCGTCGTTGAGCTCCACGTTCCGCCCTACAGAACCGGTCGGCACGCGGCTGCTTCTGACAACCACTATTCCCTTCTTTGCAGCTCTTGCCGCAGCGTCCACTGCTGCCTTATTCATGTTGCCGTTTCCGACTCCGGCAATGACGATGCCCTTCGCGCCATTCGCTACTGAGGCGTCGATCAGGTCCGCCGGCATGTCTGCGCAGGCAAAGACAACGTCCACGCGAGGGAGCTTGTCCACATTTGAAACGTCGAATTCGCTCCCGGTGGTATGTTTCCAGGTAGGCCGGTTGTAGAAATCGTTCTTGCCGTAGGCGGCAACCCCCACGACTCCGCGCAACGGAGACATGAACGTTTGAACCGCGGTCGTGCTGGTTTTTGTCAAAGAGTGAGCAGCTTGTATCCAGTCGTTCATTACTACGAGGACGCCGCGTCCTTTAGCTTCGGGATCCACCGCCACGCCTACCGCGTTATAAAGATTCAGCGGGCCGTCGGCGCTGACCGCGGTGGAGGGCCGCATCGAGCCCACCATCACCACCGGCTTGTCGCTCTTCACGACGAGATTGAGAAAGAACGCGGTCTCCTCCATCGTGTCAGTGCCGTGGGTGATCACGATGCCATCTACGTCTCTATTCGGCAGCAGTTCATTGATCCGCTTTGCAAGCTTCAGCATGATCTCAAACGACATGTCTTGCGAGCCGACGTTCGAAATCTGTTCCCCTTTGATGTTGGCGAGGTCTCTTATTCCCGGAACCGCGGCGATCATCGCGTCAATCGTCACCGCTCCAGACTTGTAACCGGACTGCGTGCCTGTTGCTGCGGCTCCCGCGATCGTACCTCCTGTAGCCAGAATCACAACGTTTGGCTTCTCCTGAGCGACGGCTTGCTGGCACGCAGCGAAAGTGACGAGGATAGCTAGTAACCAAGGGGCTCTCTGCTGGATTTTCATCGCTAACTCCTACTTTCAGATGAACGCAATGCTCGATGACCGCCTGGCTTCTGCGACGCGTGTCAAAGCTCGAACAGCATCTCGTTTTTTAGTAGGCTCGGGCGTGGCCCCGCCGCGACCGAGCTTAGAGGATGCGGTTGTTGCCATTATCATTGCTCGCTGCTTGAACCCGCGTGCTTCCGCTCCTAGTTTTCATGACTTCTGCTTGTCCCACGAATTCCAAGTAGAGCCCCGGTGTGATGCGCGATCATCAGCTCTTCATTGGTTGGGATCACCCACGCCGAGACTTTGCTTTGCCGCGTGGATATTCGCGGTCCTCGTGCGTCGTTCGCATCCGAGTCGAGCTCCACGCCCAGCCAGGCGGAAGCCTCACAGATTCGCCGGCGAATCTCCGCGGAGTTCTCTCCAATTCCCGCGGTGAACACAATGCCATCCACACCTCCGAGCACCGCGGTCATCGCACCAATTTCCTTGGCAACGCGATATACAAAATAATCCACCGCCAGCCTGGCCTCCGGCTCACTTCGGGAAAGCAGATCGCGCATGTCGTTGCTGATTCCTGAAATTCCTAACAACCCGCACTTCTTGTAGAGCAGAGTCTCGACGTCCTTGGGTGGCATCTGCAGACTCTGAAACAGATGCAGAACAACACCCGGGTCGAGTGCGCCGGGTCTCGTGCCCATGCACAGCCCATCCAGCGCGGTGAACCCCAGAGTGCTATCAATGCTCTTCCCATCTTTCAAGGCGCACAGACTGGCGCCGCTTCCGAGATGAGCCACGATGACGCGGCCGCCGGCGATCTCCGGGGCGACTTCAGGCAAAACCGAAGCGATGTACTCGTAAGACAACCCGTGGAAGCCGTACCTCTGAATTCCTTGTTTGCGGATATCGGCGGGAAGAGGAATCAAATCGGCAACCTCTGAGTGGCCACGATGAAAGCTAGTATCGAAGCAGGCGACTTGCGGAACGTTGGGTAGGCGCTCGTAGACCGCTTCAATGGCCGCGAGGTTGTGCGGCTGATGAAGCGGAGCCAGAGGCACCAGCTCAAAAAGGTCGGCCAGGACCTGACGGGTCACGATTGTCGGCGCGGCGAATCGTGCTCCTCCGTGGACGACTCGATGGCCGACCCCCAACACTCGTGCGCCTCCGTATTTTGAACGGAGCCAGCCGGCCAGTGCATCCAGGGCGTCAGTGCCGTTGCGCACTCCCTCTTCGAGCGCATGGTCAGCCACACGCTCGCCATCGGCGTCGACAGCAGAAAGATGCGGAGAGGTTCCGATACCCTCGATATTGCCGCGCGACGCCAGCCGCCAGGCCTCACCGCTTGGCCGCTGAAAGACGCAAAACTTCAAGCTCGAGGAGCCTGCATTCAAGACCAAAGCAAAGTCATCCATAACAACTCTCTATTGATTTCTTCTGCGCGCGTGGGCGGCGATCATCGCTACCCCGCAGCTCGCTATGCGGGCGCGCACACTGTCGGCGCGACTGGTTAGAATGATCGGCACTCTGGCTCCAAGCACGAGCCCGGCACTGTCAGCGTTAGCGAGAAAGGTCAACTGCTTGGCGAGGATGTTGCCGGCTTCGAGGTCCGGAACCAGCAGAATGTCCGGATCGCCGGCGACTTCAGAGCGAATCCCCTTTGTCTCCGCTGCCTGTTTGCTGATTGCATTGTCAAATGCCAGAGGTCCATCGAGGATGGCGCCCTTTATTTGCCCACGCTCGGCCATCTTGCAGAGAGCCGCCGCGTCGATTGTTGCAGGCATCTTTGAGTTGACCGTCTCAACCGCAGCAAGGATGGCGACTTTCGGTCGCTCGCGGCCGACTGCGATTGCAAGGTCGATAGCGTTTTGACAGATGTCCACTTTGTCTTCGAGTGAAGGCGCGATGTTTATTGCGGCGTCAGTGATGAGCAGTACCTTGTGGTAGGTTGGGACATCCATCGCGAACACGTGGGTGACGCGCCGTCCGGTGCGCAAGCCTCCGTCACGCGCTACCACCGCCCCCATCAATTCGTCTGTATGCAGGCTGCCCTTCATTAGAAGCTCGGCTTCGCCCTTGCGGACAAGCTCGACCGCTTTTGCGGCCGATGCGATGCTGTGCGGAGCATCAACAACCGGCACACTCCCAAGATCGATGCCCTCCGCTTTCGCGATTTCCTCGATCTTTGCCGCAGGGCCAACGAGGATTGGCAGAATAATCCCCGCCCTGGCAGCGTCGATGGCGCCCGCCAGTGCGGTGGCCTCGCACGGATGTGCGACGGCAGTCGGGATAGGCTCCAGAGTCTTGCACCGCTCCAGCAGTTGTTCGTATTTCCCGGTTCCAGTCTTGGTTTCCATTATTCCTCCTGTGTGGCCGCGATTGGGGAGCGAACAGCGCGTCCCGTCTCCTTCAGCACCAGAGCGAGAATTGTGGCTATCGCAACGCCGAACAGAAGCGGCACAAACGCCGTTTGATAATGCTCCAACTTCATTTGCGCGGCGCCGTCTGACACGTGGTGAAGTACCCAGCCGAATACCGGTCCGAGCAGAGCGCTGAATGTGAAGTTGATAAAGTTAATAACCCCAGTAGCGGTTCCACCGAAGTGTGGAGGGTTGGCCTCTTTGATCACAGTGTACGGCAGCATTGCCGCACCCGACGCCACGCCCGCCACAAGCCCGAGCACATACGGCGGCAAAACACCGGCAGGACCGAAGAGTATCCAGGTTAAACACCCAAGGAGCACAACAGCCCCGCCGATGATTACCGGCTTTCGCCGCCCAATCCTGTCGGAAATGAACCCAAGCAGCGGACAGCCGATGATCCATCCGAAGGGGACCGTCGCAGATCGCATTACCGCCGAAGCGTAGTCGAACCCTTGCGCTTCCTGGAGGTAACGCACTCCCCAAACCATGTCGAAGATGGTCGTCGGTATGAACAGCAGTCCTGATATCAACCCGCACAGAATGGATTGCGGATTCTTGAAGACGGTGCCGAAGGCTCCGGCAGTGCTCTTTAGCCAACTGCCCGAGGTTTGTGTAGTCTCTTCGCGGGGAAGCAGCAGGAACAGGATCGTCCCGATCACCAGACCGGCGGCCCCCATCGCAATCCAGAACGTTTTCCAGTTGAGGCCGCTGCCTATCATTGGTCCGACAACAAACTGGCCGGCGGACCCTCCTGCCATGCCGAACATCTGGGTCGCACCGATCAACGTGGCTGCCTGCGAGGCGGGAAAGTTTTTGGTGGCAATGTAAATTGCTCCCACCAACGCAAAGACACCACCGGCCCCTTGAAGGAACCTGCCGGCGCTGGCCAAGCCACTGTTGCCGGTTGCGAACAGCAGCGCTCCAATGCCTACGGCCGCGGCAGCCGCCGGCAAGAGTCGCCTTGGCCCAACCCGATCCATTGCCGCCCCGGCCACAAGACTGAACGGGGAGTAGCCGTAGTAGAACATGCCGAGCATCGATGCCACCCCGAGCGCGCTGAGCCCGAAGGCATCAGAGAGTTGCGGCATCATCACGGCTGGAGCTGATCTTAGGGAGTATTGGTAGAAGTAGTAGACGGCCGCCAACAACCAGGCGACCGCCGCCATTCGCACTCCGATGCGGCGAGCGCCGACTGTATCCGCAATCGCTTGCGCCATAGACAAAACCCCAGATGTTTAACCTTCGTGCTCTGATCGAGGCATCGGGGCCGTCTAGCAAAGAACGAGGGAAACGGCGAGGCCGCCTTCCGAAGTCTCCTTGTACTTCGAGTTCATCTCTTTCGCGGTCAGCGCCATCGCCGCAATCGCAGTATCGAGATCAACGCGCCGCTGTTCGGGAATCTCTTCGCTGGCAATGCTGTAGCCGGTCCACGCCTTCACCGCACCATAAGCGCAACGCTCGATGCATGGCACCTGCACGTAACCTGCAACCGGGTCGCAAGTCATGCCTAGGTGATGCTCAAGAGCCGACTCCGCGGCGTTTGCTACAACCTTCGGACTCGCTCCCAGGGCCTGCGCGATCATCGCCGCAGCCATTGCAGAGCCAACTCCTACTTCGGCCTGACATCCGCCTTCAGCGCCCGAGAGTGTCGCGTTGTGTTTGCAGAGATAGCCGATCGCCGCCGCGGCCAACAGCCCCTCGCGAATCTTTTCCTTTGGAGTGTTGATGTCGCGCAGCGATTGCAGCACCGCCGGCAGAATCCCAGCCGATCCTCCGGTTGGTGCGGTCACGATAATGTGCCCGCGTGCGTTTTCTTCGGCCGCCGCAAATCCGTAGGCCGCAACCGTGGTGATGGCACGAGCGGCTGGCCCTTTTGACGACGTCTTCACGTTGCGCATCATTGCCGCAGCCTTGCTGTGCAGTTTGATCGGACCGGGCAACACGCTTTCAGCATTCAGTCCTGTCTGGACGCCGCGCGCCATTACATCAGCCACCTGATCCAGGAACTCCCAGATCTGCTTTTCACTCTTGCCGGAAATCGACATCTCATTCTCGAGAAGGACTTTCGCAAGCGGCACTTTGTCGTCGATCAGATATTTCTTGAACTCGCGGGCCAGCTTGTATGGATATTTCGGGTTGCCCTTGTCCGGAGGCTTGTAGCCCTTCCACTCAATAAAGCCGCCGCCCACCGAGTAGTACTCCTGCTCGAAGATCGTCTCGTTTCCGGCGAGTACTCTCCCGGTCATTGTGTTCGGGTGATGGAAGTCTCCCTTGGTCGCATCGAACACGATGTCTTTCAACGTCAGTTTGAGCGTGGTTGGGCCAATCGTGACCTTGTGTTCTTCATCAGGATGCGCGGCAATCGAGTCCAGAAATTCCGGCGGGCAGGTCGCCGGGGCCTTGCCCAGCAATCCCGCAAGCGACGCCCGGTCGGTGCCATGACCTTTGCCGGTCTGGCTCAGACTCCCGAATAAATGAACCTTCAGCGCGGTAGCCCGTTTGAGCTGATCGTCCGGAAGCTTGGAAACCCTCCGAAAGAGGTCATAGGTTATTCTCATCGGACCCATTGTGTGAGAGCTCGAAGGACCCGGACCCATCTTGTAGAACTCGTCCAGCACAGTCATGACCGGGCCCTTCTCCTTCTGCACGACGTTGAGGTCCGGTGAAAGCGCGGGCTTGTCTGCCGGCGTCTGTTCCTTTGCCGGAGGCGATGCGTTGGAGCGGCCACTGAGCAACACGCCCGCCGAGGCGGCCAGAGCTACCCTCCCCAAATCCCGGCGAGTCAGCTTTAGTCGCTCGTCTTTGGGCGGAGCAACCGGCTTACAGGTGTTACACCCGGTCGTCGTGCACCCGCCGCACGCGGAGCTTGTCGTGCTGCTAAGTATGTTGAGGGACCTTTCCATATTGATGGTTCCTTTCACACAGGCCGACTAGTCCTGGACTAGCGTTTCTCGTACTTGCTCTTGTCCATTCCGGTCAGCTTCACCGGATCGAGCAACTCCTTGATCTGATCTTCAGTCAGGATTTTTTTCTGCCTGATGATCTCGAGAATTCCCTTACCGCTTTTGTAGGCTTCGCCGGCGAGTGCAGTTGCCTTGTCATAACCGAGCACCGGGTTCAGCGCAGTCACGATTCCAACGGTTGTCTCCATATACCGCTGCAGCGTGGCCTCGTTCACCGTGATCCCGTCTATGCACAACGTGCGGAACGCGCGAGAGGAGCTGTAGAGCAGTGCCTGTGACTCGATCACCGCGAGGCCTTCGAGCGGTTCGTACGCGTTAAGCTGGAGCTGACCACTGTGTGCGGCAAGAGTCACACTGTAGTCATTGCCCATCACGCGAAACGCCACGATGTTCATCAGCTCGGGGATCACCGGGTTCACTTTGCCGGGCATTATTGACGAGCCCGGCTGCAAAGCAGGTAGATTGATCTCGAACAGGCCCGCTCGGGGCCCGGAGGCAAGCAAAATCAGGTCGGTCGAGATCTTAGATAGCTTAATGGCCAGGCTCTTCAGGGCCGAGGAGTAAACCACGAAACCCTGCTGGTCCCACGTCGCCGAAAGCATGTCGGGAGCCGGGACGATGGGCTTGCCAGTGAGCCTGGCCAGATGCGCCGCACATCTCTCGGGATAGCCTCTGGGCACATTGATCCCGGTACCGATGGCGGTCGCACCCATGTTGACCGAATACAAGTATTTCTCGGCGTCCCGCAGCAGTTTGATTTCAGCGTCCAGCGAAGCGGCGAATGCATGAAACTCCTGACCGACAGTCATCGGCACCGCGTCTTGCATCTCCGTGCGGCCCATCTTGACTATGTCGAGGAACGCATCGCCCTTCAGCCGAAACGACGCCGAGAGCTTCTGCAGCTCTTCAATCAGCTTGTCGTTACGCAGAAGAAACGCGACCTTGATCGCCGTAGGGTACGAGTCGTTGGTCGACTGCGACATGTTCAAGTCGTCGTGCGGCTCTACAAACTCGTACTCGCCTTTCTTGTGTCCGGTCTGCTCAAGAGCAATGTTGGCGAGCACTTCGTTGGCATTCATATTCGTCGAAGTGCCCGCGCCACCCTGATACCAATCGACCAAAAACTGGTCGTGGTACTTGCCGTCGAGGACCGCCTGGCAGGCTTTTTCAATAGCCGCCAGCTTTTCACTCTTCATTGCGCCGACGTCGGTATTTGCACGAGCGGCGGCAAGCTTCACGAGCGCCCACGCTTCCACAAATCCAGGATAGTGATTGATGCGCACGCCGGAGATCTGAAAGTTCTCAAGCGCACGCAAGGTCTGCACGCCGTAGTAGGCCTCAGCCGGAACCTTCTTCTCGCCGAGGAGGTCCTTCTCTACCCTGACTTTGTCCTGGGCCCTGGCGGACGTAACGAGGACAAGGCACATCACTCCCAAACACGTCACCAAACCTCTTCTCATAACGTCCTCCACCCGGTCGCGCGCCTCGAACTGTGGTTACTCCTCCTTCACCGGCGTCCACGTCTTGTCAGGATTAAAGCGTTCCATAGCCGCAAAGAGCTTCAGCGACTCGGGTCCGAGGTCCTTTTCGTACACTACGCCGTCGTGGCTGACCATGAAGCTCTTCACACCGGTGGAGCCGTATTCAGCGGGCGCTGCCACCAGCGCGAATCCTCCGATCATCACCCCCTTGATCACGAAATCCATCTGCCCAAGCGGGGCAGCGGGACCCTGGCCCTTCAATATCTTGAAGAAGTAGCCGTGAAACGGTTCATTCCTGTTGCTGTAACCTCGCTGAATAGCCTTGGCTACGTTCTCGCCGATCGGCCCTTCCCACTTGCCGTCGGCGGTTTGCCACGCGAGGCCATCCTGCTTGCCGGGTGTGCTGATGATCCGCTGGGCGTATTGATTTACGTCGTAGCCCGAGCGCTTTTGCAGGGCGTACTCGTGCTGCGCTTCCACGTAGCCTCGACAAATCTGAATGGCGTCGAGCTCATTCCTGCCGATGCGGCGATAGAGGATTTCCTTCTTACCCGCTTTCGCGTCAAATGACCACTTGCCTGCCGTTTTGACTATTGGAAGCGGGAACGGCCAATCTTCGTCGCCGATCACTAGAAACGCAGTCTGAGGGTTCTTCCCGGGTGAGATGCTGCTTTTCTTGCGAGCTTGTTTAGCAAACTCTGCGGCTACTTCTCGTTCGCGTGCCGGTTCTCCAGTGTGGATTATGTCCTTGGCATCGGGACCGAGAATGCGGTCAAGTGCCTCGACGTCATACTTCTCGGCAGCGTCGACAAGCGCGTCCGCCGCTTGCTTAGCGGTGGCGAATTTCTCGCCGCTTGCGGTGGAACCCGCGGCAGCGTGTTTAGCGGTTTGCGCGGTCACCAACAGCACAAGAAAACAGACAACTGCGAGTGCTACGGGCGTCAACCGCAAGAGCTTTGTACCAGTGCGCAGAATTGAAGATTTCATTTCTGTTCTCCGTTTCATAGTTACTACCTCCTGCGGCCGCCGCCGCCGCCCCTCGAGCCGCCACCGCCGCCGCCTCTCGAGCCGCCACCGCCGCCGCCGCCGCCTCTCGAGTAGCCGCCTCCTCCTCCGCCTCCTCGGGAACTCATGCTCGAGGATCCACGGCTGCTGCTCTCGCGGGCGCTGCTGCCACTGAAGCCGCCGGAACCACCGCCGAAGGCGCTACGATCGCTGCCACGACTGGAGCTGCCGATGTCACGGCTGCCAGCACGATCGCCACCGCTGCCTCCCGAGCGCGAACTGGGACTGCTGCTGGGACGATCACTAGCTCTACCGCCACCGCCTGATCTGTCACCGGCTCCGCCGCCGGAACGGTCACTCGCTCTGCCACCGCCTGACCGGTCACCAGCACCGCCTGAAGCTCGGTCGCCGAGAACACCCGACTGACTTCGACTGTTGGCCCCAGCCCGACTACTGCTTGACAGGTTCCCGCCCTGACGCCCAACCTGCTGTCTGGCACTGGACTGACGATTAGCGAGCGAGTCTCCGCGGGCGGTACCGCCGAACTTATTTGCAGTAGACTTGTCCCTGTACGGAGCGCCTCCGCGGTGCGACGGATTGTGCTGCCACTTATTGCCGCCTCCACGATTGCCGCTTACATTTGTGCGGTTGCCGCTGTTGCTGATGTTGGTATTGCGGTTGAAGTTGTTGTTCATGTTGATGTCGACATCCCCGTGACCCCAACCACAACCCCATCCCCAGCCGCCGCCCCACGCGGCTCCCATCGCCACTCCGACTCCGAAGGAGATCGCGCTTGCGGCAATCACTGCTCCAGTGGACGGTGGGTAGTAAATCGGAGGATACGGATAAACAGGCGCGCCGTAGACCACCGTCGGGTTGTAGGACGGCACGTACACCACTTGCGGATCTGCCTGTTCCACAACGATGACCTGTTTGCTCTCAACAACCTTAGTCTCGACTTTTTGCTGCTGATTCGACTTGAGCGCCCCGGTTGACTGGGCCTTCTGCCGCATTCGCTGGACCGCATCCATCAGGTCGCTTTGCTGAGCGAGAAAAGCGTTGCCCAGATCCGTAGTCCACTGGATGTCGTCTGAAAGACGTTTCACCACGTCGGGCAGCGCCGCCATCGCCTGAATGCTCGCGTCCCACGGTTGCTTCGAAACCGCATCGACCAGAGCTTTATCCTTCAGATTTTTGTTTCTTGTGAGCCATTGCTGAAGCTGAATGATCTCGAGCGGATAGGTCGAAGCTACCAGCACCTGGCTGAGCATCGGGTCCGGGTACAATGCGATCGGCGCGACCAGCGAATCGAGCTGTTCGGGCGGAATCTTCGCATCGTCTTGCGCGACGGGCGCGACAGTCGCGGCGGCCGCCGCAGGCGCGGCAGGCGCGGCGGGCGCAGCAGGCGCGTCAGGCAACGGACTGGTTTTTGCCGAGCATGCTTCTCCCAAGGGAAGAAGCAGCATCATGCAGGCAACGGCAATCAGGCGCCGAATGAGAATTCGTGAACCTGATCTTAAGACTTTTGATTTCATACGGAGCCTCCTCGCGTCACACCTCGCCTATTCGCTGTGCTTCGCTTAATCTGAGGTCTTCTCCTCGCGGGTTAACTTTAAGACTAGATGCGCTAATCACGTCCTCGACAGGATTGCTGTCTCGATCTTGAACTGCACCAACGTAGAGTTTATTTTGAGTGCTGAGTGGCAATAACTGTCACAATTGACAGGTGGAACACAAAAAAATGACAGCCGGAGCAGGGTCATTGATAACTGCTTAAAATTGGTGGCTTCAATTGGCACGCTGACGTGCCGGTAGTCCGAACGAACCCGGAGAGAACAGGTTGTAGTTCAGCTTCTTCGTTACGTACTCAATCACTCTTTGTGCCTTCACGCTGTTGCCCGCTTCGTCGAGGCGCGGAGCGAATACCGCGATCGCCCCTTTGCCCGGCGCCACCGCTACAATGCCGCCGCCCACCCCACTCTTTGAAGGAAGTCCAACATGCCAGGCCCAACCTCCCGAACCGTCATAGAGTCCCGCCATTGTCATCACCGACAGGATGTAAGGAATATCCTCGCTCTTCATGACCTGCTCGCCGGTCTTGGGGTTGACGCCGTTGTTCGCGAGAGTCGCACCCATTCGCGCCAGTTGAACCGTGTTAACGCCCACCGAGCACTGCTTCGTATAAATGTCGACCGACTCAAACGGATCGGCATAGATGCGCTCGTACTTGGCAAGCAGCATCGACAGAGCCTTGTTGCCTGCGTTCGTTGCCGCTTCAGACTTGTATACATCCTCGATGAGCGTCAGCTTCTCACCGGCGACTCTGCTGTAGAACCCCAGAATCTTGTTCCACTTCTCATCGGCGTTGCTGCCGGATACGAGACTGGTGGTCGCAATCGCGCCGGCATTCACCAACGGGTTGCCCGTGTGAGTAGCCATATCCACGACCGCATTCACCGAATTGAAAGGTCTGCCGGTCGGCTCGCTGCCTACTCGCATGAATACCTTGTCTGCGCCAAGCTCCTCCATCGCAAGCGCGAGGGTGAAGACCTTTGAAATCGACTGAATCGAGAAAGAATAATCGACGTCACCCAACGAAAAGGTCCGGTTGTCGGTTGTCACCACCGCCACGCCGAAAAGTTTCGAATCCACCTGCGCGAGGTACGGAATGTAGTCGGCGTTCTTGCCGGTGGTGTCGCTTCGGAATTTATCGTAAGCCTCGCGCACGACCGCCTCTACCTGCTCTCTGGTCGGAGCGACCGGACTTGTCTTTTGTCCAAGCGCTGGCAGCGGAATGGACACGAAACTAGCAGCGATAAGCACGGCCATCAGCGCTTTCACACGAACTGTGCTTGCCTTCATGTGGTTCCTCCGAGGTTGGGCTCGTTGCCTTTTATCACCCGACCGCTCAGAAACTGAATAACTTTGAGAAGTTGTATCTGAACGAGAACTGGATTCGATAATCGTTCGAGGCAAAGCCATCGCGGAAGTTCTCGCGCCTTCCCCACTGAAACTCACCGCCAAGCATGACGTTGTCGTAGGGATAAAACAGGAGGTTAGCGAGGCCATAATGGCCGCGGTGGTAAGCGTTGTCTTCTTGCCCTTCGGAGTTTTCGATGTTGACCAGCGAATATCCGATCGAGCTGCTGAATCGTTTGCTCCAGGTGTGATCGAGGAAGGACACGACGCCGAGCACCGGAAGCGCTTCACCTTTGATCGGCGTTGCCGGGTCTGCGCCCCTCTTGATGCCAACGTCGACCGGCGCATCATTCATGTAGTTCTCAATGCCTGCACCATACACAAACTGGAATCGGCCGATGTTGTTCTTATTGAATTTCAGGTTCGAGCTGACGGTGGCGCCCCAGCCCACCACGCTGTCGCTCAGATCGAATCGGTCGTGGTTTGTATCGACCCACCTGATACGCCTCACGATTCCTGCAAACTGAACATGACCCCAGTCCCGATTGAATCGCACATGACCCGAGAAGTCCGGCAGGTCGAACTTGGGCTGGATACCCTCCAGCAGCTTTACACGATCTGCGAACCTGCCCTGATCGCCGCTTGCGCCCGGACGCTCGATTGCGATCGTAACTTCGTTCTTTCCCTTCAGAGGCATCCAGCGCGCCTGTACGTTGCGGAAGAAGACCATTCCATTTGGTCCCCAATACTCGATCGAGTTGGGAAACACATCGATGTCCATGAACGGGCTCCACGTTTGGCCGCCGCCAAAGTGACCGAGCTCGCCGTATGCGTGACGCAGACGGAAAGTTGTCTGTCCGGCGTCGACTCCGGTCCCGAACAGTTCGAACTCGAACTGCGTCTTCAACTCGCCAAGCGGAGTAGCGGTGGTCGACTTCACTCCGAGCCGGCTCTGCCGCACGCCAAAGTAGGTCTTCCCATCGGGGGCGAACTGGTCCTTGGACGCTGGCAGCTTCGTCGGACGAATCACGTCGAACCAATCCGGATCGTTCTGTTTGAACTGATAGCCGAAGTCGAGCATGGCAAAGCCGTAAACCTGGAACGTGTTTTCACCCTTCTTCTCGTTCTCCTGGGTACTCCTGGAGGGCACCGTGGGTTTGGTGGCGACTGCGGTTGTCTCGGTTACTGTGGTCTTATCAGAAGGAGGGACGGCGCTCGATGATGGTGTGTTGGCTGCTGGTGCAATTCGCGGCTGCTGCATTGCTGAGAGCTGTGTCTTCAGCTCATGGACTGTCTGCTCCAGTTTCTGAAGTTTCTCTTTCAACTGCTGGACCTCGGTCGATGCCTTGTCAGTTTCCTGAGCTAGCGCAACCGGGGCGGCGATGACGAGAAAAGCAATTCCAACCAAGGCACTCCTGATAGCTCTCGTACAACGCGCTCCAGATTTGGATTCCATCAGTCGCCCCCTCTATTGCTTTTGTGCTCTTAACCTAGGTGAGTCGAGTGCAGTGTCACGCCGATTCTAGGAGTACGACACAAGTGCCAGAACTGGCACTTCTGACAGGTCTTTGGAGAAAAGATGACAGGCAGTCGAATGCTTTGCGGCGGAACCCTGAACTCATTTTGTGCCGCAGTGCTTTCTCGGTCTACCTGTAAATTTTGCCAGTGGTAGAGAGGTTGAGATTTGCATAGCGTCATGTTTAGCGGCAGGTTCTTCTTACCTGGCGGGTGAAAGGAGCGATTATGACAGCGACTTCAAAAGGACCTGAACAGACAGACAATGCCGTCCTGCCCGTTGAGTCTGATGGCCTTGAACCGGTCAAGATCGAAAGTCCTGCTTCATCGCTGGTCGCAATAGAACTTGCGGTGAAGTCGCACGAGGGCAACGTGAGGCTCACAAACGAGGATCATTATCTGGTCGTGCGCGCTGAGCGCTCTCTGAATACCGTGCAGTCAAACCTTCCGGAGGGCGCGCTCAAGCCGAGCTTTCATGAAACTGCGTTCGGGATGGCGATCGCTGACGGAATCGGCGGGATGCCCGCCGGCGGTGTTGCCAGTCGCATGGCGCTGCGCAAGCTCGTAGACCTGGTGGTTAAAACGCCGGACTGGGTTATGAGGATGGACCGCCGAAAAGCTAATACAGTGATGCGGCGAATGGCCAACCGCTTTCGACAGATTGACATCACCTTGAGACGACACAGCGAAAGGGATCCTCGACTCGCAGGTATGGGCACCACGATGACTGTTGCTTGTAGTCTCGGCAGTGACCTTTTTGTCGGACACATCGGCGATTCACGGGCTTATTTGATACGTCGTGACGAGCTTCATCAGTTGACGCGCGACCACACGGTGGCCCAGCGAATGATCGACGCCAAGGTAGCCGGAGAACAAGACGATTCAGTTCGCGGATTTCGCAGAGTGCTTACCGCCGCGCTCGGCTCTACGTCACAGCCTAGCGATCCTGACGTGCTACGGTTTTATCTCCGAGACGGAGATCAGTTGTTGCTCTGTACCGACGGCCTCACCGAGCATGTGGATTCCGAGACGATTGCCTCAATCCTGCGCCACTCAGAAACCGCGGAAGATGCTTGCAAAGCCCTTGTTGGCGAAGCCCTGAATCGAGGCGGCGTGGACAATGTGACAGTGCTGTTGGCGCGTTATCGCTTCCCAAAGGCAGAACGAGCCGCTGACACCAAGCGATGAGAAGCGAGACGGGGCGCTGTTAGAACGCTTCGAGTACGCCGATGCTCAGCGTGCCTCCATGCTTGCCGAAGCCATAGTCAACTCTGAAGTTGATTGGGTTGGTCTTTGTCAGCCGGAAACGAACGCCAGCTCCACCGCCAGGCAAGAGGTCACCACCACCGATATCTGTGAACTTCGGGCCGACCGCACCAAAACCTGCGAAGCCCACCAGTCCAAATCTTCCAAGAAATCCGGTCTTCGGAATGGTAAACCTGTATTCACCCTGAGTCGCAAACATTCTCCGGTCCTGATATCTCCCCGCCGAATAACCCCGTATGTCGTTGAATGCTCCGAAGAGGCAGAGGTCATAGATCGGCACGTGGTCGCCTGACGCGCCGCAACCCATTACCCGAAACGCGATTACTTGATTTGGACGGAAGCCTATGTATTTATTGAAACCAACTTTGTAGTACTGATAGGTGAACTTGCTCCCGAGACCCTCGGTGAAGAAGTCAATCCCCGAGTCGAGGAAGAAGCCTTTCCGCGGATATAAGGTGTTGTCTCGAGTGTCCCATTGAAAGCGCGGTCCTATGGAGACCGTTCGATGACGAAAGAGTTCCTCTCCGATGAGTTCGATGATGGGGGCGAGAGTCGGCGGCGGATTGATTTCGGTGTCGGGCGGGAGGTCCGAGTTGTCACGATCGATAGACAGTCGCAAGTTGCGGTATTGAAAACGCGCTCCGAGATACATTCCTTTCTTAAATCGGAACAGCGCCTCAGCAATAAGACCCCCACCCTTCGTGTTCAGCGGCAGAAATATGCCCGAGTCACCGGCGCGTCTCCCCTCGCCGTAAAGTCTCGCGTTTATGCTTGCCTTACCGGCGGCGATGGTGAACCGGTACTTGTCTTCCTTCATGTATAGCCGGGTTCCCAACGCAAGCCCGCGGCTTCCATTGTTAGTGACCAGACCACCGAGGCCGAACATCGAAGGAGGCGAAACTGTGTCTTCCTTGTTCAGAGGCGTCACGTAGCCCACGACGAACTGCAAACCGGCTCCGAGCGCCGGGCTGTTTATCGGGATTGGCGCGATCACGAATTCGCCGCCACGCTTATCCTTCTGCTGGGCCGCGTCCTTTGTCTGGGTTGAGTCTTGACTCTTTACCGAGTTGGATTGCTGCGACGTCTGATTCTTCGCTGATTTGGATTGCTCAGTCGATGTCTCTTTCTTGGCTGAATCAGTTTGCTGCGACGACGCCTCATCTTTCTTAGTCGGGTCGGCTTGTTGTTCGTCGGCACTCTGCGCGCTGGCAATCGCAAGAGCGCTCAGAACCCAGAGCGTCACTGCAAGCAGCCGCGCGGTCCGTCGCGCTACGCGGCGCGCCCGGGTGACCGACCAGATCGAATATCGTTTCATAGTACCGCCTCGATTCAATGTTATGGAATCGGGCCACCAATCACTAGACTGGCCTGGGTGAACGGGGCACGTTGACCAACTGGCGACGACACTTCAACTCGATAGGACAATTATTGGCCCAGGGCGACAGCCTGATTCGCCCCAAAATTCTACTGGCGTGGCGATTATTAAGATAACTGTTACTTCTGACAGGGGGAGGGGAAAAATCTGCCAGTCACGCCCTGTGGCGGAAGTGAGTTTGCGATGTCCCCACGATGAGCGCTTAAGCGAGTCGGGTTTCGCCAACGCCGCAAAGATTTCGCAAAGGGTGCATAGGTTCCGGGAGTTTGCGGGCCTTTGCGAACGTTCTCGCTCTTTGCGTGAAACCCGACTCGCTTAATCGCGGATATCGGGACAGCCCTACTCACTCAGTCAAAGTTAAGACCCTAAGATGCCGGAACTGCACAAAGCTGTAATTTATTGTTGGCGGTGACTGCCGGAATTGACAGTAGATGAACCATCGGTCAACGAATAGAATCGGCCGTTAGGACTCGAAAGGAGACACTCGTGATGTCTGGTGGGGCAAACTCTACTTCAAACGGCCCCGCGCTGAACCCCCCAATGATGGTCCGGACGTCTGACCCGCGCCGCCCTTCCATTCTGCGAGCGGTCGCTTTTTCTCACGATGCGCGAGTAATCACTGCCACCTTCGATCAGATGCTTAGGCCGTGGGACGCCGGCTTGTTAAGCGAGGTTTAAACATGTTGATTGCATTTGATGCTCAATCCGACCGCGGCTTACAGGCATTCTTCGAGCTGCAATATCATTCGGGACCCATGCTTATTGAGGTGAATATCGATTTCAAGGGATCGAGCGATCAGAAGCGTCAGACTCTGACAAGAATCAAGGAAGTAATCCACGACATCGGACACCCTCCAGATCCTCATTGCCCCGATTGTGACTGGTTCCAGGTAATGTCGATTGTAAAACACTGTTACGACGAAGCCGTACGCACATCTACACACGTCTCAACAACCGTACGAATACTCGATGCAAACGCGCGCGCTGCCGCAGGCTACTGAGGCATACTCCAAGGGTCAGGCACACACGATCGAGTTTTTGATCGCGTACTGAATAAGCTCCGCGCCGGTCTTCACATTGAGCTGCTCCATCATTGTGTACTTGTGAAAAGCCACCGTCCGTGGAGTCACATTCAGAATTGCCGCGACTTCCTTCATCGATCGTCCTTCGGCAAGCAACTGGAGCACCTCCTTCTGTCTTAGCGTCAACTTGTGAGCGGGCTTCTTGCTCTTGAGGTTTTGGACGAATGAACCAACCATTCCTTCAGTGATCAGAGGAGTCACATAGGATCGTCCCCTCAGGGTTTCCCGTATTGCGTGCGCCAGCTCGGAGGCAGCGCTGTTCTTAAGAAGGTATCCAGAGGCTCCCAGCTTGAATGCTTCGGCCGCAAGATCGGGATCCTGATTCATCGTCAGGTAAATCAGCTTTACCGAGGGAAGGTCCTGTTTCAAACGTTGGCCGGCGCTCAAACCATTCATCAACGGCATTCCGATGTCGAGTACAATCACGTCCGGATAGAAGTTCTTTGCGTTCTCGACCAGAGTCCTTCCGTCCAGAAACGTTCCGACCACCTCGAACTCGGGTTCGAGGAAGCTCTGAAAGGCTCCAAGCAGCAAAGCGTGATCGTCTGCGAGGATGATGCGTGGTCGTTTCATTTTCCTACTCGCTTTCTTACACGTTGGACCGTCACCCGTGCTGGGGAACGCGAATGCGCGGTGTTGAGTGACTCAGCCTCCTGCCGCCCACATCTTGTCGTCCTGCCGCCGGCCGTTTCGGACCAGCTCTTCATGCGACAACGGCACCCGCGCGTTGACTTGTGTGCCGTGGGAGGCTCGTGAGTGGATGATTATACTCCCTCCGACCAGCCGGAGGCGCTCTCTCATGCTTATTAGACCCAGCCCCTTCCTGGTCTTGGGAGATTCAACGTCAAACCCGACACCCAGGTCGGAGACCACAAGCTGTATCTCACTTGGAGTCCCTAGTAACTCGACGCGAGCTTCACTTGCCCTGCTGTGTCTGATGACGTTGTTCAAACATTCTTGCGCGATTCGATAGAAGCACAACGAAACTTCCTGCGACAGATCCTTGGGCACTGAGTCATGCGTGAACTCGATGTTCAGTCCGCGACTGTGACCCAGCTCCTCGCACAGACTTTTCAGCGCAGCTACCAGGCCCAGGTGGACGAGCTTCGAGGGATGCAAGTCATAAGACATCCGATGAATGTCCCTCGATATCTGCCTGGTTTCGTTTATTATCACCTGCAGGTTCTTAAGCACTTTCTCGTCTGCCTCGTATAGGCTCTGCATCAATTGGTCGAGCTCAACAGATACGAGTGCGATTTTCTGATTCAGGTCATCGTGTAGCTCTCGGG
Organism: Blastocatellia bacterium; assembly: GCA_035315885.1. Classification (GTDB taxonomy): domain Bacteria; phylum Acidobacteriota; class Blastocatellia; order UBA7656; family UBA7656; genus DATFXM01. The sequence continues at coordinate 20,470 of DATFXM010000200.1, forward strand.
CGATACGAGCACATTCGTTTTCTCGAGCGCGGATCAACTCGCCGCTAAGGTCTGCCAGAGATTGCTCGGCGAGTTTGCGCTCGGTGATGTCGATACACGAACCGATATATCCGAGAAACTCTCCCCCGGGAGAGAAGCGCGGCTTGCCGGTATCCAGCACCCAACGATACAGCCCATCATGACGGCGAAGCCTGTATTCCATCCGATAAGGCTCGCTGCGATCGAACGCAGTGTAATAAGCGTCGCAGCAACTCTCGAAGTCATCGGGATGTACGCCTTCAAGCCAGGCGGTGCCGAGCTCTTGTTCGAGGGTTCTCCCTCTGAAGTTCAGCCACTGCTGGTTGTAGTAAGTGCGGAGCTTGTTGGAATCCGCAATCCAGATTTTTACCGGCGCTGTGTCCGCCATTGTCCTGAATCGCGCCTCACTCTCGCGAAGGGCGTCTTCCGCCTCTTTGCGATATGCGATATCGCGCACGACCGCAAGAATGCGATCTTTTCCACCGATCGCAGAGCGACGCAAGCTCACTTCGACCCAAAACCGGCGTCCATGCTTGTCTCTCGCCCACCACTCAAAGACCTGCGGTTCTCCACCTGCCGCTCTTCTGATCCAGGCAATTGCAGCGTCAACAGTATACGGTGGATCGTTTGAGCTGAAGACCGCCGGTCCAAGCATTTTCGCCTCGTCAGCGGTGACGCCGTACATCTCACACATCACGCGATTCACGTCTACTACTTCACCCGAATCTATGTCATGAACGAAGATCGCGTCGTTAACCGCATTGAAGATTGATCGATAGTTTGCCTCGGAGTCTTTAAGCGCTTCCTCTGTGCGTATGCGGTTGGTTATGTCTCGCAATATCGCGGTGTAGAACTTTCGGCCGTTCAGTTCGACCTCAGAAACCGACGCTTCGATCGGGAACTCTTGTCCATCGGCCCGCCGCCCGAGCAGTCTTCCGAGCGGTCCGGTAAGGCTCTTCCCACCGTTGCTCCGAGAAGAATTCGAGAGGCTGCGATTGTGCTGTTCCCGGATCAGTCCAGGAATGAACTGATCGATCTTCAAGCCCAGGGCATCGGCAGCTTCGCACCTGAACATCCTCTCCGCGGTTGGGTTGAACAGTGCTATGCACTGGTTCTCATCAATCGAGATTATTGCGTCCATCGCGGACTCGATGATGCCGGCCAACTGCGTTCGGTTCTCATTAAGCGCCTCTTCCGCCCGCTTCTGATCGGTAATATCAAGCGTGACACCGCGCACGCCGACTACGACGCCGGCATCGTTGTGGATGGGGGTGAGATGTGCTTCAGCCCAGAGCACCCGACCGTTTTTTGCCCGCATGCGAAACTGCGTCACGCCCTCTTTACCGCTCGCCAGTATCGCCTCTTTCTCACGCTCCGTTCGTTCCCGATCCTCTTCGGCAACAACTGACAGCCAGAAGTCGCGATTGGACTGCCACTCCTCAACGCTGTACCCCAACATTCTCTCGATATAGTCGCTGAGGAAACGTACGATGCGGCTGGGGTCGTTGGGATCCGTCCTGTTTTCCCAAACGATACCCGGAACATTGGAGACGACTTCCTCGAGATTTCGGCGTTCTTCCTCGGCAAGGCTTGCGAGTCGAGAATTCTCGCGCTCGGCTTTCAACCGTCGAGCGCGATTCAGCATAAACCCGGCGATGAGTAATGCCTCCAGGATCAATAACGTCGTTGCAAAAACGATTTCCAGCCGATACTGCTCAAAGAACGACTGCTGCTTGAACAGTAGAAGACTGCCAGGCGGCAAATTCTTTTCTCGTAGTCCCCATCGTTCAAGCTGGCGCCAGTCGAACGTCACCACATTCGGTACGCCGTGCGGCGGATTGTCCTGCGGCCGTTCACCTGCAAGAATGCGCGCCCCTGCTTCCGCCGCGTTCTGGCCGAGTAGTTCAAAGTTGATGAGACTGCCCCCGACCATTCCGCTGCCGACAAACGTACTCCAACACCCGTAGATCGGTGCATTAGTCGTCGAAGCAATCCGCGAGAGACTCTCAGAGCCGGCAAACACGAGGCCCGCCTTGTCCCTTATGAACGTACCAAACAACACGACTGTATGCTCGGGCAAGTTCGAAAGTTGTTCCTGCAACTGTTCGATTTCGAGATCGGTCTTATAGACGATCTCAAGCTGGCCTGCATATTCGCGCAATTCATTCTGCGTTACTTCCAATAGGCGTTTCTCAAACTCGGTCGAGCCGTATACCAAAATCACCCGCTTCGTAGCTGGGTGCAACGTCAGTGCAAGCTCCAGCGTCGCTCGATACGGCGACGCTGACCACACTCCCGTCGCGTTGGTTGGAACTGCGGTTCGCGAAAGGTCAGCTTGAAGAAGAACGCTGAACACGATTGGCGTAGCGGGAAATAACTCGGCGCGGTGTTTCGAAAGAAGACTGAGTGCTGATTCAATACAGACGATGATCAAATCAGGTTGGAGGTCGTGGTACTTTCTCTGCCATAAATCGACGAGCTCTTTCTCGTACGCTGTGTCGCTTATCAGCGCCCGGTCCAGGTATTCGGTGTAGTACTCAATATGATTAGCCGACTTGTCATTCAAGCCTGCCCGAATGGACTGCGCGAGCTCATTAGTCATCGGGAAGCGCTCATCTTCCCCAAACAACAACAGGACTCGCTTGACGCTTTTCGCAGCCTCGGTGGACAGGGATTGACTGGTGTCTGTAGACGGCTGTGCGCCCCTTGCGCCGTACGCGATAGCCGCGTGCGAAAGCAGCATCAAAGCGATGCCGAGCACCGGAAGCTGCCCCGCACAACCTCGGTTGAGCCTGACTGTGCCTCTCAGCACTTCCGTAACCTCTAATCACTTCGACTTCAGAATGCGACGCACGAACGGGGAGAAAGCGCCGTCTATGCCGAGACGTCTATGCCGAGACTCCAGTCGGAGGGAGTCTCACCTCCAGCCCTTGCACTATTCCAGTCGTAAAAGATACCGACGAACGTTAGCACGAAGACTCGGCACTTCTATCCAGTGCCCTGTCCAATAAGGTGGACAAAACCAAGATGGACAAAACCGCGAAATCGATGGCAAACGATGTACCACCCGGTTTTGCTAATCGACCTTCATTTATTGCGATTTCAGCTCGAAGGCCGGCGAGTGCCCGCGAGGCGTTGGGTCAAAGACCGCAAAGCTGGGTTTACACCCACGCCGAGTGCAACCCAACCCACTTGGGCGCCATCGGTTCGCTGCCGGAGAGGTCTTTTGTTGGTCCTGGCGGGGCAGGTACGCCAGGTCAATTCTCACAAGACTGAGGATCGGTGCCCACAAAATCTGCAACGAAAGTGGTTCCGTCCATTCTGGTTACGGTCATCTGAACGCGCGCCACCGGAACGCAACCGCCCTGAATTACAATTGTCCCCTGACCCGACGCGCGGTTGCCCTCGGTGTCGTCGAGGATGCTCAACTGGATCGCGGGAGTCGAGCAGGAGCTATGAGCCCAGCGACCACCGGCATAAACGTTCTGTTTGCCCGTCATAAGCCAGATCTCAGCTTCACCATTCTGCTCAAGAAAAACCGCGACCGCATTGATGGTCAGGCGCTGGTCATTGTCCACCGTGATGGTTCCTTCACCGGTGGCCACTTCCGCAAGATAGGGTGAGTCCTGTACAGTCGCCTGCGCAGTCGCTGGGGTCCATTGCACCATAAGCAGAAATACAAATGCGGAGAGAGTTAATGCACGCTTTCCCATTAGCACTACCCTCCTCTTCCTTCGAATCGGGGCGTTCGAGCGAGTAGCAAAACCGCCATCGTCCGCAAGTCCCGAGCCAATATCGGCTTCGACGCCGAATTCTATCACCACTCAAAATCTGACGCGCTCGAATTCCAGCAAGAAAAATGGGGTAGGCACCAGTGACGCAGCAAGAAAGACCTTACACCAACTAGAAAGAGCGAATAAAGGGCCGGATTCAAACGTGGCGGGAGGGAGGCCGGTTGAAACCTTCAAACCTTGTGGATTGATCTCAGTGATAAAACGCCCGGGCCGGTGGCGCGCAGAACTCACACCGAACCCACTAGGCAAGAAGCTGGTTGCCGCATTCACAAGAGTCAATATTGAGCGTAGGCGAGATGAAGCGGCGCCCCGCTACTGCCTCTCTGACTGCCAGGCACAGATCACTTACGAGTCGTGACTTAACTACGTAGCCGGTTGCGCCTGCGGCGAAAGCGGCATCGATGAACACAGGCTCCTCGTGCACGGTCAAAAAGATTATCTTTGCGCCCGGGGAGCGCTGCTTGAGGACAGTAGCAGCCTCAATCCCATTCATTCCCGGCATCGATATATCGAGCACGATCACGTCGGGGTGCAATCTGGACTCTTCCTCGAGCATTTGCTGTCCATCAGCTACCGCGGCGAGTACAACATATTCAACTTCCAACGTTCCGATCACTTTCTCACGCATCGCGGTGTGATCTTCAGCAATCAGTAAGCGAGTCATAATCTACTTCCTTTTCCGGTCGCGACCTCTTGGTTTTGCCAAGCTGACGCACTCGAGGTCACTCCCTTGGATTCGGAGGTATATCAACAAGTTGGCTTGCTTGTCGATCGTCTAGATTGGGGGGCTTAGCTGGGCTGAAGAAGAAGGCCGTTTTTCGTAAGCCGGCCCATTGACCGGCCACCCGATAGAAAGAAAAGGGGCCCTTCACGACTGAAGTCAGTCCTGGCACGCGCCTCGTCGCGGCAACCAGGAGGCTAGCCACGCAAAGGCGCGTTCCGCACGACAGCCCTTAGCCTAGCGCCCCCGACACGCAAGGCAACGATTCAAAATTCCTGACTACTAAAGGGCGAGTATAGATTCTTGGTACCAATCAAACAACTGTTATAAGTGACAGGAACTCTGTGGTGAAACGTAGCGGGGCCAATGCGGGACTTTCCCGAGACGGGGTACAAGGGCTGAACACATCCTGCTCCAGACAATTAACCCAAGTTTCGCAGGGCGGGGTAGCTCCCACGGCATGTCGTGTTAGCTGCGGAATGTCGTGTTACATGAAAAGGCCCTTTTTCCAGAACGGAAACGACGACGGTTGCCGTGCGCAACTAGTCCTGGCCGAACTGCCTGACTGGTGAGCCTCGCTCTCCTTCTCTTAATGAACGATCGTCGCGATGCCACCACCACTCTCCGCGCAGCATATTTGCGAAGCTGCGACTAGGATTCAAAAAGCTCCGGACCATCAACCGCACGAAGCGGTTTGTCGTACGAGCTTCGATCCGGCGAATGAGATATCGATCAAGCATGTCTTCACCGATCAACCAGCCCGTACCAACTATCGGCGTAACCACCAGGTCAACGTACGCGGCAGGATGTCGGGATTTCTCGCTCGGCGTGAGACCTACGTTGCCGATCGAGGATTCTCCGAAAGGTCCAAGCTCAAACAGCGCGCTGACCGCCGCCGCCCACCCCAACGCTTTAAGCCGGCTGATCCAGTATTCTTTGCTTCGTCCAAACCGCAGGTTCCTGCCAGCCGGATCGTTGTGCACCAATATGGCGCCGCTCACAGCTCCCTGCATGGGATGGCCAATGTAGTTGACCAGAAACTCGTCGCCGTCTTGCCATCCGCGTACGCTTTTCACTGAATTGATGTAGTCCTTCCAAAACGGCCCCTTCAAGTCCTTGCGTGTGCTCGGCTCGGTTGCGATGCGGAACGCATTCATTATCGCTGTGAATTTCAGCGATTGCAGAAGCGTATTTTTCCAGTGAATGCCTCCCTGGACTTTTGGCGGTTTTTGATCAAGAGGCGAGAGCGTTTGCGGCAACTGCGCTGCGCTCCTGCAATCGTTTGAAGGTTCTAAAGCTTCGCCTGAAAGTGCCCGGTCATTAGTGGGAAAGAGATCGCAGAACCGTAGCCTCATTTGGTCTCGGAGGATATTCGAAAAATTCGACTCCGAACGATCTTCATCCAACGCTACTGCAAGCGCTTCGTGCGTTATGGTCTGCCCGAGTGACCGTGTAACGGTCTGCCCGAGTGCAGCCGGTGCCCCAACAAAGATAATTGCCAACATCCCAAACACTAGTATGATTCGATGGCGAATCATCGCCCTCCCTCTTGCCACGGTTGCTCCCCTTTCTTTCACAGTAACTAAGCGTCAACAGCACACGGACCGGCTTGCGCTGAAGTTGCCAATGAGTGCTCGTACCGTCGAGAGCGTCGGTCCCTCGTTCTTGATCGTTCTTGTCCTTGAATTGTGTTTCTCAGGTTCGAGGTCTGCCCTAACGATCGTGGGGGAGAGCGCTTGCACTAGCGTGAGGGGGTTTCGCAAGTAGGAGATTCTTGCTCAAGTACGAAAGCGGCACCTCATACCACATCTCTAGAGAATCAAGGGACACTGAGGCCAAGGAGATCGGCCTCTCGCAGGGATGCTTTAGATAAGATTTCTCGAAGTTCTTAGAGATCACTTGACCTTCTCTTAACTGGGCGCAGGAATGAAACCCTGGGAGTAAGCACACCACTACCTCGGACCAATGCTCGATCTTGGTTCTGACTCGTACTCTTTAGTTTGGTGTTGCTCGGGTTCGGTGACCCGTTGCTCCGACCGAATCCGCTTCAAACGTATTTACACCGGCGGTTCAGGCGGTCTTACCCTTCATCATCCGATACACACCTAGGAGAACCATCGCTCCGACTACGGCCAGCACGAAGCTCATGAACATCCCACTCTTGATTCCCAGCTTTGAGCCCACGAACCCGCCGATTAGTGCACCAGCGACTCCCAGCAGGATGGTGACGATGATCCCGCCCGGATCCTTGCCTGGCATCAACAGCTTTGCGACCGCTCCAGCTATCAATCCGAATACAGCCCAGCCGATGATTTGCAAAATCATTTTGTCCTCCTTGGCACTGCTCCGGTTTTTTACTTCAGCAAAAATGTCATAGCGACATTCACCGTCCACTCTTCAGATCTGCGTCAGGTCAGTTCAAGAAATCCAATCGTCCTCTACGCCAGGCGCGTTTGATTGAAGTCCCTCGACCAAACATTTTCACCGCAACGGGCGAAGATGCTAAGTACCGCAAAACCGCTCAGATCGACTTTGTCTAAGCCCCTGTCTTTCGTCGATGCCCTCCTTCGCGGTCTTGCGGTACTTTGCTTCTTCGCGCGGCTCCATCGCCAGAGCTGCCGCACTCAAGCCGCCGTATAACTCCAGCCCCGAAGCCGCCTCGGACATCTTTCTCAGTACCGATCTCTGCTTTGTGCTCATCATGACAACACGCAACATTACTTGGAGCGATTCTTAGGCGAATGCTTCTTGAGTATATCTATCAGTTGCTGTCCTTCAGGAGTCGCCTGAACCGCACCCTCGCGCACAATCTGGGTCGCGTTAAGCTTCTGGTTGTAGATATGCTCGTTGTCGCCTTCGTCGCACTGCAAGTTCGAGCCTGAAAGCGAAACGCCCACAAAGACGCCTTTCGATCTTGAGTACGAGAGCATCTCTGCATCCAAGGTTCCCTGGGTGGAGGCTTCGACGGTGCGCCCTTTTGGCCCTGCGGCGACCGACGCATCGCTGCCAAGCTTGACCTTGCTCTTGAGAATGGCAGCCGCGCCTTTCTTGTTCATCACCATCACCACAAAATCGGTGGACTGACCGCCGAACTGGAAGCCAACGCTCAAGCCCACCAATCGATACATCGCAGGCGGGCTCCACGGACCATCAAAGTTCTCGCCCGTACGGCAACTCAACGCACCTCGACCGTAGCTGCTGCCCAGGAGAAGCGAACTCTTGCGAACTGATGGCAGCACAAGCACGCACTCGGCGCCGTCTATGATGTCCTTCGGCACGTCCTCCGGAATGCTCAGTATCTCGTTCAATACTTTTGCACAAGCTTGAAGTCGTTGTTTCTCCTTCTTCTGACCGTTGGCCTGCGATGCAAGCAGAAGGACCAGAATCAGAATGGTCATTGTGGTGTACACCGCTCGAGCTCGGATGAAATTGCGATGATTTGTCAAACTCATTGCTTGCCCTTTCCAGTCGATTCGACATCCTTACCCGTTCGGTAAAGAGTCGCGACTCGAGCTCTCAGCACGTACGGTTCGGTTCCGCGGCACCTGCCCTCACTTACCCCCTCGTTGAATTTACCGTTTCCTTCGAACCTAAGCGGGACCTGCTTCGCTGTGTTATCTCCTGAGGAACACCACCAGCAGCGCGATGATCCCGAACCCGGAGATGAGGCCGGCAATCATGAAGGTGAGCGAGTGTGGCACGTCGTATCCGAACCGCTGCCGAATTGACTTGGTGCGATGCCAGTGTTGTAACGTCGCCAAAAAAGAGGCGACAACGCCAATCACGATCATGGAAAAGGCGAACTCACGGACGCCGCTCAACCTGCCCGCCTGCGGTCCGGTGGGTGACTCACCCAGATACTCAAAGAACTTGTAAATCGTAAACCCGAAGCTGATCAACGCTGCGGCGATTCTTATCCAGGCCATCAGCGTTCGTTCATAGGCCATGTGTGTGCGAGCAAGTGCCAGCTCGTTCGCATCCGGAGGGCTCGCCGGTTCTCCCACCACCTGGCCCATCAAAAATCTTCCTCGTTCAATCTTCCGCTATACGCTGATCATTATGTGCACCCTGACACCGAGTTCACCGGTTCAGCGCTGCACTTCTCCACTTTTAGTACCTGCACCTGGGCTGTCATTTTATTTGCGATGCCGTTGTTCAATGTCGCTATCACGCGCAAGCGATGCGGGAAACCGGGGACCGCGACGAGTTCTTCAAGGCGGCTCTGTCGACACACACAGGCGAAGAGAGGCAGAGTCGCCTATGAAGTAACGCAGAAGATTAAAAATGGGCCGAGCTTGGCTCTCTCCCCAATACCAGGCTCGGCCCAGACGTGAGCAAGATCGACGAAGAACTTGCTCAGCCCATGCATATTCGAAATGCCTCGTTTATCCGTCGCAGTCTCGAAGCAGCGTTCCCGTATTGCGCCACGATTGTTTGTGGGACGCAGAACCGGGGAGGAGTGGCCGGGCACTTTAAGCCACCCCCTTTTGCGCGCCGGTCATGACGTTAAGACTATCGCGCATCTCACGAGCCGCCTCATCAATCGCTTTGAATAGCGATTTGACACCATCGCACCGGTAGTTCCTGCTGGGCCACTTGAAGTAGCCGCCGCAGTTTTGGAAATGAGGGCACTCATAGCATTCGGCGCGATCTACAAACAATGCGTTTTGCAAATCGGGGACGAAGCTCGTCAGATCTCCAGGAGTTCTGCCGTTGCCGAGGCGGCGTGCAATCGTTTCTCGCCCGTCTTCGGTTACATAGCGGAGCGTAGCAGGATTCTCCTCTTGTACATCCCAGAGAGAACTTTGCTCGGAGTGATACTTCGCCAGGAAAGTACTGTGGAAGTACTCGATCGGAAGAGCGACAGCCCTGCTGTGAATGTAGAAGTTCAACACCCGCAGCACCTCTTCCATCAGCGACGGGTCAGGCTGGCCGATTTCGAGCTTTATTAGAAGCTTCAGCGAGGCCGCAACCTTCACCGCCTTGCTGAAACCATTTACAACCGGAATGCATACGCGCAGGGGATGCCGATCGAGAAGTCTTGCATACCGATAGAGACTCGGGAACTCATTCGTTGGATACAGCATCACCAGATCTACAGGTACTCCGTAGCCCCAGTTTGTGAGCACTTCGCCGTCGCCGTTCAGCGAGAGGAGCTGAACGGCTACCAGGTCGTCCATATTGCCATTCGAAAGGCCGGCCACTATTTCTTGAGCGTCATAGGACCGGACAATGACTTTGCGCCTTCTATAGCGGGCAAGCAGATTGATCGGGATGTTGTAGACTACTTCGTCCACCGCCACTCAGGTCCTTCTATTCTTGCTTCTTCGAATCGCGATTGCCCTGTATAGTCTCTCTCACGATTACCAGCCTTCTCGTATATGAAAACTGCCGAGTTATTAGTCAGGGGCTGTGATCAGCAATACGCATCGGAACGGCACCACAATTTCCCTTTTGCTTGTGTTGCTGCTTCAACGCGCCGTTTGGATTTCGATCGCTGTGCCCAACAAGATAAAGGCAAGCCTCACGCCATATGCCCAGCCAATCGCTAACTCATTGTTTCGGCATTTCTTTGAATTGGAGGATTTGTGAAGGATGTTGGTTGAGGGTTGACGAGAATCACGACGCGATGCGGAAACCCCGGAATCTCGTGGAATTCTGAATTCTGCATCCTATGTCTGAGTTCTGAGTCCTGAGTTCTGAGTATTGAGTTGGACGTCAATCATTAATCACTGCCCAGGACTCAGAACTCAGGACTCAGAAACTCTCTCAATCATCTCGGCGCTCGGTAATCGTTACTGGTGAGGCGAGGCGGAAACTTACACGTGATTCGCCCGGGATCACTGCGGGGTCTCCGCGTGTTGCGAGCACAACGGCGGTGCCCGCACCTCCGCCTACTCCTGCCCCAATCGCGGCGCCCTTACCGCCGCCGGCAATCGCGCCGATGATCGCGCCGGCGCCCGCTCCGATTCCGATCTTCGCCGCGTCCTTCTTCTTTGTCGTTTTTGCATGGACCACATAAGCGCTCGTCGATATCGGAATCTTTCGCCCGTCCGCGAGAGTCAAACGGGTGAGTTTCACTGAAATGGATGCAACTCCTTTGACGCGTCCACCAGGATCGGAGTTAGCGATCACACCTTCCACCTCGGCACCCTTGCGGGCGATCGTCCAGTCACCGTCAACGATTGCGTTCGCGAGATTCGCAACGAAAGGTTCTCCGGTCTTGTTCGATTTGGTCGAGAGCGAAGAGGTCGTGATTACTCCGAGCGCGCGTCCGGAAGCAAGCGTGAACTTTCGTGGCGGAGGCGGAGGCGGAGGAGGAGGCTGCGCCGGCGCTGGTGCGGATGGCGGCTCCTGCGCCGAACCGCCCGGCGCGGGTACTGGCGCCGTATTTGGCGGGGCGGGCGCCGAGAGTTCGCTCCCTGCGGGAGGCGGACTCGCGCCGCCAGGGGGCTGCGACGCCGCTGCTTGCTCAGACGTATTCGCATTAGCCGCTGCATTGCCTTTGTCCGCTCCTGAATCAGGACCGGACTTCGCCGCAGCACCGGAGGAGTTCGACGAATCGCCATGGTTGGACGAGCAGCTCGTGGATGCGAACACGAGCATTGCGACAATCATCAAAGCGAGTAAATGATTAATGATCCGGCAATTCATAGGCGCCCTCCCAAAGAATAATCTCTTCAGTGGACTCAAGGTTCCCTAAAGACAAAGAACTTGATTGTAGAACGCGATCTCCTGCTGAGCGCAGGATTCACGATGAGGACTTCTTAGTGTGACTCGTCTGTTCGACGATGGCAAGATAGGTTGTGTAGTACTTGAAAATATTACTGACGTAGTCTACGGTCTCGCGTCCAATTTCGCGTGCTGCGACGATCTCGACATTGTTAAACCAGACGTTGGGGTTCAGTCCCAGCGTCTCTGCCTTCGCCCTCAACCCGGCGACTCTCGCCGGCCCGGCATTGTATGCCGCGAACGCGAAGAGCCCCTGATTGATTCTGTCCATGTGTGCGTCTTTGAAGTAGCGATCGAGAATGTATCTTAGATACTTCACCCCTGCGCGAATATTGTTATCAGTCTGATCGATATCGTGTATGCCGACGTCTGCGGCGGTCTCCGGCTTGATCTGCATGATTCCGACGGCGCCCGCAGAGCTTCGTTTTTCCTGGTCAAGTTGTGATTCCTGATAAGCCTGCGCGGTCACCAGCAGCCATGGCAGACCCACCTCGCCGCTGTATTTGCGGAAGGAAGCAACAAGCGCGCGGAACCGTTTCAATTCCTCCTCGCTCTTAGGATTCTTTAGCCGGTCCGCCTTGCCCAGATATCTTTGGAGCACTATGTTACCGAATGTTGTTCCGATCTTATGACCCTTAATGAACTCATTCAACAGTGCCTTAAGCTGCGGGCAATTCTTGCGTACTGCTATCGCGATCTCGCCGCCGCTGTTCAACACCACGTCAGGATGCACAATCGCGCGATCATATATCTGCGTCCAGAACTGCGCAATGTGCCTGTCGACCACCGTAATTCCGTAGACGCCGCCGTCCACCATCTGCATGATGTCGTCGTCTTCGAGAAGCTCGTCAGTAAACCTGATTGTTACGGGATGCTTACCCTCGCTGGCGAACCGATGATTGAGACTGTCAAGATTCGTGCGATAGCTGCTTGACGCGCGGACGTAGACCTCCTGGCCGGAGAGGTCATCAACGCTGGAAATTGGCGGTGCGGTCGGACCAGTGACCACGAGTTCCTGTACGTTGTCCATAACCGGGTCGGTGAAGTCCACAATTTTCTCGCGCTCGTGGGTGATCGTCAGGTTTCCCAGGGCTATGTCACCCAAACCGGCTTTTAGATCCGAAAGGAGACGAGCGCGCGGAGTCGGTATGATCGCTACTTTCAACGCACGGTTTTTGTCGCTTGATTCAGTGCGCAGCCACTTCTCAAATTGAACCAATGCATCGTAGGACAAGCCCTTTTGATCTTTGCCATCGATGAAGTAGCTGGTCCTGTCATAAAGGACCAGGGCGCGAATGAATCTGCGCCGCTCTATCTCATCCATATCACCGGTCGACGGCTTGTTGAGCTGTTTAAGTTGCGACGCACCGAGGTCCTCGATCGGTACAAGATTCTCCGGCTGCTCAGGGGTTTCGGAACCTGAAGCAGGCGGATCAGTCTTGGCTGATTCGGTGCTAGTGGGTTGCGCCGCATTCTGCGACGCAGCCGGCTGCTTACGATTGCATCCGGTGACAAGAAAGGTGAGCGCAAGCACGACGACAATCACAAAGGTAGTCGCGCCCGCATGTATACGTTCCGTGAGGCAGTGATTGGGCACCCTAAGCATTTCCTCCCTTATGTCCAGCGGCAATCTTAACGCATCGTCGTCCGTCGCGAAAGTTGCGTACCTCGCCTCGGTCAACTTTCTCGGTAGTTCACAAGGAAGACTCCCACCAGGACAAAACAAACAGGCCATATTAAGGATGGAATGCGAGCGTCCTTCGACGGAAGTCGCAGTTCCAGCCATCTGGACCAACCCGCAACCACTCCTAAGATTGCCAGCGGAACATGGCTCAGCTCGGCCAGAAGTTCCTCTTTTATGTTGCCGAGTGAATGGGAATGGGTAAGCAACAGAGCCCCACCCAACGCGCATACCAGCGGAAACACGTAGCGCACCCCGCCTCTTACCGGAGCTCCGTTTTGCACCCTCCACTCGTACACCGCAAACATAATAATAAGGACAATGAAGATTCGGTGTTGAAGGACTTCTGAGTCTGCGAAGCTGATCCAAAACCCATTGAGCCCCAGCGGCCAGCTCTCCGGGTCGGCGCGAAGAAACAGAAAGACCGCCAATACACCGAATAACAAGGGCCAGTTGCGCATCCAGGCCGCGCCCCCACTACGCGAAGCCAGAGCGAGCAATCCCATGAGCATGACAATCAGTCCCGCCCAATGATGGTTGTACTCGGACCACGCCAGATCCGCGGGCTTGCTGGGGCGAAAGGCAGTTTGCCCAGGCACAAAAGATGGCGGCGGGGCAAAGTCCGCGGCTGATGTGTTTAACTGGCTCTGCAAGGCGGGGGTCGAAAGCTCCGTCGCGCTTGGGCTGTTCAACCGTGGCACTCGCGGGCTCATGCGCTCCACGATCTCAGAGGCGCTTACCCGAGCGAACTGCATGTCTACTGCAGGAGGTTGAGAGGTGAGCGCGGCAGCGGCAAGAATGACAGTAAAGCCGATACCGATCTCCGCCTCGGTGAAACGGCGGACTCGCGTTGTCAATGAGGACGCGTCGGTTCGAGCTCCTCTGATGACTGAGAAGTTCAACGCTCCAATTCCCACGGCTATTAAGAACAACGCGACCTTCGACATAACCATCACGCCATAGGCGGTGCCGTAGATCGCTTTGATGCTGTCGATATAGAGGATCGACATAAGAATGCCGGCCCCAACGAGCACACCGACTGCGCTCATCGCCAGTCGCGAAAACCTGCGGCACCAAAGGCGGGCCACCGTTTCGCCTGGTGCCTCTCTCAAACTGACAAGCAGATAGGGAAGACCACCGATCCACATCGCCGCGCCAACCTGGTGCAAGCCGGTGAGTAGCGTCAGGCCCGCGCGATTGTCCAGACGCGCGACAGCATGCGTCGTGCTAACCGAGGCTCCCAAAATGACGACGCACAACAAAGACATCACAATGATCCCGCCGTTGGAGCGCGTTCTAGACAAAACGGCGATCATCAGGCCTGAAACGAAGATGACGGAGCCGGCCACAAAGTAACTGGCGCCCGCGAGATCGCTTAAGCCCATGTCGGTCGTTCCCATCAACACCGTGGAATCGAGAAAGAGCAGGATGACCTGAGACAGGGCAAGCGACACCGCGGAGATGCGAAGCAGCTTTCGCTGTGATCGGCGAATGTCCGCTAAATCGGAGTCGGATGAGCCTGCCGGCTGCGCATTCACGAATAGACTAAAGGCAACACCGCCGATAACCAGCGATTCAAATGCGAGTGTGAAGCCCCGAAGAACCACCGAGAGGTAGCCAAAAACGTCAACCAACTGCGGAACCAATTTGTTCACTCAACTCACCCCAAAACCGCTCTCAACTCACCTTGAAAGAGAATTGGCCTCTCGTGATATGCCCATCGACCGCAAGCACCTGCCAAACAACAGTGTAGGACCCTGCGCTGAGGCCGCTGACCTGAGAGAGCAGAACATCAGGGGACGGCGGCGCTTCCAGCTTCAATTTTCGCGTACTGCCGTCCGGTGCGGACAAGGTGAGGCGTGAGCGCTCAACATCAATTCGAGAGTTGAATCGCAGCTTCACCGTGACATTCGGCCCTGCGACGGTAGCATTGGCGGCAGGCTCGCACTCGACGAGAATCGCATGAAGAAGGCCAAACGGTTTGGTCAGGAGACACGCCGCATGTATCACTGCAACGATCGCAAGCGCCCTGACGAGCAGCCTTATGGGGATCATCTGTAAACCTCTCCTGTAAACCTCCACAAAATTCGTCCGGGTCGTGGGTCGATGCTGACTGGTTGAGTTGGCGCTGTCTTCGTCATTCGCGGCCGACAGAGCCGGCGTCTCACGCCAGGTGTGAAACCAGACTTACCTGCTCGCACATAGCGGGGACAGCACAAATTCATTCAGCCGCTCTCAAATTTGATTTAGACACCGCCGCCAAAATCCATCGCGTACGAGTGTAATACATGCGTTAGGCCGCGCGCCAAGAACCAGCAAAGGTTCGACTGGATTCCGCAATGTCACTGGCACGCCCGTCTTTTCGAGATGGATTGGTGTAACTGGGAGGCGCTCTAAGCAAGCGGGCTGAATTCAGACGAAAAAGGCGTGCCCGCAACGTAGGTCTCGAGGACCTTGATATCCGCAATTCGATCCGGGTCGGTGTCACAGGGGTTATGATCGAGCACTACCAGATCCGCTAGTTTGTTGACCTCGAGAGTTCCGACTTTGTCATCCAGAAAGCATTGGTATGCGGGATAGATTGTTACAGTCTTCAGCGCCTGTTCGATGGGAATTCGTTGGGACGGAAAGAGGACATCGTGGCTGCCACAAAGGCTTCGCGTAACGGCAGTCTGCAAATAGCGAAGCGGCTCGACGGGCGTAGCGGGCGAGTCGCTATGCAGGGACACACAGATTCCGGCATCCAACCCGGACGCCAGCGGCACGATGCATTCGTCATCGGCGGCTAATTGGCTTCTCAGCATCTTGGCAAAATACACGTGACCTATGAGGTGACTGACAGAGACACCGAGGGCTTTTGCTTTTGCGATCTGCGATTCTTCAATCAACGCGCCGTGCTCGATTCGGTGGCGATGATCGGACCGCGGCGTTTTTTCCAACACTCGTTCGTACAACCGAAGCGTCTGCTCGATAGCTCCGGAGCTGTTCGCGTGACACAACAACTGCCAACCCGCGTCATGCCACGTCTGCATAAGACCCATGAGGTCTGCGTCCGTATAGTTGATCCTGCCGCTTTCGATTCCCGACATGAACGGCTGGTCGAACGCTCCGAAAACTGCCGGGGCTATTCCGTCCGCCCAGAATTTGATTCCGGCAAAGAATAAACGATCGTTGCCTTGCATCGGCTTAAGGCCGGCGGTGCTCGGCAGACCGTCGGTTGGTATCAGCGCCGCGCGAAGCCGAATCGGAGTCGACGGGTCGCTCGCCATTTCCAAAAGGATGCGAACTTCTTCCTGCCCCCACAAAGATCCGAGCGCTGCGTCGTAGACGGTAGTGCAGCCTCGCTTTGCCCAGTTCCGGACGACTCGCTTGCAATCAAGCAGCTTCTGTTCAAAATAGGTTGGAGGAAAACTCTTAGCCAGTTGGGCAAACGACTTGGCGCCACGGATCTCACCCGTCAATCTGCCGCTTGCATCCCTGACGTAGTTCGATCCGACAAAAGGCGTTCCCTGATCGGTGATCCCGGCAACCTCAAGCGCTTTATGATTGACGTAAGCCACGTCCCAGGACTGTTCCATTACGAAAATAGGATGCCGGGTGGATATCGAGTCGAGCTCCACAGCGTTCAACGGCGGTCGGTCTGTCGATTGATAAGATGCATCGTACCCGCACGCTATCACCCATTCGGAATCTCGCTTCCTTTCGGTGGCCGCTCGCATTACCAACATCATCGCATCGCGACTTCCCACAAGGGGCGGTGACAGATTGATCCACCGGTACTCAGTGATAGCCGACCAGGCTAGATGAACGTGAGGGTCGATAAAGCCGGGCATAAGCGTGCAGCCTTGAAGGTCTACTACTCTGGTACCCGCAGTGCGATATTGCAGTACGCTCTTGAGGTCTCCGATCGCGATGATCGTGCCTTCGCGAATCGCCATGGCCTCGACCATCGGCTGCGCGTCATTGATAGTGAGTATCGGGCCGCCCAGGAAAATGGTTGTACGCGGTTGGAGGCCGCTGTGAGTGTCGTTGTTCGGGGGCGTCGTCTTCACGCGTTTCACAAAATCGATCAGCGTCGCGAAAACCGGAGCGTTTTCGTACGTTCGCCGATGAAACTGTTTTCGATCGAACCACTGAGTAGCAGGGTTACCACAGCCGGGCAGTGCGAACCAGATCCACGTCCGGACCCGACCGAAGATCAAAGGTCCCGCCAACGAGGTTCGATCGAATCTACCGAGCTTCGCTCGTTTCAAGACAGCCAGGGCCAGGAAAGTCCCACAGCCAAACACATCACCCGTGTCCACCTCACGAGCATTTCATAACGCCTTTGATCAACAGTGGAGAAGGAGGCGTGCTGGAAGAGTACGGGTCCGACACGTCTCTCGAACGTCGAATCATTATTCTGCTACAGTGATCACAATTTTTTAGCTCGCCTAGGCGTGCAACACAAAGGCAAGAATTGCTCCATCTCGTAGATCCAGGTGGAGAGTGGTCTATCTATGAAGGTGGAAACGCTTTAACAAAGAATTGGGCGGAATCGCTCGCGTTGACGAGGAACTTTTTTCTACGACCCATTATAGAAATCGCCAAATGTCGTGGTTTTTTTGAGGCCGCTGTACTATAAAGTTCGTCTTCCGACGGCGGCAGGAAATCAGCAGATGGTCGGCAATCGAATGTCACCGAAGAAAGAGTCCAGCGACGGCA
The DNA here is from genome assembly GCA_035315885.1 of Blastocatellia bacterium. Taxonomy (GTDB): domain Bacteria; phylum Acidobacteriota; class Blastocatellia; order UBA7656; family UBA7656; genus DATFXM01. Next base: position 38,120 of record DATFXM010000200.1, read on the forward strand.
GCGATAAGCGCAACGACCAAAGAGTTCGGACTGCCTCGCGGTCCAAGGAGTTTCCCTTATACAGGCCCGGGTTTTGCGAAGCTAATGTCTCTCAGGACCGACTGGACAAGGGCTGCTGCCAGAGCTCAGAACGAACAAAGTTTAGGTCTGGAATGGCTCCGCCAAAGGTTTGGTGTGCTCCGAAATATCGGAGTTCTCACCCTGTGTTGACGTACTCTACTTTTCTTGTGCGTTCGGTCGGCAAACTTGAATTATTTGTGGAGGAAATAAGCGCTCACAATTGGCGTGACCGTTGCAAGCGCTAATTCACCGAGTGGTCGAGCAGGAAGCCCTGTTGAGATTGCGTGAGAGTCTGTTTGAGCGTTTAGTCACTGCCCTCCCAGCAATAACGTTTAAGGTGTGTTGGACGGATCGCGGTGTGTAGGGAAATGGCCGCGGCACCTTTTTGTAGCTCCGCGGTGATCCGAAACTCGGGCGAAGTTGAGCCTGTCAGAGCTTAACAACGATTCGTTGGTACCGACCGCGTTTCATCATCGTCTTTCTAAACGAGATTCGTACCGTCCCAAACCGTGGAACGGGGCAGCGTTTGTTTGTTCGATAGTCGAGCGTCTGCCCACGACCTTCGGCTTAGACGGTTTTGAAATCGAAGCGGTCAACGTCGCTAAGGCGTTTTTTGGACGACGCCTGAAAATCGGGGCAACGAATGAGGTCCGCCAGAAATCTACCGAAACGTGCGGTGCAGCTACGCCGATACGGACCACAAGCGCAACCGGGCTCCGGATTTTCAAAGGTACCAGAACGCATGAAAGATCGCGTCTGGCCACAGCGAGCCCTGGCGCGGCCTTACGTCTACCTGAGACAGCCAATTGCCAACTGAGGTGACACGTTTCTCATGGAAACTATGAGCGTATCGGTTGATTCGATTCTTATCGTTGAAGACAACTCGGTTGATCTCGACCTTGCGATACGAGCCTTCGGAAGGTGCAACTTAATCAACCCGCTTCGGATCGCCCGGGATGCCGAGGAGGTCATCGCATTGATGCAGCGTTGGGAGGAGGGCGAGCCTACACCCACGCTGATTCTGCTGGATCTCAATCTGCCGGGACTGAGTGGAATGGAAGTGCTGCGGCAGATCAAGACTCACGACAAATTCAAAACCATTCCAGTGATAATGCTGACAAGTTCCGGCGACGAGGAGGACATTCAAGAAGCTTACCTTCTGGGCGCGAATTCCTACATCATCAAGCCGATGGATTTTGGCAGATTCCGGGAGCTTGCGGCTCAAATTGGAAGCTATTGGTGCAGAGTGAACACGTCGCCGAAGTATGTCTAAGACGGCGGTCGAATCTCGCGGACCCGCGCTGCAAACTCTTTTGTAAGGAGCCGGTGGATCAACCGTGATCAGCCGCTGTGTTCCTTAAACCTCGGCTTAGATATTCCGAGCTTCTTCATCCGCGAGCGAAGAGTGTTTGGATGAACACCAAGTATTGCCGCCGCGCCGACGGGACCCTCAACCCGCCAGTAGGTTCTCTCCAGCGTACGGATAATCAGTTGCCGCTGATTCTCGTCCAGCGTTTCCGCACTCGGTACAACTAACGCTGGTGGTGGTGGTGGTGCGGGCGATGGCTCAGGCTGTGGCAGGTTGTATTCCAGGTTGTCGAGGAGCCTCAACTGTGGCCCCTGCGAGACGATCGCGGCGCGTTCGATGACGTTGCGGAGCTCGCGAATGTTACCAGGCCACGGATAATTCTGAAGCACCTCCATTGTTGCTTGCGGGATCGAATCGATCCGTTTGCCCAGCTTCATGCCGAGCTGCTTGAGGAAATGAATCACCAGCATCGGTATGTCCTCCTGGCGTTCCCGCAACGGAGGTACTTTGATCGGGAAGATATTCAAGCGGTAGTAGAGATCAGAGCGAAACGCCCCCTTGCGAACTGCTTCTTCCAAATCGCGATTGGTCGCCGCGAGTACGCGAACATCTACTCTGATTGTGCTGCTGCTGCCGAGGCGTTCAAACTCACCTTCCTGAAGAACGCGAAGCAGCTTGGCCTGCAAGTCAAGCGGTAACTCTCCAATCTCGTCCAGGAAAATTGTTCCACCGTTCGAGATCTCAAAGCGTCCGACGCGTCTTGCGAGCGCACCGGTAAACGCTCCTCGTTCGTGACCAAACAGCTCGCTTTCGATTAGGTGTGCGGGAAGCGTTGCGCAATTGACCTTCACCAGGGGCCGGTCCTTGCGCGAGTTCAGGCTGTGGATCGCATGAGCCAGCAGTTCCTTTCCGGTTCCGGTCTCACCCAGCAGGAGTACCGTCGTATCGAGTGGCGCGACTTGCTCTGCCTGGCGAAGCGCCCTTTGAAGAGACTCACTCTGTCCGATGATCTCGCCAAAGTTGTGCGCGACCATGATTTGCTCTTGCAGGTAGACATTTTCGACGTGAAGCTGATCCTTTAGTTGTTGAACCTCGAGTAGCGCGCTTTCGAGTGCTCTCTCCGCGTCGATCTGCTCGGTAATGTCCAGAGCCGAACCGACATAACCAATAAAGTCGCCGTCGGGTGTGAATCGCGGGACACCACTATCAAGAACCCAGCGGTATTCACCGTCGCGACGCCGGAGCCGATACTTCGTTCGAAAACCCTTACGCGCGGCGAACGCCGTTGCGAACTTGCTCATGCATCGCTCGAGGTCATCGGGGTGCACCCCTTCGGTCCAGCCATCGCCCAGCTCCTGTTCAAGAGTTCTGCCGGTGAAGTCGAGCCACGTCTGACCAACATATGTACACTGTATATTGGTGTCGGACATCCAGATCAACACCGGCGCGGTGTCCGCCAAACTCCGAAACCTCTTCTCACTCTCGCGTAGTTCGCCTTCTGCGTTCTTGCGCTCAGTGATGTCTTCAACAATGCCTGCTACGCGGTAGATCACTCCGAATTGATCGTAGATCGGGAAGACGCGTTCGTGAACCCAGCGGACCGCGCCATTCGGGCGGACGATACGGAACTGCTCGTTGAATTCCGCCTTGGAGATTTGTGACAGCAGTGGTCTCAGTCGTTCCCGATCTTCCGGATGGACGTTTTCAAACCACGTTCGCGGATTTTGATACAGCTCGTCACGGGAACGGCCCCAGATCGTCTCATAAGCAGCGCTGATATACAGGAGTCGCCCCGGCAGTCCTTCATCGAAGCCTTCGGCAATGAAAAAGACCGCACCAATGTTCTCGGTGAGCTGGCGAAATCGCTCTTCACTCTGGCGTAGTGCGTCTTCCGAGTGCTTGCGCTCGCTCACGTCTCTAATCGCTGCGATTACCAGTATGCCCTCTTCGGTCTCAAGAGGGCTCAGGCTGATTTCAACCGGAACCTCAGTACCGTCCTTGCGCAGCGCGAACAAGTCCACGCCAATTCCCGTTGGCCTCATCTGCGGGTCTGCGAAATATTCTGCAAAGTGTGCCGAGTGTACTTCGCGAAAACGTTCAGGCAGGAGCACGTCTAGTGGCTTGCCCAGTATTTCGCTTCGATCATAGCCGAAAAGGTTCTCGGTTTGTGAATTGACCAGTGTGATGTTCGCGTCCTGATCGAAAATGACGGTTGCTTCCGGCGCGGACTCGAGCAGTCCTCGAAACTTCAGGTCAGCTTTTCTGCGTTCGGTTATGTCCTCGACGATTGCGATCGCATATATAATGCGACCGGTGTGATCGCGAACAGCCGAGGCGCGCACGTTTACCCAAATTGTGCGTCCGTCTTTATGGACGTAGCGCTTGTCCGTCTCCAATCCGCTGATCTCGTCGCGAACCAGCCTCTCAAACTCCTCGAAATTTCGCTCCCGGTCTGCAGGATGCGTAATCTCACGAAAACTCTTTTGCAACAACTCTTCCCTGGTGTAGCCGACAATCGCGCAGAAGGCGTCGTTGACATGCACGATCCTGCCGTCGGGCGGAATCGCCTGGGCGATTCCCATGACCGACAGCTCGAATACCGCGCGGTAGCGCGCCTCGCTTTCCCGCAAGGCGCTTTCCTGGCGAAGCTCGTCGGCTCTCGCCTTCGCGAGCTCAAGTTGACGAGGAAGCTGCTGAAGATAACCGGGGTTGCTGATTAGGTAGCTGGTTAGGCCGAATTCAAGCGCACGCAATGCGACAGGCTCCTCGCTTGCGCCGGTAAGCAACACGACCGGTATGTCGAGCCCGCGCGAAATTCGCAGCTCCCTGAGAATTTCCAGGACCTGGAATTCCGGCAAGTGGCAATCCATTAGAATTGCGTCATATTCATCGTTCCCAGCGGCGCTAACTCTCGCTCGCAAGTCAGCGTCGTTAGTAACAACCTGCAGGGCGATGTGCGGAGCGAATTCAGAGAGGTACCGGCGAGTCTGATCGACGTTAGAAGCATCGTGTTCGGCGTAGAGCACCTTGAGCGGTTGAGCCTGGCGAGCAGTTGCCTCCGCCCGATGTCGCAGCGCGCTCTCCAGCGTTAGCGGCAAAACTGCGAGGTAATTCTGTCGCTTTGAAACATAGTCGTCTGCGCCGCCTTTCAACGCGGCTACCGCTACATCTTCGTCTCCTGTACCGGTTATCACCACTACGGCGAGCGGAAGCGCCCTTTCCCTGATGTGGCGTAGCAGCGACAGGCCGTCCCCGTCCGGCAAACGCAGATCCACGAGAACGAGATCGAGAGCCGCGCCGTTGCGGGGCTCAAGTCGCGCGTAAGCCTCTTTTAGTGTGCCTGCCGTCTCAAGCTGAACATCGGGCGCTTCTTTGACAAGTCTACGACGGGTCAAATCGATGTCCACCGGATTGTCTTCGACATATAATAACCGCATAACCTTAACTCTGTGCTGCACTCACAGCGCGCCAGTAAACTCCTGATGCCGGCGCAACCTCGCAGAAGTTCGTGAAGTCGATCGGTTTTACGATGTAAGAATTGCACCCCAGTCCGTGGGCTTCCTGCATCTCGATGTCATTTCTGTGCCCGGCCATCATGATGATTGGAATTGCGTTGAATCGAGGGTGGCTCTTGAGCTCCCTCAAAACCGTTAGTCCGTTTACCTTCGGCAATCTGACGCCAAGCAGTATGAACACCGGAGTCTGTTCACCCGCTTCCCATCGCTTCACGTAGTCCAGCGCCTCTTCGCCGTCGCGAGCAACCTGAATAGGGTTTATCAAGTTTCTTCTTGCTAGTGCTCGTTTCGTCAAATCGAGATCGGCGATTCGATCCTCTACAAGCAAGATTGGTCTGATCTCATCTTCCATAATGAACTCTCCAGAACTAAGGTTTTCCATTTAGTATCTTTGGGATTCTCATCGAAAAGGTCGAACCCCGCCCGGGTTCGCTCTCGGCCCATACGTGGCCCCCCATCTGCTCAATCACCTTCCGCACTATTGCCAGACCAACCCCGGTTCCTTCGTAGTCCTCTTCGTGATGCAACCGTCTGAATATCTCGAACACTTCGTTGCAGTGTTTCATTTGAAATCCAACGCCGTTGTCTCGAACCCAAAACAGCCAGTGATCATCCTGCTGCTCAGCCCCGATTTCGATTCGCGGAGATTCCACTGTCCGCGTGAACTTGATTGCGTTGTCGAGGCAGTTGTTGAGTGCACGTCCCAGCGCGCTGGCGCTGACCGACAACGAACCCGACTCGACTTCTATGACGAACTCGATGGGACGCTCACTCAGCCCCTTTCGCTGTTGAACCAGACTGCTGATGAACGGGCCGACCTCGAGCTCGCTGTGCGACACTTTCTCATATTGAATCCGAGAATACTCGAGCAGGTCATCAATGAGACGGCTCATTTGCTCGGTAGAAGTTCGGACGTTCAGTAACAGGCTGCGTCCCTCCTCATCGAGGGTCTGAAGATAATCCTCGATCAGCAGCCGGCTATAGCCGTCGATGCCGCGAAGCGGAGCTTTCAAATCGTGCGCTACGGTGTAAGCGAACGCCTCGAGCTCCCGCGTCTTGAGGTTGAGCGCCGCGGTGCGGTGAATGACCCGTTGCTCAAGCTCGGTATTGAGCTTATTCAGCGCTTCTAGAGTCTGCCGGCGTTCGGTGATGTCTTCGACGACCGCGATCACGTACAACGGCTCGCCTTGATCGTCGTGAACTATCGAAATGCTGCTGTTGATCCAGATCGGTTGCGAATCGCTGCGGAGACAGCGGCTCTCAATCTGGTCCTGCGAGCGTGCGCCGTCGACCAATTGTTTAATGAGTGCAGAGGTCGCAACTCTGTATTCGTCGGCGGTTACGTCAAACAGCGTCAAGTTGGAGAGTTCGCTTTTTGTATACCCGAGCATGTGTTCGTACACCGCATTGGTGGCAAAGAACCTACCTTGCGGGTTTGTCACGACTATTCCGACTGCTGAGTTGTCGAAAACCAGTCGCCAGCGCTCTTCGCTTTGCCGTAGCTCCTCGACCGCTCGGCGTCTCTCGGTAATGTCACGGCCGACCGCCTGCAATTCAGCCGTACGGCCGGCATCATCAAATATCGGCGTGTTCACCCACTGTTGCCATCCGATCCCTCCGTCCGGCAACAGCACCGGGTGCTCGCTCGTCATTTCGGTCCCCGCCTCTACCAATAAACGAATCCGCGAGGTCACTTCGTTGCGCGACTCCGGCGGAATCAACTCAAGGAACTTGTGGCCGATCAGCTCCTCTTGCCGCTTGTCGAAATAACGGCAATATGCGTCGTTCGCAAAAGTGAGCGTGGTGTCAGGTTTGTACCTGCAGAGAAGCTCGCTCTGAGTCTCGACCACGCTTCGATAGCGCTCCTCGCTCTTGCGCAGCGCCTGCGCCGTCTCATGCCGCTCGGCGATAACCGTCGACAGGAACATCAACTGCACGCTCATCAGGATGAGAAAGCCTTGCAGAGAGTGCACAATCTCGTGAGGATCCTGGCCTGTGAACGGACCGCGCGCATGGATCGCTCCCCAGATCGCCAAAAGAACCGTAGCCAGCAACGCGATACTTAGTCCGCGAGGTCCAAACCTGACCGCTGACCAGAGGAGAAACGGCAGCGGAGCATAAACCAGCGCCGGAACATTGCCTAGCTGCGGGCCTTCGGCGGCGAATACCAGAAAGCAGACAACGATTAGTCCGATCGCGATTAATCCGGCCTCAACGTACCGACTCCGTGTAGCTCGGTGAACAAAACTGAGGCCCCCGTCCGCCACGATATAAATCGCCGGTACGATAGTCAGCGCAGCAAGCACGTTCGACAACGCGCGCATCAGCCAAACTTGCCAGTAGCTGTCAGTGCCCCATCCGATTAGTTTTACAAAACCCGCATCCACGAATGAGGAAAGAAGGGGAGCGAGTAGAACGGCGAAGGCTACGAACTTAGTCAGGTGATGAATCGAATTGAAGTTGAGTCGGTGTCCGACATATCGTCGTACGCAAGTTGCTCCTATCAACGCTTCGCACGAGTTGCTTATGAACCAGCACAGAATCATCCGGATCGGAACACCGGAATTCAGTTCTACAGCAACGTGAGCCGGCAGCGCCGCCAGTAACAGGATGCCCCACCAGCGAGTCGGCGCGAGCAGCAACGCTGCCATCAAAATCGAATTCGGGGGCCAAAGCGTAGAGACCGGGTGAGGCTGAAACGTCAGGGCGAATCCGAGTCTTGCGCCGCCAAAGTAACCTCCGAAAAGGAGCAGAGCATACGCCGTGAGTCTCAAATACGGTCTATCGCGCCGGCGATCAGAGGCGCTCACGCCGCGGAGGCGGCCCAATGCGAACGAGCACATAAGGATGTACCCCTAGTCTGAGTTCTGAGTTCTGAGTACTGAGTTCTAAGCACTGAATTCCGATTGAGGGAGTAGACCTCAGGATTCAGAACTCAGTACTCAGTACTCAGAACTGCCTGTCGAATCCGAGAGGCCTTGTTGTTTTGTCCTTCGTCTTATCCGCCCGATTCAGCCGCGAGGGGGTACAACTAGTCATCGGCTGTCGGGTGGTCGTTCTAACATATATAAAAGGATTGGGCGCCAACGCTTTCGGTCCGAGAACAATTAAGTCTTCATTCCCAGCCCTCAAAGGCCCTAGCGGAGGAGGTTGCTAGTGTGCACACCCCGGTTGGAGGTGTCTGAAGAGCTAGAGCCGATTCAGCGCGACTGGCAGCATCGTTTTTTCAAATCACCCTCCCATTCAGCAGCAAGATTTGCCGCTGGCACGCCGCAGGGTGTTACTCAAAATTGAATAGGGATCGACGGGTCTCCTGGAGCAACCATCAACACGTTCTCGATTGTCGCTGTCTTCCGCATCGGAGCAACGACCCTTGTAGAGAGAACTGGCGGATGCCTGTCTTCTTCAAGGCGGCTAGCATCACTCGCGCAACATCACTCGCGCAACCCGAGAGTATTCGAAGAACAACTTATACCCACGTCCCAAGCTACGGTAGCTCGTAGAAGCCGCCATCCCATGTATTCGCCGCGACCCCCACGAATCGCTCTTTGAGAAAGCTTTTTGGATCCTAAAGCGTTTCGCCTGAAAACAAAGCCGTTCAGCTAACGCCCCTCGAATCTGTGAGGGAACATCTCAAATCGCGTGCATTCATCCAGGCACTTGTCGAGTTAATGGGCTTATACTTACCATTTGCTGCGGCCATATTGCAAGCCCTAAAAATCCGACAGTCGCTTTTTCGTGGATTCGGCCACTTGTATCGGAATCCCGAGAATCGGAAGGACCGGTGGGCGCAGATATGAGTCCTGAGTCCCGAGTTCTGAGTCTGAGTCGACTCCGGGGGGCGATGACTCAGAATTTCAGTCCTCAGAACTCAGAACTCAAAACTCCGGGCTCAGAACTCTCTTGGCGGTACCGAAATGCCGCTAATGTGCCTCTCTTCTGCTGATAAGGCTCGAATAGACCAGCCATTTACCGTCGAGGAACCCTCCCACGACCGAGTAGACCTCGCTGGTCGAGCCAGTGTTGACCTTCCAATTGCGAAACAGTTTTTCTGAAGGTTTCGATTCCAGCTTCACGCTCCCACCCATGCGATAAACCTGTTGCGCGAACCTGCCACCTGAAAGCGAGACGTCTGAATTACCGACTATTGACGTGGCAAGCCGCTTATACGACTCCTCAGTCTGCGCAGCGGCACGAGCCCGCTCGGCGTCCTCCGCGTTTCGCGTGTCGACGGTTTTCTGAAGGTCGTCTGCTCGACGGCTGAGTGAGACGTTCTGGTCTGCGAACTGCCTTCTCGCATTGTCGGCCCGTTCGGCTGCCGCCAAGCTTGTAATGAGCAGCATCAGCGTCCCAACAAGTCCTCCACTCACCAGAATCAGTCCGAGAACAAGCCACCTTCTTTTCAATGCCTCGCCCTCGATGATTTGAGACCTTATAAGGTCCACGTCACCCTGTGTATAGTTGATGATCCACTCTCTTTGTAGTCGGGGGGTCCTAACTGTGTGTACGCTCGTTGTCATACGAGTACCTCCTGCTTTGCTCACAACTGCGAAACGCGTGTTGCCATCAGACCATGGCGGTTGCCGGCCGGCTCAGTACGGTTGGAGGAACCTTGGGGCATCTGTCCTGGAAGCAACTGTCGCTCCAAGACGCACGCTTTCGGGACACGAGGCAGCACTGCAATCTGAGACTTTTTTGAAAGGTAATGTCAATCATTTGTCGCAAAAAGGGTTGGCGTGCGGCTTGGAAACCCCTGGATCTCGTGGAAGCCGTGACGAACGCGTTGTTCACCCGCTGTCACCTGATTCGCTTCCGCACATCGGCGCTCCCGCCTGTTCGTCCTTAGTTCATAGGGAAGGCTTCAGTTCATACCGAAGGCCTTTTGCCCAGGGCGCAGATCCAACCTTTGTCGTATTCCTCAGTGACTTGAACATCGATAAACCCGGCGTTCAAAAAGAGCTCGCGATGCTCATCTACATCCAGGTTCGCGTACGAATAATCCATCCTCTTCATCATTTCAGCAAATTTCTGAACCTGCCGGTCGAATTTCCCGCCCTTGTAGACCTCAGCAATGACGATCAGCGCTCCGCCAGGTTTCAGTACGCGTAAGACCTCCCTCATATCCGACGGTAAGTCGGGCCAGTAAAAGTGATTTTCGACCGCTGTGGCGAGATCAAACATCTGATCCTGAAACGGCAGGTGCGACACTGAGCCCTGCTTGATTTCGACACGACCCGTCTGGATCCAGAGTCGGTTGTACTTCTTGGAGGTGTCAACACTCGTTTCCGAGTGATCGACACCGTAAACCTTACCTCTTGTGGCGATAGCCGCCAGCTTTGAAATAGTCCTTCCTCCTCCGCAGCCGATGTCCAATATCCTGGCGTAGTCGTTGATCGAGACATGCTCGAGTCCCCAGTCCGTCAACTTGGAATGGCGCCGATTCATACTCTTAAGATTCTGTCTACCGAGCCAGCCGGAAGGGTTCCGGACCTGATTCAGCACCTTACTCGCGAAGCTCATAGCGTTTCCCTCTACTTACAATCAGAGGATTTTAACAATATTTAAGGCCTGCTTAAGTCAATCGTGACCTTCGCAATCGAGAATCGCAGTTCTGAGTCGAGGGGCGATTCAGATCGCAAAGCTACAAGGATCCCGAACACCTCACTGTTGTTTTACCTCGCACACCAAATAGAGGCCTTTTGCGCACCACGGCTTGGTCTCCAACATTTCATTAGTACGTTTTTTCTAAAGGAGTGGAACTGCAATGTTGAGAAAAATCGTGCGTACCCACGCTCCGGTGATCGCGTTTTCGCTTCTGGTAATAGGCATTGTGCAAACCCAATCTCACGCGCAGACGTTGACAGGTCGCGCCGTACTACCGGCAGACACGTTTGCGCCTGGCCCCACGTCGGGCCAGTTCATCGCTCCCGCCAACGGGCGCATTCCACCGTTCGCCAAGCAACCGGTTCAGGGTTTCTCGGCCGTTTTGAAAGGGCCTGGAGACAGCTTCCTCGTGATGTGCGACAACGGCTTTGGCGCAAAGGCAAACTCGGCCGACTTCGTCCTTCGCGTTTACCAGGTCGATCCCGACTTCAAAACCAAATCCCGCGGGACCGGCACGGTGGCCTTCAGGATCTTTTTTACTCTCAGCGACCCGGATCACAAGGTCAATTTCCCGATTGTCGCCGACCATATGCAGTACCCGAACAGCTCGATCGATGTTGACCCCGCCATCCGAAACGGGCGCCTGCTGACCGGCGCCGATTTCGACATAGAGTCATTTCGACAGGCACACGACGGCACGTTCTGGTTTGGAGACGAGTTCGGTCCGTTCCTGGTGCACACTGATGCCAGTGGCAAAGTGCTTGAAGCTCCGTTCCCCCTCGCCGGGGTCGCTTCTCCTGACGATCCACTGGGCAGACCGACCAGTCTTGCCAGCAGCAAAGGATTTGAAGGCATGGCGATCTTACCCGATGGCAAGCGGCTGTATCCGCTTCTTGAGGGTCCGCTGACGACCGATCCGGACAAACATCGACTGATCATCAACGAGTTTGATCTGGCCACGAAAGCTTACACCGGGAGACAGTTCTTCTATCGGATGGAGGACACCACGCAAAGCGGACAGTCAATAGGTGACTTCACCGCGGTAAGCGATCACCGCTTTCTGGTGATCGAGCGGGACAGCGGGCAAGGCGCGAGTGCTCACTTCAAGAAAATTTTCCTCGTGGATTTTGAGGATATTGACTCGAACGGCTTCCTCGTTAAGCACCAGATCGCCGACTTGCTGAACATTGCCGATCCAGACGACATCGGTGGAACGGGGACTGGCGTCTTCACATTCCCATTCGTCACGATCGAAAGCGTCCTGCCGCTCAGCGCTAACACCTTGCTGGTGATTAACGACAACAACTATCCGTTTAGCACTGGGAGGGTCGCGGGACAGCCGGATGACGACGAGTTCATAATCATCAAGCTCGACCGACCCCTGTCAGAGAAGAAGTAGTTGAACCTGACTCGACAACCGCGCATCGGTCGCGGTGTTCGCAAAGACCGCAAGTCAGGGAAACTTTGCGGTCTTTGCGAAACTTTGCGTTCTTTGCGTGAAACCCGCCTCGGTTCGTCGCCCATAGCGAGGACGCTGTCGAGAAATCACTCAACGAAACTAGCTCGACTATTGCAGCAACGCGCTTCTTACTGGCGCAGGCATCTGAGTACCTTTGAGCGCATCCCACAAAATCTCGTTCAATTCGTCGAAGTCCGCTCGATCGTAGTCTGAAAAATCGAGGCGTGCGGAGCGGCGCGCTCCTTCGCCGGTTGCCGGGTTCTTAGCCAACAGATCGACTCTCGAAGGTTCGTGACTGTACGCCGTCAGTGTTGGCGACGTGGTGAACACTTTGTAGAGCGGCGTCGCTAGCGCATCGTATTGCGTCATCGGCGGAAGTCCCAGAATCAATTCCATCGTGCGCAAGTAGGAGACTGTCGTATACATCGTGCTGTCCACGACACCCTTTTTCACATAAGGCGAATACACCAGACCTACGGTTCGGCGCGCGTCCACGTGATCCGGACCATTCTGCGCGTCGTCTTCGATGACAAATATCGCGGTCTCGGGCCAGAACTTTGAGTTGCTGACCGCCTCAATGATCATGCCAAGCGCCAAGTCGTTTGAGGCGACGCACGCCGTCGGAGTGAACCTGCCCGCCGTTAAACCGTCCGTATGATCCTCGCCGAGCGACATGACCATGAAATTCCACCATTCTCCGCGCGCTTCGGCCTCTTTCAGTTCCTTGACGAAGACCTCGGCGAGTTTTGTATCGCGCTGCCGGCCGAGACTCATTTTTAGTTTCAACCATTCGTCGCTGACATGATCCTTCAAATCGTGGCTGCCGACAAAAACGGGCTCATTGTCGGGCGATGAACGGAACGACGCAAATTCGCCGTAGCTGCGATAGCTCTTCCCGTGTTTCTTGCAGTTGTCCCAGAGATAACCGGCGGGAGACGCAGTCAGCCGTTCATCGGCATCTGGCTGGCCGCGACGGCTGTAGCTATTAACCCAGGCCTTCTGAGTAAAGTCGGTCGCGTACGCCGCGTTCGACCACTGGTGACCATCCTGCGACACTTCACCGTTGCAGTAGAGATTGTCGAGGATGACTGACTCGCGGGCCACTTTGTGTGCGTTGGGCGTCACGTCCTGACCGAAGAGCGTCAACGCCGGCTCACCGTTTCCCTTTCCCAGATCTCCAAACACCTGATCGTAGGTTCGGTTCTCTCTGATGATGTAGAGAACATGTTTGATTTTAGGGAAAACCTCTTTTGCGACCTGAGCCGCTTGAACCTTGTCGGTGTTCGTCTCCGGCAACGGAAAGTTGGCTTTGACGTGCGAAGTGTATCGGGCCAGTTGCTCCTTGTCCGGAACGTCGATTATCGAAAGCGTACCCGCCAGCTTGGCTCCAATGTAGTCGTAAGATCTCCTGGGGTCAGGTGAAGAGACTTTGTAATCAGTTGCGGCCGGAAAATTGCCGCCTGAATTCAACCCGCCCTTGCCGGCACCCACAAAGAGCCGCTTGCCGTCGGGAGAGACTGCAAGTGCCGTCGGATACCAGGTTGTTGGAATGAATCCGAGCACCACCGATTCGCGCGGATTCGCAATATCGATAACTGCAACATCGTTATTGTCGCTGTTGGCGACATACAGTCGCTTGCCATCCTTGGTGATCGCCAGCGCGGTGGGCGTGGAACCGACCGGAGCATTCACATCAAACGAGGTTCTGATCGTCTCAATTACCTTGCCGTCGCGAAGTACGCTGACATTGTTCGAACCTGCGTTTGCGACGAACAACCTGCCGTCCGGGGCATAAGCCAAATCGTTCGGATGACTGCCGACTTTCACCCGCGCTGATTCTTTCAATGTTTTCGCGTCAAGCAGGCTGACTGATTCGTCGCCCCAGTTGGATACCGAGATCTGTCTGCCATTCGGCGTGACCGCGGCGGCGTAAGGCCTATAACCCACCTTCATCGAGATCTGCGTTTTGAAGTCCGCGCCACTCAGAAGGTACACCGTATCATTCTGTGTGTTGACCACGTAGAGTGAGCCGTCGTCTCCACAAGTGACACCAGCGACGAATCGCTCTTTCTCTTCAAGACCATTAATCTCCACCGATGGCTCGATCTTCAGCCTCCCATCCTTTTGCTGCAGTCTCATGACTGGAAGGCGTAGTGCTTCCATCGCCTCGTGAGCCAGTCCTTTTCCTCTTGCCCCATCCAGAAACTGTCGCGTAGGAGCCCCGCCACCCGAGACATAGATCGTGCCAGTCGCCGGATTCAGCGACATCCCAGTCCAGATTTTTCCAACATTGACCGTGTCGACCATTTTTCCGGTCTGCACGTCAATCCTGCTGACGCTGTGGTCGTGCCATCCGGCTGTACTCGCGAATAGGTTCTTGCCGTCCGCGCTCGCGATGATTTTCATCACCATATCACCCGGCAATACGATGTGCTGACCCGCCGGAGTGATGCGCCAGCCATTCGGCAAGACTACGGATTGCGTCTTGGCATCAGGGCCAGGTTTGAGGACGCCAGTCCAGACTGCCAGCTTCTTGAGGCCTCCTGCCAGAACCAGAACGGTTGTCAACAAAGTTGCGGCGGACACGAATAGAATTCGGCGCATGATTTGATCCTCAATGAACGGGAGATGGTTTTGTTGCTCGACGTTCTCTCGACTTCGCAGCCCCACTTTAGCTGCCAGATTCTAGTATTTTATTAGCCGGATGTCAGGTGCGATTGAACGAAGCATTAACTGATTGTGAAAATCCCGTGGCGTAACGAGCACCTGGTGTCGTCAGGCGAAAGTTCGCATCAGGTCTGCCGGTTGGTGTAACGACCACAAATCAGCTACATTGATTGACCACTTGTCTCGCGAACTCCGAAATCTCACGACTATATGAAGCACTGTCCGACTTGCCACCGTGTTTACACCGATGACGCGCTTAATTTCTGTCGTAGTGACGGCGCACCGCTTGTTGCGGACTCAGCTTCTTCGGAGTCTGCCTCTACGGTGATACTCAACGGCTCGAAGGGCTTCGACAGCTCGTCTTCAAAACCAATCACGCCATCTATCGCTGTGTTGCCGTTCGTGAACATAAGCGCTGATCTCGAGAACGAATATTTTTGCGACGGGCTGGCTGAAGAGCTAATTAACGCACTGGCGAGAATCGAAGAGCTGAAGGTAGCCGCGAGAACATCTGCATTTTCATTCAAAGGAAAGCAGGAAGATGTGCGCGAGATAGGTCGCAGGCTGGGAGTAGGAAGCGTTCTGGAAGGAAGCGTCAGAAAAACCGGCGACCAGCTCAGGATTACCGCGCAACTGATCGATGTAGGCGATGGGTATCCGGTCTGGTCAGGACGATACGACAGGCGACTTGCAGATATATTCACAATACAAGAAGAGATAACCCTTGCAATAGTGAACGGTTTGAAGTTGCGACTGCAACCGACGGACAGAGCTGCGTTGTTAAAGAGATACACCGACAATGCCGAGGCATATCAGCTCTATCTAAAGGGTCGATATCACCAGAACAAGTGGACTCCTGAAGGACTGCGTAAGAGTGTGCAGTATTTCGAAGAGGCAATTGCAACAGACAGTGACTACGCGCTGGCCTATGCTGGTTTGGCCGATTCTTACACCAGCCTCTACGCGTCCGAGGCATTTAGTTTGCCACCGAGTCAGACTGCAACTAAGGCGAGAACCGCAGCAAAAAAGGCGATCGATATAGACAATGCCCTCGCCGAAGCGCATGCCTCGCTCGCAACGGTCAATCTCAATTTTGATTGGGACTTCAAGAGCGCGGAAAAAGAGTTCCAAACTGCCCTCGAACTGAATCCAAACTATTCGAATGGATACCATCTATATTCGCACTATCTGATCGCACTGGGTCGGATGGATGAGTCACTTGCTGCAAGCAGAAAGGCCCTGGAGCTTAATCCGCTCGACCTTGAAACCAATATCCACCTCGGATGGCATTACTATTTCGCACGAGACTACGACCGTGCCATCGACATCGCGCGAACCACTCTTGAGATGGATTCCGCATTCAGCGAGGCGCTCTGGTTTACCGGGTGGTCGTTTGTACAAAAGGGGCAATACGATGACGCGATTGAGGCTTATAAGCGCAGCAGGTCACTGCAGGAAAACCATGAGATCCTGGCTTGGCTAGGCCACGCGTACGCTCTCTCCGGCGATCGAAAAGAGGCGCAGGAATTCCTGAATAAGATCAACGAAGACTCGAACCAGATGTACGTCTCACCTTACTGGCCTGCAATAATCTGTCTCGGTTTGGACCAGACAGATGAAACTTTTGAATGGTTGCAACGAGCTTATGACGAGCGCAATTCCTGGCTGATCTATTTGGGAGTTAATCCAATTTTTGATTCGCTCAGGTCCGATGTTCGATTTAGAACTCTCATGCGGCTCGTGGGGCTCAGTGCGTCGTAATTAACCGCCGGCCCAATACGAGAGCCCAGCTACTTAGCGTCATTCTCGACACAAACTCGTTCGGCTCGCTTAGCAATCAGCTTGATTCTTTTTCCTTCTGACGAAGTGCGACTGATCGGCCCCGTTCAGGCAAATCAAGAGTAGTGTGCTCGGTCACCGAACCCGGCACCGCAGGTTGCTGTACGTTTTTGTCGAGACCCGCTGTCAGAAATTCGCTTGGACGCTGAAGTGATTTAGGAGCTGCGTGACCGACTTGAGGTTTTGCCGCCGACAACAGACGATTCGCGCGTTTCAAGTCTGTCTTACCGATTAACATCAGGGGGAAACCAAACAACACGCCTAGCAACACATTTATCATCCCGATAGTGCTGAAAGTCTGATCGCCAAGGGCGATGCCAAGTATCGTCAGCAGGATTCCTATGATTGTGAAAACGATCAGCGTCGCGATCCCGGCGTTCAGCCACTTCGTTCCGGCTGTTAATTTCTCCAGCGATTCCGATGCGACTCCGTCTATAGCCAGTCGAACATCTGATAGCGCCTGCCCACACTGTCGACAATAACCCTGCTCAAGACCATTCTCCGTTGCGCATCGTGGGCAAAACATCAATGGCTCTACCGCCCTTTACTAGCGTTATATTCACAAGAGCATATCACAGGAAGCCGAAGAAGCCGCCGAGCCACTCGCTGCCTGCGACGCTATTGATGGGGAGCAGACGTGATTTCGTATGTGGATCTCGTTAGGACCTCGCGCATGCGGACGAGAGCCAATCTAGTGGTCCGCCACAATTGAGACCTTCTTGAGTACCGCTTCTGTCTGTTTGCAATGACTGTCCTCGTGTTCAGCCATTCTCGTCGCGTAACTGTATACCGTCTGGTAACGCCCTTTTGTGGTGCCCGAAAACGTCGCCGAGCGCGACCAGTCTTTTCTTGGCAGGCGGCTCAACACCTTCAGCAGCTCGAGCCTCTGATGAGTAAAGGCAGACAACGAAGACTGAAAATCGAGTCGGTCATAGTCGGTCTTTCGAACCCAGGTTCGCGGAGAAAGGTAGCGCAATTTCGGAGCATCCTCCGCAATCATCGTCAGAATGCTCTTACCCCAAACATCTGCACAAGCACGTAAGTGCGCGAGAATGTCAGTTGCCGACCATGCGTCTACACCAGGGCGCTGTTTCAAAACAGAATCGGGCAGGCCATGTGCGAGAGCTGCGAGCCTATTAGGCGTGGCCTTTAAGAGATCAAGCACCAAGTCGGTCTGCAGTTGATTGCTCTTCATATCGAATGTCGCGATTACAAGACGCTTCCACAGCCGCGACAGACAAGAGAATACGAGCTCCCTCGTTTCCGCCACAAGCAGAAGACTATTGATGGTATCAACGGCTTGGAGTTTCGACTTGACGCAGTACTACGATCGACGAGTCCCTCGAATCAGTAACAATAAGGAATCGGCGCGTAGGCAAGGAAGGACGTGCGCTGATATCTGGAGCGAGGAACTTTAGTGGTCGGGAGAATAGCCAAGACCGTGAACGAGCAGTTGACCTCTGTAAAGAGGGCTCAAGGAGCCCGGCAGCGGATCTCCGAGCCTGATGACTCCCAGCAGCTTATTGGTTGAAGGATCAATGACCGAGACGGTGTTTGAAGTCTGATCGGCGGCGTAAACCCGGTCCCGGGCGGACACTGCAACGTTCGGACGGCCCCAGGGAGCCTGCTGGGCCAGGGCGCCGGACGCCAGGAACAGAATTGCTAACGACAGCCTCACTAGTTTCATCTTGACCTCGGTTGTGATCGCATCGGTTGTCAACGCCCTCGGTTAATGCTTGGCAGGTGCGACGCTGTCCTTTGGGGACTTATGCTGCTTGAGCCACAACTCCATAAGCTCGATCTCCGATTGCTGGTCGGCGATGATTTCCTGAGCGAGCCTGCGCATCTGCGAATCTTTTCCGTGTAGAAGTTGCGCTTTAGCCATATCGACCGCCGCGCGATGATGCGGGAGCATCAGTTCCACAAAATCAACATCGCTGTCCGCTGAAGACTTCACCGAGTTCATCGCGGTGTGCATCTCCTCCATGCTTTGTTGGAGTGCAGGCCACTCCTGACTGTCGTCGCTTGTGCCGCCTGCCGAGACATTGCCGCGGTGCTGTGCAAGCGAGAAACCAATGGGGGCCAGCATCATCAAAAGCGATCAGGTATTTTTGTTTCATCTCGTGCGCCTCGATACGCGACGAACCGAATGACATCAAGCGGCTGCTGCTTCTAACAGTCGTTCAATCTTTGCATCCAAATCCCGCGCCACCTTAAGCGCTTCTTCGCTTCCGTACGGGGCAAGCAGGCTCGACATTCGGTCGTAAGACAAATGCACGCCATCAGGCCGCTCGTCGATCAGAATGTCCACCGGTGCATAAGAACCGACGTCGTGAACGTGAATGCCCATTTGCTTCATGATGAGCGGATTGCCGACCACTAAACGAAGAATCCGGGGACTGTCGGCCCCGCGCTCCTTGCTGATGATTTCGCCAAGGTTGAATCGAATGAATTCCATCAAGCCGGAAGGGCCGATCGCTTCGTCCACTATCTGCTCGACTTCTCTATAGCTCTGCGACGATGCGATAGCTCTGACGAACGCGTTCAAGTCGGGACGACCAACTTGCGCCTCCAATCTTTGCAATATGACGTCGAACGGTTTGCTGGAAACGATCGTGAAACGCTGCACGAGAACTTCAACCGTGTGCGACATGCTTACTCCTTTGGCAAACCTTGCCTCTTAGCTAGTTCTACGAAAGAAAGAATCTGTCAGCACCTGCTCCATTCGAACAGGTCCATGATGAGTTATCAAGGGAGAACATGCATCACGGGATCGGATGTTTTTCAGCTACTACTGAACGCTGCACGCTGAAGTACCTATGTAGTGGCAAGACTCGCTTAATATCAAACACGTCACCGTGCCTCATCCGTCAACCTCGTCGTCTCTTGCATCTGAATGCGATTCGACTCTCAAACGGCTTCGTACGCCTCGGGGCCGGCGCTAGGTCCAGAGACTTACCCGCGCTAAAATCTATCGATCGCTATAACCAGTCCGACCAAACTGTGAATGGAGGATCTCAACCATGGCTCATACATATGAAGAGCTGAAGGGGAAAAGCCTTGCACAACTTCGCGAGATCGCTGCAGGTACCACTCACGAGGCAGTGCAAGGTTACACCCAGATGAACAAGGACCACCTGATGAAGGCCTTGTGCAAGGCGTTCGGTGTGGAAATGCACGAACACCACCAGGTAGTAGGGCTGAACAAGACGGACATAAAGGCGCAGATCAAAGAATGGAAACAGAAACGAGATGAGGCGCTCGCGGCGCACGACCACGCGAGACTGAAGGACCTGAGAAGGCGGATACATCACCTCAAGAGGCGGATCCATAAGGCGACCGTGTAACGGCTTCTTTCATTGATGCTTTCCTCTTCTGCAGGATTTTGTTACCGGTGCTCGAAAAAAATTTCTTGCCGTGCGGAACTAAAATCCGAAGAATAACGTTCCTTGTCGAGGAGAGTTTTTCAATGATGCTCAATGGACAAAACCGAAAAGCCAGGGCCAGCCACCTCAGGGTGGAGTTGCGGCCCTGTGCAAGCGCGTCCTTTGGGCAAAACGCCCGCCTGAATATGCCTTCAATATGTTTAGGCATGCACCTGAACGGCGCGAACGGTACAGGTATCCAGAAATCGGCAGAACGATTGTTCTGCGATTATCGCCGCAGCGTGCATTGATCCAGCGGGAGCGGTCCTCCCGCTCCCAAATCTCAAGAAGAATCCGTTAGAGAGAATTAGGAGCGGACCCGCTTCCGAAGCTGTTATCAGGTTCGGGGCTTCGCTCTTTTGTTGTTTGAAAATTCAATATCCGGTGCTTCCGACTTGCTGAGGTGGCCGAATGGAAAGGCGGTGGTCTGTAAAGCCACTGGTCCGGTTGACCGCAGAGGTTCGATTCCTCTCCTCAGCACTTGAGAAGGAGCGTGGTGTAACTGGCCAGCATGGCAGTCTCCAAAATCGCAGGTTTCGGTTCAAATCCGGGCGCTCCTGCCAACGTTCGCGGAGGGTTCGCATAACGGTATTGCAGCAGTCCCGAAAACTGCCGGGCTTCGGCCTATGAGAGTTCAAATCTCTCACCCTCCGCCAGAGTTTGCCGCGGAGATGTCGCCTAACGGTATGGCAGCGGTTTGCTAAACCGCCGGGCGAAAAGCCTGTGCAGGTTCGACTCCTGCCATCTCCGCCATGATCTCGGACTCCGCTATCATTTTCGAAGCAAGAGGTTTGAAGCAGACGAATTAGTCATCGGGGATCGTAGGCGCTGGTCGTAGAAGGTGAGGGGAGGTAAGAGACGCCCACAACCCGAGGTGTTCAAACAAACAACAAGGCGACACAACGCGCGCCTACAATGCTTCGACCGGCGGGAGTGGCGCAATGGCAGACGCGCTCGGCTTAAACCCGGGTTGTTGCGAGTTCAAGTCTCGCCTCCCGCATCGATCTTTGAAATGGGGATGAATGCAAATTGGTCGCGCAACAGGATTCTCAATCCTGTCCTGGCGGGTTCGAGTCCCGCCATCGTCGTTTCGGAGCCGTGGCGCAAAGGTGGCGCGTTCGGTTGTCAACCGAAAGGGTGCGAGTTCAAGTCTCGTCGGCTCCGCTGATTTTGGGCCTGTAGCCTAGCGGATGAGGCATCTGTCTTCTAAACAGATCTACGCAGGTTCGATTCCTGCCAGGCTCATGACTGCGCCCGAAGCTTTGATGGCGAAGCAAACGCCTCTTAAGCGTGAGAGGACGGTTCGAGTCCGTACGGGCGCACCAGTTCTTTGAACTGCTCCGGTAGCTCAATCGGCAGAGCGGCGAGCTTATACCTCGCAAGCACCAGATCAGTGCATGATCCGAGTTCGAGTCTCGGCCGGAGCATCTGCCTCCATAAGTCAACTGGCAGACTGTCGGTCTTTTAAATCGGCGATCTCGGTTCAAGTCCGGGTGGAGGCATATAGAACAGTGCTGAGTGCTGAGTGCTGTGACGACTCAGAACTCAGGACTCAGAACAGTACTCTCTTGTGGGGTAGCCAAGCTGGTAAGGCGCTTGCTTGTTAAGCAGGAGATGCGCAGGTTCGAATCCTGTCCCCACAGCCATCGGGGTGTAGCGCAGTTGGTCAGCGCACCTGCCTTGGGAGCAGGGGGTCGCAAGTTCGAATCTTGCCACCCCGACTCCTGGAAGAGGAACGTTTTATGAGCGAGTTCGTGACAAAACTGAATATCAAGAATGTGAGAGCATGGACCGGAGACCTGCCGGTCGAGTGGGCGGCGGCGAACCAGATCCGAAACATAGCCGGTCTTCCGGTAGTCGCGGGACACATCGCGATCATGCCTGACGTCCATCTGGGCAAGGGTGCTACCGTGGGCAGCGTCATCCCAACGAAGGCGGCCATCATACCGTCGGCGGTTGGAGTAGACATCGGCTGCGGCATGGTTGCGGTGAAGCTGAATCTAGCAGCGTCGGACCTGCCGGATAGCCTGGCGGCAATCAGATCGCAGATAGAGCGCGATGTGCCGGTGGGGTTCAACTTTCATAAGGCGCCGACGAAGATTGACCACCGAGCTGGCCTCAAGGCGCTCAAGCTCAACCGAGAGATCGACAAGCTTCATGATGGCTTTGATCGCTTGAAGATTCGTTCGCGACTTGGACGGCTTGATGAAGGTCGTGTCTGGCGACAGGTCGGGACTCTCGGAGGCGGTAACCACTTTATCGAGGTATGCCTCGACGAAGAGCAGGCGGTTTGGCTGATGCTGCATTCGGGAAGCCGAAACGTCGGCAAGACGATCGGCGAGTGCGCCACTCACATGGCGCGCCAAATCGCGCAAACGGAGAACCGTCATCTCCCTGATCGAGATCTAGCGTGGCTTGATGAGGGCTCGCCCGAGTTCAACGAATATGTTGAAGGGCTCGGATGGGCTCAGAATTACGCTGCGACCAACCGCGAGATCATGCTCACTCTGGTGATAGCCGCGGTGAGCAAGGCAATGAAGCGCGAGGTCGAAGGCGTGGAGGAGGCAGTCAACTGCCATCACAACTACGCCTCGCTTGAAGAGCATTTCGGAGAGCGACTTTGGATTACGCGGAAGGGTGCGGTCTCCGCTCGTGCAGGCGAGCTGGGGATCATACCCGGGAGCATGGGCGCGAAGAGCTTCATCGTGCGCGGCAAAGGGAACGCCGACTCGTACAGTTCGTGCAGCCACGGCGCGGGACGCAAAATGTCTCGAGGCGAGGCAAAGCGGCGATTCTCGGTCGACGATCTGACAATTCAGACCGACGGCGTCGAGTGTCGCAAGGACAAGGGGGTGATCGACGAGATCCCTGCTGCGTACAAGGACATCGATGAAGTGATGAGTGCGCAGAGCGACCTGGTAGAGGTTGTGCACACGCTGAAACAGGTCCTGTGCGTGAAGGGATGATCTTTGAACCGGGGAGTAGATGTTGGTGGCGGCATGCGAGTCCTGCAAACTCGATGGATGGGTTCAAATCCCATACTCTCCACCAGCTCTCCAGCAGGGCTGGTGGCGAACATCAAAAGCGGGCTTCAGCCCGACGAAGTCCTCGTGGGCTCGGCGTCACCCTATTCCTCCTGGTCGGATAGCTGAGATGGATTAGCGATCGCCTGAAGAGCGATAGAGGGTCGTTCGATTCGACCTCCGACCACTTGATTACCGGATGGTGTAACCGGCAATACGCCCGCTCTGAACGAGCAGTGTGGGCATTCGATTCGCTCCCGAGTAGCTCTTTGAATTGATGGCTCCGTAGCTCAGACGGATCAAGAGCGCCTGTCTACGAAACAGGAGGGCGCAGGTTCAAGTCCTGCCGGAGTCACCAGATCGCCCGAGAAGCTCGAGTGGTCGAGCGCAGATCCTGTAAATCTGAGGCGACGGGTTCGACTCCCGTCTCGGGCTCTAGTTGCGAGAGTGGTGAAGATGGAATCACTCCGGTCTTCCAAATCGGTATCGCCAGTTCGAGTCTGGTCTCTCGCTTTTCGACCGGATCGCCTAAGAGGTATGGCGCCTGTCCTACAAACAGGAATAGTGTGGGTTCGATTCCCTCTCCGGTCATTTTCGCCGGCGGAGCTAAAGGGCCTATAGCAACGGCCCATCTGTCGCGGTGAGTTCGTGGCACATCGCCGGCCCGAGGTTTGTCGTGATGAGAAAGGTTCTATTACTCAATGCAAGCTATGAGGCGCTCGGAACAATCGGCGTGCCTAGAGCAGTGCGTTTGATCTGGAAGGAATCCGCTGAGATGGTTGAACGCGACGGACTTCGCGTTCTCCGCTCGCAGCGATTCGAGTTCGCCGTTCCAAGCGTGATACGCCTTAAGCACTACGTCGATGTTCGCGGGCGGCAGAGACGCTCGTCGAGCAAGCGCAACCGAATTCTGGCTCGCGATGGACACCGTTGCCAGTATTGCGGAGTGAAAGGGACAGCGTTCGATCTGACGATAGATCACATCTTGCCGGCATCGCGCGGAGGGAAAACTTCGCCGGAGAACCTGGCGGCGGCCTGCTTCGCCTGCAATCAGCGCAAAGGTGACCGGACGCCAGAAGAGGCGAGAATGCCGCTGCTAAGAAATCCAGCGGCGTTGGTATACGGCATCGACCGGCAGATTCTCTGTCACCAGGCTGAGTCGTATCCGGAATGGCGCAAGTATCTGTTTATCGACGAAGCAAAAATGGAGGTTGCTTGAGGATGTTTAGCCGAGACATCGGGTTAGTTGAGCAAAAGTTCGGACTGATAGGCGCAAACCCTGCGACCGCGGGTCGATCAACATCGTTCAATCGCATCGGCTGCTGCCTCTTTGCACTAAGTTGCATGCTCGCCACTTTGACGCGGGCCTCAGAATCACCACAACTGAAGACGGCGTCCAGCCACCCGATTCAGTACTATGTGTCGCTGCCGGAGGGCTGGTCCGCGGAGAAAAAGTGGCCGGTAGTTGTGGTGATCGAAAGCGCGGACCGACAGTTTCTGGAGGCCGCCAATGCGTTCGCCAACGCTCGACAGCGCGCACCATTTATTCTGGTAACACCACTGGTCGTGACTAATGGCGGTGCGGCCTACCGCAGCGTGCCGACTTATCATTACTCGGATGCGGTTTGGCAGATGATTCAAGATTCGGAGCCTTTCAACTTCGATATGGATGGCATTACTGCCATCGTGAAAGATGTGGTCAAACAGTATGGCGGCGAAGACAAGTACTTCATCACCGGCTTTGAAGCAGGTGGCCATACGGTTTGGGCTATTCTGTTCAATCATCCCGAACAGGTCCGAGGGGCCGCGCTCGTCTGTCCAAACTACCTTGGTAGATGGGTAGATGAGGGACATGTATCTTCCGCGCCGGAGCGCACACGTCTGCCAATTCGAAATATTGTCGGAACAAAAGATGAGCTTTGCTCGACGGGTAGACCGATCTACACACAGATGCAAAGGGCCATGCGTCTGGCGAGTGCCCACGACTACGAAAACGTTTCGCTCGTGCGCGTGGAGGGGAAGGGACACGAGCGCCTCGCTAACGAAGTGCTGGCTTACTTCTCTTCCCTGATGCAGCATTGAGGCGTTGAAATCGGCAGGAAGAAACCGCCGAGGCAACGGTAGTTGGATATCTTAAAGCCGCAGAACCGTATTGGGATACGCTTCCCGCGCATCCGAGATTTGCGGATTTTTTTCCCGCCTTGGTTTATCGATGCTCTAAGTACTCCACAAGTGCCAGGACCATCGGTCCCATCTTCGGCGGTTGAGGAACAACATGCGGAGTAACGCCAACGCTACGAATGGCGGCCGCGCAGGTAGGTCCAATCGCAGCGACCACCGTTCTGTTGTTCAGGGCGTTCTTGAGGTCTTCGGCCTTACCACTGGTTTTGGCTAGATTGAACAAGTGCCGGACCTGAATCTGACTGGTGAAAGCGACGGCATCAACCGTCCCCGCGACTATCTCGTCGATCAGCGATTGCAGCGGCGCGGTATCAACCGGCATCTGCCATTCATATAAGTACAATTCCTCGAGCCGCGCCCGCCGACTTAGGATCGCCTCGGCCAGTTCGGCATTCCGCTCACCGTAATGCAGCAATGCAACCCCCTTTTCTTCAAGTTCCAGTCCATTCAGACTCTCGATGATTTCAGCGGTTGAATACGGCTCGCGAACGCTAATTGAGATTGGTACTCGATACTGGCGCAGCACGGCTGTTGGTTTTGGCCCTCGTGCCACCGTAGTCACAGCGCTGAGCTCTGACAGCAACTGCGGCAGACATCCAATTCGATCAGCGGCGGCGAACAACGCCTTCACCCCCACTCCGGTTTGAAAGATCACCACCTGAATCGAATCTTGCGCGAGCCGCTTGATTAGATCGCTAACCGCGCCGGTGGCATCGATCTCGGTCTCTCGCAGCGCCGGCGCGGCAATCACTTCGCCGCCGTGGCGGCGGACCAGGTCGGCCAACTCGCTACTCATTCGCGCTTCTAAAAGCGCTACACGTGCCCCGTTCAGCTTGCCCATAGAGAGCTGCTTCCTCAAGCTCGTCGTCCAGCACCAATAAGATGTCGCCCGTTTCGCTGATCGAAACCGGATAAGTCTTCAGCGCGTCGCAGCCGTGTCCGACCGGTTCGCCCGTAACCATGCTGAACTTGTAGGAGTGCAACGGACAAACCACGTAACCGCTGCCGGTGAGTCCGTCCGCAAGCAACCCGAATCGGTGCGGGCACAGAGCCTGCGTAGCCCAGACCTTGCCGTCTCTCGTTCGAAACACCGCCACCGGGCGCTCCGAGACCTGGAAAGTCCGGCCTTCGCCCGGAGGAATCCATTCGACCGAACCAAGATTGTACACGGTCGCTTCACCCTCATAGCATGCCATGACACTCATTTTCTGGGCCTCCCGCGGTTGTAAGGTTGATTATGTTCACAAACTGTGTGGGGTGTACCGGCTCATCCGCTTCGAGCCACGGATCGACATAGGCGTCGACTGCCGTCTGGATATCGCGATCAAGTCGCTCGCAGATGCCCTCTCCGTCGTCGACCATGCATCGGAATGACTCTTGCGGCTCCTTCTGCTGGGTTTGACCTTTGGAACGGTGATGAAAGGAGATTTTCCGACCGCATCACATAACGTCTCCTACGCGCTTGTGAATTCGACACTGCTGGCGCTCACGGGATACAACGCCTACTCGATCGACCGGTTAAGACTGAGGAGATGGCGGGTGCGCGTCAGATAAACAGTTATTCATTAGAAACGGAGTTCAGCACTAGCTGAAATGCCTCTTGACGCGAATAAGAGAAGCTGAGCTGGCCTCATCGCACAACACAGGGTGCGGGCAGAGATAGAGGCTCCTGACCAGTTCTCCATTTGCGCCAACAAACCGACTGTGCGTACTGGCTTCTCGTTGAGAGAAAGTAGAGTCGTGGATGGCTTCAGCTCTGTAGTGGTTGGATCAAGGAAGTCTTTGAACGACAAGATAGCCGCCGCAGGTTGTGCGCCTTGCTGATTGGGATGTTTCTTCCGCTGTTCTAGAACGATACGTGTGATGCCGCTTCCCATCTCCTGCCTAATCTCTTCATCATTCAATAGTCTCCCCCTTCAAAGCAGACTGTCTTGAGCAACCATCTTGCCGGCGTCCCTCGGGGTCCAAACTTATAAGAATGAAAATCACTGTGGAGTTCGAATGCAGAGTTATTGAAGACACGTGTGTGAATTCAAACAACATATAGGCAGGTTCCAGCGGGACAATGTTTAAACAAATCATCAACACCGGCGGACTGATGATGGTATCGATCTTGCCTATGCTGACCTTCCAATTCTTCAAGAGCGCATTTATAGCGCCGATTGTGATGGACCTGACTTTGTTTCGCCGATTCCGTACGTCAAAGAGTCGTTCGGAATGTATACCGCAAGCGCAAAATTACATTCGAAGGAGGAGAAGGACCATGGCTGAACTAGACGTTGGGAGGTATATGTGCGGCCGGCGAGGTCCATTTGTCGGACTCGTAAGCGTTGCCGTTTTCATCTTGTTTTCCGCCACTGTGAATGCAGCACCATCGTTAACGGTTCCGCTCGCACCGGGGTTTTCGAATGGTGAAGGAATTTTCGTAATCACTACGGAAGCGTCAGACGCGGCTGTTGCGGCACAATCCGGAGTGACGCTGGTGCCACGTCTGGCCAGCCTTATTGCCGCGAACGCCACGTCGAACGTGTACAAGGTGACCAATGCAAATCAGCCGAATATCTTTACGGCGATACCGAGTCCACTCGGCCCAGACAATTCAAATGCGGACTACACCCCGTTCTGGAGACTCAACCTTGTGACCTGGCAGACAGGCAGGACTAGACCGACATTAAGGTCCGAGGCCGAAGTGATCGCGGCGCAAGCCGCCGGCGAAGTCACGGTGGAATCAACGAACATAGTAATCAACTGTCCTGTGGTATTCACTCAAAGTGGAGGAGCGCTTCCGGGAGCGCTGGGGATTGATCCGCATCCTGGTGGGACGATCAGCTTACCACGCATCAAGGGGTTCGCTAGCGGCGATAGAGTCTTCGCCATCATCACAGACGCATCGGACAAGGACACTGCGGCATCGGAGGGCGCCAATTTCGCTCCGAAAATGCTTAAGGCAATGGGAAGTGGAGCTGAGGAAGACCTGTACGTATTTTCGGGAAAAACAAATCCGGCTCAGGACAGAGTCTTTGAAGCGCACCCGACCCCAGTCGGTCCTACTAACACGGAAGAGGACTACACTCCTGCGTGGAACATCGTTCCGGTTGCTTTCACAAATCAATCGCGTCACGGATTCCCGCTCATTCGCGATGAGGAGGACATATACGATCTGGTAGAGAAGGGTGAAATGACAGCGGGTCCGGACGCAGGCATAATCGTCAACTGCCCCATCTTGCGGTCCCCCCCGAAGTAACGTCAGTGCGTAGGCAGTAGGCAGTAGGCAGTAGGCAGTAGGCAGTAGGCAGTAGGCAGTAGGCAGTAGGCAGTAGGCAGTAGGCAGTAGGCAGTAAAATACGCAGTTCGAATGAGCAGGGTTTCTTCTACCTCGCGAATGGCTGAGGATTGTTGCATCAAGTTCAACGAACTGCCTACTGCCTACTGCCTACTGCATACTGCCCTACCGTGCCGCGTAATCAAGATATCAGTTAAAATCGCCAGCGAAACAAAGACGCTTTATCAAGGTTTCGCGGCTTTGAAGTTGTCAAAAATGACGTTGCCAGCAGCCAGCGCCTCCGCCTGCCACGTTCCTCCCTTCACTTCAAACACTACGCTGGTTACAGGGATGGCTCCTGAGTTCCAAGCCTCGCGGTAGCGTTCCACCCAGGCGCCGGCCACTCCGGCATTGTCCGGCGCCGTCTCAAACACCACGCTGCCTGTTGCTGCCTCGTGCCGGATACGCCAGTAGCGATGTGCCGCGTTATAGGCCGCGCTCCACATCGTCACTTTCGACCCGGCCGCCACCCGCTTCTGCACAAACAGCTCGCCGGCCTCTTCGTAGATCCGGTAGTAGTTGTTCGCATCCAGCCCCAGCCTATACGTTGCATCAGCCTTCGTGTTGGTAGCGGGCGCTTGCACCACTTCGACGTAAGCGACAGAGTACGGAAAATAGCACAACCGCTAGCGCGCCTTTGCTTGACGAATGGTCCAGCGGGAGTTGTTCAATCTATCAAAAATTTTGAGGCGTCCGAAATGGATGCTACTTTACGTTTTCGGCCAGCGAGGTGTTATTCGCTTTGACCGAAAGAGGCGCGACCTTTTGTACTGATCTTTGCGAAGAACTCGAACGATCGGAAACATCGTAGGAAGAAACGGGTGAAATCGCATTCCATGAGAGGGAAGTCGGAATCGAGGACAGGAAAGCCGGACCCGGATCTCTTACTCGAGAACTGTTGATGCGTTCTAATACTTGAGATCAGATTGGGACAGTCGTGTGGGGTTGAGCAACTATTTGAGTAACGAATAGGAAGGACGCCTCAATAGCCAGGCCTAACGTCTGATTCTCTGGAGCCAGCCAGGGGACTTGAAACCCCTTTCCCAACGAGGAGCAAGCTAACAAGGCTTGTTGAACAGACAACTCCACTCAATGCCGGAGGTCTGATCTCTCTGACAAATCATTCTTCATCGCTGCTGGGGATTCTGCTCCTTTCCCTAAGAATCCATTCTCGGATGTAAGGTGGGCAATGCAGCAGCTTGGTGCCTCTTGCTTCACATCGCGCCAACAGCCGCACGATCTCGAGATCTACGAGTGTTACTTCCTCAAGGTCCAATGTGATCGTGTTTTTGCTGGCTTCTATTTCTTCGGACAATGCTTGGTGGTGTGATGAGACCAGTTCGCCGGAAAGCCGGAGCGTCGTTTTGTCACCTTCTGACGTTTTCTCGATTCGTATCGTCATTTCTCTATGATCACCGATTGCAGTACTGCGCCGTCCCCACATCGTGGAACTGGGTGTCTCTTACGCAGTGCGGCCACAGGCGACGTGTTGGCATCCGCGAGCGGTCGCGAGTCGACAAGCCGCTGAGCACTAGTGATCATTAGCTCAGATCTCGTAATCGAGAATCACAGTGTCGGCCCGAATCGGATCGATAAAATTCTGTACAACACGCTTATGCTCGGGGTGCGGGAAGTAAGCCTCCAGCGCGGCCCGATCCTTGAACCGTATGACTAGCCCATGCGTGTAGCTTTTAGCCCGCTCAGAAAAGTCTGCCCCGCATGACAAATCAACAATCCCTGGGATTTTGTCCTTGAGTCCGCGTAGCTCCACCAGCGCATTGTCAATCGATTGCTGAGTCGCCTCGTTTGTCCATTGCATAAGAAGAATGTGCTCGACCATAGGGTTCTCCTTTTCGTCATGTCACGTGTGCCGTAATCCCTCCAATAGGAGAGGTCATTCAATTCGACTGTCAGATCCGTTGAATGCGGGCGCACATCAGCGGACTAAACTCACTCTTGTCCCGCAGGACGCGCGCAGGTCCTCAGCCGGTGTGGTTCTCGCTGTAATTCTCAGCATTCAAGGTGCGTAACGGGTGAAGACCAGATCGCGCTCCTTGTTGATCGCATGGCAAGGGAAGCAGGTTTTCATAAACGCCTCGTCCGCAGGTTTGCCGTCGTTGAAGTGACCGAACCCCCAGCCGCCGGTCGACGCGTATTTCTTTGAGTCCTTGACCATGAACTGAATGTTCGTCGGGGTCCCAGCAACAAAAGACTGGGAGCGGCCAAAGACTTTGTTGTTTTCGTCGGACGGAACGAAACGATAGTGCAACGCAGCAACGATAGTCCCGTCCGGGAACGGGAGCTTCCCCTGACGGTAGGCGTTGATCGCTACATCGTTCCCCAGGATCGCCCCGAAACTATTGAGGTTGCCTTCCTCGTGGGCTACCGAGATAAACTGCCAGTCGCGGTATCCCGGCGGAATTTCGGTGACAAAGGACGGGGCGGCCTCTTGATCAATGAGCCGCAGTCTCGATCCTTTTGAGGGGAACGCGACAACGCTGCTAAGCGTCGCAACTGAAATCAGTAAGAAAGCAATCCGCTTCATAGTGGTTCCTCGCGGACTCAACGAGTCCAGTTTCTGTGGCCGTAGCCTATATGTCTGGTGCAACGTGGATGCCTGCTCTAACTAATTGCCACCTTAGTCATCTGTTTGTTTGATTCTTGCCGAAGTTTGTCATTTGCTGATTCTGGCAGCCGATGCCGCTACCTCGTCGGAGCTCGAGCGCGCGCTCATCGCCTCCCGACCGTACGGCCGGTCACAGTCGCGATCAACAGATCGGCGGCGACTAAGGAGACCTCATTCAGCGATCGCGGCTTCTGGCCATACGACTCGATCTGTTGTTCATCTCAGTCTGCCTCCGCGGTTACGCTCGTCGATGGCAGGCGTCCTACGGCCTGTTTGCCGGCGCCCGACAACCGCTCGACCAGATAGAAAATCGCGGGGATGAAAAAGATCCCGATGATCGTCGAAGCCGCCATGCCGCCTATTACGGTCGTGCCCATGATCTGACGAGCCACACCTCCGGCGCCGCTTGCGGTCCACAAAGGAATGCAACCGAGGATGAATGCGAAAGAGGTCATCAGGATAGGTCGAAGACGAAGCCTGGCCCCTTCCAGCGCGGCATCCACAAGCGCTTTGCCTTTTTCGTGTTCGTCTTTGGCAAACTCGACAATCAGGATGGCGTTCTTGGCGGCAAGACCGATCAGCATTACAAGTCCGATTTGCGAATACACGTCGTTTTCAATCTGGACCAGAAAAGGCGGCACGAAATAACCGAGCAGCGTACGGCGCAGCCACAGAACCGCAAAGGCCCCGAATATCGCGACTGGAGTGCTCAGTAACACGCTGAACGGCAGAGACCAGCTTTCGTACAACGCTGCCAGAATCAGGAAAACGAATAGTAGCGAAAGACCAAAGATGGCTGAGGGCGGCACACCCTGTCGCGCCTTTTGCTCCTGAAAAGAAATGCCTGAGTAATCGAAGCCCATTTCCCGCGGCATGGTTTGTTTGAATACTTCTTCCAACGCCGCGCTTGCCTGATCGGCGCTGTATCCGGGAGCCGCGCTGCCGTTGATTTGCGCGGACCTGTATTCGTTGAAACGCAGGGTGAACTCAGGACCGAGACGTGGCTCAATCGTAGTGAGAGTAGACACCGGAACGTTTTGTCCGTTCCTATTACGCACATAGAATTGGCCTACGTTTTCGGCTTTAGATCGGTCCTGTCCTTCCGCCTCTATGTATACTTGCCACTGCCGCCCGAAACGGTTGAAGTAGTTGATGAACAGTCCGCCCATGAAAGCCTGGACCGTTCGATATACATCGTTAAGAGGTACGCCCTGCTTTAGGACTTTGTCCCGATCCACCTGAACGAATTCCTGCGGAACACTGGGCAGGAAGGTGGTGCTGAGA
>DATFXM010000201.1:0-4686 GCA_035315885.1 Blastocatellia bacterium
GTCGAGCGTGCCGGTAGTCACCGGTTGTTCCGAAGTACAAATTGACTACCTTTATCGAATGGTTCGCCGGATAATAAACGCCCGCAAGATAGCTGTGGAGAACTTCTTCATACCAGATCGTCGGAACGATCGTGACTCCACTGGTGAGGCTCATCGGTGAGAGTGTCGCCGCGAAATCCGCGAGCGGTCCGCCGCACTTCGTGAATGCGGCCACGGCTTCGTCCCAGGCATCGTCCACCCAATGGCCAATAACATCGGGCGATCCAGGAAAGTTCTTGATATCCTCCAGCACCCAATCTGGTGCGCCGCGCTCCATCGCGACTTTCCATTTGTGCTTTCTTGGAATATCAAATCCGCCGTCCCAATAGGGTATCCCGTGCTTCGGCGAGAACTTCAGTTCGTCGCTGTATCTCGGACCCAGGAACTTCTGAGCACTAGCCGTCTCAACGCACGCCAACAACACGGGTATTATCAAAAGAAAGGGGGCTTTCTTAAGCATGGTCCTCTTCTGCCTCCTTTTAGGAAATAAGAAAAATGGCGTTTATATTCCGGAAGCGGGGTATGCTTTAGGCGGGTTTGCGAAATATTTAGGAGTTCCCCTAAAACGCGTCGGCTTGCTTCTTTATTCTTCGGTGCGCCCCAAACAAATGTGGGAGAATCGGACTCTTATGCCGCGATAATAAAGCTATAGACTTGCTGTATGGCGGATCTCGGATGGAGTGTAGGGGGTTAGGCGTCTCGGTTTTCACAGAAGGGAAGCCACCGGCGAGTGGAGAAATAAGACAATAATCGGATCGACGTCTTGTCACAACGCGATGAAGTCTTGATACGCGCTTGACCGTTATTTACTCTCGCTGATCAAGACAACGTCACTGTTGAGAGTGCCGCGCGACAGGGCGAGCTGTTTACCATCCCGCGACCAGTCGAACCAGAAAATGAGATCGGACTTGAAGTTGGTCAGCTGCTTAGGAGGGCCGCCGTCCACGGGCTGGCTCCAGATGTTCGAGACGCCGCCACTGTTAACAATGTAATGGATAGCGCGCCCATCGGGAGCCCACCGGTAAGGACGAATAACAGCGGTACGTGGAAGATCGAAGACCTTGAGCGGTTTACCACCTTCAAATGAAAAGATCGCCAACTGATACCGCGCACCGAGCGACTCCCGATATGAGCAGGCCATCAGTTTCCCGTCGGGGGAGACCTGCGACGCATACACGATTTGGCCTTCAGTCAGTTGAACGGACTCGGTTCCGTCAACTGAGACTTTAATGATTGCGTAACTGTTATACAGCGCGATCAGCACCCAGCGACTGTCAGACGAAAAGTCAGGAATGTCATCGACTATCTCACTACTCAGCTGCTTGAGATTGCCTCCATCCGGATCCATCCTCCAGACATAGTTTGCGCCCGTCCGCGAGGAGATGAAGGCCACGTAATGACCGTCGCGTGAGACCGCCGGCAAGCGCGCGTTGGAGATCAGGTGCCTCTGCGCCGAGCCGTCGGGGCTCATGCTCCAGAGATCCGGGTTGCCACCGGCGTTCGAGAAGTAAACGATCCGCCCATCGGGAGCGAACGCCAATCCGCCTATACCGTCGACCTTGCTCCCGCCAAAGCTGATCTGCCTGGCCGACGACGTATCGGTCGCTGGCGCGACCCAGATATTCGCAACTGCCACCCGCTGCACAGTAGCGAAAGCGGACGAGTCTGCCTTGAGACTCATGCCATAATAGTTGTTCAGATCGTTGGTCACTTGACGCACGGACCCTTCCGGATAAGAGACATAAAAGACCTGTTGTGACTCGGCGTTCGCCGGTGTATCTCCCGCGACCATGAGCAGTCCAGTCCCGTCGGCAAGCCATGCCATACGTCTGATGGAGTTCCATCTCAATGCAGTGAGCGTCTTAACAGTCCCATCGCTCGCGCTCACCATACCGACAGTGTGGTAGCTCCCGCTCGTGTCTGTGCGCTCGATTCCACAGACAATAATTTTCCCGTCCGACGACCACGCTGGTCCCCTGGCTTGGTTGTAAAGAAAACTATCAGGCCTTTTGAGTGTGGCAAGATTCTGCTCACCTGACCCATCTGCGTTTGATACGACGAGATGGCTTTCCGACGTGACATTACGTATAAACGAAAGCCGCTTCTGGTCAGGAGAGAACCCAGGGGGTGTATCTATGTCTTCGATCAACTTCCGGGGCGTTCCGCCAAGTACGGGTATCTGGAACAGGTTCCCCTGGGGGCTAACGCCCTCCCGCGTCACATAATAGACATAGTCGCCGTCCCGCGAGAAGGTCATCCCCAGGTAACGGACCTCCGCCGGAGGCACGATCTGAACATTACTTGTGGTGTTGACCTGACGGACCCAAAGGCTCTGCTTCCCGAAGTCGTGAACTGCATGAACAACGTAGCGACCATCGGGCGAGATGACAGCGTCAACGGCCGTGCCTGTGTTTGTAAGTCGCGTAATCTTGAAGCTCTGAAAGGGCCGCGCCGCGCTCTCTTTGTTTACCAGCCTGTAGACCAGGTAGCCGGCTCCTGCAGCGAACAAGAGAAGCGCGACCGCCGACGCAGCCACACCCGCCTTGTGTCGCTTAATCTCGTTGAGAATAACTTCCGCGCTCGAGGTTGTGCGCCCAGCAATCGCCTCACTGCTCTGCGCTGCTGGAAATTGAGAACTGGTTGGCGCCGCCGCACCGCTGCTGGTCGCAACTGACATTTGTCCGCTGGAGTCGGGTGAGACAGAGCGCTCGAGCTTTTCTTCAAATGTCAATTCTTCTCTCAAATTCTTCAAATCAATGAGTAGGTCCTTAATCGTTTGATATCGCTCTTCTTTATCTTTGCACAGCGACTTGCTCACAATTCGTTGGAGTTCGGCGGGCGTTTCCGGCGCAAACCGAGCAAGCGGCGGCGGGTCTTTATCGAGTATCGCGGCAAGCACGTCGGTGCTCGATTCGCCTTCAAAGGCCGGGCGGCCCGCAATCATTTCGTAGATCACTGTAGCGAGACTGAAGACGTCTGTACGAGGATCAACTGATTTGGCCCGCGCCTGCTCAGGCGACATGTAGTTTATCGTGCCCACCACGGTCCCTGGATCTGTATCAACTTTTGCGATAGTCTGGGCTTCAGTGTCGGTCGACGGCGCTTGCCGTTCGGCGAGCTTAGCAAGTCCGAAGTCAAGGACTTTAACGTAGCCATCTTCGCGCAACATTATGTTTTCGGGCTTTATGTCTCGATGCACGATGCCGGCCTTGTGCGCCGCCGAAAGCGCGCTCGCTGCCTGGATAGCCACTTCGAGGGCATCTCTCAGACTAAACTTCCGATGTCGAATTCGCTGGCGGAGTGTATCGCCTTCGATGTATTCCGTCGCTATGAAATGAGTATTCCCTTCTGTGCCGATCTCATGAATTACCAGGATGTTCGGATGAGAAAGGGCCGAAGCTGCGAAAGCCTCCTGCTCGAAACGACGTAGGCGATTCTCATTCTTGATTAGTTCTGCTGACAGGATTTTGAGCGCTACCTTGCGCCGGAGCCTGGTGTCTTCCGCCAGGTAGACCTCTCCCATCCCGCCCGCGCCAAGACGGCAGAGGATGCGGTAGTGAGAGATGGTGGTGTTAGCCGCCAGTGAACCTTTCATTTGATCATCCGGCAATGTCGCCAAGCTGGCGATTGTGCTGCTGCTATTTGTCACGCACGTCCACCAGTTGCGCCCTTATGATGAGATTCTCGCCCCATTGCAGCACGCCGTCCCACTACTACGGATGAGAGTCCTTGGTTCCACCTATGAGAACTATGAAAGGTGGCCCAACTCTACTACTCAAGAACCAGTCTTTTCAATCTCAAAAGGTCTCAGTGACACACACGGCCGACCCGCAGGTGCGCGCCCTTCCGACTTCAGTTACCGGGTTCAAAATGGTGAGATATCTTCCGAGTTACAGGTTTGTTCTGTAATATCGGCCTAAAGCTTTGCAGAGCTACTAATCATCGTTTGGCCGCACGAGCACCTGAATGCTTCTTCGAATGATGGCGGGTTGTTCGGAGTTTGCCACTTTTTCGTGCAGTTTTCTTAATTTTCGGCTCAGCCTGGGTAACAAGCAACGGGTACGGATTCTGCGCTGCGCCCAGGAAACGATATACGCCGTAGTGAAGATGGTAAGGGCGTCCCGCTTGCATTGCCTATATTTCCTACATAACCAAGAACCGTTCCCGGTTGCACGATGCTACCCGGTTTGATGTCAGCAAACCTGTCCAGATGAGCATAGTAATGCCACTGCCAGCCGGGACCAAGCACGCGAACGACGTGGCCGCCCAGATCATCTTCGCCAACTTTGAAAACGATCCCGTGCTGAGCACGGGACGACCCAGAGGCGCGAAAATGTCGATCCCCTCGTGACGCCGATTTCCGATGCGTGGAGCGCCCCAGGTATCTTCCAGATCATTTGAAGCAACTTGCTGCACTGGTACAGGGGCTTCGACGGAGTCTCCTCGGTGAGCAAAGAAATAAGTGTTCCGACTCGTAATAAGGCTGGCTGAATGCAAACTGCGATGACCGCCGCGGATGCAACTCCACGATCGTAATCGCAAGCACCGCGCGAGGACGTGTTCTCAAGATCCCACCTCCTGAACTACAAATGATTACGAGTCATAGAGAGGAGGTGTTCTCGGTGCGTTTGGTCCTGTTCAGCGACT
>DATFXM010000202.1:0-18554 GCA_035315885.1 Blastocatellia bacterium
AACCGGTTAGACCCTCCGAGGCCGAGAGCAACGCCAACCCTCGAGCGCGAAGCGCGCTGCTGCGGGTTTGCGAGAAGCGGTAGGCGGACGGAGTTCTGAGTTCTGAGTTCTGAGTTGTGAGTTGTGAGTTGTGAGTTGTGAGTTGTGAGGAAGGGGAAGGATTTTGGGAAACAGGATTTATCACACTAATTCAATACGGAATGCGAGGGTCCATAGGCCGATAAGCGCTCGCATCTTTACCTGGCTCGCGGTAATCGCGGTGGCGGGCGTTCTCCTCTCTTGTTCGTTTGTCATCGCTGCGCGCCAGCATTTTCAGGCCATTTCGATCGGCTATCAAACCGAAGAGCTTCGCAAGCAGGCAACGCAGCAGGAAGAACAGGTTCGACAACTCGAGCTTGAATATTCTCGCGCGGCGTCTCCGTTCGAGATCGAGAAGCGCGCCGGCGAGATGGGCCTGATTCGACCTGAAGGCAAGCCGGGAAAAGCATCGCCGGCGCCTTCGAAAGCTGGCAGAGGGCACTAACTCTCTTCGAAATTGGAGAGCACAGGCGCGAGAAGGTCAGGCGCGAGAAGGAGAAGACAAGAGAAGGAGAAGACAAGAGAAGCACAGAAGAAAGGAACACAAGAAGCAGGGTGAGCATGACGACGCGCAAACCTCGAGACTGGCGGATCTGGGTGATTCAGGTCCTGCTTGTGCTTTGGGTTGGAGCGATCGGCTGGAAGTTGGTGCGACTGCAGGTTCGAGATCATGACTGGCTGCTGGCAAAGGCCGAGCGACAGCAGCAGGCAACGATCGATCTCAGTCCAATGCGGGGTGTCATCTTCGACCGCAACGGAAGCGAGCTCGCCCGGTCGGTAGAGGTGAAATCACTTTACGCTTCCCCGAGCGACATCGGGGACCCCGAAGTGGTCGCCGACAAGCTTTCGGCCATCCTCGACATAGATCGAGATGCACTGTTTGATCGCCTGACGTCCCAGCGTGTGCTGGTTGCCGTCAAAAGGAAACTGACCGACAGGGAATACCGGCTCATCGAGCAGAGCGGGATTCAGGGGCTTAGATTCTTTGACGAGATGAAGCGCTATTACGTGGCCGGCAGTACCGCTGCGCACGTGCTGGGCTTTGTGGATATCGACGAGAAGGGTTCGGGTGGAATCGAGCTCGCTTATGACCGGTTGATTCGAGGCCGCGGAGGCAGGCTTCAGCTTGATGTAGACGCACTGAAGAAGTCTTACGATCATTCATTCGAGCAGGCGCAACCAGGCGCTAATGTCACGCTGACTATTGATACGTTGATTCAGCATTATGCAGAGCTGGCACTAGCCACCGCGGTTCATTCCAGTCATGCGCGCGGCGGTACGATCGTGATGATAAGGCCGCAGACCGGCGAAATTCTGGCACTGGCTTCCTATCCGACTTTTAATCCGAACCAGATCAGCGAGTCGTCGGAAGAAACGAGATCGAACCGGGCAGTCGAGAATCTGTTCGAGCCCGGTTCGATCTTCAAACTTGTAACCTACTCGGCGGCGCTTGAGGAGCAAGTGGTACGCCCCGACAGCCGAATCGAGTGCGACGGACAGATAAAAGTCTTCAATCAGGTTGTGCACGATGGCGTTCGTGGAGTGCTGACCGCTTCGCAAGCGCTGGCCAAATCGTCAAACGTAGCGGCGATAAAAATCGCGATGCAACTTGGGAACGACCGGCTATCGAATTACATCGAGCGGTTCGGTTTTGGAAGAAAGACCGGGCTGGAGCTGCCGGCGGAATCGCGCGGTCTGGTCCGGCCGCTTGGTGAATGGACTCCTACTTCGGTGGCGGCTGTGCCGATCGGACATGAGGTCGGCGTAACTGCGGTACAGGCAGCGGCCGCGTTCGCGTGCATTGCAAACGGCGGCGAGTGGATACAGCCGCACATTGTCAGCCGGGTTACGACTGCGTCGGGAGAGGTCCTGGATGAGCCGATGGCCGAGCGTCGCAGAGTGGTCTCTGAGAAGACCGCCTCAACGCTCAAGAGCATGCTGGAGGGCGTGGTATTGCGAGGGACAGGCAAGGCCGCGCAGTTAAGCGGGTATCGAGCGGCGGGCAAGACCGGCACCGCCCAAAAGATCAATGAAAACACCGGGCGATACTCGCAGACACACTACTTCGCATCCTTTGCCGGTTTTGCTCCGGTGGCAAGTCCCGAAATTGCATGCGTGGTTTCGATAGACGATCCGGTAGGCGCTCATCATGGTGGAGACGTTGCAGCGCCAGTGTTTGCGCGGGTTGTATCTGACGCGCTCCGCCTTATGGGAGTGCCGCCGGACGATCAGCCCGAATCAACGCTGGTCGCAGGCGATTTGAAAGTGTATGAGATGCGCTCATTGATCAAGGAAAACGATTTTGCGCGGGCTGCCCGAGAGATTGATGCGCGCCCCGTTTTGGAAGTGGCCAGTGTAGTCGGCGAGAGAAATGCCGCATCTAATGATCGGGGTGAAGTGATGGTGCCCGATCTGGTTGGGCGTGGCATGCGCGAGGCGATCGCAATCTGCGCGGCCCGCGGGCTGCGGCTCGAGGCTTCCGGCGACGGTGTCGTAGCCGAGCAGAGCCCTCGACCGGGAGTGTCTGTATCGCGGGACGCTATTTGCACGGTGAGGTTGGCCAAGTCGGCAGGGAAGCGAGATGGCCCCGAAGGCCCGCGCGCGGCGGCGAAGACGTTTTGAAGCTCTCTGAATTGGCAAAGGAAATAGGCGGGACCGCTACCGGCCATCTGGATCGAGAAGTGCTGGATGTCACGCACAGCTCTCGCTCGGCCAGGGCGGACTCCGCTTTTGTCGCGATACGTGGCGAGAAAGTTGACGGAAACAACTACGTGAGACAGGCAGTTGAGCAGGGAGCCGTCGGAGTCATCTCCGAGCTGAGCGCCGATGCTATCGGCGTCGAGGCGCCCGCCTGGATTCGAGTCACCGACGCGCGCGCCGCCCTCGCGCTCGCAGCCGCGGCGGTTCACTCTCACCCGTCGAGACAACTGAAGCTAGTTGGAATAACGGGCACCAACGGAAAAACTACAACCGCACACCTCGTTGATTCAATCATCAGAACCGCCGAAGGTACATCCGCGTTGTTTGGGACGATCAGCTATCGAATCGGCGACAGCGCAGTGGATGCTTCGAACACGACGCCTGAGGCAAGCGATATCCAGCGCATGCTCAGACAGGCGGTGGACTCGGGTTGCCGTTCGGCGGTGATGGAGGTTTCTTCACACGCGATAGAGCTTCATCGCGCGGACGCCCTGCAATTTGCCGCAGCAGTGTTCACAAACCTCACTCGAGACCACCTCGACTACCATCACTCGATGGAGAGTTACTTTGGCGCTAAGCGAAAACTTTTTGATGGCACCCTTGGATCGGAGCCCGAGGTTTCAGTGATCAACTGCGACGACGATTACGGCCGCACACTTGCCAGGACCGCGCGGGGCAGGCTTATCTCGTACGGCTTAAGAGAGGACGCAGAGGTTCGAACCTCCGAGTTCAAGATAACCGCGAGGGGCTTGCTTTTCGTTGCGTCCACGCCGCTCGGTCAGATCGAAATCAGCTCTCCCCTGGTCGGACGTCCCCACGTTTACAACATCCTCGCGGCGATCGGTGCCGGTATCGCGCTGGGATTCAACCTCGAAACGATCGGCAAGGGGATCCGCAACTGCGCGCGCGTGGCCGGAAGATTTGAGCAGGTCACGGTTGAGGGACCGGTCCAGCCGGGGTTTTCGGTGGTCGTCGATTACGCGCACACCGATGATGCGCTGAGAAACGTTCTTCAGACCGCCCGCGAGGTGGTGGGGAACTCCGGCAGAGTCGTCGTGGTGTTCGGATGCGGCGGCGACCGGGATCGCACCAAACGCGCTCCGATGGGCGAGATCGCAGGCACCCTGAGCGATTTTGCAATAGTCACTTCCGATAATCCTCGAACCGAAGATCCCGAGGCCATCATTTCCGAGATAGAACTGGGACTGGCGAGGGCCGGCAAGCCCTACTTAAAGCTGTCCGATCGGCGCGAAGCGATCTACAGAGCGATCGCCGAAGCTCGCGAGGGAGATCTTGTTCTGATCGCCGGCAAAGGTCACGAGACTTATCAGATACTCGGTAGGAAGCGAATCGACTTCGACGATCGCCAGGTCGCGCGCGAGGCGATGCGTCATCGAGTAGGCTCCGACTAACAAAAAAAGAAGGCGCAGACTTGCCGGATGAAACTGGCGGAGATTCTTGCAGTGTTCGGGCTTGAAGCATTCGAGAACGCCGCGCGCACCGGCGAGAGCGCGCGAGTCGAGCCTTCGGGATACTCGATCGATTCGCGAACTCTTCGCGAAGGCGATCTGTTTCTTGCGATAAAGGGAGAGATTCACGACGGACATCAGTACGTCGCAGACGTGCTGGCGAAAGGGGCGATTGCCGCAGTTGTTCAGCGCACCTTTGACGCCGGGCCCAAGATCGATCCGGCAAGATTGATCAGAGTAGATGACACGCTTGCAGCGCTTCAGCGGCTCGCTTCGAGCGTATTGAAGAGTTGGCGCGGGGAGGAAATTGCAATCACCGGCAGCATGGGTAAGACGACTACGAAAGAGATGACCGCCGCCACTTTGTCGCGCGTTGGCCGCGTAGTAAAGACCGCGGGGAACCTGAACAACGAATACGGTCTTCCTCTTTCAGTGATGCAGATGGAAAGCGGTGGGGCTCACGCTTCGGAATTCGATTTTGCGGTGCTCGAGATGGGAATGAATCACAGTGGTGAAATCGAGCGTCTTGCGAAGATCGCTCCGCCGGATGTTGCGGTGGTGACGGTGGTCGCGCCGGTTCACCTCGAGTTTTTTTCATCGATCGACGAAATTGCCGCAGCGAAGTCGGAGATTGTGCTCGGCACCAGATCGGGCGGCGCGGTGGTTTTGAACGCAGACGACGAGCGGGTCGCAGGCATGCGGCGGCTGCGGGCCGATGTCGAGTATCGGACCTTTGGAATTGAACGCAAAGCCGACGTAAGCGCTCGCAGTCTTGAAAGCGACGGCGTCAGCTCGACGAGTTTTGATCTGGTCACCTTGCGGGGGGAGGCCGCATGCACTCTGGCGGCTGCGGGACGGCACAGCGTCTACAACGCTCTGGCCGCCGCGGCGGTTGGAGACTACTACGGGATTTTGCCCGAGGAGATTGCGAGAGCGTTGAGCGCCGCGCCGTTGCCGAAGATGCGCGGCGAGGTACTGAGGTTTGTCGAAGGCTTTACGGTTATCGACGATTCGTACAATTCGAATCCGAAGGCTCTGATTGAGATGATCAGGACGATCGGGATGAGCCGGGAGGCTTCGCGTCGAATTGTGATTGCCGGCGAGATGCTGGAGTTGGGCGTGGCGGGACCGGAGCTACATTATCAGGCGGGTCGAGAGATTGCATCGAGCGGAGTTGACCTGCTGATTGGGGTTCGGGGTTTGGCCGCGGAGATGATAGAGGGGGCTCGGGAGGCAGGGATGGCTGAAGGTGCGGCGCGGTTTTGCGAAACGCCTGAGGCGGCGGCGGAGCTTATTAAGAGGGAGGTTCGGGCTGGGGATTTGGTTTTGGTGAAGGGTTCGCGAGGGGTGCGCATTGAACGGGTGGTGAACCGCTTGAGGGAGAGCTTCGAGCAGAGACGCCGCGAAGGCTGATGTTTTTCTACCTGAAAGAACTACAGAGATTCGATGCCCTGTCGTTTTTTCGACTGTTCGATTACGTGACCTTTCGAACGGCTTGGGCGGCAATAACCGCGCTGGCAATAAGCCTCTTTTTTGGACGCAGAATGATCTCGTTGCTCAAACAATTTCAAATAGGTCAGCAGATTCGTGAAGAAGGCCCGCGCTCGCACGAATCAAAAAGAGGCACGCCCACCATGGGCGGGATCCTCATCGTGAGCTCGGTCGCAATCTCAACCCTGCTGTGGTCGAACCTGTCGGTCGCGTACGTCTGGATCGCGGTGGCTGCCACGCTGCTTTACGGCGCGATCGGATTTGCCGACGATTATCTGAAGGTGAGGCGCCGTCACAACCTCGGACTCACCGGCCGGCAAAAGCTGGTGCTGCAGTTTGCCGCAGCAGTGGCGGTTGGTGCGGCGCTCAAGCTGTTCACTACATACTCGACGCGCCTCAGCGTCCCATTTGTGAAGTCGTTTGAGCCGCAGATCGTCTGGCCTGTCTATCTGCTGGTCTTTGCGCCCATCGTGCTGGTTGGCTCTACAAATGCAGTGAACCTGACCGACGGTCTGGACGGGCTGGCCATATCAGTGACGATGGTGACTGCTGCCGCTCTAACTGGCTTCACCTACATCAGCGGCCACGCGGTCTTCGCGGAGTATCTCGGACTCGCGCACAATCCGGGAGTATCCGAGCTGACTATCTTCTGCGCCGCGCTGACCGGCGCGGCGCTCGGATTCTTATGGTTCAACTCCCCGCCCGCCGAAGTCTTCATGGGCGATGTCGGCTCGCTGGCAATCGGCGGCGCGATAGGTGCAGTGGCAGTGATGATCAAGCAGGAGTTTCTGCTGCTGATGATTGGAGGAGTTTTTGTCATCGAAGCGCTCTCGGTGATTTTGCAGGTGACGTCGTTCAAGCTGTTTCGAAGGCGCATATTCAAGATGACACCGATACACCACCATTTCGAGTTGATGTATCCGCCGGAGATATCCCGGCGCATGGAGCCCAAGATCGTCTTTCGGTTTCTGATTATCGCGATCCTGTTTGCATTGTTGAGTCTGTCGACGTTGAAGCTGCGGTAATCGCACGCTGAGCAAGGAGCATCGGTGGAAGTAAAAGCGAAAAGAGTGCTAGTTCTCGGACTCGCTCGCAGCGGCGTCGCTGCCGCCCGACTGCTCGCCTCGCACGGCGCTACGGTGACCGCAAATGACGCCAAGACCGAAGACGAATTGGTTGCGGCGAGCGCCGAACCCGCGACAAACGGCGCGACTCCTGCCGGGCGGCACGCCAAGAGCGAGCTGGACGCGCTGCGAGAAGCCGGAGTTCTCCTCTCGCTTGGTGGGCATCCGGAGAG
This sequence comes from Blastocatellia bacterium, assembly GCA_035315885.1. GTDB lineage: Bacteria > Acidobacteriota > Blastocatellia > UBA7656 > UBA7656 > DATFXM01. The sequence goes on from DATFXM010000202.1 coordinate 7,036, forward strand.
TCTCTTCGAACACGCCGACCTGATCGTGATGAGTCCGGGAGTACCCGCCGACCTTCCTGCCCTCGAAAGGGCTCGCGCTCGCGGCGTTGAAATCATAAGCGAGCCGGAACTCGCCGGTCGTTTTCTGAAGGGACGGATGATCGGAGTCACCGGATCTAACGGCAAGACTACTACCACCACGCTCGTCGGCGAGTTGATGCGCGCGGCCGGCGCCGACGTAATCGTTGGAGGCAACATCGGTACTCCGCTTTCCAGCCTGGTCGACAAGTCACACGATCGCACCTGGACAGTCGCGGAATTGTCCAGCTTTCAGCTCGAGTTGATAGATACGCTGCGCGTGCACGTAGCGGTCGTCACAAACATCACCCCCGACCATCTGGACAGACATGGGACGCTGGAGAACTATGTTCGGGCCAAGCATCGTATTTTTCGATATCAAACTTCCGAGGATTGGGCGGTGTTGAACGCTTGCGATCCGGGCGTGACCGGAATGGTCGCCTCGCTCGGTGTCGCCTCGCGCAAGGTTTATTTCGCCTCAAAGCCGCCGGCCGAAACTGCCAGCGTTTACTTGCGGGATCGGCAGGTGTTCGCAAGGCCGTTGGACGGAGCGGGCGATGATGTCCGAGTCATCGGGATCGACGAGATACCGCTTCGCGGGATGCACAACGTCGAAAACGTGATGACCGCGGTAGCTGCTACGTTTTGCACGCTCGGAGGCGTTGGTCAGATACCGGCACTTGTCCGGGCGATCAAGACATTCAAGGGCGTTGAGCACCGCATCGAGTTTGTCGCGGATATCCAGGGAGTGAAGTTCTACAACGACTCGAAAGCGACCAATGTCGACTCGACGATCAAGTCTCTCGAAGCTTTTGACGGAAATCTGATCGTGATTCTCGGTGGAAAGGACAAAGGCAGCGACTATAGCGTTCTCGCACCACTCGTGGAGAGCAGGGTGAAGCACATCATTTTGCTGGGTGCGGCGAGTGACAAGATCGCGGCCCAGCTTGAAGGCGTACGTCCGATGATCCGCGCTTCGAGCATGGGGGAGGCGGTTCGGAGAGGCGTGGAGCTGGCAGCGGCGGGCGACACGATACTGCTTGCACCCGCTTGTGCCAGCTTCGACATGTTCGACAACTACGAGCACCGCGGTCGGGTTTTCAAGGAAGAAGTGAGGAAGTTGAGCGCCGAGTGCTGAGGACCGAGCGTTGAGCGAGTGCTAACGATGCCTTACAAAGTGCACACGCCAAGATGGAAACGGCAGCGATCGGCGCCGGCGCGAATAAATGCGGGCCGCGAGCTTTCGGTAGATCGATTTCTGCTGGCAATCATTTTGGGGTTGACTCTGTTTGGCGCGGTAATGGTGTATAGCGCTTCGGCCATTGTGGGAGAGCGGACATTTGGCAGCCAATTCCATTTTGTGCTTCGACAGGGCATGTGGGGGGCGATCGGCTTACTGGCGATGGTCTTCGGTCTGTCGCTTGATTATCGGCGCTACAAGAATAGCGCAACGATTTACTCGTTGCTCGGCGTAACCATTTTCTTTTTGATCGCAGTGTTCGCTTTGCCCAGAGTCAATGAGACGCATCGCTGGATGAGGTGGGGCCTCTTCTCACTGCAGCCCTCGGAGCTTGCCAAACCGGCACTAGTCGCGTTCCTTGCATTTTTTCTTGAGCGCCGAGCGGACGAGTTACGAAACTTCAAGCGAGCGTTTCTGCCCGCGGCGCTGGTGGGCATGCTGATCATCGGGCTTGTGGCGCTGGAGCCGGATCTCGGGACTGCGCTGGCGCTGGGCGTGGTGTTTGTGATGGTCATGTTCGAGGCCGGAACAAAGCTCATCTATCTTGCGGGTTTGTTGGTGCCGGTGATACCGGCGGTCACGGTGATGCTGTTGGTACCGTGGCGGTTCCAACGTCTGCTTACTTTTCTCGACCCGTGGAAGTACGCGACGACATGGGGCTTTCAGTCGGTTCAATCGATGATCGCGATCGGAAGCGGCGGCACAAGCGGGCTGGGCTTCGCGCAAGGAAAGCAGAAGCTTTTCTTTCTACCGTCGCCGCAGACGGATTTCATATTTGCAGTGATCGGCGAGGAGCTGGGGCTTGCCGGCGCGCTAACGCTGGTTGGCGTCTTCGCATTTCTGGCGTTTCGCGGATTCAAGGCGGCACGCTACGCACCCGACGTCTTCGGGCGGCTGTTGGCGGTGGGACTGACGGTGATGATCGTGGCCCAGGCGTTCTTCAACATAAGCGTCACTCTGTCACTCGTGCCGACAAAAGGAATACCGCTCCCATTTATCAGTGCCGGCGGAACGTCTCTGGCGATTAGCCTGTTCGCAGCGGGCGTGTTGCTGAACATTTCAAAGCACGAGAAGGCGTGAGTCGGATTGAGGATGCTGAACGCGGGCCAGGCAAGCGCGACAAGTGATCTCGGGTCGGTCCGCAGTGGGTTATGAGAGTTGTCATCGCAGCAGGAGGAACCGGTGGTCACATATTTCCCGGGATTGCGATTGCAAACGAGTTCAAGAGCCGCTTGCCGGGCGTCGAGATTCTGTTCGTCGGCACTCCTCGCGGCTTGGAATCGAAGATAGTGCCGAGAGAAGGCTACAAACTGGAGCTCATCCATGTAGGCCAACTCAAAGGCGTCGGGATCTTTGAAAGGTTGAAATCACTCGCCGGACTGCCGATGAGTTTTGTCGCGGCTTCGCGCATACTGAAGCGCTTCAGGCCCGACGTGGTGATCGGCGTCGGAGGTTATTCGTCGGGACCTACACTGCTCGTGGCTGCGTTGAAGCGAATTCCAACGATGGTTGTCGAGCCGAATGCGATGCCCGGATTCACGAATCGAGTGCTGGCTCGATTCGTGGATCGAGCAGCACTGACGTTCGAGGAATCGCGCCGGTTCTTTGGGAAGAAAGGAATGGTGACTGGCAATCCGGTGAGAGGAGATTTCGGAGGGCTCAGAAAGAAGGCGAGAGGCGAAAGGCTGTCGGTTCTCGTGTTCGGAGGGAGTCAGGGAGCGCACGCGATAAATCAGGCGGTAGCCGAGGCGCTTCCCCGGTTGAAATCTCACAAAGATCGCATCGCGCTTACGCACCAGACTGGAGAACGCGATCACGAGCAGATATCTCGAGCGTACCGCGACGCTGGCTTTGAGGATTCGGATGTGCGGCCGTTCATATACGACATGGCGGTTCAGTTTGAAAAAGCGGATGTGCTTATCTGCCGGTCGGGGGCTACGACCTGTGCGGAGGTGGCGGCGGCAGGGAAGGCTGCGATATTCGTGCCGTTTCCCTTTGCAACCGACGATCACCAGCGCAAGAACGCAGAGGCATTTCAGAGGGCGGGGGCGGCGCGCTTGATCATGCAGCGAGACTTGACCGGCGAAAGATTGACCGCCGAGCTTGTCGGGTTGGTGGAGAATCCGAACGAGATCGATTCGATGGAGGGCGCCAGTCGCGCGCTTGGTCGTCCGGACTCGGCCGTTCGTGCGGTGGACATTGCGTTGGATATAGCGCGGAAGTCTTGATCGATTCGCAGATAGGCTAAGGCAGAACAAATGCTTTTTCGAAGGGTCAGTCACATTCACTTCGTCGGCATCGGGGGAATCGGCATGAGCGGCATCGCCGAAGTGCTCCTGTCGCTGGGCGAGAAATTCCGCGTGACTGGCAGCGACCTGAAGAGTTCGCTGATCACTGAACGTCTTGAATCAATGGGCGCGACCGTTTTTGAAGGGCACAACTCAGAGAATGTGATTGGAGCGGACGTAGTCGTAATCTCCAGCGCGGTGCGCGACAACAATCCGGAAGTTGTTGCCGCGCGGCAGCGGCAGGTCCCGGTGATACCGCGCGCCGAAATGCTCGCCGAGTTGATGGGCCTTTACCGTCACGGCGTAGCGGTGGCCGGGACCCATGGCAAGACGACTACTACGTCGATGATCGCGCACTTGATGACCAGAAGCGGATTTGATCCGGCAGTAGTGGTTGGTGGAAGAGTTGCTTCGCTTGGGTCAAACGCGAGGCATGGCAGCGGAGAATACATCGTGGTTGAGGCGGATGAATCCGACGGCTCGCTGCTGCTGTTGACTCCGACGATCGCGGTGCTGACGAACATCGATTCTGACCACCTCGATCACTTCAAAGGCGGAATCGAACAGATTAAAGAGTGCTTTGCACGATTCGTGAACCGCGTTCCTTTTTACGGGACGATCGTGCTTTGTCTGGACGATCAGAACATTCAGGCGATCATACCGCTCATCACGCGGCGCGCAATCAGCTACGGTCTTGCGGCTCAGGCGGACGTGTCTGCACTTCAGATTCGAATGAATCCGCGTTTCGGATCGGAGTTCCTAGTCCGCGCGTTCGGGGAGGAGCTTGGAAGCGTCGCCTTGTCAGTGCCGGGAATGCACAACGTCTACAACGCGCTTGCGACCATTGCCGTAGGGCTTGATCTCAACATCCCGTTTGATGGGATCGCGGCGGCGCTGGCTGAGTTTCGCGGAGCCGAGCGTCGATTTCAGATCAAAGGAGAGAAATCGGAAATTCTGGTTGTCGACGACTACGGACACCATCCGACCGAGATCAAGGCTACGCTCGAGGCGGCGAGATCTTCGGGCCGCAGAGTAGTCACGTTGTTTCAACCGCATCGATACACCCGAACCCGCGACTTGATGGACGACTTTGCCCGCTCCTTTTATGGGTCCGACGTGTTGTTGATCTCCGACATCTATCCTGCGAGCGAGGACCCTATTGACGGCATCACGAGCAAAGCCCTCGCCGAAAAGGTCGAACGTTTTGGACATCGTCAAGTTGAGTACATCGGCGGGCTTTCGGGAGCGGCAGAGCGGCTGAGGCAAGTGTCCCAACCCGGGGATCTGGTTCTTACTCTGGGCGCCGGCAACGTGCACCAGATCGGTGATGAGTTCTTAAAAGCGCTCGATTAGGAGACGAGAGAGATGCCTCGAACGAAAGACAAGAGAGAGAGACAGCAGGTGATAACGCCTCGTGCGCGCAAGGTGAGCAGGGCCAGGGTCCAGACGCGGCGCGTCAAAATAAGCGACATCACCAGCGCGATCTCCGCATTCGCAAAGCCGATTGCGCTGGTCACCGTAGTGGTACTCCTGGTCGTAGGGTACAACGTGCTCGCAAGCTCTCAGGTGTTTCGGCTCAGAACGGTGACTGTCGTCGACGCGGCACCGAGCGTTCGCGATGACACCGATCAAATGGTGAAACGAATTGTTGGCACCACCGGTCTGTTGGAAATGGACCTGTCGACCGTGCGTCAAAAAGTCGAATCGATCCCGCGGGTGCGCAGCGCTACGGTGGCGCGAATGCTTCCGGACGGCATCTTTGTCAGGGTTATCGAGCGGCAACCGGTTGTATTGGTGCGAAGGGAGGCGGGCGCACGCGAAGGGAAACTGGTCTGGCTTGACGACGACGCCATCGAGATCGGCGAGTTTGGCGAAGTGAAAGTCGACTCAACGGGTGGACAGGAGATTCCGCCGATAGCCAAGGGTTTTTTTGAGGGACTTCGATCACAGGCGATGGTAGCGGAGGATCGCGATCGAGTGGCGGTTTATAAGCAGCTTCAACGTGAGCTCAATGAAGGTGGCCACGTGCTTTGGAGTCTGCTGGACCAGATCGACCTGAGCTTCACGAAAGACGTGAACCTCCACCTTGCCCACCCATCGGTGATGATTCACGTCGGAAGTACCGATTTCAGGAAGAGATTCGAGCGCGCGTTGCAGGTGCTGCACTCGATACAGCAGGGCGATTCAGAACTTCCAAACAAGTACAGAGTCCAGGACGTGGATCGCCTGATTCAGAATGCGTCCAACATCAGTTTCATAGATGCGGCGCGCAGTGAACGGATTGTAGTGAATTTCGCCACCCCCGGCGCAAAACGATCGGCAATGCAGGAGTCTAAGAAGAGATGAAATTGCAAGTTTGAGCCGCGGAGGACGGAATAAATGTCAAAGGTAGCGAGACACATCGCCGCGCTGGATATCGGCACCTCGGAGGTCCGGGCAGTGGTCGGCGAAACATCGGAGACGGACAAGCTGGAGATTGTAGGCGTCGGCAGGGCGCCGTCGCGAGGCGTGCGCAAAGGAGTGGTTGTCAATATAGAGGCTGCGGTCGAGGCGGTGAAGCACGCGGTCGAGGACGCGGAAGCGATGTCCGGGCTGCCGATCGATCAGGCTTACGTGGGGCTCGGGGGAGTGCAGCTTCGAGGCATGAATTCACGCGGAGTGATCGCCATCAGCCGGCGAAATCGCGATATAACCGAAGAAGACGTCTATCGAGTCATCGATCAGGCCCGAGCAATCAGCGTCCCAACTGATCGCGAGATCGTGGATGTATTGCCGCAAGAATTCACGGTGGATGGACAGGACGGCATCGGAAATCCGATTGGGTTCCTGGGGATGAGGCTTGAGGCGGCGGTTCACGTGGTGACTTCGCCGATAACCGCAAGGCAAAACGTGATCACCGCGGTCAACCGTACAGGGGTGATGGTCACCGACACGGTGGTGAATCATGTCAGCGGCGCCGAGTCTACGTTGACTCGCGACGAAAAAGAATACGGCGCGGCGGTACTGGACATCGGCGCGGATATCACGTCGCTGACCATTTTCTATCGTGACGCGATACGCCACACCGCAGTGTTTCCGATGGGCGGCAATCATTTTACAAATGACATTGCCGTGGGTTTGCGGACTCCAGTACCCGAAGCCGAGAAGATCAAGCAGAACGAGGGGTGCGCGCTTTCCGGGCTGATACCGGAAGGGGAACGTTCAAGGATGGTCGAAGTTCCGTCGGTTGGCGGGCGACAACCGAGGGTGCTGAGCCGCCAGATACTTTGCGAGATTCTGCAACCGCGTGCGGAAGAGATCTTCAGCCACGCGTCCGAAGAGATCCAGCGTGCCGGGTTTGACCGCCAGATTTTGTCGAGCGTGGTACTAGTGGGTGGCGGGTCGATGATGGAAGGAGTAGTTGAGCTTGCCGAGCAGGTATTGGATTTGCCGGCCCGCCATGGTCTGCCGGATTTCATAGGCGGGTTGCGAGGTGAGATCGACAGTCCGGCGTTTGCTACGGTAGTTGGCACACTGCTGTATGGCTTCAACAAGCAGATGGATATGAAGCGAATTCACGCGGTGAAGGAAGGGATTGTGAGACCGTTGCCGTGGTGGAAGCGCTTGTTCAACTGAAGAGTTTTTCAGGAAAAAAATGTGTATTGCGGGGGTAAAAAGTAGTTGTGGAGGCTTAACGTCTGTGCTACTATGCCGAGTGTCTTCAGGAGCTCGGTCTACCACATATTGTAGTAACCGACGCAGTTGTAACCGACGCAGTTGTAGCCAAAAAGGTTGTGACCGATATTGTTCTAGATATGGTTGTGACCGGAGTAGTAGCGATCGGCTGCCAGCCTCAAAGGCACTGTTAGGAGAACCCCCTCAGAGAGCGCGAGCCAGGATCTGGAGCATGGTCGGGCGTGTGGTTTGGTCCGATGTGCCTGGTTCCTACAATCCTGACGGTGACGAACATCAACTGAGACAGCGTAGAGATTCTAATCGCAAGCGATTCGCAACGCGCTTGCCGGTTTCTAACGGTATGCTTGCAGGAGGCACTTACTGATGGCAGCTAGCGAACGAACAGACATGAAGGTTGGATCTATATTGTTTGACGACACCGAACATCCGATAGGCGGAGCCAGGATCAAAGTCATCGGCATTGGTGGTGGCGGTGGAAACGCCGTCAACCGAATGATCGAGGCAGGGATCGAAGGTGTGCAGTTTCTAGTAGCGAACACCGATCATCAGTCCTTGAAGTCGGCAAGGGCGCCGGTCAAACTCCAGATCGGCGAGAAGCTCACTCGTGGACTCGGCGTCGGCGGCGATCCCGAAAAAGGCCGGCAATCCGCGCTTGAAGATACCGAGAAAATCATTGAGGCGCTCGAGGGCGCGGACATGGTGTTCATCACCGCGGGACTCGGCGGCGGCACCGGCACCGGAGCGGCCCCGATCATCGCAAGCCTGGCCACCGAGCTCGGCGCGTTGACCGTCGCGGTGGTGACCAAGCCCTTCCGCTTTGAAGGCCGAAGACGGCAGCGGCAGGCGGAACAAGGGCTCAATGAGCTGCGCGAGTGCGTCGATACGGTTATCACGATTCCGAACGAACGGCTGTTGAACGCGGTATCAAAGGGTACGCCTTTCTTCGAGTCGTTCAAACTTGCCGATGACGTTTTGCGACAGGCGGTTCAGGGCATATCCGACATCATCACCGTACCCGGGTTGATCAACGTCGACTTCGCCGATGTGAAGACGATCATGGAAGGCATGGGCATGGCGTTGATGGGCACCGGCTCGGCACTCGGAGACAACCGCGCAGTCGAGGCGACACAACGCGCAATATCCAGTCCATTGCTCGAAGAGGCGTCGGTTGAAGGCGCCAAGGGACTTCTGGTGAATGTGACCGGCGGAGCCGATCTGACTTTGTATGAAGTCAACGAAGCGATGTCGATAATACACGACGCGGCAGACCCGGATGCGAATATCATCTTCGGCGCGGTGTTGGATGAGCGCCTGGAAACCGAGATGAAGATAACGGTGATTGCGACCGGTTTTGAGAAGGCAGCGTTGGGAGTCGAGCCGTCGCGATCTTATGTGTCACAACCTGCGGATGGAAGGATGGGTGCTGGCGCGGCAGCCGGCACCAGCCCGTCGAGTGAGGGAATACGGCGGGACGACGTGAGCGTTCCGGCGTTCATGCGAAGAAAAGCCGACTGATAGCATTCCTGAACGTGTCCTCCGGGCATTCTCAGGCCGCTGTCTCTTCGCAGCGGCCTTTTGTTTCAATTGCGTCGAGCTACAGTCGCTTTGTCATAAGCCTCGAAATGGTAGCAGACTGTCGGGCCAGTTCATCGAACGCCGCCGTATAGCCACACTTTTCGTAGAAACCTACGGCGTCGACCGCCGAATGTGATCTGACTTCGCTACACCCATTCTCGCCCGCGAAATCTTCCGCGAAAGAAAGCAACGCGCGACCGTGGCCGCAGCCCTGAGCATCAGCCCGGATCGCCACCCGTCGAAGTGTAGCCGTAGACCCGGCAATGTCGATTCGAACGACACCCACCGGCTCGCTTCGGTAAAGAAGGAGTTTCGGAAAGTTGCCGTCGGCCAACTCATCCGGATGATTCTGGTCGTAAACACCAAACAGGCCCCGGTCTTCGAACAGTACCTTCCGCCGAATTTCGTGATAAGCCTGCCAGGCTTCGGCGTCCACCGGCGTAACAAATTTGTAATCGTTAGTTTTTTCTACCATTGATCCTCCACGCTGAGGGAGTAAATATGCCTGATGAGTTTCAACTCGGCTACTCAAAAGCGGAGCAAATCATCGCAAACTCTTGACCGCCCGGAGACCGGCTGAAGTTTGCCTTTCGTTTTACAGCCCATCGTTTGCTGCTCTAAAATTCTGGTGCAGTTTGCGCGTGAAGAATCGAAGGAGTTAAGCCTGTCGTGAACTCGTCTTACTCTCTCGCCGCCAGATTGTATGCCGGCCTCATAGCATTCCATCAATACCTCCTCTCAATCAAACATGCGAACAATAGATGATCTGGAAGTGAGCCTTCCCAGGACCGGCAGCCCACCGATTACGGCGGCACGGCGCCGGTTTATCGGGATTGATCGCCGGTACCTGCTGATCATAGGGATGGCGGTTATTCTCGGCCTGGGACTGCGAGTCCACAGGTTGGACTCCGCGGGGCTCGCCGAAGACGAAGCGAACAAGATGTTCGCTCTCCGTGCCTATGCCCAGGGAGACTTCACGGTGAACACCGAGCATCCGATGCTCATGAAGCTGCTGTGTTACGTTTCGGTGCATTGCGCGGACGTATGGAATCAAGCAGCGGGCTCGAGGTTTGATCTGCTGATGTCCGAAGAGACCGCATTGAGATTGCCAAATGCGGTTTTCGGAGCGCTGACCACAATTCCGATCTTTCTGCTTGCGTCAGCTCTATTGGGGCATCGCGTCGGATTGCTCAGCGCGGTGCTTTGGGCGGTCGGTCTTGATGCAATCTGGTTCAATCGAATTGCGAAGGAAGACACGCTGCTGGTGTTTTTCATGATCACCGGGTATTACCTGTACAACGTGGCCAAGCGACAGCCGGAAGACGAGCCCGAGAGAGGGCTTCGGTTTTATGCACTTGCCGGTGCGGCGTTTGGGCTGATGTTTGCGTCGAAGTACTTCATTCACTTTTTCGGTCTGAACTTTATCTACTACACGATCGTCGGGTACGACAGGCGCAATAACCGGCCTCTGACTGCTCAATCTTACAGCCATATGTTCGGAGCGATGATGCTTGTGTTTGCGGCTGTGAACCCGGCGCTGTTTTTTCCGCAGACATGGCGGTATCTATGGCGATACATCAATGAAGAGCTGCTCACTCACCACGGATACAGCGTGATGGACAAGTTGTTCATCAACGAAATGTCTCAGACACCTGGCGGCAACCCCTGGTACTTTTACCTTCTGTTTCTCGGCGTGAAAGTACCGACGCCTCTGTTGATTGCGTTTCTGGTTGGGCTGGTCGAGATATTCAGACGGCGAGGTTTTTATCCGTACGCTCGCGGACGTCTCTTTCTGAGAGTGATGCTGGTGTTCTGGCTGGTTCCAATGTCGATCGTCGGAGCCAAGTTCCTGAGATACTCGCTTTCGCTGATGCCGCTTCTGTACATGACGTCGGCGGTCGGCATCATCGCGAGCTGGAAGGCAGTCACGTCCGCAACCACGACAGTGGCTCTTGGGTGGCGGTCGATCAGATGGATTGCGACGGCGGCGATGGGCATTGCGTTTGTGATTGCACCCGGAGTCAGCGCTGCGAGAAGCATAGCGTTCTCGCATCCGGCGCTTTTTGTGAGCGCTGCCGGAACTGGAAGACTCGGCTATTTTTTTCCTCACGACGAGTTCTACGATGTCGGCGCGCGGGAGAGCATCAAATTTGTGGCTGAAGCTGCGCCTGAAAGAGCGAGGTTTGCGAGCGAGATTCCCGGCGTGGTGGACTACTACCTCGAGAAATTTGGGCGTTCGGACATTCGTTCTGAGATCATCTCGCAGCCCGGATTCAGCATAGAAACGGCGCCCGGCTACGTTCTTCTACAACCGGGACGCTTGTACCTTGAGAATCTCGATACGTTCAGGCGGATCGAAAAAGAGTGGCAGGTGGCGCAGACCAGCGACTACGAGGGCGCAGTGACTGCGCGCATTTATCAACCGCCACCGTCTCTGATCATCGAATCCCAGGACTGAAGAAGTGCTGAGTGCTGAGTACTGAGTTCGACGGTTTAAGACTCGGGTCCTTTTAGGTACAGAGGTCGGTCGAAACAACGTCAGTCGAGCCCGGAACTCAGCACTCAGCGCGCAGCACTATCCATGTCGAGGTTGATCGTCAATGCCGATGACTTCGGTTTGACCGGCGGGGTGAATGCCGGAGTTATCCGCGCTTACCAAAACGGGATCGTGACCAGTGCGACGA
>DATFXM010000203.1:0-6112 GCA_035315885.1 Blastocatellia bacterium
CGGGAGGGTCAGTGTCGGGCGGCTCTACCCGCCACGAGACAAGTCTGACACCGCAGCCGGGACACTCCGGCAGTTCGATCTCGAACTCGCCCGCACATATTGGACATAACAACAACATGGCAGTTTAGGGTTTCCGGTTTAGGCTTTCGGGTTCCTGGTTTCTGGTTCCTGGTTTGTTCGGGGATGTATTCCGATTCAACTGGAAGCGAACCTGAAAACAAGGAACCCTAAACTCTAAACCCGAAACCCTAAACCTAACGTATCATCGCATCCAACGCTTCGATGAGCCGGCGAGCGATTGTCGTAGTTTGCTGCTCGTGTTTAATATAGCAATACACCGGCACACCACGCGACACAATCCAGTTCGCCCACTCTCGCAGCTCATCGTCGGTGTAAACTCCCTTGCGCAGTCTCATGTACACAAATGAACCAGTCACTTCGCGGGGAGTCTCCGGTCCTTCCCCTTCCTCTTTCTCAACAACTCCAAACGCGGTGTTGTACTTTCTCAACAGATCGTACAACTCATCTCCAAACCAGGAAGCGTGCCGGAATTCGAGGGCAAACCGACCACGGCTCGCGAACTTCTCGAGAAATCCCTCGAGCACCTCGAGGTCCTTCTGAAAATTCGGCGGCAATTGGACCAGTATCGCACCCTGCTTTTCTTTGAGCTCCGCCGCACTACTCAAGAAAAAATCCATCTCGCTATCAACATTCTTCAGACGTTTGAAATGAGTTATTCGCTGGGTCAGCTTCAGCGTAAACGAAAACCCCGGCGGCGCCTCATTGTACCAACCCTCCACCAGTTTGGCCGTTGGCATCCGATAAAATGTGTTGTTGATCTCAGTTGTACGGAACTGAGTGGCGTAGTACGCAAGATATTTCTTCTGCGGCAAATCTTCGGGATAAAAGATTCCCTTCCACTCCTTATAAGCGAACCCTGAAGTCCCAACGAGTATGTCCATAGAAGTTCTGAGTTCTGAGTACTGAAGGTTTCGGGTTTCCGGTTTCTTTTGATTTAGTAGTCTTTCGTCGAGCATTACGCCCCATCCGAGTCTCTATCTGAGGAACTCGAAACTCGAAACCCTAAACCTCCAGCACTCAGCACTCACTTTCCCCTACGCGCTTCCGCTTCCGCAAGCCATCCGCGACGTAGTCGATCCTCCAGTATGCTTGACAGGTAAGGCTTAATGTCCAGGATGGGAGTCCCGTCCAGCATGTCGACGCCTCGAACCAGTAACTTCCGCCCTTCTCTTCCGAGCAGCTCTACTACAGTCAACCCTATCGGGTTTGGCCGTCGCGGCGAGCGAGTCGCAAACACTCCGTGTGACCTGTTGTCGGTCGGAGGCGTCGCCAACAGTTGCGCATCACCCGACTTGTGAAACGCCCATATCACGAAAAGATGCGAAAAACCCTCGATGTCCAGCAGTCCCTCTTCGAACTCAGGCAGCAACTCAAGCTTCCCTTCCACATCGTGCTTTGCCCCGAATCCCTTTGGGATTTGCGCAGTCTCACTGTATGGACTTCTAACGAAGCCGATCGGTTTCATTGTAAACATGTCTGGATTATAACTCGTGTACCTCCATTTTGAGTCCGGTGGCAGGTAGCCGTTTACCCATCGGATTCGCTGACTTGCCGGTTGATCGTCCATCCTATAAAGTCGCTTGGGTCATGTCCAATTCCCCTTCCGAACAACCGGGAAAGAGCTTCACCACGCTGGTCCAGCTCATTGCGAGGCTCCGAGCGCCAGGCGGCTGCCCCTGGGACCGAGAACAGACTCATGAAAGCTTGAAGCCGATGCTCCTCGAGGAAGCGTACGAGACGGTCGAAGCCATCGATGACGGCGACGACCAGGAGTTCATCGGCGAGCTTGGAGATCTGCTGCTTCAGGTCGTGTTTCACAGCCAGATAGCGGCGGAAGAGAATCGCTTCGCCATAGACGAAGTAATAGCCCGCATCGTAGACAAGATGATTCGCCGACATCCGCACGTGTTTGGCGACGACACCGCTTCCACGTCCGGCGAGGTGCTTCGAAGTTGGGAGGCGATCAAGGCTGCCGAGCTCGCCGAGAAGAAAGGCACCGAAGCCCAGCCCGGATCCATGCTTGACAGCGTATCAACCAGACTCCCGGCGGTGATGGAGGCCTTTCAGATGACAACCAAGGTGTCCCGCGTAGATTTCGACTGGCCGGACGTGCCTTCGGTTCTCGAGAAGCTGGACGAGGAAGTCGCGGAGTTGAAGGAGGCAGTCGCTCGCGAACCGAACAATCACCAGGAGATTTCGGACGAAGTTGGAGACCTGCTTTTTGTGGCTGTCAACGTGGCAAGATTGACCGGAATAGATCCCGAAAGCGCGTTGAAAGCATCAAACAGAAAGTTCCGCCGGCGGTTCCGCTACATCGAAGACCGCCTGCGCGAAACCGGCCGCAAGCCCGCGGACTCCGACCACGTCGAGATGAATTCGCTATGGGACGAGGCCAAGGCAAAAGAACGGGATCAATCACACTCGGATGTTAGACCAGGATGAATAAAGAAGGGACTAGCAATGAATAGGACTAAGACACAGAAGGCGCTTCTTACAGTTGTGTGTGTTGTGCTGACGATCGTGGCACCGGCGTCTTCTCTCGCTGGATCGCAGGCGTCGAGCAACCGCCAGCAGAGCGCCGCCGCCCAGAAAAAAGACGCAGGCGGTGTTCCGGCTCCGACCCTAACGCCGGAAAAGCAGGCGTTGATAACCGAGCTTTTTCGTTTGACCAAGGCGGATCAGATGGCGCAACAGGCGGCAAGTCTCATGCTGGACCAGCTTAGCGCGGAAATGCCGTCTCTCGTAGGCAAAGCGCTCGAGCACTCCGACGAGGTCAAAGGCAAATCGCCTGAGGAGGTCGTCCGCGTGATTGAGGAGCGCTCGCAACACGCGCTCGACCGCATCAAGCAACTGATGCCGGAGCGCTTGAATTGGAATGATGCCATTCAGCAGATCCTGGTTCCGATTTACGACAAGCACTTCACTGAAAGCGAACTTCGAGACCTCGTCGCGTTTTATAAAACCCCCACGGGGCAAAAGGCCATCGATGTCATTCCAGCGGTAATGGGCGAGGCAATGCAACGGGGTACCGAGCTGCTTGGAGCTAGGATGATGAAGCTGGTCGCCGACGTGATCGAAGAAGAAAAACAAAGAAGCATGAAGCATTAATGCCAATCAATTGAACCCGAGGAGCGAATCGAACGTGGCAAGTCTAAAGGAATTGTTTGATCTCAGCGGCAAGGTCGCGCTGGTGACCGGAGGATCGCGAGGTCTGGGTAAGGAAATGGCCGAAGGACTCGCCGAAGCCGGCGCCTCGCTGATGTTGCTCGCAAGGCGCGAGCAATGGCTGACCCCCACCGTGGACGAGTTCCGTGCTCGCGGCTTTGTTTGCGAGGGCGCATTGTGCGACGTCTCAAAGGAAGAAGACGTCCAGTCGGTCGTGAATGCGACCATCGAGAAGTTCGGCAAGCTGGACATTCTGGTCAATAATGCGGGGATCACGTGGGGCGAACCTGCCGAGGTGCACTCAATAGACAAGTGGCGGCAGGTCGTAGATGTTGACCTCACCGGCGCGTTCCTGTTTTCCCAGCGAGCAGGCCGTCACATGCTGGAGCGAAAAAGCGGCAACATCATCAACGTGGCTTCTGTAGCCGGTTTGAAGGGCTCAATGCCTGGCGGGCAGCATATTTCGGCCTACGTTGCCGCAAAAGGCGGACTGATCGCCCTTACTCGGGAGCTCGCGGCCAAGTGGGCGCGATCGGGTATTCGAGTCAACGCAATCGCGCCCGGATTCTTCCCTTCGCGAATGACCGAAAAAGTGCTCGAGGCCGCTCAGCCCCGTATAGAAGCCGGGGTGCCGATGGGACGAGTCGGCGCCGAGGGCGAGTTGAAGGGCGTTGCGGTTTTCCTGGCATCGCGGGCCTCCGGCTACATCACCGGACAGACCATTGTAGTCGACGGCGGAGCAACAATAGCCTGAGCCGGCTCGCGGCCTACAACCAATCCGTGGCGGTCACACGTCGCTTGTCGGCTGCCTCGCGCAGCCGATGAACTCGCTTGCAAAGTTTCGGTTGCCATTCCAATCGCATCAGGGGAAAAAAATGCGCGCTGATTCCGTGTCGAAAAGACTGAGGGCAGTTTGTGTGTTCAATGCTCTCATCGTAGTCCTGCTTTGTCTGGCGCACGCAAAAGCGCAAAACAGCGCCCGTCTGCTTGCAGGTGTTGGAAAGAGCGATATCACTCCACAAATCGGAACGCCGCTCGCCGGATACGGCGATCGAATGGGCCGGCCCTCAACCGGTGTCCACGATCCGACTGAAGCCCGCGCGTTAGTGATCGACAACGGTGTCGAGAAGCTCGCATTTTGCTCGGTAGACCACCTGGGGTTCGATCATGGAATGGTCGAACGAGTTCGCTCGATCGCATCCGAAGGAACCGGTATCAAGCCCGATCGGATCTTCGTGATGTCGTCGCATACTCATTCAGGTGGCGGCGCCTACATGGAGTTGCTGCCGCAGCTTGCATTCATCCTCGCCGGGAAGTTCGACGAGAAAACGCGAGCAAACTACGAGCGACGCACTGCAGACGCGATCATCGCCGCGAACAAGGATCTGAAGCCGGCAAAGATTGCGTTTGGTGCCGGCGAAGCGCGTGGCATCTCCAGGTTCCGTTCGAAGTGGCCGCCGGACGGGCCGGTCGATCCTGAAGTGGGAGTGATTCGCGTGGACTCTGCGGTGACAGGCAAACCGATCGCGGTGTTGATGAATTTCGCGGCTCACCCAACCGTACTCAGCGGGAAGAACATGAGCTTCTCAGCGGACTTTGTCGGGTACGCTCGACAGGCGTTAGAGCGGATGCTCGGTGGTCAGGTGATGGCAATATTTGCCAACGGCGCGCAGGGAACGATAGCGCCGCACCCGTTCCTTGGCGACGATGACTGGCAACGCGCGGAGAACGTCGGCACGATACTGGCGGCCGAGGCGTACAAGGTGAGCCTGATGCTGAAGTCGCAGGAGACGGTCGAGATAAAGCTGGCCAGGGCTCCGCTGACTCTGAAGATCGTACCTACGCGAGCGTTCCCACCGAACATGACGTATCCGGAGTCTTACGCTTCTGAGATTGGAGCTGTTTCATTCGACAATCGATACGCGTTTGTGACTATTCCCGGGGAGCTCGGCAGCATTTTGAATTTTCAGGTGAAGCAGCGAGGGAAGCTGTTGGGGTTCGAGAAAACGTTTGTGTTGGGGCTCACGAACGACGCTTTAGGCTACATCATCACCGAGGACGAATATCGTCACGGGACTTATGAGTCGAGCATTTCACTGTTTGGCCCGGGCTTTGGGAGTTTCATTTCGAACGAAGCATTTCAACTGCTGGAGAAGTTGCGCCCCGCGGCCTGAGGAAGTTCTGAGTTCTGAGTTCTGAGTGGACCCCCGAGCCCGCGAAGCGGGCGACAGAACCGTAGCCCCCGGTGAGTCCTCGAACCGGGGGCAGAGGCACATACAAACGACGTCAGCCCGCGCAGCGGGTGACACAACGTAGCCCCCGGTGAGTCCTCGAACCGGGGGAGAGGCACATACAAACGACGTGAGCCCGCGCAGCGGGCGACAGAACTCTATCCCCCGGTAGTCCTCGAACCGGGGGAGAGGCACATACAAACGACGTGAGCCCGCGCAGCGGGCGACAGAACTCTATCCCCCGGTGAGTCCTCGAACCGGGGGCAGAGGCACATACAAACGACGTCAGCCCGCGCAGCGGGTGACACAACGTAGCCCCGGTGAGTCCTCGAACCGGGGGAGAGGCACATACAAACGACGTGAGCCCTCGCAGCGGGCGGCAGAACCGTCTCCCCCGGTGAGTCCTCGTACCGGGGGTAGAGGCACATACAAACGACGTCAGCCCGCGCAGCGGGTGACACAACGTAGCCCCCGGTGATCCTCGAACCGGGGGAGAGGCACAACGACGTGAGCCCGCGCAGCGGGCGACAGAACCGTAGCCCCCGGTGAGTCCTCGAACCGGGGGAGAGGCACATACAAACGACGTGAGCCCGCGCAGCGGGCGACAGAACTCTACCCCCCGGTGAGTCCTCGAA
>DATFXM010000204.1:0-16133 GCA_035315885.1 Blastocatellia bacterium
CGCGACAACGGTGCTCGAAATAGGAATCTTCACTGGCTACAGCGCATTGATGATGGCGGAAGGTCTG
Organism: Blastocatellia bacterium; assembly: GCA_035315885.1. Lineage (GTDB taxonomy): Bacteria > Acidobacteriota > Blastocatellia > UBA7656 > UBA7656 > DATFXM01. The sequence continues at coordinate 68 of DATFXM010000204.1, forward strand.
CCTTCAAACGGCCGGCTGATTACCTGCGATGTGAATCCTGAAGTCGAGCAAATCGCTCGTCGCTTCTTCGCCGAAAGCCCCCACGGATCAAAGATCGAGATTCGTATGGGCCCGGCGCTGGAAACAATCAAGTCATTGAGCGGTCCGATCGACATGGTGTTCATCGATGCCGATAAGGAGAACTACGTCAACTACTGGGATAGCTGCATGCCACTAGTCAGACCCGGCGGCTTGATCGTAGCCGACAACGTGTTGTGGAGCGGCCGTGTAATCGATCCGCGAGACGACCTCACAATGAAGATCGTAGAGTTCGATCGTCACGTGCAGGCCGACACTCGCGTCGAAAACGTCTGCCTCACGGTACGCGACGGAATGATGCTCGCGTGGAAACGAGTCTAAGTGAGTTTAGAAGTTCTGAGTTCTGAGTTTTGGCTCTTTAGCCGGACACCCAGCATACATCGGATCAACGACTCAGAACTCGGAACTCAGAACTCAGAACTTCTCAAGGAGAGCCACATGCCCAAGCCAAAGAGTTCGCCGGATAACAAACCAGGAATCTCAAGACGACAAATGCTGAAGGGCGCGTCCGCAGCCGCAACGTTGACTTTCCTGCAGAGACGCACCTCAGCACACGAATTGCCGCCTTCCAGTTTTGTGAGCAAGATCACGGTCGAAAGGATGCTCGATAAAGATCGGGACTTGAAGCCTCCGATACTGATCGACCTTCAGACCCACGTCTGGTGGCGTGCGGGCGGGATCAAAACTTTGACAGCGCGCGGCGAAAACTTCCTCAAAACCCTTGCGGGCGCGAGAGCCGCAATCATCGGGCGACCAGTTCCCATCGCGGATATGGGCCGCGTCATGTTCTTTGAAGACATCTTCATGGAAAGCGAGACCGACCTGGCCTTCCTGAACAGCTTCGGCATGCGCGCGGCGTTCGATGGAGTAGATCTGTTTCCACCGAAGGAAGCGGCGATGATTCGATCGATGGCCCCTTCGCGCATTCGCGTGTTGGGCGTCGTGGACCCGCCCGACGGCCATTCAGCAGTCGAATCATTGATTCGTCAATGCGAAGAAATAAAGATTGACGGGTTGAAGCTATATCCTCCGGGACCCGATGCGACCGGTTGGCGAATGGACGATGAGAAGAACACCTATCCGCTGTTTGAAGTTCTGAGAAAGCATAAGGTGAAGAACGTCTGCATGCACACCGGCTTGCCCGGATTGTTTTTGGAAGAGTATTGCCACACAGCGGGCCTTGCGCGCGCGGCGGCTGACTTTCCCGACCTCAACTTCATCGCGTTTCACAGCTCCTTTCCGTGGGAATCCGAATTAGCAGAGCACGCCCGGAAGTCAAAGGCGAAAAACATCTACACCGAGCTTGGCGGCCTCTGCCGAATAATGGCTCAGGAGCCCGCGAGGTTTGCACAACTGATGGGCACGCTGTTGGAAGGACTGGGCGCCGACCACATTTTGTGGGGCACCGACACTCCGGTGATTGGGCCGCCTCACTGGCAGATCCAGGGTTTCCAGGCATTCACGATCCCGGACGAAATGATAGAAAAGAACCATTGGCCTCAACTGACCGACGAGGTCAAGCGAAAGATCTTTGGAGAGAACGTGGCCCGGCTCTTTAACATCGACATCGCGGCGGCAAAGAAGTCGGTGGAATCGGATCTTCTGTACAAACTGCGCCATGACGGTAACACGCTTCCCGTCACGGTCAGCGTGGAGAAACTCCGCAAGCAGTAGCAATGGCTGAGCGCTGCCTCAATCGAGGCAAAGAGGCAGCCACACAGCACTCGGCAACTCTTATGGCAAGTCACACGGAAAAGATACTGATAGAGGCACTCCGGCGAGGCGATCTGAAGGAATTCAAATCGCAGCTCCGATCGAACCCATCCATAGCGGGTTCGTCAGCCGTCATCTGTGAGGCCGGCCGGGCCGGTTCACAGAAGGCATTCGAGCTGCTGGCGCGGGCGGGAGCGGATTTGAATGCAAGTTACAGGGGCTATCGTCCGATACACTCGCTGATTCAGGAGAGGCCGCACGGCGACAGGTCACTGATCAGCGAAGAACGGTCGGCGTGTCTTCGGTGGATGCTCGAAAACGGCGCGGATCCCGAGCACCTTGGCGGATGGCCTTCGATGCGCGCGATCCTTGCGGCTGCGTTTGTAGGCGAACCCGCTTACGTCGCAGTGCTGCGAAATGCAGGCGCGGTTATCGACGGTTTTGTTGCCGCGGCTCTTGGAGACATAAAGCGGGTTCGACGCGAGCTCCAGAAAGACGGTGATTTTGCGACCGCCCGCGATAGCGGAGGGCTCACCGCGCTGCATTGCGTTGCGGGATCGCGAATGGGCAAGAACACCAGGACGCGAGAAGCGCTGATGGAGATTGCGCGGCTGCTTCTCGATGCGGGCGCGGACCCTCGGGCCACCGTACGGAGTTGGTCTCACGACGTGGACGTGATCTATTTCGCGGCATCCCCTTCAAAGCGAGAACTCTTTGAGCTGCTCCTGGAGCGCGGAGCAGATCCGGCGAGCGCCTTTTGCTCGGCTATATGGCAGACGCATACCGAGCTTGCGGACATCGCGATGAGGCGGGGCGCCAACCCCGACCGGATAAGAGACGAAGGAAGGCCCGTTCTGAACCAGATGGTGCGGTGGGGACAGATCAAGCAGGCGCTTTGGCTTCTGGAGAAGGGGGCTAGTCCGAACATCAGTGACGAACGGGGTTGGACTGCGGTACATCAGGCAGCGTCGCGAGGAAACGAAAGACTGCTGAAGGTGCTGCTGGAGTCCGGCGGCGACACTCGCAAGAAAGACAAAGAAGGTAAGACACCGGTCGACATTGCCCGTACGCGCAACCGTCCCGCTCTGGTTGCTTTGTTAAGTTCTTAGTTCTGAGTTCTGAGTGCGGGCTGCTGAAAAGTTTTAGAAACTTCAAATCCTTGATTCACTCGCCCGCGTCACCCCTTTGCCGCTTCGTGTCCCTCTTCCTCGCGTCTCCGCGTCGCGCCTTCGTGCACCTTCTCCCCTCACCAGCCGTGGCCAACTGTCAACTCGACCGTATGTTCAGCGCTGCCGCGATAGAACTTCAGCTTAACTCTAGTCCTTGGCGTCGAGCTTTGAATATGGCGGCCCAGTTCATCCGGAGTCGCTATCGACTGCTCATTGAACTCTGTGATGAGGTCCCCAAGCTGCAGACCCGCAAGATCCGCCGGGCTGTTATCAACTATACGATGAACTTCCAATGCCCACTGCTTTGTTCCGGGAACACAGCAATGCCGCGTTACGTTCCCTAGCCCAAGAAATCCCTGGTCTCGCGGTGGAGTCTTGGGCAGGGTGGGTGGTGATGAGCGGTCATCGATTGCGATGTTCAGCGCGATCGTCTTTCCGTCCCTGTACACCTTTGTGCCAACCTCCGACCCCGGCTTGAGAGTCTCCAGCAGTTGAGCGAGATCTATGCTGTTGCTGATCGGTCGTCCCGCAAACTCCGTCAACACGTCTCCCGCTCGAAAGTGCGCCAGTGCGGCGGGACTGTATTGGCTGACAAGGCTGGCGACAAACACACCTTGTATGTCCGGGAATTCAACGGTGGAGATCGCCGCGGGCTTGAACCCCAGCGCGTTCTGAATGCTCGCTTCCATCGAGTGCCGTAGGATTTCGGCTTGTTTGGCTTGTCTCCTTTGTCGAGCCATCTCGACTTCTCTGATGGTCTCGAGACGCACGAGCCGTCGAGATCGAATGTAGTCTCTACCGATCGCAAGTCCCGATATCGCAAAGATCAGCGTCAACAGGAACAGGCCGATCCATAGTAGCTTTCCGCTGAACCGGAGCCTTATCCATGAGACGGTTCGCTTCAAGGCGCCCGAAGCTTCTGCGAGTGGGAACGTCGTCGAGGCCGTTGCATAGAACGGATCAACTACGCTTCCCTGCCCTACCGGCGCTACTTTGAGTTGAGAGATTGGCCGGGAGAATTCATTCGTGTCCGCAAGGTCCTCAACCAGCACGGCGATGCGAGCTCCGCAATTACGGCAGAAGCGTTCGTCGCCAAGGATTTCCATGGCACAGGCATCACATCTCGCCATAAAGCCTCCCAAGAAACTGGAGCATTCTCGAATTGTCTTTGGTTACGACGCGGGCACGGCTTTTGTTCTTGAGAACGGAACACGGCTCCGACGCACGATCAGTCCGGCCGAAGTCGATTGAGGCAGCTTCTGAAGGTCTACTGCCCTTTTGCTGACTCAAACCCGTATAGTTTCATCGCATTATCACGCAGGGCAAGTCGCGCAAGCTCAACAGCCTTGTCGTGCGTTATTTCGCGGTCCTGGATCATCGCGGTGAGTGCCATCGCCAGCGCCTGTCGTGCGGTCTGCGTTGCAAGCCATCCCGTCTCTTCCCAGCCAATCTCGCCAAAAGAAGGCGAAGCATCTGTGCCGAATAGAATCTTTTCGGGATAGTACTCCATCCAATTTCGCAGCACTTCACTCAGAGCTCGCGGATAAATCAGAAGATCCTGCGCGGAAAAATCAGCCCACACGTTGGGCTTGCTGAGCAGCCCGGCAGTCGATTTGGTGTGCGGATAACCTCCGTGCACGATCACGAAATTTGTTTTCCGCAGCGAGGGGTCGTTGAACACCGAGTCGAGCACTGTCGGATTGCTGCCGCTCTGAACGTAGCTCCCTCCGCCTCCATCGAAAACGTGAATGTGAACCGCTAGTCCAAGGCGGCCCGCTTCACGGCAAACCTGCCTGAACAAGTAATCCTGCAACATCGCATAGTCCGATACAGGAGGCTCGCCTCCCTTGCACCAACGCGCGTACACACGGCTCGCCTCAGACTCCGGCGGATCCGAAAATCCCAGCGATCGCAGGTAGGCAATCTCAAACTTGACCGCAACCGCACCTTCTTTCTTCTGTCGTTCGAGAGTCGGCGTAATTACCTGGGAAGAGTATTCCTTCAACGAAGCCGGAAGTCCGGTCAGCTTGAGATCGGACAGATAGCGTTTCAGCAATCGTTCTTCTGCTGGATAAAAGGCGCGATAGTCGAGGTTCATTCGTTTGGCGGCTTCGTTGCTCAGCGGAAAAACGAGAGCGTCGATGTAGGAAACCCAGCGGAACCGAGGCGCGTTCAGACCGCGTCCCATCGCTACACGGTTTGCCAGCATGATGTCTATGCCGAGCTGATCGAGAACCCACGTCGGATAGGAATCGCCGCGGTCGCGCATGACTTTGTGTTTCGCGTCCGCTAGTTCCCGGACATGGGCGTCCGACATATCCGAGTATTTGTAACCGTACAATGCCGTCCATGCTGCAGCATACTCGAGGTTGTCGGGTCTTAGGCGAACCATCAAGGGAAAGGGTTCGAGCAACTCGAAGGGGAGCGCGTCATACTCGTGGTCTTCTTCACCGGCGGCAACGACTCGAGTGACGTGCGTATGATTGTCGATTGCCTTGATTCGTTCGATTTCCGCGAGCAGTCGTTCATATTCTGACGACTGCGCGCTCAGCTTGAAGGGGAGGGCGGTCATTGGCAGCAAGAGCATGACCAAGGTGAGCGTCTTTTTCATTGCGGAATCTCCTTTCGGAATTGCGCCGACAATATACCAAAAGGAGGTGCAGTAGGCAGGTTCGGGTTTCGGTTTTAGGGTTTAGGGTTCGTACGATGAAAGTTAGGGTTAAACATTTTTCCTCACGACTCGGATCGAAAGAGTTGTGGTTCCATCGCAACATTGCGCGACCGAACCCTAAACCCGAACCTGCCTACTGCCTGCTGCCGTTACGCCTGATCTCGTCGGTGATGAAATGACCTTTGACCAGATCGATGCCAAGCGTTGCGCCGTGAGGTGGCCTCAATGTGAGAGAGGCGTCCGAGCTTGACTCAAGCCATAGTCGACGATTGCTGGTGAGAATGACTACCGCCTTCTCGCTTGTCCAGAACGGTGTCCGCTGAAGAGCTTCCAGGCTTGAAACTACTTCTCCGCCGACGTGCGCAATGCCGCCCGGGACAGCCACCGATGATTGGGAAACAAATCCGGACAGCGAAGAACGAGTGCTGGGCGGCAGCGGACCGGGTTTCAGCCCCGGGTCGTCCTGTTCGGCAACAGCGGCCGCAAGCTTTTCAAATAGCTCCACCGAACCGGTACCGATAATGTCCGCGAAGTCGAACAGATATGCGGCAAGACTCAGCTCGTGCTCGGCTTCGAGATAAATCGCCGAAGCGCTTATACCCTGATGTATTCCGCGCAGCCTGACATCCGAGTGGTTCGGATGCGTGACCTGAAACCGGCAAAGATGCGCGAGGATCAGCGCGCAGACGTCGTCCCCGACTCTGCCCTGAACCAGGATTTGCGCGAGCGGTCGCCCGATGATTCCTACAAATACCTCTTCAAGCGCCGCCCGATCCTCGTGATCGTCGTCTTCGGAAAGGTCGATCCAGTCAGCCCACGAATCGTCCAACCGAACGCCTTCGAACTTTATGTCTCGAAGCTTAGCTCCGGTCAGATTACAACCGCTCAGATCAGCTCCGGTCAGATCGGCGCCCCTCAAATCGGCGTACGTCAGAGTGCTTGCAGAAAGATTTGCGCCAACCAGCGTTGCGCCCACCATGTAGCATCCATCGAGTCTGGCACTGGAAAGATCGGTGTTAGAAAGGTCCACCGCTTCGAGTCGCGCACCGGCGAGGTTGGCACCTGACATCTGCGCCATCCTTATAAAGGCCCCTGAAAGGTCCGCACCCGAAAGATGGGTTTCATTCAGGAACGCTCCCACCATGAACGCGCCCTGAAGGTCTGAGCCTTCAAGGTTGGCGCCGGTCAGGTCGGCGCCGCTCAGATCGGTTCGGCTAAGATCCGCCCCGCTCAACATCGCACCGATCAGCGTAGCCTCTACCAGACTTGCCCCGGTCAGATTGGCGTCACTGAGAGTCGCGCCGCTCAATGAGGACCCGGTCAATCGAGCCTCTCGCAGGTCCGATCGCCGGAGATCGGCCATGCGAAGGTTTGCCTCGGCCAGGTCTACCTGCGACAGTTGCATCGACGAAAGATCAGTGCGCACCAGGTTAGCGCCCCGAAGGCTCGTCCCTGAAGAGACTCGTTCGAGTATGTCTACCTTAGATAACAGCGGCATCGCTTCGTTTCAGACGCAGAAGTGTATCCGGGCGGGGGTGCTGTTTAAGCCGGGATTAGACCCTTAGGGGCGATCGCCAATGCTCGCTCTGCCCGGAGTGGAACTCCGCCAGGCAACGCGGTTATGTTAGCCTCTCGCCGCAATCGAGTAAATACAAATCTGAGTTAACGGGTTTAGGTTACAAACCGAGTGCTCGTCAATAATTGACGTCCCAGTCCCCTTGTAGGATTTTGTTCCCTTTGCCGGTTATGAACGGGAAGCTCTCGCCCGATTCTTCAGCAGCCCGGCGCCCGGCTGATCCCCGCGCGCATCCTGGCCATTTCCTGGATCTCTTCGGCCAATGCCAGCGTCCGCCTCGCCGCCTCTTTAGCAGCAGCCTGCTGTTGCTGCGACCTGGCATAACGCACCAGCAGCTCTCTTCCCAGTTCGTGGTGATGTCGCTCATCCGGCTGGATTACGTCGCGGTAAAGAGCCGCCGTCTCGTCATCACGGGTAGATTCACAAAAGTCTATGAACAACTGATTTCGGATCAGGGCTATACCTTCGCGAGTGAATTGACCGGCAGCTACTCGCTCGGGAGTGGTAGTCAGTGAGACCAGGAATTGAAACAGCGGAGAGTAGCCTCCGTCTCGCGGGTCAAAGTTGTGGAGATCGGCGCCCAGAGCCGACAACCGGCGGCTGATCAGGTTGTAATGTTTGGACTCGTCGCCAACCTGTCGCGCCAGGGCAAGTTTGACGTCTAACTCGTCGGTTGTCGCGAGCCAGACTGCGGCTACTTCGGTTGCCTCGAGCTCGTTTTTGAGAGCGACACGAAGCAGTCGCTCGATTGTGAGCGATTCGGCCGGCTCTCCCGCAGAGCTCAGTTGTCCCAATCTCTGGAGCGCGACTTCATTTTCTTTCGCCAGCGATGCGACAAACTGTTCTGGACTCGTAGTCATAGGGGACAGACTACCCGTGGTGTTGGTTCAGCGCAAACAGTCAGGCTGAATTGACCGGTGGTTCATCGCTGCCATAAGATAGCTCCGCAAGTTCTGAGTTCTGTGCACTGAGTTCGCCATCCGGTTGTTTGGTCACTCAGAACAAATATGGGATGAGAGGTCACTCGCTATGGAAGGAACGGGCCTTCCCAACATTCAATCACGAAAAGTTCAGGAGCCGACGGTCCGCACCGGCGATTACTTGCCGCTGATGACCGGACAAACGGTTTGCACCGTGAAGAATGAAAAGGGAGAGAACTGCCAGGGCCACGTCAAACAGTGGAGCACCGCACCGGCAGACGTTGCAGCTAAGGCCGCGCCGGGAAACACGCTGCATCGATGCCAGCGATGTTTTGCAATCTACGAAGGTCCTCCGCAGGAGTATCTTCATCCCACCAAGAAGACCAAATAAAGAAAGGATCGTGACATGAGATCCACCGACTTGGCTCGAATGCGTCTCATTTCTTTGTTTATCGTACTGGCAACGGTCGCAACGTCCGGATACGCGCAGCATTCCGGCAAGGACAAGCCCGGCAAGGACAAGCCCGGCAAGGATGCGCCCCGGGATGCGAATGGACAGGACTCGAAGGCACCTATGTTGAAAGATGAATACGCGGAGGTGAATGGCGTCAAGCTTCACTACGTGACTGCGGGCAAGGGCAAGCTGATCATGTTTGTCCACGGCTTCCCGGAGTTCTGGTATGAGTGGAAGAATCAGTTGACGGAGTTTGGCCAGAACTATCAGGCAGTAGCTCCGGATATGCGAGGCTACAACCTCTCTTCGAAACCTTCCGAGGTAGATCAGTACCAGGTCAGATATCTGGTCGAAGATCTGCGCGCACTGGCCGAAAAGCTCGGACACAAGAAGTTTATTCTGGTTGGTCACGATTGGGGCGGCGCAGTGGCGTGGGCATTTGCAAGCGCACATCCGGATTATCTCGAAAAGCTGATCATCATCAATGCGCCTCATCCGGGGGTCTTTGCCAGAGAGCTGAGGGAGAACCCGGCGCAGCAAAAAGCCTCACAGTACATGCTGTTGTTTCGTAGTCCTCAAGCCGAAGCCACGCTGTCTGCAAACAACTACGCGGCGCTGGTGAATGGAGTGCTCGGCGAATTACTGAAGACCGGAGTGTTCACCGATAAGGACAAGGAGGCTTATATAGCGGCGTGGTCACAACCGGGAGCGCTGACTGGGGGATTGAACTATTACCGCGCCGCACGAGTTGGGCCGCCGACGGGACCCGATGATAAGAGCGCGGGCAACTTTTCCGGGATGGATGCTTCGCGTCTCGCGGTCAAAGTGCCGACGCTGGTGATCTGGGGTGAGAAGGACACTGCGCTGTTGACGGGTAATCTCGAAGGCCTGGACAAGTTCGTACCCGATCTGAAGATCGTCAGGGTACCGGAGGGGTCGCACTGGGTGATTCACGAGAAGCCGGCGCTGGTGAATCAGTATATTCGCGAGTTTATCCGGTGAACGGTTTCGGGTTCCTGGTTTCTGGTTCCTTTGTCCCCGCGATAGCAGATAAGGAAATCAGTAGGCATTAGGCAGTTGGCAGACCTACGTACGTCAAGTTTTCCAGCTTCCAGGCTGCCTACTGCTTACTTTTCCTTATGAGCTATCGCGGGAACAAAGAAACCCGAAACCCGAAACCCAACTACGTCAATCCCACCCGCTTAACCAACTGTTCAAATCTCGGATCTGAACGCAAAGCATCGAATGTCGGCTCAACTTTGAGATAGGCGATTAGCCCGTACCTCTCGTCGTACGCCTTATCCAACCACTCAAAAGCCCGATCCCGGTCACCCAGTCCGATGTACACCTTCGCAAAGAAAAAAGCCGCCACGTACCTGTTCCGACTCAACTCCTCCAACTCTCTAATCGCGGTTGCCGCACCCGCTTCATCACCGGTGAACGCACAGTAGTAGCCGCGCGCTGCCAGCAGCTCCGGATCGAGCCCGGATACCATCATCGACTTCTGAAACTCCGCAAGCGCAAGGTCAGCCTTGCCCATCTGCTCATACACATGTCCCAAACGCCGGTGCGCAAGCTGAAAGCCGGAATCCAGATCGATCGTCTTCCGTAGCTGTTCAACCGCTTCGTCGCATCGACGTGCCAGACTCAGTATCCAACCTACGTTGGTGTTCATCACCAACGATAGCTGATCCAGCTCCAGCGCCTTCTTTATCTCATTCAACGCCTCGTCAAATCGCTCTAAAGCAGCAAGCAGCAACGCGTACCAATGATGTGCGTTCGCATATCCGGGGCTGATTTCAATCGCTCGCTTGAAGCCTTTCTCCGCCAGCCGCAGATCCCAGTCGTACGCCAACGTGACAAACGCCATAGACGTGTGCGCCTCGGCAAGCTTGTTATCTAACTCGAGGGCTCGTGCCGCGGCGGTCTTCGCCCTCCGAAAAGCTTCCGAAGGACGCATCGCATTGTAACTCGCAAGTATGTTGTAACAGTCCGCAATTCCCGAATACGCCAGCGCGTACTTAGGATCGGATTCAATTGCTTGTTCGAAGAAACCGATGCCCTTCTTCAATGCCTCTTCAGTGCGCTTGTTCCAGTAGAACCTTCCTTTCAGGTAGAGCTGGTATGCTTCGGTGTTCTGGGTGTATCGACGAGTCAGCTTCCTTTTCTGAGCGCCGCTCAGCTTCAAACGAAGCTTCTCTGAGATCTGCGTCGATATCTGTTCCCCAACAGTTAAGATGTCCGACAGTTTGCTGTTGTATTGCTCGCTGGAAATCAGCGCGCCGTCGTCGGTGTCAACCAGTTCCGTCCTTACAACCAGTGCATCGCCTCGTAACGTGACTCGTCCGGTCAACACCGCTTTGACTCCCAGCTCGCGGCCGATCTTCAACGGATCGGGAGCGTGGGCCCCGAGCTGCAGCTCACCCGACCGCTTGTATCGAAATACCGTGCTGCGAGCCATCACTCTGAGCTTCGGGAGCTGCGAAAGACTTGCGATTATGCTCTCGGTGATGCCGTCCGAAAGATACTCAAGCTCTGAATTCTCACTGTCGTTCACCAGCGGGAGAATTGCTATAGAGTCAACAGCCCTGGAACGCGAGCGTGCGGCCCGCGAGCCCGACGGAGTCCGCGAACCAGTTGCGTACGAGGCCTTGCTCCCCGAATCCGTGTCTCGTTTCAGATTCCGCAGGTCGGTCGAGAGTTCGAGAGCCGACTGGTATCTGCGTTCGCGGTCTTTCTCAAGACACTTGCGGGTTATGCGCTCGAGTTCCTCGGGCAGGTCGTAGTTGAAGCGCGAGAGCGCCTCGGGCTCCTCGTGAAGAATTCTATCGATGATCTCGGTTTCGCTGGCTCCCTGAAAGGGCAAGCGGCTGGTAATCATTTCGTACATCACCACGCCAAGTGAAAACAGATCAGAGCGGTGATCGATGTGGCGCCCCAATGCCTGTTCGGGCGACATGTACGAGACGGTGCCCATGACCATCCCGGGAGCGGTCTGACCGGCGAGCGCAACCGTCAGCTCCCCGCTGTCTTTTTTTCCTGTAGTCGGAACGATCTTGGCGAGTCCGAAGTCGAGCATCTTCACCATCCCGCGATCGCTCACGATGAGGTTCGAGCTTTTAATATCGCGATGAACTATGCCCTGTGCGTGAGCTTCGGAAAGCGCGTCGGCAACTTGAACCGAGATGTCAACAATGCGATCGGCCGCAAGCGGACCGCGCGCAATCTGGCCGGACAGTACATCACCTGCCACATATTCCATCACGATGAACATCGCGCCTTCGTGCTCCCCAATGTCATAGATGGCTGCGATGTTCGGACTGCGCAGTGCGGATGCCGCGCGCGCTTCCGCGACGAATCTGGTTCTGCGCTCCGGGTCATATTGATATGACGCCGGCAGCAGCTTCAGGGCGACGTGCCTTCCGAGCCTCACGTCTTCGGCCAGATATACCTCACCCATTCCGCCCGAGCCGAGCTTGCTGACAATCCGGTAATGAGAAATTGCCTTGGGGTCCATCTCTTCCGTGCGCTTCGAACGCCCTTTTCCGGCTCACATTGTCGAAATCTATCCGTTGCCGCGCACGTTTTTCAAATGAAGTGGCAGGTCACTCCCTTCACGGTGTGAGGATTACGGTCAAGTGTTCGAGGATGGTTCTATGCATTTACCTGCGGTGAAAGCCACTTTCGCTCAATCGCGAAATGGTTCTGACTCCGCGCAGTCAAGACTCTTCGATTCCTCTTCCGGCTCTTCCTCGGGAAGAAAGATTCGGTCCTGCTCGATCACTTTCCGCTCGAAACGCGTTATTCCGTAAACCGTGGCAACGATGATCGCGCCGATGAGCAACACGATTTGTACGCGATAGAGATCGCCGATCAGCTTTTCAACTCCGGTCGCGAAAGTGAAGCCTAGCCCCACCAGAAGACCTACCCACGCGCCGCAGCTTATGATCGTCAGGAATGCAAACCGCAGATAGCCAAAATGAGCGAGGCCCCAGAAGATAGCGCTCGCGGTACGCAGCCCGTACACGTACTTGACGATGAATACTGACAGAACGCCAAAGCGGCGCATCAGCTTCTCGATTCTAGGGCGGGCGCGATTGAAGAAGTGAAAGCGTTTGACTCGGTCGCGAAACCGGGCTCCGATCAGATAACTGAGCGAATCGCCGACGAAGCCTCCGGCCGTCGCAACTATCAGGGCCTGGTCGAATCCGAACAGGCCAGCCCTCGCGAGTACGCCCGCCAGCAGGAGCGTAAGATCGCCTTCGAGCATGGTGCCGAAAAAGACAGCCCACAGACCGTATCTCTGAAGCAACTCGTACATTCTTGGTGTTGATTCTCGGGTAGTAGTCTCCGGCGCACGACCCTTCAACCCAGAGACGAGATACAGCCTGAGTCAGTTGAAGGTAGAGGATTTTAGCGTACTTCGCAAAAATTGACAGCCCTTTGAAGCCTTTGTTATTCTCCGAAGAAGAATGGCGTAAGAAGCGCCGAATCTCGGATGGCTGGCGAACCTTTATACATTGGACTCGATCTCGGCGGCGCGATCCTCAAGGGAGCGCTGGTGACCTCCAGTGGTGAGGTTATCGAGGAACTTCGTAACGAACCGGGTCACAGCGCGGCTGAGTTGTTCAGCCAGATTGCTCGCGACGTCAAGGAACTGCGCGACCGAGCCGGAGCGGGCGAGGTGCGCGCAATCGGCGTAGGAATACCGGGCCTGGTAAACCGGAAGACACATCGAGTCGAAACGATACCTAGCTTGCCCGCCCTATCCGACTTCGATCTCACTGAGAAACTGCGCGCGGAGACGGGCCTGCCCGTTCTTCTGGACAATGACGCGAACGCCGCGGCGTACGGGGAACTCCAGGCGGGCGCGGCGATGGGTCGGAAGGAAGTTTTTTACGTCTCGCTTGGAGCAGGAATTGGCGCGGGGTTGATCGTCAGCGGACAGATCTATCGCGGGGCCTCGGGGTTCGCCGGCGAGTTCGGACACATGACCATCGATCCCGAAGGCGTCGAGTGCACCTGTGGCAACATCGGATGTCTGGAAACGATCGCTTCAGGACCCAATATTGTGCGTCGGACGCGCGAGCGGTTATATCGCGATCGCACGTCCTCTCTTTCAAGGCTTGCGTTGCCTCGCGACCGAGAGTTTACCGCTGAAGACATTGCGCGCGCCGCTAGCGAAGGCGATGAGATGGCGCAGGTGATGATGGAGCGCACCGGGATGTTTCTGGGCATCGCGCTTGCGACGGTGGTTAACCTGCTCAATGTTGAAATGGTCGTGCTTGGCGGCGGGGTGATGGTTGCCGGGGACCTGATACTCAAGCCCACGATCAAAGAGACCCGGCGTCGTGCGTTCCCTCCTTCGTTCAACGCTTGTGAGATCGTGATTGCGCGCCTCGGCGCCAAAGCTGGCGTTGTCGGTGCCGCTCTTCTCGCCCGTGACCAGGCTGAATAGATAAGTGCTGAGATTTTAATACAGTACTCAGATCACGCCTCCCGCTGGTATACTTACCCCTTAGAAATTCGATGCAGCTCTTCAGTCATCTCCAATGATCGACCGCCAGTTCATAAGAAACTTTTCGATCATCGCTCACATCGATCACGGTAAAAGCACGCTCGCCGATCGATTGCTCGAAGTCACCGGTGCGCTATCCGAACGCGAAATGTCTGAACAGGTGCTCGACGCGATGGATCTAGAACGCGAACGCGGTATCACCATCAAAGCACACGCCGTCCGCCTCAACTACTCCGGCCGCGACGGCCAACAATATTTGATAAACCTGATAGACACGCCCGGCCACGTGGACTTCTCGTATGAAGTCTCTCGGTCGCTGTCGGCCTGCGAAGGCGCCCTTCTGGTTGTCGACGCGTCACAAGGCGTGGAGGCGCAGACTCTGGCCAACACCTATCTCGCCCTTGATCACAATCTTCATCTCATCCCGGTCATCAACAAGATCGATCTCCCGGGAGCGGAACCGGACCGCGTCAAAGAAGAAATCGAGCACACAATCGGACTCGAGACCGACAACGCGCTGATGATTTCCGCCAAACAGGGCATTGGCATAGTCGACGTACTCGAATCCATCGTTCGCGAGATTCCACCGCCAACCGGAGATCCTCGCGCCCCACTGAAAGCGCTGATCTTCGATTCGTGGTTCGACAGCTATCGCGGTGTCGTAGTGTTGATGCGCGTCATCGACGGAGTAATCCGCACGGGGATGCGAGTGCGCTTGATGGATACCGAAAAGGACTACGAAGTAGACGCGCTCGGCGTCCTGACACCAAAGCCGCGGGAAATCGACGAGCTTGGCGCAGGCGAGGTTGGTTTCTTTACCGCTTCAATCAAGACGGTGGCCGACGTTGAAATTGGAGACACGGTCACCGAAACGGCTCGTCCGACGTCCACGCCATTTCCCGGCTTCAAACGAATCAAGCCGATGGTGTTTGCAGGCCTTTACCCGATCGAGTCTAACCGTTACGAAGAGCTTCGCGACGCGCTGGACAAGCTGAGACTTAACGACTCGTCCTTCTTTTACGAGCCTGAATCGTCGGCCGCTCTCGGGTTTGGCTTCAGGTGCGGCTTTCTGGGTTTGTTGCACATGGAAATCGTGCAGGAACGATTGGAGCGCGAGTTCGACCTGGAATTGATAACCACCGCACCCAACGTTCGATATCGGGTCACGACTACGGATGGTGAGGTGGCGGAGATCGACAGCCCTTCAAAACTGCCCGACCCGGGCCGCATCGAGATCATCGAAGAACCGATCATCCGCGCGATGATCATGTCGAACGACGAGTACGTTGGACCGCTGTTCGCGCTGCTTGAGGAGAAGCGTGGCACGCAGCTCGGGTTTGAATACCTGACACAGAAGCGTGTGCTTTTGACCTACGAGTTGCCCCTGTCTGAAATCATGCTCGACTTTTACGATCGGTTGAAATCGCTTTCAAGGGGTTACGCATCGTTCGACTACGAGCTGATCGGATATCGCGAAGGAGATCTGGTGAAGCTGGATATTCTGGTAGCGAACGAGGCGGTGGACGCTCTTTCGCTCATCGTGCATCGCGATCACGCGTATCAGAGAGGCCGGTCGCTGGTGGAAAAGATGCGGCAACTGATTCCGCGCCAGCTTTTCGAGGTTCCAATTCAGGCAGCGATAGGAAACAAGGTCATCGCACGCGAAACCGTAAAGGCGCTGGGCAAGAACGTACTGGCAAAGTGCTACGGCGGCGACATCACTCGCAAACGCAAGCTTCTGGAAAAGCAAAAAGAAGGCAAGAAGCGAATGAAACGCGTCGGCCGAGTTGAGATCCCTCAAGAAGCATTTCTCGCGGTCCTCAAGGTCAACGACTAGAGAGTGCTGAGTCCTGAGTGCTGAGTCCTGAGTGCTGAGTCCTGAGTGCTGAGTCCTGAGTGCTGAGTCCTGAGTGCTGAGTCCTGAGTGCTGAGTTTTTCAACCCCGAAGGGTTGCATCCCCTAGCCCA